>NZ_RSDT01000034.1:0-4998 GCF_004522605.1 Comamonas sp. A23
GTAAGAGCCTGACGATGACCTACTTTCACACGGGAACCCGCACTATCATCGGCGCAAAGTCGTTTCACTGTCCTGTTCGGGATGGGAAGGAGTGGTACCAACTTGCTATGGTCATCAGGCATAAACTTTTTGTCAGATCGATCGGTGGCCATTAACTTCTTAATGACGCTCCTCTCCATCCAACGAATTCATAGAGTCTTCAATCAGCTTTTCGATTGCGCTATTTCGGCATAACTAGAACTTGCGTTCTGTCTTTTGTTTTTCCAGGCTTACCCAAAGTTATAGGGTCAAGCCGCACGGGCAATTAGTACTGGTTAGCTTAACGCATTACTGCGCTTCCACACCCAGCCTATCAACGTCGTGGTCTACAACGACCCTTCAGGGGGCTCAAGGCCCCGGCAGATCTCATCTTGAAACGAGTTTCCCGCTTAGATGCTTTCAGCGGTTATCTCTTCCACACTTAGCTACCCTGCGATGCCACTGGCGTGACAACAGGTACACCAGAGGTGTGTCCACTCCGGTCCTCTCGTACTAGGAGCAGGCTTCCTCAAATCTGCAGCGCCCACGGAAGATAGGGACCAAACTGTCTCACGACGTTTTAAACCCAGCTCACGTACCTCTTTAAATGGCGAACAGCCATACCCTTGGGACCGACTACAGCCCCAGGATGAGATGAGCCGACATCGAGGTGCCAAACACCGCCGTCGATATGAACTCTTGGGCGGTATCAGCCTGTTATCCCCAGAGTACCTTTTATCCGTTGAGCGATGGCCCTTCCATACAGAACCACCGGATCACTATGTCCTGCTTTCGCATCTGCTCGACTTGTCAGTCTCGCAGTTAAGCACGCTTATGCCATTGCACTATCGTCACGATGTCCGACCGTAACTAGCGTACCTTCGAACTCCTCCGTTACGCTTTGGGAGGAGACCGCCCCAGTCAAACTGCCTACCATGCACTGTCCCCGATCCAGATAATGGATCCAGGTTAGAACCTCAAACGCACCAGGGTGGTATTTCAACGTCGGCTCCATGAGATCTAGCGACCTCACTTCAAAGCCTCCCACCTATCCTACACAGATCCGTTCAAAGTCCAATACAAAGCTACAGTAAAGGTTCATGGGGTCTTTCCGTCTTTCCGCGGGGAGATTGCATCATCACAAACATTTCAACTTCGCTGAGTCTCAGGAGGAGACAGTGTGGCCATCGTTACGCCATTCGTGCAGGTCGGAACTTACCCGACAAGGAATTTCGCTACCTTAGGACCGTTATAGTTACGGCCGCCGTTTACTGGGACTTCAATCAAGAGCTTGCACCCCATCATTTAATCTTCCAGCACCGGGCAGGCGTCACACCCTATACGTCCACTTTCGTGTTTGCAGAGTGCTGTGTTTTTATTAAACAGTCGCAGCCACCAATTTTTTGCAACCCCTTTGAGCTCCGTTTGTACAACTTCACTTACTTGGGGTACACCTTCTCCCGAAGTTACGGTGTCAATTTGCCGAGTTCCTTCTCCTGAGTTCTCTCAAGCGCCTTAGAATACTCATCTCGCGCACCAGTGTCGGTTTGCGGTACGGTCGTCAATAGCTGAAGCTTAGTGGCTTTTCCTGGAAGCAGGGTATCACTCACTTCGTCTGCAAGCAGACTCGTTATCACGCCTCATCTCAGCTCTCCGGATTTGCCTAAAGAGCACGACTACACGCTTGAACCAACTATTCCAACAGTTGGCTGAGCTAACCTTCTCCGTCCCCACATCGCACTATTGATCGGTACAGGAATATTGACCTGTTTCCCATCAGCTACGCATCTCTGCCTCGCCTTAGGGGCCGACTCACCCTACGCCGATGAACGTTGCGTAGGAAACCTTGCGCTTACGGCGAGGGGGCTTTTCACCCCCTTTAACGCTACTCATGTCAGCATTCGCACTTCTGATACCTCCAGCATCCGTTACCAGACACCTTCACAGGCTTACAGAACGCTCTCCTACCACGCACAGTAAACTGTGCATCCGCAGCTTCGGTAACTGGCTTAGCCCCGTTACATCTTCCGCGCAGGACGACTCGATCAGTGAGCTATTACGCTTTCTTTAAATGATGGCTGCTTCTAAGCCAACATCCTGACTGTTTTAGCCTTCCCACTTCGTTTCCCACTTAGCCAATTTTAGGGACCTTAGCTGGCGGTCTGGGTTGTTTCCCTCTTGAGTCCGGACGTTAGCACCCGGTGCTCTGTCTCCCAAGCTGTACTCGTCGGTATTCGGAGTTTGCATAGGTTTGGTAAGTCGCCATGACCCCCTAGCCTAAACAGTGCTCTACCCCCGACGGTAATACTTGAGGCACTACCTAAATAGTTTTCGGAGAGAACCAGCTATTTCCAAGTTTGTTTAGCCTTTCACCCCTATCCACAGCTCATCCCCTAATTTTGCAACATTAGTGGGTTCGGACCTCCAGTACCTGTTACGGCACCTTCATCCTGGCCATGGATAGATCACTTGGTTTCGGGTCTACACCCAGCGACTAGTCGCCCTATTCGGACTCGATTTCTCTTCGCCTCCCCTATTCGGTTAAGCTTGCCACTGAATGTAAGTCGCTGACCCATTATACAAAAGGTACGCCGTCACCCCTAAGGGCTCCGACTTTTTGTAAGCATACGGTTTCAGGATCTATTTCACTCCCCTCCCGGGGTTCTTTTCGCCTTTCCCTCACGGTACTGGTTCACTATCGGTCGATGATGAGTATTTAGCCTTGGAGGATGGTCCCCCCATATTCAGACAGGGTTTCTCGTGCCCCGCCCTACTTGTCTGCAGCCTAGTACCACCGATCGGTTTTCACATACGGGACTATCACCCACTATGGTCGGCCTTTCCATGCCGTTTTGTTAACTGATCGACTATCACTGCAAGGCTCTTCCGAATTCGCTCGCCACTACTATCGGAATCTCGGTTGATGTCTTTTCCTCTGGGTACTTAGATGTTTCAGTTCTCCAGGTTCGCTTCGTGCACCTATGTATTCAGTGCACGATACCTCTTGCGAGGTGGGTTCCCCCATTCAGAAATCTCCGGATCAAAGCTTATTTGCCAGCTCCCCGAAGCTTATCGCAGGCTATCACGTCTTTCGTCGCCTATCATCGCCAAGGCATCCACCATATGCTCTTAGTCACTTGACCCTATAACTTTGGACTCTCTTGTCGAGAATCAAAGCCTGGTTTCAAAGACTGGTGAGGTCTTGCACCTCACGCGTTATGCCGTAATGTGAATATCTTTGGCTGCATCTTGGACGTTCAATTTGAAGCAGCATTTTTCCAGAAAGGAGGTGATCCAGCCGCACCTTCCGATACGGCTACCTTGTTACGACTTCACCCCAGTCACGAACCCCGCCGTGGTAAGCGCCCTCCTTACGGTTAGGCTACCTACTTCTGGCGAGACCCGCTCCCATGGTGTGACGGGCGGTGTGTACAAGACCCGGGAACGTATTCACCGTGACATTCTGATCCACGATTACTAGCGATTCCGACTTCACGCAGTCGAGTTGCAGACTGCGATCCGGACTACGACTGGCTTTATGGGATTAGCTCCCCCTCGCGGGTTGGCAACCCTTTGTACCAGCCATTGTATGACGTGTGTAGCCCCACCTATAAGGGCCATGAGGACTTGACGTCATCCCCACCTTCCTCCGGTTTGTCACCGGCAGTCCCATTAGAGTGCTCAACTGAATGTAGCAACTAATGGCAAGGGTTGCGCTCGTTGCGGGACTTAACCCAACATCTCACGACACGAGCTGACGACAGCCATGCAGCACCTGTGTGCAGGTTCTCTTTCGAGCACCAAACCATCTCTGGTAAGTTCCTGCCATGTCAAAGGTGGGTAAGGTTTTTCGCGTTGCATCGAATTAAACCACATCATCCACCGCTTGTGCGGGTCCCCGTCAATTCCTTTGAGTTTCAACCTTGCGGCCGTACTCCCCAGGCGGTCAACTTCACGCGTTAGCTTCGTTACTGAGTCAGTTAAGACCCAACAACCAGTTGACATCGTTTAGGGCGTGGACTACCAGGGTATCTAATCCTGTTTGCTCCCCACGCTTTCGTGCATGAGCGTCAGTGCAGGCCCAGGGGATTGCCTTCGCCATCGGTGTTCCTCCGCATATCTACGCATTTCACTGCTACACGCGGAATTCCATCCCCCTCTGCCGCACTCTAGCCTTGCAGTCACAATGGCAGTTCCCAGGTTGAGCCCGGGGATTTCACCACTGTCTTACAAAACCGCCTGCGCACGCTTTACGCCCAGTAATTCCGATTAACGCTTGCACCCTACGTATTACCGCGGCTGCTGGCACGTAGTTAGCCGGTGCTTATTCTTACGGTACCGTCATGACCCGGGGATATTAGCCCCAGGCTTTTCGTTCCGTACAAAAGCAGTTTACAACCCGAGGGCCTTCATCCTGCACGCGGCATTGCTGGATCAGGCTTTCGCCCATTGTCCAAAATTCCCCACTGCTGCCTCCCGTAGGAGTCTGGGCCGTGTCTCAGTCCCAGTGTGGCTGGTCGTCCTCTCAGACCAGCTACAGATCGCAGGCTTGGTAAGCCTTTACCCCACCAACTACCTAATCTGCCATCAGCCGCTCTAGTAGCACAAGGCCCGAAGGTCCCCTGCTTTCATCCGTAGATCTCATGCGGTATTAGCTACTCTTTCGAGTAGTTATCCCCCACTACTAGGCACGTTCCGATGTATTACTCACCCGTTCGCCACTCGTCAGCATCCGAAGACCTGTTACCGTTCGACTTGCATGTGTAAAGCATGCCGCCAGCGTTCAATCTGAGCCAGGATCAAACTCTATAGTTCGATCTTGAATTTAAAGTCTTTCGACTGCTCACTCACTTGACGGAATCAAGAAGAATTAATTCTTCCTCATTACTGTTTTTGTGAGCGCTTGATAACTCCGAAGAGTTTGTTCCGAAGAACTGGCTGCTTGCCCTCAAACGCCCACGCTTATCGGCTGTATTTTTT
>NZ_RSDT01000035.1:0-3544 GCF_004522605.1 Comamonas sp. A23
GTGAACATAAGGAACCCAATCAAATCGCCCGCAAAGCCGCGCCAGTATTGGATTCCAGCTGTTTTTCTGAAAAGTCGGCCTCTTATTCTCTTTAGGGTGGCGAAGGACAGAGCGCCTGCGGCGGGCTAACAGCCCTGATATGCCCCCTCTGGCCCTTCGGGCCGGGGAGCGGTTGCCCCCGGTGTTGCACCAGCATTGCGACGAATTTACAAACGGCGAAGCGTTTGAAAGCTCCGATCAGGTGGTCGTGAGCGAAGCTCTCGACTACCTGATCCGCCTGAGCGGCAGGCTCCAGCTGACCCGCAAGCGGGCATGCCGGTTCTATTGTTAGCAGCGTGCGCGAGCGCGTGCAGGCGTGTGTTCGTGACGCGCGAAAACAGCCATTGTCATCAGGCGCGAAGGCGGCAAGCTGTCTGCGAAAAGTAGGGTTCGCGGGTCAGCCGCCAGGGCGTGCGAGACGTGCTGCTGAACAGCCGTTTCCGCTTCGCTGACATGGGGGCTATGCCCCCATACCCCCGACAGGGGCCGACGCTTATCGCAGATAAGCATAGTCGGTCACTATGCTTATGATTCAGCGCTGCTTACACTGGGCACATGGGCTACCAATTTCTGCACATCGAGGGGTATGCGCGCCACGGCTCAAAGCAGGGCGAGAAGGCGCGCAAATGGTCTGCCAGCGAGATCGCTGCAGAGGCAATGCGCGACCCCGACGCCTGCCCTCACGTCGAGAAGCCGAGAGCGCCGAAGGTGCTCTACGGGGGCACGCCACGGGAGGCTGCAGAGCTGGCCGAGAGCTGGGCAAACAGCGCGAAGGATGCGCAGGGGCGGGGGCTGCGGCGGGACGGCCTTGCGCTGGCTGCTGGGGTTGTGAGCCTGCCCGCAGAGCAGCAGGCCGACTGGCCGCGCTTCCGCGAGGCCACGGTCGCGTGGCTCAAGGGGCAGTACGGTGAGCGGTTGCGGTCGGTCGTTGAACACACCGACGAGGCCCACCCCCATCTCCACTTCTACGCCGTGCCGTTGCAGGGCGAGCGCTTTGAGGTTCTGCACCCTGGCAGGCAGGCCGCTGCTGAAAAGGCCCGGCAAGGGGGCAAGAAGGGCGCACAGAACACGGAATACAGGCGGGCCATGGTTGGGTGGCAGGATGACTTTGCGCGCGCTGTAGCGGCTGATTTTGGGCTTGCGCGGCTTGGACCGGGGCGGCGGCGTTTGACGCGGGCGCAGTGGCAGGCTGAGCAAGCGCAGGCCAAGGCACTGGCCGCTGTTGAGTGGCCCAAGGCAGTCGGGCTGCACGCCAAGGACGTGGCCAAGGTAGTGCTTGAAAAGCGCTCGCTCAGAGCTGACCTGGTTGAATCGGACGCAGACCAGGCCAAGCGACTCAACGGTCTGTTTTCGAAGCGTGCAGCGCCGCTGTTAGCGGCTGCTCGGCAAGCAAAACCGGCTCGAGAGCAGGCTGATCGGTTGGCGCGAGAAACGACCTTGCTGCGGGCCCAAAACGACGCGCTGCAGGCTCGTTTGGCGATGTTCACGCCGGCTGAAATTGAGGCGGCTCAGGAGCGGCAGCAGCAGCGGGACGAAGCAGAGCAGATGAAGCAGGCCGAAGCGTTCCTGGCAGCGCAAGAGCAGCAGGCTCAAAACGACGAGCTGCTGCGGCTCGCAGCCGAAAACATGGTCGCTGCAGGTGAGGCTATCAGCCTCGAAAAAGCGGACAGGATGGTCGAGGATTTGCTGGCCGGAGGTTACGAGAAAGAGCTGCTGAGGTGGGTCGAGTGGAAGCCAGTAGAACGACCTGCAGAGCCTCTGCAGAAGCGTCCAAAGACCTCAGCTAGTCGGAGCGTGGATGGGCCTGAGCCTGGGAGATAAAACGATGTTCTAGACAGTCCGATAGTCCAGAAACAAAAAAACCCGCGAATGCGGGTTTACACCTATACCAAATTCTCTGGTATATGTGCTATACTGTAATGATATGCGCGTAATGGGTACGTGCATATGGTTTGCCAGCAATCAATCAATAGGAGAAGCCCACATGAATCAATGCTAGCTGAGATTACGCTTGTTGTTCAGGTCATCGCGATAGCGATTGAACTGTACAAACTTTTCAAGTAAGTCTTTTCGACGGCAATCGAATTGACTGAACTACTCAAGTGTCCGACAAGACCTTGATTATAACAAAGTTGGTGATTTAACGTGAAAGTGCGTTAAATCACTCAACCTAGCAGTGGTATTTGCTCCACCTTGCTGAGTATGCAAAGTTGCCTCGTGTGTGGGCAGCACTAGGGCTGGTTAACAAGCCTATCTGGCAAGGGTTTCAAAATAAAGCGGTGCGTAAGGCACCGCTTTTCACTTGCGAGGGTCGAAGAGATTGTCTCCGGCGGACTCTTGCCGAGCTTCGGACGCTAAGGCAGTAGCTCACGCAGTTTCTCTCGCACCAGCGCTTCAACTTCGCCCATCCCGTCCTGCGATGCAAATAGATCGCTGGGTCTGTCGTTTGCGAGTCGCACTTGCTTTTTGTTGACGAACTGCGCGACCCAGTCGCGTGGCTTCGTCTTCAGATCAAGCTCAGGTGTGTTCCGCAGCAGCAGCTCGACGTACTCAGTCAGCTCTGCGCAGCGCTCTTGAAAAAGCGACTCCGCGTGACGCTCATTGATGCTCATATCGGACCAGTGTGGGAGAGGCTCAAGCACGCCGTTTGGCCCGTACTTGCGGCCCAGCTCGTTGATGAACTCCCAGTCCTCGGGCGTGAGCTTTTCGACTTCAACGTGATGCCAATTCCGGCGATACAGCGAATAAAAAAAGTCGTCACTCTCACACAGCATAGGGTCGAGCTGCCACGCGACGTTCTGGTACTGCGGAATGCTGCTGAGGATGCGGCCAAGCCAGCCGCAAGGTGCATTGCCGTCCATCATGTGCCACCTCTAGGAAATTCACTCGCGTCAGGTGGCAGCAAATCAAGCTGGTCTGGAGGTGGGAGTGGTGCTCCGTCATCAATGGGGATTGAGCCACGGGTGATGATGGGCAGATGCTTGATTTCAACGCTGTTGAGTTCTTCAACGGTCTTGGTTTGTTCATCCTCACCGACGATCACTTCGGCAAAAAATGAGCCGTAGCGCTTGCCGCTCTTGTCGGCCCACATCACTTTGGAGTTGACGACGTAAGCGTTCGCAGTACCAACCTTCACGACTTGAAGCCACTGCTCCTCTTCCAGTAGCTTCACGGCCTTGTGTATCGTGGTTCTGCCATACCCCAGCAACTGCCCAATCGTCGCTTGGCTGATGACCAGGGCGTTAGATCGGTTCATGCGCTCAGTGATGAGCGTCAGCAGCTCAAAGGCTGCTGGCATGCGTTTGGATAGGGAGCGAAGCTCTGCCCAATAGCCACGAGTGACCATGGTGAAGTCTTGTGGATCTTTGCGAACAGGCTTCATAGTTCTCCGAACATATTGGTTCATATCGGCGAACTCAATGTTCACCCAAAAGAACAATCAAGTCAAATTAGCGAACATCATGTTCAAAAGAAGCGGCGAACATAGCGTTCGCCAAAGTGAACA
>NZ_RSDT01000036.1:0-2466 GCF_004522605.1 Comamonas sp. A23
GTATCCGTCTGGCCAACCCATATTGACCGCCGGCGGCGGTCATGACTGAGACTCAGATCGTGGCGCTCTGCCACCGATGCGGCAACAGTTCCCCGATGCGGCTGTCCTTGTGTGTGGGCAGCCGGGTCATTACATCCTTGAGGTAAGCGTGTGGGTCGTGGCCATTGAGCTTGGCTGACTGGATCAGGCTCATGATGGCAGCGGCACGCTGACCCGCCCGCAGCGACCCGGCAAATAACCAGTTCTTACGACCGAGCGCGACCGGTCGCATCTGGTTCTCCATCCAGTTGTTGTCGATCGGCAGTTGGCCGTTGTCCAGCAAGCGCGTGAGCGCCTGCCAGCGCCGCAGGCTGTAGTCGATGGCCCGTGCCGTGGCTGAACCCTCGGGTACCTTGCTGCGGTGCTCGCTCAGCCAGGCGTGCAATTTGGCCACGATCGGGCGGCTGTGCTGCTGGCGCATTCGCAGCCGCTCGGTGCCATCGACATTGCACGCCTGCCTCTCCACCTCGTAGAGCTGCCCGATCTGCACCAGCGCCTGCTCGGCAATCTGGCTCTTGTTGGCTGCATGCAGCTCAAAGAACTTGCGCCGGGCGTGCGCCCAGCAAGCCGCCTCGGTGATGTGCTCGCCCATGAGCTGCTTGTAACCTGCAAAGTCATCAACCAGCAGCGTGCCGCGCCAGCCGTTGAGGAATTCACAGGCGTGCTTGCCCGCGCGGCTTTCGCAGAAGTCGTAGACCACGGCCTTGAGGTCTTCATGCCGCCCCGGGGTGTAGGCCCACAGGTAGGCGCGGTGCGTCTTGCCATCGCGCTCGCTGCCGCGCTTGAGCATCTGCACCGGGGTCTCATCGGCGTGCACGATGCTGTGTGCGAGCACCTCCTGGCGCAGCGCATCGACCAGCGGCTGCAGTTGCACGCCGCAGCTGCCCACCCACTGAGCCAGGGTCGAGCGTGCCAGCGGCACCCCAGCACGGGCATAGATACTCTCCTGGCGGTACAGGGGCAAGTGGTCCGCGTACTTGGCCACCAGCACCTGGGCCAGCAAGCCGGTGGTGGCTAGGCCCTTGTCGATGATGTGCGCCTCGACCGGCTGCTGCTTGAGCGTCTGGCAGCACGCGCACACCCATTTGCCGCGCACATGGCGGTGCACCGTGAACACGCCGGGCGTGTAGTCCAGCTTCTCGGCCACATCCTCGCCCATGCGGCGCATGGCCTGGCCGCAGCACTCAGTCACCTCGGGCTCGTGTGTGAACTCCTGGCGCAGCAGTTGTGCCGGCAATGGCAGGCGCTTGGGTTGCTGGCGTGGGCTGCGCTCTTCAGCCGAGCGCAGCTGCTCGATCTCCTCATCCACCGCCTGCAGGTCTTCTTCGAGCGCGTCTTCCAGCAGACTGCGCTGATCGGCGTTCAATGCCTCAGTCTTGGCGGCGAACTTCAGCCGCTTGAGGATGGCCATCTCGTAGCTGAGCTTGTCCAGCAGCGTCTGCTTGTGTTTGAGCTCGCTCATGAGGTGCTGCAGCATCTGGCGCATTTGCGCCTCGTCCATGCTCTGCAGATCCACCGGTTCGTTCATGGCCGTCATCATCCCCGATGGGTGGGCAGCCGCCTACTGGCATATCCACGAATTGAACGCCATAGCACGGGCGACCAACATCACAGCACCGTGATCACAGCGTCTTCTCCCAGGCGCTGCCAGGGCAAGCCGGTGACCAGGGCTTGCAGTTGTTCGACGCTGAGTGTGAGCCGAGGACCCAGGCGCTCATCGCCCCAGGCAAACTTGCCTTGGTTCAGGCGCCTTGCGGCCAGCCAGACGCCAAAGCCATCGTGCACCAGTACCTTCAGGCGGTTGGCCCGTGCGTTGGCAAAGAGATAAGCGTGGTGCGGGCGGGCCGCGCCAAAGACTTGCACCACTCTGGCCAGGGCCGTCTCGGGGCCGGCACGCATGTCCAGCGGTTGCGTGGACATCCAGACCGCATCGACCCGGATCACCGCAACACCTCGCGCAAGAGCGCCCCGCACTGGCCCAGTGGGCACTGCAGGCTGACCACCAGTTCGCCGCGTTGCAGGCGCACATGGACTGACGCAGACGGCGGCGGTAAAGGCGCGGATGGCGGTAATGCAGCCAGCGCCTGCTCCTCATGGGTGCTGTCCGCCATTGCCGTCAGCGGCAGCGAGATGAAGCCGGGCTCAGCATCCGAACAAACGCCCGGTTGAGCGCGCACAGGGCCCGCCTCCCGAATCCATCGGTGCACCATGTTCGCGTGCAGCCCCTGCGACAAGGCAACACCACCGACACTGGCACCGGGTTGCGCGCAGGCTGCCACCACCTGAGCCTTGAATGCCTTGCTGTACTCCCGCCGGCGTGGCCGGCCATCGTTTGAAAACTGTTCCATCGTCTCCACGATCCTCCAAGCGTGGACACGATGCCCGCTTCTCACGGCGCTTTCAATATGGGGTCACCGGACGGATACG
>NZ_RSDT01000037.1:0-1569 GCF_004522605.1 Comamonas sp. A23
CCGATGGCCGCACCCAGCTTGTCGGCCAGGGGGGTGATCACTTCGGTGAACTTCTCGGCCGAGCCCAGAGCACGGCCACCGGAGACGATGATCTTGGCTGCCGTCAGTTCGGGACGATCGCTCTTGGTCACTTCGCGGCCCACAAAGGCGCTCTTGCCGCTGTCGGCCACGGCTGCCGCCGTTTCCACGGCCGCCGAGCCGCCAGTGGCAGCTGCTGCGTCAAAGCCGGTGGTACGCACGGTGATGACCTTGACGGCATCGGCGGACTGCACGGTGGCAATGGCATTGCCCGCATAGATGGGGCGCTCGAAGGTGTCGGCGGAGTCGACCTTGGTGATGTCGCTGATCTGGGCCACGTCCAGCTTGGCGGCCACGCGGGGCGCCACGTTCTTGCCCGAGGCGGTCGAGGGGAACAGGATGTGGCTGTAGTTGCCGGCACCATTTCCAGCAAGTGCCAGCACCTGGGCGGCGACGTTCTCGGCCAGGCCGTCCTTGAGGCTGGCGCCGTCGGCATGGATGACCTTGGAGACACCGGCGATCTGGGCAGCAGCGGCTGCTGCAGCGGCTGCACCTTCGCCAACCACCAGCACATGCACATCACCGCCGCAGGCCTTGGCGGCCGTCACGGTGTTCAGGGTCGCGGTCTTGATCGAAGCGTTGTCGTGTTCTGCGATTACGAGAGAAGTCATATTCAACCTCTAAATTTCTTTACGTTCTGGCGAAGTCCGAGAGGGGACATCAGCCCTTGGCTGCAGCGCAGCCTGGCGAGGGACGGCCAGCAAGGGCCGCCCCGCAGCCAAGGCCGTCGTCCCCCTTTGGGGGAAGGCGCCGCAGGCGACTCAGGGGGAGTCAGATGACTTTCGCTTCGTTTTTCAGCTTGTCGACCAGGGCGGCCACATCGGCTACCTTGACGCCAGCGCCACGCTTGGCAGGCTCGGAGACCTTCACGGTCTTCAGGCGGGGCGTCACGTCCACGCCCAGGTCTTCGGGCTTGAAGGTGTCCAGCTGCTTTTTCTTGGCCTTCATGATGTTGGGCAAGGTGACGTAGCGGGGCTCGTTCAGGCGCAGGTCGGTGGTGATGACGGCGGGCGTAGCCAGGGCCACGGTTTCCAGGCCGCCGTCCACTTCGCGGGTGACGTTGACCTTGCCGCCGGCGACTTCGACCTTGGAGGCGAAGGTGGCCTGGGGCAGATCGGCCAGGGCCGCCAGCATCTGGCCGGTCTGGTTGGCGTCGTCGTCGATGGCCTGCTTGCCGCAGATGACCAGACCGGGTTGCTCCTTGTCCACCAGGGCCTTGAGCAGCTTGGCCACGGCCAGGGGCTGCAGCTCGACATCGGTCTCGACCAGAATGCCGCGATCGGCACCGATGGCCATGGCCGTGCGCAGGGTTTCCTGGCACTGGGCCACGCCGCAGGAGACGGCGATGACTTCGGTGACCACGCCTTTTTCCTTCAGGCGCACGGCTTCTTCGACGGCGATTTCGTCAAAGGGGTTCATGCTCATCTTGACGTTGGCGATGTCCACACCCGTGCCGTCCGACTTCACGCGGACCTTGACGTTGTAGTCCAC
>NZ_RSDT01000038.1:0-1422 GCF_004522605.1 Comamonas sp. A23
TCACGCCAGCGTATAGGCCGTCTTCACCGTGGTGTAGAACTCCTGGGCATAGCGGCCCTGCTCGCGCGGACCGTAGCTTGAGCCCTTGCGACCGCCAAACGGCACGTGGTAGTCCACGCCCGCCGTGGGCAGGTTGACCATGACCATGCCGGCCTGGCTGTGGCGCTTGAAGTGCGTGGCGTGCTTGAGGCTGGTGGTCGCAATGCCGGCCGACAGGCCAAACGGCGTGTCGTTGGCCATGGCCAGGGCCTCTTCATAGTCCTTGACGCGGATCACGCTGGCCACGGGGCCGAAGACTTCCTCACGGTTGATGCGCATGCCGGCCTCGGTGTCCACGAACAGCGTGGGCGCCATGTAAAAGCCCTGCTTGCCGCTGCCCGTGTGGCAGGCGACGCGGCCGCCGCCGGCGACCAGGCGCGCGCCTTCGGCCTTGGCGATTTCCACGTACGACAGATCCTGCTCCAGCTGGGCCTGGCTGACCACGGGGCCCATATCGGTGCCGGCGGCGCGTGCGTCACCGACCTTGATTTGGGCCATGCGCGCCTGCAGGGCCTCGATGAAGGCGGGGTAGATCTTGTCGGTGACGATGAGGCGGCTCGATGCCGTGCAGCGCTGGCCCGTGGAGTAAAAGCCGCTTTGCGCCGACAGCTCCACGGCTTGGTTCAGGTCGGCATCGTCGAGCACGATCTGGGGGTTCTTGCCACCCATTTCCAGCTGCACCTTCTTACCGCTTTTCACGCAGGCTTCGGCAATGCCGCGGCCCACGCCCACCGAGCCCGTGAAACTGATGGCCGCCACATCGGCATGGTTCACCAGGGCTTCACCGATCACGCGGCCCGGGCCCATGACCAGGTTGAACACACCGGCGGGGATGCCCGAGCGGTGGATGATGTCGGCCAGGGCCCAGGCACTGCCGGGCACCAGATCGGCGGGCTTCAAGACCACGCAGTTGCCGAAGGCCAGGGCCGGGGCGATCTTCCAGGCCGGGATGGCGATGGGGAAGTTCCAGGGCGTGATCAGGCCGACCACGCCGATCGGCTCGCGCGTGATCTCCACGCCGATGCCGGGACGCACCGACGGCAGGGTCTCGCCAGTAAGGCGCAGGCATTCACCCGCAAAGAACTTGAAGATCTGGCCCGCGCGGCCGACTTCGCCAATGGCTTCGGGCAGGGTCTTGCCTTCTTCGCGGGCCAGCAGCTCGCCCAGCTCCGCCTTGCGCGCCAGGATCTCCGTGCCTATCTTGTCCAGGGCGTCGGAGCGCGCCTGTATGCCCGAGGTGGACCAGGCCGGAAACGCGGCAGCGGCAGCAGCCACGGCGGTCTGCACATCGGATGCTCCGCCCTGGGCGTACGCGCCGATCAGATCGGACAGATCGCTGGGATTGGTGTTGGGGGAATAACTGTCAGCAGCCGTCCACTGGCC
>NZ_RSDT01000003.1:0-683556 GCF_004522605.1 Comamonas sp. A23
GATTACGGGGTTTTTTATTGGGCGCTTCAAAACGAGGAGCGGCTACCGCAGGCTGTCGCTGCATTACTGCTGCAAAAATACCGGAAACCCATAAAAAGAGAGCGCCTGGCGCTCTCTTTTTATTTCTCAATGCCGGCCTGGCGCACTTCAATAAGGCGCCGCCTGACCATGCACAAACACGCGCAGCTCGCCGTTCTGGAAGGGGGTCCACTGCTCGTTCTGTGTCAGAGGGGCGGTGACGATGATGGCTACCTTGTCCTGGGGGGTGGTTTCGCGGGAGAAATCCACGCTGAGGTCTTCGTCGGACAGCTGCGCCTGGGTGAAGGGATGGCGGCGCTCGACATAGCAGAGGTGGGTCGTGGCATGGGCCCAGAGCGCTTCGCCGTTGGAGAGCAGGAAGTTGAACGTGCCGTGCGGTGCGATCTTGGCGGCCAGCTCGCGCAGGGTGTGGGTCAGCTCTTCGATGCTGGGCACGCCCGCATGGGACTTCCACAGCTCCTGCATGATCCAGCAGAAGGCCTGCTCGCTGTCTGTGTTGCCAATGGGCTGGAAGTGGGCGTGCAGCTTGGGGGCGAAGTTCTTGAGATCGCCGTTGTGCGCGAAGACCCAGTTGCGTCCCCAGAGCTCGCGCACAAAGGGATGGCAGTTCTGCAGGCTGACCACGCCTTGGGTGGCCTTGCGGATATGGGCGATGACGTTGGTGCTCTTGATCGGGTATTCGCGGATGAGCTTGGCAATCTGGGAGTCGATGGCGCGTTCGTGATCGACGAAGTGGCGCAGGCCCTTGTCTTCGAAGAAGGCGATGCCCCAGCCGTCTGTGTGGTCGCCGGTGTTGCCTGCGCGCTGCGTGAAGCCTGAGAAGCTAAAGCGCACATCGGTAGGCGTGTTGCAGTTCATTCCAAGCAGCTGGCACATGGCTTCGTCATATCTTTCAAGCAAAAAAGCTTTATAGCCCAAGAATCTATGGATGATCTCGTCAATGATGGTGCTGTATGGCAGAGATCGTCAACCGCTGCCCAGCCGGCATGAAAAAAGCAGCCTAAGCTGCTTTGCGCAAGAGGGCGGCGATGGCCTATTCGCGGTCCAGCCAGAGTTTGCCGCCGGTGGCCCAGTCGTGACGCTTGATGTCGGTGATGATGATGTCCACCGATTCGGGCGAGCCGCCCAGCACTTCAACGCTGACGCGGGTGATTTCTTCGACCAGCTTGCGCTTTTGTTCGACGGTACGGCCTTCCATCATTTCGACATGGTAGGTGGGCATGTGCAGGTTTCCTTGCTGGCTTGGGTTGGGAAAAGAGGCCCATCATAAGGCCGGGCTGGCCAAGATCCGTCCCGGGACGGTTCCGACCGCGCATTCAGGCCGGTCAGCTTTGCTCCGACCAGAGCTTGCCGCCGGTGGCCCAGTTGTGGCGCGGCACGTCGGTGATGATGATGTCCACGGACTCGGGGGCGCTGCCCAGCACCTGGGTGGTCACGCGGGTGATTTCTTCGGCCAGCTTGCGCTTTTGTTCAACGCTGCGGCCTTCAAACAGTTCAATGCGATAGGTGGGCATCAAGGTCTCCTTGCTGATGTTGAATGCCCGAGCTGCAAGGCGGTGAGCGCAGGATCAGGCAGGGGTGGAATCGTCGGCGACCGGCCGTGCACAGGCGGGGCAGATGCAGGCCTTGCCACGTGCGTCTGCGGGCAGCCGCTCCAGTGCGTCCCAGGAAACCGGGGCCTGCATGCACCAGCAGCTGTTCGGCGGCAGGCCGGCGCTGATGGCGCACTGGTTGGGCTGGCCGCACAGAGGGCAGCGGCTGGCGTCTATGAGGGGATCGGTGGGCATGGCAGCAGTGTAGAAGCCATACCGCACCACTAGGGCCGTGGCCAAGAAAAATGCACTCGATGTACTGACATGGAGTGCATTTTGATAGCGGATTGCGCAATTGAATCAATGGATTTGGGTAGAAATGTCTTTCAAGTCCATTGGTATCAAGCGGGAGCCACTCCTTGTTCAGGAGCGGCCTTGCCCGGCAATCAGGCGCCGGCCTTGACCTTCAGGCGCCAGGCGTGCAGCAGGGGTTCGGTGTAGCCGGAAGGCTGTTCCTTGCCCTTGAACACCAGATCCAGAGCAGCTTGATAAGCCGCGCCATCGGGGTTGGCCACCAGGCTCTTGTAGGCGGCGTCGCCGGCATTCTGCTCGTCCACGATCTTGGCCATGCGGGCATAGCTGTCGCGCACCATGGCTTCGGTGACGATGCCGTGCTGCAGCCAGTTGGCGATGTGCTGGCTGGAGATGCGCAGCGTGGCGCGGTCTTCCATCAGGCCCACGTTGTGGATGTCGGGCACCTTGGAGCAGCCCACGCCCTGGTCGATCCAGCGCACCACATAGCCGAGGATGCCTTGGACGTTGTTGTCCACTTCCTGCTGCTTTTCAGCATCGCTCCAGTTGGGGTTGGTGGACACGGGCACTTGCAGGATGGCGTTCAGCAGCTCGTCGCATTCGGCGTCGGCGTTGGGGCTTTCCAGACCCTTTTGCACGTCGGCCACATTGATCTGGTGATAGTGCAGGGCGTGCAGCGTGGCCCCGGTGGGCGAGGGCACCCAGGCGGTGTTAGCACCAGCCTTGGGCTGGGCAATCTTCTGCTCCAGCATGGCCTTCATCAGGTCGGGCATGGCCCACATGCCCTTGCCGATCTGGGCGCGGCCGCGCAGGCCCATGTTCAGGCCGACCAGCACGTTGTTCTTTTCATAGGCGGGCAGCCAGGCGCAGGTCTTCATGTCGGCCTTGCGGACCATGGGGCCGGCATACATGGCGGTGTGCATTTCATCGCCGGTGCGGTCCAGGAAGCCGGTGTTGATGAAGGCGACGCGTGCCGGGGCGGCTGCAATCGCGGCCTTCAGATTGGTCGAAGTGCGACGCTCTTCGTCCATGATGCCGAGCTTGACGGTGTTCTCGGGCAGGCCCAGAACCTTTTCCACGCGGCCGAACAGCTCGTTGGCAAAAGCGGCTTCGGCGGGGCCGTGCATCTTGGGCTTGACGATGTAGACGCTGCCGGTGCGGCTGTTCCTGATACCGTTGGCTCCGTTGCCCTTGAGGTCATGGATGGCGATGGCGGTGGTCACCAGCGCGTCCATGATGCCTTCGGGGATTTCCTTCTGCTCGGGGCCCCACAGCACGGCGGGGTTGGTCATCAGATGGCCCACGTTGCGCACGAACATCAGCGAGCGGCCGTGCAGCTTCACGCTCTTGCCGTCGGCGCCGGTGTATTCGCGGTCGGGGTTCAGACCACGGGTCACGATCTTGCCGCCTTTTTCAAAGGACTCGGTTAGAGTGCCCTTGAGAATGCCCAGCCAGTTGGCATAGCCATTGACCTTGTCTTCGGCATCCACGGCGGCCACGGAGTCTTCCAGATCCAGAATGGTGGACAGGGCGGCCTCGACCACCACATCGGCCATGCCGGCAGCATCGGTGCTGCCGATGGGGGTGGACTTGTTGATGATGATGTCGATGTGGATGCCGTTGTTCTTGAGCAGCACCGACTTGGGAGCCGCAGCATCGCCCTGGTAGCCGATGAACTTGGCTTCGTCCTTCAGGCCGGTCTTGCTGCCGTCCTTCAGGGACACGACCAGCTTGCCGCCTTCGACAGCGTAGCCGGTGGAGTCCTGGTGCGAGCCGGAAGCCAGGGGCACGGCCTGATCGAGGAAGTTGCGTGCGAATGCGATGACCTTGGCGCCGCGCACAGGGTTGTAGCCCTTGCCCTTCTCGGCGCCGCCTTCTTCGCTGATGGCGTCCGTGCCATACAGCGCGTCGTACAGCGAGCCCCAGCGGGCGTTGGCGGCGTTCAGCGCGTAGCGGGCGTTCAGAATGGGCACCACCAGCTGGGGGCCGGCCTGGATGGCCAGTTCGGCGTCGACGTTTTCGGTCGTGGCCTTGGCGTCCTTGGGAGACTCCACCAGATAGCCGATGCTGGTCAGAAACTGGCGGTAGGCCGCCATGTCGGCGATGGGGCCGGGGTTGGCCTTGTGCCAGGTATCGAGCTGCGTCTGCAGGTGATCGCGCTCGGCCAGCAGGGCTGCGTTCTTGGGCGCCAGATCGGCCACGATGGCGTCGAAGCCCTTCCAGTAGGTGTCCTGGTCCACGCCCGTGCCAGGCAGCACTTGCGTGTTCACAAAGTTGTACAGCTCGGTGGCGACTTGCAGGCCGTGGACTTGGGTGCGATCAGTCATTGGAAACCTCTGGTTGTGATGTCTCGGGATTCGGGAGTCGTTGCCCATCACGGGCAGCATGTGTAGAGACTGTATTTGAATTCTTTGAGTACATAAATAGCCTAAATAGTTCGGAACTCATGATGTTTTTATATGGAGTCGCTGGGATTTATGCGTTTTACGTACCCAGGGCGCCAGAGTTCGTCAGTTCTGACCGGTATGCGCGGCGGCTGCGGCAGTGACGGGCTCAGCAATAGATGGCAGAGACTGGAGGAGGCTGCGCGAGCTCTCTCCCGAAGCAATAGCTTCAATTGCTTGCCAGGCCTGAGCTGGCGGCAGATTGGACGGTGTTTTTACGCGTCTTATCTTTGCTTTGAAGTAAGTGCATGCTGCCAAATGACAAGGCTTTGTCTGTCATAAGTCGATATCCGCGCTCAGAAATGATTTGTTAATCTTGAAACAAATTGAGCATCTTCCGATATCGGCCAGCCAATCTTTACCAAGGAGCTCCTGATGGCGAATCTGAACGAAAGCCTGCAAGATCTGATGACCCTGGATGGCGCCATGTGCGCGGCAGTGGTGGATTACAACAGCGGCATGCTGCTGGGCAGCATAGGTTCCGGCGTGGACCTGGAGCTGGCTGCCGCCGGCAATACCGAAGTGGTGCGCGCCAAGATGAAGACCATGAAGTCCCTGGGTCTGAACGACAGCATCGAAGACATTCTGATCACCCTGGGCAAGCAATATCACATCCTGCGCCCTGCCGAGAAGATCAACGGCATCTTCATCTACTACGTGCTGGACAACGGCCGTGCCAACCTGGCCCTGGCCAGGCGCAAGGTTTCGGATGTGGAGTCCAAGTTCGTCATGTGATTCAGCCGGACTGAATACACGCAACGGGCCCGGAGGCCCGTTCTTGTTTTTCGCGCCGGATTGATCAGGCCGCGATCAAGGGGGCGCGGAACTGGTAGCCCACTTTCTGCTGGGACTGCAGCGGCACGGCCACGGGCGTCGCCTTTTCGATGCGGCGGCGCAGGCGGTAGATGGTGGCGTGCAGGTTGTTGTCGGACTCGGCTGCGCTGGTATGGGCCAGCAGGCTGCGGATATGGTCGCGGCTGACGGTTTCGCCCTGGGCCTGCAAAAAGCACTCCATCAGCATCAGGTCGGTGGCGCCCAACTCCACGCTCTGGCCATCGGGGGCGGTCAGCAGACTGCGGCGACTGTCCAGCTTCCAGGCCGTGGCCGTTCGGGCCGTGGTCATGATGCGCCGGTGCACGGCGCGCACGGCCAGTTCCACCTGCTCGAAGGTCACGGGCTTGGTCAGATACATATCTGCACCGGCGTTGATGACCTCGGCAAATACTTCGGGCCCCAGGCGCCCCGAGACGATCAGCACGCCGGCCTGGCTGCGCTTGCGGATGATGCGCAGCAGCTCGGTGCCAGCCACCCCGGGCAGCATCAGGTCCAGTACATAGAAATCAAAGCGATAGGGTGCGTCGTCGGTCAGCAGGTCGCTGCTGTCGCTGTATGCCGTGACCTCCACGCCCTGGCCGCGCAGATGCTGGGCCAGAAATTCGCAGTACTCGGTGTCGTCGTCGACCAGGGCAAGAGTGGCAGGCAGCATGGGCGGCGGACCTCATTCGGCAAGACCTTGGGGAATGACCAGGCGCATGATCGTGCCATGCGGGCTGTGCGGCAGAGCTTGTACTGTACCTTGGTGCAACTGCAAGACCGAATGCACGATGAACAGGCCCAGGCCGGCCCCGGGGCGGCTGTGGTTGCCGCGCGAGCCTTTTTCGAACAGACGCGGGAGCAGCTCCTCGGAAATGCCGGGGCCCTGGTCCACGACTTCCAGAATCAGCGCCAGCGGCTCGTCGGACTCGGAGATGCGCAGCTGCACCCGGGTATCTGCAGGCGCATAGGCCAGGGCGTTGTTGAGCAGATTGCGAAGCGTCAGTCGCATCAGCGCCGGATGCAGCTGTACGGTGCGTGCCGTGGTCAGCCATTGCACATCGATGCGCGGGCGCAGGTCGGCCGCAATATCGTGCAGCACCAGCTTGATCAAGGTCGGCAGATCGGTTTCGCTGGAGGCTCCGGCCTTGCCGCCCGCGGCCAAAATCGTGCCGGCGGTCAGGGTGTTGTCCAGTGTGCCTATCACCTGCTGCAGCACATGCTCGGCGCGCAGCAAGGCCCTGGCGGCGGGCGCGGCATCGGCCAGATGCAGGTCTTCGATGGCCTTGAGCGTGGCCTGCATGGCAGCCGAGGCATTGTTCAGCGGCTGGCGGATTTCATGGGAGAGCAGCTGCAGCATCTCGTTGTGTTCGCTCAGCATGGCCGTGCGCCAGTCCAGCAGGGTACGCAGCCTATCGAGCTCGCCCGCGTCCTGGCGGCTGCTGCGCAGTTGCTCGTGCAAGGCCTGCAGCTGCTCGCGCTGGCGTGCAATGACTTCGCCACACGCATATTCGCGTCCTATGTCGCTGAGCTGCATCAGCACCTCGTGCCGGCCCTGGGCATCGGCTGAGCCGGGCGTGAGCTGTATGCGGCGGTGCTGCTGCGAACCGGAATCACCGGGCCGTATGTCGTCATATTCCTGGTGCAAGCCCTGGGCGGCGGCGGTAAAGCGCGGGCCGTGGACTTGCCAGATCTCTGCAGGCAGCAGACCCTGCAGCGGCTGGCCGATGGGGCTTGCGTCCTCGGGCATATCCAGCCATTGGCACCAGGCGGGAGTGGCCATGAGCAGCAGCCCTTCGGCATTCCAGAGCGCACAGCCCTGGCCGGAGCGGCCCAGCAGATCGGCCAGATGGGCGGCAGAAACGGGTGAAAAGCTCATGACGGCGGGCGGTAGCGGATTTGTAAATGTGTTTTGCAAATCATAGGTTTAACGTCTGGCTCTGCCCAAGAGCTCATGGCGCCGGCGAATAAGCGATATTCCTGCCTCAGGGAAAACGGTAAATTTTGATATAAACATATATAAACATCAAAGATTCACTGTCAACTTGTGACTTCTAAGTAAGATATATCGCAATGAAGTCGCATGCGGGACAGGCATGCAGCGCTGATTGATGACTTTTATAGTGATAGCAGTCAGCGCTCTTGTTTAAAGAACTTTCGATAAAAACATTTGAGAAATCAAGACTGCTTGTGCGATATGTGCTCTTGTATTAATAGTGCACGCTACCGCAGCAGGAGACAACACGGACCAGACAGGAGCAGCGGTCATGGACAAACTCAAGGCATTTGAGTCTTTTGTATCGGTAGCGACCAGGGGCAGCTTGACGGCTGCCGCCAAGGCCGAAGGTGTGGCGCCCGCCATCATGGGGCGCCGTCTGGACGCTCTGGAAGAGCATCTGGGCGTCAAGCTCATGGTGCGCACCACGCGTCGCATCTCGCTGACCCATGAAGGCAGCGCCTTCCTTGAGGATTGCCAGCGCCTGCTCTCCGATGTGTGCAATGCCGAGGCCAGCGTGTCGGCCGGCGGTGTCAAGGCCACGGGCCATCTGCGCATCACGGCGCCTGCCGGTTTCGGGCGCCGCCATGTGGCGCCGCTGGTGCCGCGTTTTCGCGACCTGCATCCCGATGTCACCATCTCGCTGAACCTCAGCGACCGCGTGGTCGATCTGGCGGGCGAGGGCTTCGATTGCGCGGTGCGCGTGGGGGATCTGCCGGACTCGGCCCTGGTCAGCGTGCGCATTGCCGACAACCGCCGCCTGTGCGTGGCCACGCCCGGCTATCTGGAGCGCCGTGGCACGCCCAAGCATCCTAGCGAGCTGACCCAGCATGACTGCCTGACGCTGTCGTCCGACGCCTCGCAGACGCGGGGCTGGGCCTTCCGCATCCCGCATCCCGAAAGCGGCACCAGCGAGGTCGTGCACTTCAAGCCGGGCGGCCCGCTGGACTGCTCCGATGGTCAGGTGCTGCACGACTGGTGCCTGGGGGGCTGGGGCATTGCCTGGCGCAGCACCTGGGAGGTGGAGGCCGAGATCGCCGCCGGCCGCCTCGTGCCCGTGCTGGAAGAGTTTGCCGCGCCTCCCAACGGCATCTTCGTGGTCTTCCCCCAGCGCAAGCACATGCCGCTGCGCGTGCGCATGTGGATCGACTACCTCAAGCATCACTACAACCAGCCGGACTTCTTTCGTCTCGGCGTGGATCTCTGAGCGGGCCTGAAACGGTAGACAATGGACCGGTCGCCGTGGCCTGATCGGGGCCGCTGAACCCGTCCTTTTTTCTACTGTGAAGCCATGACCTTTGAAGCTGTTCTTGCCAGCGCCCATCTGCTGGCGATTCTGACCCTGGTGGTGTTTCTGACCAGCCAGGCCGCCCTGTGCCGTGTGGAATGGATGAATGCCGCCGTGGTGCAGCGCCTGGCCAGGCTGGACATGATCTACGGCATTGCCGCCGTCATCCTGCTGTTGACCGGTATTGCGCGCCTGGTCTGGGGCGTCAAGGGCATGGGGGCCTATATGGCCTCGCCGCTGTTCCACCTCAAGATGACGCTGTTCGTCATCGCCTTTTTGCTCTCGCTCAAGCCCACGCTGACCTTCCGCCGCTGGAAGAAGGCGTTGGATGCGAGCGGTCAGCTGCCGGCGCCCGAGGAGGTCAGGCAGACGCGCAAATGGGTGATGTGGCAGGGCCATGTGGTGCCGGTGATCGCCGTGGTTGCCATCTTCTGGGCGCGCGGCATGTAGGCTGCGCTAGGCAATTCGAAAGGCAAAGGCCGCTGCAAAGCGGCCTTTTTCATGTCTGCGGTAGGTGGTCCAGAGGCGCAATATGTGCTTGGGCGTGTAGGTATTGATGCCAGATCCTGGTGGTTGATGTCGCGCTCGCAGGTGTTGCAGTTGAAGGTGTGGCCGGCAAACAGGTTCCAGCCGCAGCTGAGCTCGCCGCTGAACGTGGGCATGGTCTGCATTCGGGGTTCAAGCGAGAATGACTTCCATTTGCGCAATGACTGGGTGTGGCCGGCGAAACATGCGGATACCGCCCTGCAGCCTGTGAACCGGCCCTGGAACAAGGGTGTGGCGCCAGCGATTCGGCAGGACTTGAATCCGGCACGTAAAATCCCGCGATGCTCTCCGTCAAACAGGAATTGCTCGCAGCCCTGGCTGCTGAGCTCGAAACACTCTCGCCCGGCGCCGGCGCACGCGCTGCGTTTGAAAACCCCAAAGTGGCAGCCCATGGCGATTTCGCCTGCACGGCGGCCATGCAGCTGGCCAAGCCTCTGAAGGCCAACCCGCGCGCCCTGGGCGAGCAGCTCAAGACCGCGCTGGAGGCTACAGCCGCCTTCCAGCAGTGGGTGGATGCGATCGAGATCGCGGGTCCGGGCTTTCTCAATATCCGCCTCAAGCCTGCTGCCAAGCAGGAGGTGGTGCGCGAAGTGCTGGCGCAAGCCCAGAAGTTCGGCTACCAGGCCGATCGCGGTGAAAACATCCTCGTCGAGTTCGTCTCCGCCAACCCCACCGGCCCTCTGCATGTGGGCCATGGCCGCCAGGCTGCGATTGGCGACGCCATCAGCAACCTCTATTCCACCCAGGGCTGGAAGGTTCACCGCGAGTTCTATTACAACGACGCGGGCGTGCAGATCGACACCCTGACCAAGAGCACCCAGCTGCGCGCCAAAGGCTTCAAGCCTGGTGACGAATGCTGGCCCACCGACAGCGAAAACCCGCTGGCCAAGAATTTCTACAACGGCGACTACATTGCCGACATCGCCAAGGCTTTCCTGGCCAAGGAAACCATCAAGGCCGATGACCGCGAGTTCACCGCCAACGGCGATGTCGAGGATTACGACAACATCCGCCAGTTCGCCGTGGCCTATCTGCGCAACGAGCAGGACAAGGACCTGCAGGCCTTCAACCTCAAGTTCGACGAGTACTACCTCGAGTCCAGTCTCTATGAAAACGGTCATGTCGAAGCGACGGTCAACCGCCTGATCGCCAACGGCAAGACTTATGAGCAGGACGGCGCGCTGTGGCTCAGGTCCACCGACTACGGCGACGACAAAGACCGCGTGATGCGCAAGACTGACGGCGGCTACACCTACTTTGTGCCCGATGTGGCCTATCACATCCAGAAGTTCAAGCGCGGCTTCACCAAGGTGGTGAACATTCAGGGTACGGACCACCACGGCACCATTGCCCGCGTGCGTGCCGGCCTGCAGGCTGCCGATGTAGGCATCCCCGAGGGCTACCCCGACTACGTGCTGCACACCATGGTGCGCGTGGTGCGCAACGGCGAAGAGGTCAAGATCAGCAAGCGCGCCGGCTCCTACGTCACGCTGCGCGATCTGATCGAGTGGACCAGCAAGGACGCCGTGCGCTTCTTCCTGCTCTCGCGCAAGCCCGACACCGAGTACACCTTCGACGTGGATCTGGCCGTGGCCCAGAACAACGACAACCCCGTGTACTACGTGCAGTACGCCCATGCGCGCATCCAGTCCGTGCTGCGTGCCTGGCAGGAGGCCGGTGGTGCAGGCCTGGCGGCACTCAAGGATGTGGACCTGTCCGCTCTGGAAGGCCCGCAGGCCCAGGCGCTGATGCTGCTGCTGGCCAAGTACCCCGAGATGCTGACCGCTGCGGCCGAAGGCAACGCACCGCACGACGTGACCTTCTATCTGCGCGATCTGGCCTCCAGCTATCACAGCTACTACGACGCAGAGCGCATTCTGGTGGACGACGAAAAGGTCAAGCTCGCACGTCTGGCCCTGGTCGCTGCCACGGCCCAGGTGTTGCACAATGGTCTGGCGGTGCTGGGTGTGAGCGCACCCGAGCGCATGTAATCCCAGTTTCCTGTCCATCGATCACCTTGCCGGCCTTGCCTGTCAGGGGTCGATGGATCTGAGAATGGAATAACTGAAGCAGAAAGCGTTAAGCGACTGATATGAAGAACCAGCAACGCGGTGGAACCATCCTGGGGCTTATCTTTGGCATGGTCATCGGTCTGGCTGCGGCCCTGGCCGTGGCCATCTATGTGACCAAGGTGCCGGTGCCCTTCCTCAACAAGGGTGGAAACAACACTCAGCGCGATGCGGCCGAGGCCGAGCGCAACAAGAACTGGGACCCCAACGCACCGCTGCAGAGCCGCCAGCCGGCACCGCCCCCGGTGACACCACCAGTTCCCCCGAGCGACGTGACGGTGTCGCCGCCCACACCTGCGGTACAACCTACTGCAACCGGCGGAGTCACCACGCCGCCGCCCTCTACGCCGGAGAAGCCTGCCAAGCCTGCATCGGGTGATCCGCTGGGTGATCTGGTCAAGGAGCGCTCCGCCGCAGCCGACAAGGCAGACAAGGCGCGTGCAGACAAGGAAAAGGCGGCCGCGCAGACGGCATCCTCTTCGGACTCTGCGTTCAACTACTTTGTGCAGGCCGGTGCTTTCCGCGGCCAGAACGAAGCGGAAGCGCAGCGTGCCAAGCTGGCCATGCTGGGCTGGGAGTCGCGCATCAGCGAGCGTGAGCAGAACGGCATCACCGTTTTCCGCGTGCGCGTGGGGCCGTTCAGCAAGCGTGACGACGCCGAGCAGCTCAAGGGCAAGCTCGACGGTGCGGGCGTGGACTCGACTCTGGTGCGCGCGGCCAGATAACAAGGCCCTGAGACGCGGAGCGCCTTCCCCTCGGAACGGGGGGGCACCTTAGGTGCGAGGCAGCCCTTGCTTGAGGCCTCTGGCTTGTGCCATTGGTAGTTTTGACAAAGCTGAACTTTTTTGGGCCTGTTGGCTCTGATACTGCAGACCTGATACAGGAGTTTGTTTAGATGAAACGTCGCGAATTCTCTCTGGCTGCCTCGGCAGCTGCTGCCGGTGCCCTGAGTCTGGGTGCCTCCTCCAGCTGGGCCCAGGGCGCTGCGCCCAAGGAAGGCAAGGACTACATCAAGCTCGGCAAGCCCGCCAGCGTGAGCGCGCCGGCCGGCAAGGTCGAGGTGGTCGAGTTCTTCTGGTACAGCTGCCCGCATTGCAATGCCTTCGAGCCCCAGTTCGAAGCATGGGCCAAGAGCCAGCCTGCCGATGTGGTGGTGCGCCGCGTGCCCGTGGCCTTCAATGCATCTTTCGTGCCTCAGCAAAAGCTGTACTACGCTCTGGAGGGCATGAACCTGCTGCCCCAGCTGCACGCCAAGGTGTTCCGCACCATCCACGTGGATCGCAATCTGCTCAAGACCGACGACGCCATCTTTGACTGGGTCGGAAAGCAGGGCGTGGATCTGGCCAAGTTCAAGGAAGTCTACAACTCCTTCACCGTGGCCAACCAGGCGCGCAAGGCCGCTCAGCTGCAAAACGAATATGACGTGGAAGGCGTGCCCGCCATGGGTGTGGCCGGCCGCTACTACACGGACGGCACCAAGGCCGGCAATATGGACAATGTGCTGCGCGTGGTCAATGCGCTGGTCGCCTCCAGTCGCAAGGCCTGAGATCAGCCGGCAGACGTCAGTGACGTTTGACGCCCAACAAGCCCGCCGCCGTGCGGGCTTTTTTGTGGGTGTTTTTTACGCAAGTTGCAAAAAGGGAATGACTACAATGGATGCAAGAAACGTGCCTTCCATGAAAAAAACACTCCTACCTCTTGCGCTGGCCTGCGCCCTGGCAGCAGCGACCGGCATTGTCCATGCCGAAAAAGCCGACAGCGCCAAGCCCATGAATATCGAGGCGGATGCGTTGCGTCATGACGAGCTGCAGCAGACCAGTGTCTTTACTGGCAATGTGGTGATGACCAAGGGCTCCATCGTGCTGCGCGGTGCTCAGCTCGATGTGCGGCAGGACGCCGAGGGCTATCAGTACGGTGTGATCAAGGCCGAGGCCGGCAAGCGAGCGTTCTTCCGTCAGAAGCGCGATACCGTGGCCGGTCAGCCCGAGGAGTTCATCGAGGGCGAAGGCGAAGTCATCGAGTACGACGGCAAGGCCGATATCGTCAAGTTCATCCGTCGTGGCGAGATGCGCCGCTACCGTGGCGGTCAGCTCAGCGATCAGGTCACGGGCTCCATCATCGTCTACAACAACATCACCGACGTCTATACCGTCGATGGTCAGAAGACCAGCGGCGGCCTGCCGAGTTCCTCCGTGGGGCAGGGGGGCCGTGTGCGCGCCATCATGGCGCCCAAGGACGGCACGCCGGGAGCACAGCCCAAGCCTGCAACACCTGCCACGCAGCTGCGCCAGAGCATGACGCTGGGCGGTGAGAAAGCCGACGAGAAGAAATGAGCGAGCCGACTTTCTCCAGCAGCCGCAGCGGCGAGTCCGACAGCCGCCTGGAGGCCAAGCATCTGGCCAAGTCCTACGGCAGCCGCAAGGTGGTCAAGGATGTGTCCCTGTCCGTGCAAAAAGGCGAGGTGGTCGGTTTGCTCGGCCCCAACGGTGCGGGCAAGACCACATCGTTCTACATGATCGTGGGCCTGGTGCGCAGCGACGGCGGCGAGATCTTCATCGACGGCCAGCCAGTGGGCGGCATGCCGATTCACCAGCGTTCGCGCCTGGGCCTGTCCTATCTGCCCCAGGAAGCCTCCATCTTTCGCAAGCTCAGCGTGGAAGACAATGTGCGCGCCGTGCTGGAGCTGCAAAAGGACGAGCAGGGCAAGACGCTGACGCAGGGCGAGATCGAAAAGCGCCTTACCGGCCTGCTGCAGGAGCTGCGCGTAGAGCATCTGCGCCAGTCGCCGGCGCTGGCGCTGTCCGGCGGTGAGCGCCGTCGCGTGGAAATTGCCCGTGCCCTGGCCACGCAGCCGCGTTTCATCCTGCTTGACGAGCCGTTTGCCGGTATCGATCCGATTGCGGTGATCGAGATCCAGCGCATCATCGGCTTCCTCAAGGAGCGCGGCATCGGTGTGCTGATTACCGACCATAACGTGCGCGAGACGCTGGGCATCTGCGACCACGCCTTCATCATCAGCGACGGCCATGTGCTGGCCGAAGGCACGCCCGAGGAGATCGTGGAGAACGCCGATGTGCGCCGCGTCTATCTGGGCGAACATTTCAGAATGTGATGACCCCCACGCTCCCTCACTTTGTGTGGTCGCTGCCCCCAGAAGGGGTTCTGACCGGCTGCGCCGGGGTTTGCCTTGGGGCGGCCCGGCGGCAAACCCTTAGCACTGCGCGCGTTTGCAATGATTGTCTGGGGGCCGCGCCTCGATGAAGCCAGGTCTCTCGCTACGCGTTTCGCAGCATTTATCGCTTACGCCGCAGCTGCAGCAATCCATTCAGCTGCTGCAGCTCTCCACTCTGGAGCTGGCGCAGGAAGTCGAGCAGATGCTGGTCGACAACCCTTTTCTGGAACGTGCGGGCGATGAGGCCGAAACTGTGGGAGATGCTCCTGTAGATGTAGCTGCTAGCGCCAGTGAATACAGCACTTCAGATGGTATTCATGCTGAAAATGATGCGAAGCAAACGCAAACAGCTGCTGAAACAATAGCGGAAACGCCAAGCGCCGAGACTCCGGAAACGCTGAACTGGGAGGCCGACGGCATGGACGGCCAGGACGGGGAATGGGGCGGCGAATCCAGCAGCGAGTGGGATACGCCCTCGGCCAGCAGCTCCACGCGCAACCGCGATGGCGACGACGAAACCGATGCCATCGATCTGGCGCGCGAGCACCAGAGCCTGACCGACTTTCTGCACCGTCAGGCGCTGAGCCTGCATCTGGGCGCGGCGGACATGGCGGCGCTGCGCTTTCTCATCGAGTCGCTCAGCGACGACGGCTATCTCGAGGATTCCCTGCAGGAGCTGGCGCAGAGCCTGGCCGGCGACGATCTGGAAGAGCGCGAGGAGCTGGAGCAGCACTTTGCCATTGCGCTGAAGCTGCTGCAAAGTCTGGAGCCCGTGGGCGTGGGCGCGCGCGATCTGGCCGAGTGCCTGCAGCTGCAGCTGCGCGATCTGATCCGCACGGCCGAGGACGAGGGCACGACCGAGGCGCATATGAGCCGGCTGCTGCTGGCGCAGGCCATCTGTGCCCAGCCCATGGACCTGCTGGCGCGGCGCGATCTGCGCAAGCTCACCAGCCTGTGCGGCGCGCGCGAGGAACAGCTGCGCGAAGCCATGGCCCTGATCGCCAGGCTGGAGCCGCGTCCGGGTCGGCGCTTTGTCGATGTGGAGCGCCATATCGTGGTGCCCGATGTCATCGTGCGCCCGCTGCGGGCCGGCTCGGGCCGGGTGGACTTCTCCGTGCAGCTCAACCCCGAGGTCATGCCGCGTCTGCGCGTGCACGACATCTATGCCAGCGTGCTGCGCCGCCACAAGAACAGCGACGGCCATGCGGCGCTGCAGCAGCAGTTGCAGGAGGCGCGCTGGTTCATCAAGAACATCCAGCAGCGCTTCGACACCATCTTGCGTGTTTCCGAAGCCATCGTGGAGCGGCAGAAGAACTTCTTTGTGCATGGCGAGCTGGCCATGCGCCCGCTGGTGCTGCGCGATATCGCCGACACCCTGGGCCTGCATGAATCCACCATCAGCCGCGTGACCACCGCCAAGTACATGGCCACGCCCCAGGGCACGTTCGAGCTCAAGTATTTCTTCGGCTCGGGCCTGGGTACGGAAACCGGCGGCAGTGCCTCCAGCACGGCCGTGCGTGCGCTGATCAAGCAGTTTGTCGATGCCGAAGATGCCAAGAAGCCGCTGTCGGACGCCAAGCTGGCCGACATGCTCAAGGAGCAGGGCATCGAGTGCGCGCGCCGCACCGTCGCCAAATACCGCGAGCAGCTCAAGATACCGACGACCACGCTGCGCAAGGCGCTGTAGGGCGCCGTAGAAACAAGAAAGCCGCTGATGCATCGCACAGCGGCTTTTTGTTTAGAGCCATATGTCTTGATGAAGCAAGATCCAAGTGAGGGACAGCAAGCAAAGGCCGCCCTGCAGCGAAGATGTCGTCCCCCTTCCGAAGAGAAAGGGGGAAGGCGCAAAGCGCCTCAGGGGGTTAATTCGGTACCAGCCACCAGATAAACCAGACCAGCACGCCGATCATCAGGCCGAACTTGAGGATCTTGTAGAAGGTCGGATTCCAGTCGCGGAAGGCACGGCGGTACTTGCCCGCATAGAACGAGATCTTGAACAGCTTGCTGATCATGCCGCGCGGATCGCCCTCGTTGTTCGGCGAGCTGGCGGCGGCCACCACGTTCTTGCCCAGCCAGTGATTGAGCCACTGGGCAAAGCCATTGGTCATGGGGCGCTCCACATCGCAGAACAGCACGATGCGGTTGCCTTCCGAGCGGTTCTCGGCCCAGTGCATAAAGGTCTCGTCGAAGATCACGCCTTCGCCTTCGCGCCAGCTATAGGGCTGGCCGTCGACCTCGATCATGCAGCGGTCGTCGTTGGGCGCCAGCACGGCCAGGTGATAGCGCAGCGAGCCCGCATAGGGGTCGCGGTGCAGATTGAGCTTGGCGCCGGGCGGCAGCTCGGCAAACATGGCGGCCTTGACGCTGGGAATCGATTTCACCAGGGCCGTGGTCTTGGGGCACAGCTCCATGGCCGAAGGGTGGGCGTCGCCGTACCACTTGAGGTAGAAGCGCTTCCAGCCGGTCTTGAAGAAGGAGTTGAAGCCTGCGTCGTCGTTGTTGGCGGCGGCCTTGATCTGCATGTTCTTTTGCAGATTGACGGCTTCCTCGCGGATCTCGCGCCAGTTGGCCTGCAGCGGCGCCAGCTCGGGGAAGGTGCTGGTGGGCAGATAGGGCGTGCGCGGCACCTTGCTGAACATCAGCATGAAGACGTTGAACGGCGCCGTGAACGTGGAGTGGTCAAACAATTGCTTGACCACCTTGTGGCGCACCTTGCCGCGCAGATGCATGTACAGCCCGCAGCCAAAGAAAAGCAGCACCAGTGCCAGAACGATTATTTTTGCCATAAGGGCCAATTTTACCGGGGGCACCCCGGCGGCCACCATGGGGGCAGGTCAAACAGAACCGGGGTAGGGGAATATCAAAAGCAATAGCTGCCGGCGCTTGACGGCCAGGCGCAGCAGCCGGTCGGGATCAGATACTCAAGGCAGGGCCAGCACGGCGCAGTTGCAAAGGTCGGCGCTCTCGAAGGCTGTTCTGTCGCCCGCTTTGAGGCCCGGTACGGGGAACAGGCGCACCGTCAGCGGCTTGTTGAGGCGAAACGCCATGGTGCCCGTATCGCGCATGACGGCGGCGATCTGCTCGGCGCTGCTGTCGCCCGGCACGGGCACGGTATCGAGGCCGATGCCGCAGACGCTGCTGTAGGTCAGCAGGGCGCGGATATCGAATTCATCATTCAGACTGGCCTGGGCCAGGCCTTGGTCCTCGGTCACGGCCAGCATCAGGCCGCTGAAGCCGATCTGTGTCACGCCGTTGACCGATTTGAAGACGCGGGTCAGCAGGGCCGAGGCTTCCACCGTGCCGCTGGCGCCGAAATAGGGCACGCCCAGCAGTTGGTAGACATCGACCATGGAGGCGCAGGACTTGGATGGCGCGGCCGAGGTGTCCATGCCAGCGATATGCCAGCCCTCGGCCAGCGTCACGCCGTCGGCGCAGCGCTGGATGGCAGTGGCATGCTCGTTCAGGGTCTGGCTCAGGCGATCGAATGCGAGCTTGAACCACGCCGCGTGATCGAGCTGCTGGCGCTGCTGCTGCAGCTCCTGCAGTTCAGCCACCATGAGGTCTGGCGTTTCCAGGCCCAGCACCAGGGCGCCGTGGTGCTTGCCGCGGTGGTAGCTGGCCGGGAAATAGGGAATGCCGGGCGCGCAGTTGAAATTGACTGTGAAGTTGAAATTGCCTTCGCCGCGCGGCGTGGTGCGCGCGATTTGCTGAATCGCCTGCACGCTGTGGGCCAGCAAGTCGGTCTGCAGAAAGCCATGTTCATCCAGATCGATGTTCACGCAGGCATTGCACAGGTCGCCATAGGCGGCAATCAGCTGCGGCAGCAGCGCCACTTCCTGCGCATTGCGCGCTTCGCCCACGGCAAAGCGGATGCGGCGTTTGCCGGTGTTGATGGCCTTGAGCGTTTCGGCAATGCGCTGCAGGCCGGCGAGGGCGCTGTCTATGCCGTGGACGTCTAGGTATTCGCCGAACGGGTTGCTCACAATGCGGATGGACTGCACCTGATAGCCCCGGGCCTCGATGGCATCGGCCACGGCATCGCATTGCTGCTTGGCCTGGGTCAGGCCGGCCTGCCACTGTGCCTCATCGGCGCTCAGGTTGACAAAGGCGGTGACGGTGCGCACGCGCACCAGCGGGTTGAAGCTGATATTCATAGCAGTATCCATAGGCAGGAGAATGGCTGGCGGCCATTTTGCCTCTGAATATGCCGATCACAGCAGGCGCGTGCCCAGCGGCACCTCCTTGTCGGGCACGCACAGGGCCACGGCTCCCGTGGCGTCGTGAAAACCGGTCACAAGACATTCGCTCATCAAGGGCCCAATCTGCTTCTTCGGAAAGTTGATCACGGCCACCACCAGCCGTCCTATCAGCTCCTCGGGTTGGTAATGCTCGGTGATCTGCGCGCTGGACTTGCGCTGGCCCAGCTCGGGACCCAGGTCCACCAGCAGCTTGTAGGCGGGTTTGCGGGCCTCGGCAAAGACCTCGGCCTGCAGCACGCGGCCCACGCGCAGCTCCACCTTCATAAAGTCGTTCCAGCTGATTTCTTCCATGTCGTCATTGCTCCTTGGCCTGGCATCATGCCTTGGGTCCTGCGAGCATCTGTAGAGCAACGCTTGTCGTGCGCGGGCACCGGAAAAGGCCTAGCGCGTATGCTTATGCCCTGTAAAGCGCACAACAGGCTCCCGTGAGCGTCCGGCGCCTGCGCCGTTGCTGGCGCGCACTGATTTCTATGAACCAACTGCATTTGTTTCTGCCCTGCGCCGCCGGCGTCGAGGGCTTTCTGGCCGACGAGGTCCACGCCATCACCGGCGCCAGCGGGCAGGATCTGCTCGTGGGCCGGGGCGGCGTCATGCTGCGCGGCATGTGGCGCGATGCCATGCTGCTCAATCTGCACAGCCGTCTGGCCCAGCGCGTGCTGATCGAGCTGTCGCACACCATGTACCGCAGCGAGAACGATCTGTACCGTGCCGCCAGCGAGGTGGCCTGGGAGATCTGGTTCACGCCCAAGGAAACCTTCAAGATCGAGGTCACGGCCCAGCACAGCCCGCTGACCAGCCTGAACTTTGCGGCGCTCAAGGTCAAGGACGCGATCGCCGACCGTTTTCGCGCCAAGCGCAACGGCGTGCGTCCCAGCGTGGAGACCCACCACCCCGATGTGCGCGTGCACCTGCACCTGACGACCGACGGCGCGACCATCTATATCGACACCTCGGGCGAGGCGCTGTTCAAGCGCGGCTGGCGCGAGGACAAGGGCGATGCCCCGCTCAAGGAAACCCTGGCCGCGGCCATGATTGCTGCCTCGGGCTGGAACCCGCATGGCGACAATCCCCAGCCGCTGTACGACCCCTGCTGCGGCAGCGGTACCCTGGTGATCGAGGCCGCGCAGATCGCGCGCAGGATTCCGGCCGGCATTCTGCGTCGCTTTGCGTTCGAGAAGCTCGTGCCCTTTCAGCGTCATGTCTGGGAAGCCATGCTGGATGAGGCAGAGAGCCAGATCCTGCCCGAATCGCCGGTGGGCATTTATGGCTCGGACATCGCTTTCCGCATGGTGGACTTTGCCCAGCGCAATGCCGAACGTGCGGGTGTGTCCGATACCGTCAGCCTGCGCGGCGGCGATGCCTTGCAGCGCATGCCGCCCAGCGAGCAGCCCGGCATGATGCTGCTGAACCCGCCCTACGGCGAGCGTATCGCGGCCGCCGGCAGCGCAGGCCGCAATGCGGCCGAGCGCATGGGCCAGGTCGAGCGCGCAGGCCGTGAAACCGCGCAGACCGAGGATGGCGGCGAATTCTTCAACCAGCTGGCCAGCCACTGGAAGAAGAACTACAGCGGCTGGAGCGCCTGGATGCTGACGCCCGACCTCAAGCTGCCCAGCAAGATGCGCCTCAAGGAGTCGCGCCGCACGCCCATGTGGAACGGCCCTATCGAGTGCCGTCTGTTCCGCTTCGACATGGTCAAGGGCGCGGTCAAGCCACGCAAGCCCGCGGACGATGCTGCTCAGAGCGGCAAGCCGGAAGGCCGGCCTCAATGAAGATTGCTCCCCTGCGCTGGCCGGCCTGCAACGCCGGCTACGACGGCCCTTTGCCGCGTCCCATGATTCTGGACACCAATGTGGTGCTGGACATGCTGATCTTTGACGACCCGGATATTCCCGCCATCCGCGAGCTGGTCGCCCGTGGCGAAGTGCGCTGGATTGCCGATGAAGCCCAGCGCATCGAGCTGGGGCGCGTGCTGCACTACAGCCAGATTGCGCCGCGCGTCAGCTACTACGGCAAGACGCCCGAAGGCGTGATGGCCGCTTTTGATGCAGCCGTCGAATATGTGTCCGCCGCACCCAAGATTCGCTTCACCTGCACCGATCCCGACGACCAGCATTTCCTCGATCTGGCCAGCCAGCACAAGGCCTTGCTGGTTAGCAAGGACAGGGCCGTGCTCAAGCAGCGCAAGCGCGTGGCAACGCACTATGGCGCGACGGTGGGCAATGTGGTGGTGATGGAAGAGGAGCGGCTGGCCGCCTAGTGTGGCGAAGCAAGGCGTGCACCCCGGTATTGACTGGCAGCGCTCCTTGGAGCGCTGCTATATCAGACAGGCTCTTGTGCCTTTTCTTGCCTTCGTTGCCTGGCCGCCGATTCAGTCGAAAAACCGCATGCCCGCATAAGGCCGCAAGCGGCATTGCGCCAGGCGGCTTTCCAGCGAACCGACATGGGCTTCGAGCTGGTGGCCGTCCGGGTCCAGAAAGTAGAAGGAATCGCCTTCGCTGTGGTTGCTCTTCCATTCCTGGACACCGCATGATCTGGCATGCTCCACAAAGTGCGCGAAGTCCCGTTGGGCAATCGTGAATGCGTAGTGGGTGTAGCCAGAGCTGCGGGCCTGGCTTCGCTGTTCGTCTGACGACAGGCACAGCCACAGATCGCCGAGTTCCAGATAGGCGCCCATATCCCACTGCGCGCGTGGACGAAATCCCGGCACCTGCACGTAGAAGTCAACGCTGCGCTGCAGGTCTGTTACGGCAAGTGTGAGGTGATTCAATCCGGCAAGCATGGTGGCGGTGGGCATGGGCAACACAAGGCGTGGAGTGTGCCATTGCCATGCATCACTTCGTTCTGGGCAGCCAGGGCACGCCGTTGATATGGCTGCCGCCATCGACAAACAGCGTATTGCCCGTGACATAGCGGCAGTCTTCGCTGGCCAGGAATAGGGCCGCGCCGCCAATGTCCCGCTCGGGATCGCCCATATGGCCCATGGGATTCAGGCGCAGCATGTCGGCTGCGTTCTCGGGCTGGCTCGCCGCAAATCTTTGATAGGCTTCGGTGGCCGCGCCGGGACACAGGGCGTTGCAGCAGATGCCAAAGGCCGCCCATTCGCGCGCGGCAGAGCGGGTGAGCGTGCGCAGCGCTTCCTTGGCCATGTTGTAGTCCACCGAATAAGGGTGGGCGTTGACGCCGTTGAGCGAGCACATATTGATGACCCGGCCCCAGCGCCGCTCCTTCATGCCGGGGAAGACTGCCTGCATGGCCCAGAGCGCCGATTGCGCACCTATGCGCCAGGCCCAGTCGGAATCGAGATCGCCGAGCGTTTCGACCCTGGCAAAGCCGGGCTGGCTGCCGGGACGCCGACCCCAGGCATTGTTGACGAGGATGTCGATGTGGCCGAACTGCGCCAGGGCGGCATCGACCATGCCCTGCACCGCGACATGCTCGCTCACGTCGGCCACGGCGTGTCCCACCTGAACGCCAAATTCGGCGCGGATTTCTGCGGCGGCCCTGGCACAGGTTTCGGCATTGATATCGGCCAGCCACAGGCTGGCGCCTTCCGCCGCAAAGCGGCGTGCCACGCCTTTGCCAATGCCGGCACCTGCGCCCGTGATCAGGGCTACGCGGTCTTGCAGTCGGTTCATTGTTCAGCTCTCCTCGTTCCATGGACGAGTCACTGTGCGGTGTCGCCGGCGCTGCGACATCGTCGAATCGGACGAGAAATCGGCCCATGAATGTGGCGGCCGAACCACCCATGGCTGGCCCGGATTTGCCCATGCGGATTAGGATTCATGCCGCAGGGACGACCTTGCCGGGCGATGCGATGCATGGCCTGAATTCCTGCCGGGACGGCCTGGCCATTCGATCTTCAAAGAGGTTTTCTATGGCTTGGGTTTATCTGCTGGTGGCCGGCGTTCTGGAAGTGGTCTGGGCCTTCACCATGAAGCAGTCCCATGGTTTCACCAACCTCAAATACAGCGCCATCACCATCGTGGCCATGATCGCCAGCTTCGGTCTGCTGTCGGTGGCCATGCGCACGCTGCCCCTGGGCACGGCGTATACGATCTGGACCGGAATCGGCGCCGTGGGTGCATTCCTGGTGGGCGTCACGGTGCTGGGCGAGCAGCTCAGCGCCATGCGCGTGGGAGCGGCCGTCCTGATCGTCAGCGGTCTGGTGCTGATGAAGCTGTCAGCGGAGTGAATGCCCGGGCTTCGTCCAGGACAGTGCTGCAGTTCCATGCGAAACTCGCTCTCGATCTCCTGGTGTGAATGGCTGCGGGGGACGAACGCGTGGGGTGAAGCGCATGGCGCGACAATAACGGGATGACATCCTCCACGACGCCCCTGCATCCCAGCGCAGCTTCGGCCCGCAAGGCCCAGCCCAAACTGACCACGCTGGACAAGACCCGCATTGACGACACACGCATCAAGATCGTGCGCCCGCTGCTGACTCCGGCACTGCTGGAAGAGTGGCTACCCGTGACCGAAGAGGCGCAGCAGCTGGTCGAATCCAGCCGTGCCGCCATCTCGCGCGTGCTGCATGGCCAGGATGACCGGCTGGTGGTGGTGGTCGGACCCTGCTCCATTCACGATCACGATCAGGCCATGGATTACGCGCGCCAGCTCAAGGTCCAGGCCGATGCGCTCAAGGACGATCTGCTGATCGTGATGCGGGTCTACTTCGAGAAACCGCGCACCACCGTGGGCTGGAAGGGCTATATCAACGACCCGTACCGCGACGGCAGCTTTGCCGTCAATGAAGGGCTGGAGCTGGCGCGCCGCCTGCTGCTCGATGTGCTGGCGCTGGGCCTGCCTGCGGGCACGGAATTCCTGGATCTGCTGTCGCCGCAGTTCATCAGCGACCTGGTCAGCTGGGGCGCGATTGGTGCGCGCACCACGGAGAGCCAGAGCCATCGCCAGCTGGCCAGCGGTCTGAGCTGCCCCGTGGGCTTCAAGAACGGCACCGATGGCGGCGTGAAGGTGGCCAGCGATGCCATTCTGGCTGCCCAGTCTTCGCATGCATTCATGGGCATGACCAAGATGGGCCAGAGTGCGATCTTCGAGACACGCGGCAATCAGGACTGCCACATCATCTTGCGCGGCGGCAAGGCTCCCAACTACGACGCGGCCCATGTTCAGGCAGCGTGCGAAGTGCTGGAAAAAGCGGGCCTGCATCCGCAGGTGATGATCGACTTCTCGCATGCCAACAGCAGCAAGCAACATCGCCGCCAGATCGATGTATCAGCGGATGTGGCCGAGCAGATTGCCGGGGGCGACACACGCATCACCGGCGTGATGATCGAAAGCCATATTCACGAAGGCCGCCAGGACATTGTCGATGGGCAGGAGCTGCAATACGGTGTCTCGCTCACCGATGCCTGCATCAGCATGGAGCAGACGACGCCGGTGCTGGAGCAACTGGCAGCCGCCGTGCGCGCACGTCGCCTCAAGGCGGCCTGAGGCCGGGCACACGAAGCTGGATGAACAAGAGGCGCCGCAGCGCCTCCTGTTCTTTTCAAGGGTAGAGTCCTTTTGGACATCGGGCGGAATGCCCGTATCTTCAAAGCTCCAGCGTCAGCTTGAGCATGTCCTTGTGCTGCACGCCGCGCTCCCACAGCGGGGTGGTGTAGTTCTGCAAAAAGAAGTCGCGCTCGATGTCGGTGACGCGAAACCCCAGGCGTTGATAGAACAGCAACTGGTCGCCAAAGCTGCCAGTTCCCACTTCCAGCTGTTGTACACCGCGTTCGCGCATCTCACGGATGGCGCGCTGCAGCAGGGCAGAACCTATGCCCTTGCTCTGCCAGGCCGTGGACACGGCCATGTTCATCAGCTCCCATCGGTGAAGGCCGTCGCCCTCGGGGACCAGCACGCATACGCCGATCAGGGCGCCGAGGCCGCTGGGCGTGAACTGGGTCGTCTGGCGCGCTCCGAAGCAGGTGGATCCGGGCAGATAACGCTTGACGCGCTCGCGTGAGGGGTCGGCCAGCAGCAGCAGATGCCAGGGGGCTTCTGCGGGGTTCATGGTGGTGATATGCCAGGAGTCGGTCGTGCCGGGGCCGGCCAGTGTGGAGCTCATGCGCGCACTCCCTTGCGGCGGAAGGCGGGCGCTGCATATCGGCCGGGCTGGATGTCGGCATTCACTCGATGGGACGCAAACCCGTCCATCTGCTGCAAACCACAATCTCGCGCCATTTCCACTTTCCGACTGCGGGAGTTGTGAGCCCGCCACAAATATTGTCAACAGGCCATAGCGTAGCAGTCGGCGGACAAATTCGGTGACGTACTGGTGAAAAGTACAGCGTACTGCGGCAATTTTGATGCAGGAATCTCGCAAATATTGATCTGCACAGGCCTCGCAACCGCGTGAGCGAGCACTTCAAGGCAGTGCACTGACGAGCCTGACGCCCTTTGCGCAGGACGGGCTTTGCAAAAACAAAGATCGTGGTTTATACTTAGTCGCAAGGGTTAACCCTTAAGGCTTAACCCGCGAATGACAGCACATGAGATGCGTGCTGTCCATCGCTTGAAGTGCATCTCTTGATTTCATAGAAAGTTCATCATGCGCCAAGCTATCAACTCCCTGATCGAATTCATCCAGGAAGCTCGCGAGTTCCATCTGGATCTGGCCAACCAGTAATCACGCACTGGTTAGAGAAACAGCCGCCGCTCTAGGCGGCTTTTTTTCGTCCTGAAAGAGGTGCTCAGGCCGCCAGCAGGCCCTGTTTCTCTATGAAGGCCACCACCTCGTCCAGACCTTCCAGTGTCTTGAGGTTAGTCATCACAAAGGGCTTGAGACCCTTGGGCGTGGTGCGCTGCTTGATGGTGTCGCTGCGCATGATGTCCAGATTGGCGCCCACATGGGGGGCCAGGTCGGTCTTGTTGATGACGAAGAGATCGCTCTTGGTGATGCCGGGGCCGCCCTTGCGCGGAATCTTCTCGCCTGCTGCCACGTCGATCACGTAGATGGTCAGATCGGACAGTTCGGGGCTGAAGGTGGCAGCCAGGTTGTCGCCGCCCGATTCGATGAAGACGATGTCGGCATCGGGGAAGTCCTTGAGCATGCGGTCGATGGCTTCCAGGTTGATGGAGGCATCCTCGCGAATCGCCGTGTGCGGGCAGCCACCGGTCTCCACCCCCATGATGCGCTCGGCGGGCAGGGCGCCGCTGATGGTCAGCAGGCGCTGATCCTCCTTGGTGTAGATGTCGTTGGTGATGGCAACCAGGTCCCATTTGCCGCGCATGGCCTTGCAAAGCATCTCCAGAATCGTGGTCTTGCCCGAGCCCACGGGCCCGCCTATGCCCACGCGCAGCGGCGGCAGCTTCTTGGTGCGGTTGGGGATATGGTGCAGTGCGGTCGACATGGTGAGTTCTTTAGTGAATGAGAGGGGTGCGATCAGCGGGCCTTGCCGTAGGCACGCTCCACCTTGGCAATGCGCAGCTCGAAATGCTGGTACCAGGTGGTGTGACCTTTTTCCTGGGCGATCTGGTGTTCGGCGTTGTGCTTCCATTGACGGATGGCTTCCTCGCTTTCCCAGTAAGACACGGTGATGCCGAAGCCTTCGGCATCGCGGGTGCTTTCAGCGCCCAGATAGCCTGCCTGCTGGCCGGCCAGCTCCACCATGCGGTCGGCCATCTCGCCATAGCCCTGGTCCGTCTGGGTGCGCAGGGAGGTGAAGATGGCGGCGTAGTACGGTGGCTGGGGTGTGGCGGCAAACAGAGCAGACATGGCAGATGGAGGTTCAGCTACGAAAAAGTCGAGAATACTGGTGTTCATGCTGGGCCGAGAGAATGGCCAGCATGGGCGAAAAAGCCTGTCTTGCGTTGTCCGGCAATGCCAGCGCGTATTCGACGGCGGCGGGAATCTCGGAAGTCAGTCGCGCCAGGATGCGCTGGCCGGCGCTCTGGCCCAGGGGCACGGTCTTGATGGCGGCCTGAACCATGTTCTCGGCCCAGCCAAAGGCATAGGCCAGCAGCGCATCGCGCGGCGTGGCTCCGGTGCATTGGGCCGCCAATGAGAAGGCGATGGGGTAGCTGGCATCCTGCGCGGCCAGCCAGTGGACGCCGGCCAGCGGGACTGCTTCGTCGGCGTAGCGGTTTTTCAGCCACTCGGTCAGCGAGCGGCCCATCTGCTCGGTTTGCAGGCGCAGCTCGCTGGTTTCGCGCGTGACTCTTACCCACTGGTTGAGACGGGCAATGCGCGCCAGATCCTCGCTTTTCCAGGCCGGCATGGCCTGCGCAATCACGGCCATGTCCCCGCGAGACTGGGTCAGATGCAGCTGCTGCACCAGCCAGCCGGCGGCCTCTGCTTCCGTTGTGACCAGCGTCGCATTGATGGCCGCTTCAAGCCCTTCCGAGTAGGAAAAACCGCCGATGGGCAGGGCCGGCGAGGCCAGCCACATCAGCTGCAGAAAGCTCTGCGCGCCCAGAGCCAGCAATGGCTCAGTGGGCGTGGTCATGCGAGTGTTCATGGCCGTGATGATGGTGGCTGTGGCCATCATTGGTCACATGGCCGCCATAGGCGCCTCCTTCGGGCTCGAAAGGCAGGTCGGCTTCGACCACCGTCATATGCATGCTGCGCAGCATATCGGCCAGAACGTGGTCGGGTTCGATCTTCAGATGGTCGGGCTGCAGCTCTATCGGCACATGGCGGTTGCCCAGGTGGTAGGCCGCGCGCATCAGGTCAAACGGCGTGCCATGCTCGGCGCAGGCCGTGATCTGCAGCACTTTTTGCGGTGCGGCCAGCACGCGGATCAGGCTGCCGTCTTCGGCCACCAGTACATCGCCGCCGCGTACGGCCTGGCCGCGTGGCAAGAAGACGGCCAGCTCGCGACCCTGGCTGTCGGTGGCAGCAAAGCGGCTCTTCTGACGCACGTCCCAGTCCAGTTCCACGGACGCGGCGCGTTTGAGGATGACGGTGGAAAGGCCCTGGCCCTGGAGCAGCAGTTTGTTGGCAGTGAGCATGGTGAATTCACAATGAAATAAAAGGCCCGAACCAGATTGGCGCGCATGTTGCATGCCCTGCGCATATCAGTGATTTTGATGGACAACTCTTTTGGAAACTTCGACAGAAATGGCAGCCCCGACCTCTTTGCATGATGCGCCTGCCGACTGGCAGGGCTGCGGCGCAGCCTATGTGGCGGTGTATGGCACTTTGCGTGCCGGTGGCATCAACGATATTGCAAGGCTCCAGCCAGGCGTTGCCTGTGTCGGCAGGACCCAGCTGACCGGCACTTTGCATGACCTTGGCTGGTACCCGGGCCTGAGGCTGCAAGGCTCGCAGGCCGTGCTGGCCGAGGTCTACCCCATGGACGCAGCGCTGGAGCGGGCCATGGACCGCATCGAAGGCCTGTGGCCCGAAGACCTGGGCGAATACGCCAAACGCATTCTGACCCTGCCCGTGATGCTGACCCAGGGCGGTCAGCAGTCCATCACCGTGCTGGTCTACGAAGCCTTGCCCGCCACCGTGAGCGCTGCGCCGGAGCTTGCCGTCAGTGACTGGCTGGCCTGGTTTGAGGGCAAGGGCATGCAGCATCCGGATTCGGAGTTTCAGCTCAACACCGCTCAGAACAGAAAATAGCGCTGTGCCATGGGCAGGCTGACCGCAGGCTCGCAGGTCAGCAGATCGCCATTGGCGCGCACGGCATAGGTCTGGGCATCCACCTCCATATGTGGCGCCAGATCGTTGTGGATCATGTGCTGCTTCTTCACATTGCGTATGCCCTTCACCGCCGACAAGGTCTTTTGCAGCCCGAAGCGCTGGCCGATGCCGGCGGCAAGCCCTGCCTGGGAGACAAAGGTCAGCGAGGTCCTGGCAAGCGCCCCGCCAAAGCTTGCAAACATGGGGCGGTAATGCACGGGCTGAGGCGTGGGAATGGAGGCGTTTGGATCGCCCATGGCCGCCATGGCGATGCTGCCGCCCTTGAGTATGCAAAACGGCTTGACGCCAAAGAAGGCGGGCTTCCAGATCACGATATCGGCCCACTTGCCCACCTCGATGCTGCCCACCTCGTGGCTGATGCCATGGGCAATCGCGGGATTGATGGTGTATTTGGCGATATAGCGCTTGACGCGGAAGTTGTCGTTGCGCGCGCCGTCGCCGCTCAGGGCGCCGCGCTGCAGCTTCATCTTGTGCGCCGTCTGCCAGGTGCGCAGAATGACTTCGCCCACGCGACCCATGGCCTGGCTGTCGGAGCTGAACATGCTGATCGCGCCGATGTCGTGCAGGATGTCCTCGGCCGCAATCGTTTCCTTGCGGATGCGGCTTTCTGCAAAGGCCAGGTCTTCGGCAATGCCGGCGTCCAGGTGGTGGCAGACCATGAGCATGTCCACATGCTCGTCCAGCGTGTTGATGGTGTAGGGGCGCGTGGGGTTGGTGGAGCTGGGCAGCACATTGGCCTCGCCCACCACCTTGAGGATGTCGGGCGCATGGCCGCCACCCGCGCCTTCGGTGTGGAAGGTGTGAATGGTGCGCCCCTTGAAGGCGGCCACGGTGTCCTCCACAAAGCCGGACTCGTTGAGCGTGTCGGTATGGATGGCGACCTGGGTGTCGGTGTCCTCGGCCACATCGAGACAGTTGCTGATCGCTGCCGGCGTGCTGCCCCAGTCCTCGTGCAGCTTGAGGCCGATGGCACCGGCACTGATCTGCTCGTGCAGGCCGCCGGGCAGGCTGGCATTGCCCTTGCCCAGAAAGCCCAGATTCATGGGGAAGGCGTCGGCGGCCTGCAGCATGCGTTCCATATGCCAGGGGCCTGGCGTGCAGGTGGTGGCGAAGGTGCCGGTGGCCGGGCCGGTGCCTCCGCCGATCATGGTGGTCACGCCGCTGGTCAGCGCTTCCTCGATCTGCTGCGGGGCAATGAAATGGATATGGGTGTCGATGCCGCCTGCGGTGACGATATTGCCTTCGCAGGAGATGATCTCAGTGCCCGGGCCGATGATGATGCTCACGCCCGGCTGGGTGTCGGGGTTGCCGGCCTTGCCTATGGCCACGATGCGGCCGTTCTTGAGGCCGATGTCGGCCTTGACGATGCCCCAGTGGTCCAGGATCAGTGCGTTGGTCAGCACGGTATCGACCGTGCCACCTCCGTCAGGGCCGGTTCCCGTCCCGTCGCGTGTGCGCTGGCTTTGCGCCATGCCGTCGCGGATGGTTTTTCCGCCGCCGAACTTCACTTCCTCACCATAGCCGCCAGCGGCCAGGGTGTAGTCTTTTTCGACCTCGACGATGAGTTCGGTATCGGCCAGGCGCAGGCGGTCGCCCACGGTGGGGCCAAAGGTTTCTGCGTAGGCTCGTCGGTCCATGGTGGCCATTGAGGAATCTCCGATTCAGGTGTTCAGCGCAGGGACTGCTGCTGGGCCGCCGGTGGCAGGGCTGCGGGGTTTGTGCCGAGCAGGTCGCGCAATGTGCCTAGTGCCAGGGCCAGCAGCAGTGCAGCACAGCAGCGGTAGGTAAAACGGCTCCAGTGCGCAGCAGCGCGGCGGAAAAGTCGATCCACCAAGGCTGCGCAGACAAAGCACCAGAGCAGGGACGAAGTCATGAATCCCGCGAAGAACAGCCCGTAATCGCTGGCGCCGGGGTGGGCCACACCCACCGCCCCCAGGGCGCTGCCCATGGCGGCCCAGTAGGCCAGGTTCTGCGGGTTGGTCAGCGACAGGGCCATGCCGCGGCGCAGGGCCTGTTTCTGCGTGGCGGCGGCGGTGGCAGGGGCATCGAGCCGGTGTTCGGTACGCGCGGCCTGCCAGCTGTCCCAGGACAGCCAGAACAGGTAGGCGGCGCCCGCCAGACCAATCGGCCAGCGCAAGGCGTCGACCTGCATGACCAGACCAATGCCGGCCAGGCCCAGCAAGGCCCAGCTTGCATCACCCACCAGCGAACCCAGCTGCACGGCCAGCGCCGGACGATAGCCGCCGCGCACACCTTGGCGCACGGTCTCTGCAAACACCGCTCCGGGCGCTGCGTTGAACACCAGGCCCAGCACAAAAGCAGAAGCAAACAGCATCAGCATGGCAGGTCAGTCCCTGGAATCTGCGGGCAGTGGGCCCTGGACCAGGCCGCGAAAACCATAGATCTGGCGATCGCCGCCGATTTCGACCAGCTCCACCGTGCGCTGCTGGCCCGGCTCGAAGCGCACGGCCATGCCGCTGGCAATATTCAGTCGCATGCCGTGGGCGGCGGCGCGGTCGAAATCCAGACCCGCATTGGTTTCGGCGAAGTGGTAGTGCGAGCCGACCTGAATCGGCCGGTCGCTGGCATTTTTCACCACCAGCGTGAGCGTGCGGCGGCCGGGGTTGAGTGCATGGCTGCCCTCGTCAAGAATCAGTTCGCCGGGGATCATCTTTCGCCTCCTTGCGCAAAGGCCTTGTGCTGCGTTGTGCCAGGGTGTTTCATATCAGGCCAGTTTTGTCAGCATGAAAGCGCCGAGCGCGGCAGTGGCTGCACCGCCGAACCGGGCCAGCCACTGGTGGCGCTGCATGAGGGCATGACCGAGCACCATGCCGGCGATATGCAGTGTGGCCGAGCCCAGTGCAATGCCCACCAGCGCGCCGACGGCTGCCAGGCCGCTGTCTCCGGCCAGCTCAAAGCCGTGCGCAGCGCCGTGGAAGAAGGCAAACACTGCAGCCAGGGAGGCGGCGGCGGCCCAAGGCATTTTTTGCTGAACCAGCACCAGCAGGCCCAGCACCAGCACCGATGCGGCAATCATGGGCTCCACGCCCGGCACCCACAGGCCGGCAAAGCCGGCCACGGCCCCCGCCACCAGAAGGGCCACAAAGGCCGCAGGTGCACGCCAGGCCGTGCGCAGGCCGGGCATGGTCAGCGCACTCCAGGCACCCACGGCCAGCATGGCGGCCAGATGGTCAGCACCGGTAAACGGGTGGGCAAAGGCATGACCCAGGCTGTCGAGAAAGTGGTGATGGCCGCCTGCATCGGTGCCCATATGTGCGAGGGCGGACAGGGGCAGTGCAGTCGCCGCGGCGGCTGTGGTGGCAAGGAGCTTATTGAATTTCATAGCTATCTGCGCTTGATGGATAAGGGTTTGATGGCTGAAAGGCTTGAAGCCTCTGGAGGCTGCTTCAGGCGATGGGCTCATGCACGGTGACCAGCTTGGTGCCATCGGGGAAGGTGGCTTCGATCTGGATGTCGGGAATCATTTCGGGGATGCCCTCCATCACATCGGCGCGGGTCAGCACGCTGCGGCCTTCGCTCATGAGCTGGGCCACGGTCCTGCCATCGCGTGCACCTTCCATCACAAAGGCACTGATCAGCGCCACGGCCTCGGGGTAGTTGAGCTTGAGGCCACGAGCCATGCGCCGCTCGGCCAGCAGGGCCGCAGTGAAGATCAACAGCTTGTCTTTTTCGCGTGGTGTCAGTTCCATCTTCTTCAATCCCTCAGTCGGCACGCGCATCCGGCAGGGCTGAATGAACGCGAGGAGTCAGTTTCATGCCCTTTTATGTAGCAAGTGCCATGCCAAAGGCCAGTCTTTATTGCCAGCCTGCAGGCAAGCCGCCGCAGGTGTTTTGCACCTTGTTGGTGCTGTCGGCACGCAGTTGTGCACCACGGCGTATCGGTGAGGCAGCGATGGTGCTTTGTGGTGCATTGTCGATCCGTAGCGGTGCATTGCATGGCACGAACTTTGCTGTTCTGGTGCATGTACAAAAGACCATTGAATAGGGGATTCGCTCAGGGCCTGGGTACCACGGCAAGACTCGGAGTGCTGGCCTTGGGCGGTACGCTGTGGATGGCTTCAGCCGTACAAGCGCAAACAGCCGAGGAAGGCGACAAGGTATTGCCCGAGGTGAGGGTGAGTGCCATGGTCAAGGGACAGGCACTGGATGAGGCGCAACGCGCGTTTTCCGTCACCGAGTTCAGGCGCGACGAAATTCGCGAGCAGCCCAGACAGGAGGTGGAATCGTTGTGGAGCCAGGTACCTGGCATGCATGTCAATCACTACCAGCTCAGCGGTGTGGCCAACGGGCTGGTGCTGCGCGGCTTTGGCGGCGGCGGCCACGGCGGCGATGTGGCGGCCACACTGGATGGAATCCCGCTCAACGAAGCCATGTCGCATGCCGATGGCTATTTCGATCTCAATGTGGTGGTGCCGCTGGAGCTGGACAAGGTCAATGTCTATCGCGGTCCCGTGTCGGTGCTGCAGGGCAATTACAACCGCGCAGGGTTGCTGGAGCTGCGCACGCGGCGCAACGGCAGCTATGCGGAGTTCGATGTCAGCGCCGGCTCGCATGGCATGTTCGATGCACAGGCCGCTCTCGGGCGCGAGCTGGAAGGCGGGGATCAGCTCAACCTGGCGACTCAGCATGCACGCGGTGATGGCGCGCGGCCCAGCGCGGGCTATGAGCGAAGCACCATCAGCGGTACCTGGAAGCACCATGTGCATGAAAAGCTCGATATCTCGCTGTCCGGTCGCTGGCATGAGGCGCGTGGCGACTCGCCCGGCTATCTGACCGAAGCGCAGTGGCGGCAGGACCCACAGGGCAAGGACAGCCGCGTGGTGGGTGATGGCGCCAACAAGCACTTTGGCACGCTGCGCCTGGATGCGCAGTACGCACTGGATGCAGATACCCGTCTGCTGGGCTTTGTCTACGGCACGCAGCAGGATTTTGTGCGCTGGTTCACCCGCCCGCGCAGCACCACCTGGATGCAGCGCGAGGAGCGCTATGACCGCAGCGTGCTGGGAGTGGGCCTGAATCTCAGCGGCAAGTCGCTTCTGGCGGCGCGCGAGTTGAACTGGATGCTGGGCCTGGAGCAGGTGCGCGAGTCCACCGACTATGGCTACTGGGATGGATTGCTGGATCGCCGGCGTACCGGCCCTGCATTGAATGATCGCAATACGCGGCTCGACAACACGGCGATCTACGGCCAGGCTGGCTGGCAGCCAACGGCCTGGTTGCAGACCACGGCGGCCTTGCGCTGGGACCGTTTTGACGGCCGCTGCCGTATGCTGGGAGCGGAGGCCGGTGGCGATGAATGCAATCGCATGCAGGGCCGCAGCCATGCCAGCCCCAAGCTGGGAGCACTGGCGCAGCTCAATGCCCGCACAGCCGTGCGTGCCAGTTGGTCGCAAGGCTTTGCGCTGCCCAGCGACTTTGCCAAATACGCGCTGCGCAACAGCGATCTGCACGCCAATGTCTTTCGCCAGAGCGAGCTGGGCGTGGAGTGGAAACCATCAGGCCATTGGCTGATCGATGCCTCGCTCTACCGCATCAGCTCCAGCCATGAAATACGCAGCACTGCACCTGGTGAGTATGAAAACCTGGGCGCGACCGTGCGCAAGGGCGCCGAGCTGCAGCTGCACTGGCTGCCCAGCCGCAACTGGCATGTGGAATGGACTTATGGCCACAATCGCTCCGAAGTCACGCAGAACGCGGTTGCCGCACTGCTGGGCCGGCGCGTGGTGGCCGTGCCCGAGTACACGAGCACCGTGCATGCGCGCTGGATGCCGCGCAGCGATGTCACCGTGCATGGATTGCTGCGCCATGTGGGGCGTGCGCCCATCAACGCCAGCAATACCGAATGGGCCGGCAGCTTTCGCTGGCTGGACCTGGGTCTGCAATACCGATTGCCCGCAAGCCTGGCGCGCAATGCCAGCCTGAGCCTGTGGCTGCGCAACGCCGCCAACACCCGCTATGCCAGTACCACCACCATGATTGCCGGCCAGCGTCTGGTCGCCCCCGGCGCGCCGCGCAGCGTGCAGCTGGGCCTGCAATTTTCCTTATGATTTCCGGAGCTTCCATGTCTGTTTGCAGCACACGTAAAAACATCATCGCGCGCATTCTGTGCACCACGGCCGCAGCCTGGCTGCTATGCGCCAATCCGGTCTCTGCCCATAACGTCTGGCTGGAGCCCGATGCGCAGGGCGGCTATGTCTTGCAGTTTGGCGGTCATGAAGGCAGGACAGAAGCCTTCGATCCGGCCAAGCTGCAGCGTGTGCATGCCTATGACCTGCGCGGACGTGAAGTGCCCAGCGCCATACAGAATGTGCAGGGTGGCATCCGCATCAAGCCCGATGCCAGTGCTGCGCTGATCGCTGTGGAACTCGATAACGGCTATTTCAGCAGTACGGGTGCCGAGGGCGCCATGCTGCCTTTGCCCATGGACCAGAACCCCGGTGCGGTGCGCGGCGTGCATGCGCGCAAGTTCCACAAGACCGTGGTGCGCTGGGGCGCCGTCATGCAAAGGCCGCTGGGGCAGATGTTCGAGGTGGTTCCGCTTCAGGGGCAGTCTCCCCATGCCGGTCAGCCGCTCAGGCTGCAGGTGTTGCTGCATGGCAAGCCGCAGTCTGGCGTGAGGCTGTCCTGGGGTGAGAAGGGCTCTCCCACGATGACGGACGCGCAGGGGCTGGCGACCATGACGCCTGCTGTCGGCAGCAATACGCTGCAGGCCATACTGCGTCAGCCTGTGCAGGGCGACCCCATGACAACCGAGAACAGCTACGAGTATTTGCTGCGCTTTGCCGTGCATTGATGAAGCTGCGCTCCGTCGGCCTTCGCACCGGAGAGCAGATTCTGCAAGGCATCCGCGAGGCGAGGATTTGGCGTGCAGATCAGCAAGCTGCATGTCTATGCGGTGCAGGACGGCAAGGCCAGCAAACAACTCGATCCGCGTTGCTGCAGGCTGAGATCAAGACTGCTCTCGATCCGTGGACTGGCAAGCTGCGCAGCGCGGCCTTGCCGGCATGCCTGCAGCCGGTCTGAGTCGACAGGCTGTCGTGCACTTCAATAGTGCCGGCTGGTTTGCGCGGTCTGCATCTGGTGCATGCGGCACTGCAATGGTGCCTGCATGTGGCCGATGCTGATCGCACAAAGTTGCATTCGGCCTGTGCTCGGCAAAAAAGCGGCAGCAGCGCCGCCGTATGCAGTGAGCAAGCCATGGCAGGTGGTGCTGGCACGGTAATTGCACTTCAGTTTTTGCGGTCAATGTGACCGAACAAAACCTCCTGGGAGTGCTGAAATGAATCGTCGCGGAACCCTCACAACACTGGCTGCATCCATGGCTCTGGGCCTGGGCTTGACTTCTCAGGTGCTGGCTGCAGACACCATCAAGGTGGGTGTGTTGCACAGCCTCTCGGGAACCATGGCCATCTCCGAGACCGTGCTCAAGGACACGGTGCTGATGGCCATCGACGACATCAATGCCAAGGGCGGCGTGATGGGCAAAAAGCTCGAGCCCGTTGTGGTGGACCCCGCCTCCAACTGGCCGCTGTTTGCCGAAAAAGCCAAGCAGCTGATCACCCAGGACAAGGTAGCCGTGGTCTTCGGTTGCTGGACCAGCGTGTCGCGCAAGTCCGTGCTGCCGGTGTTCGAGCAGAACAACGGCCTGCTGTTCTACCCCGTGCAGTACGAGGGCGAGGAACTCTCCAAGAACGTCTTCTACACCGGCGCCGCACCCAACCAGCAGGCGATTCCCGCTGTCGAGTACCTGATGAGCAAGGAAGGCGGCGGTGCCAAGCGCTTTGTGCTGCTGGGCACGGACTATGTGTATCCGCGCACCACCAACAAGATTCTGCGTGCCTTCCTCAAGTCCAAGGGCGTGAAGGATTCCGACATCATGGAAACCTACACTCCCTTCGGCCACAGCGACTACCAGACCATCGTGGCCGATGTGAAGAAGTTCTCCACCGGTGGCAAGACCGCCGTGATCTCCACCATCAACGGCGATTCCAACGTGCCCTTCTACAAGGAGCTGGGCAATGCCGGCCTCAAGGCCAAGGATGTACCGGTCGTGGCCTTCAGCGTGGGTGAGGAAGAGCTGCGCGGTGTGGACACCAAGCCTCTGGTCGGTCACCTGGCGGCATGGAACTACTTCATGAGCGTGAAGAACCCGACCAACACGGCCTTCATCAAGCAATGGGGCGATTACGCCAAGGCCAAGAACATCGCCGGCCACAAGGACAAGCCGCTGACCAACGACCCGATGGAAGCCACCTGGGTCGGCATCCACATGTGGAAGCAGGCCGTGGAGAAAGCCAAGAGCACGGATACCGACAAGGTGATCGCCGCCATGGCCGGCCAGACCTTTACCGCACCCAGCGGCTTCACCCTGAAGATGGACGAGAAGAACCACCATCTGCACAAGCCCGTGATGGTTGGCGAGATCAAGGCAGACGGTCAGTTCAGCGTGGTCTGGAAGACCAAGGGTCCGATCAAGGCCCAGCCCTGGAGCCCGTATATCGAAGGCAACGACAAGAAGAAGGATGAGCCCAACGGCAAGAGCTCCTGATTCGCTCCCTAGGACTGGAGAGGTCTGGTGGGTTCTCCAGTCCTGAAAAGATAGCTGCTTGCGCTTTATTGGCAATGGATGCAGCGCTAAATATCCGAGACTTTTTATGAAACTACTGCGCAAGTCATGGCGGCTGGTATGGGCCGCCGGGCTGGGCTCCTTGCTGAGCTTTGCCAGTCACGCACTGACGACCGAGCAGGCCTATGCCATGGCTGCGGCAGACGACTCCGAGCAGCGCGTGCAGGCCATCAATCAGGCCGTACTGGCACCCGATGCGCAGAGCGACGGCGGTCGCCTCGCTGCCTATCTCAAGGCGCTGTCCGACGATGAAGTGCGCGTGTCCCAGGGCCGGGCCTATGTGGTCAGCGGCGATGCGGTCAGCGATGCGGCGACCGGCGCAGACGTCAAGCTCCCGCCCGATGCCGAGGAGGTCGTCAGCAACAACTATCTGCGCTCCGTCATCGACACGGCACAGGCCGCGCTGGCGCTGGGCAGCAGTGATGTGCAGGCGCGCCGCAAGGCCGCCGAGCAACTGGCCTCCGAGCCGGATGCCGAGCGCCTGCCGCTGATAGAAAAAGCGCTGGCCACCGAAAAGGACGGCCAGGTCAAGGCCTTGCTGGAGCGCAGCCTGGCGGGCAGCCTGCTGGGCAGCGACGACGCAGGGCAGCGCCTGAAGGCGGTGCAGCAGCTGTCGCATCAGCAGACCCCGGAGACGCAGTTGCTGTTGAACCAGCGCCTGTCCGAAGAGTCCGACCCCGGCGTGCAAAAAGCCATCAAGGCCGCGCTGGCCGGCATTGCCGAAGGCCTGGCCTGGGGCGACAGGCTGGGGGCGATCTTCAGCGGCATCAGCCTGGGTTCCGTGCTGTTGCTTGCGGCGCTGGGTCTGGCTATCACCTACGGCCTGATGGGCGTCATCAATATGGCGCATGGCGAGCTGATCATGATCGGCGCCTATGCGACCTATCTGGTGCAGGTCGCATTCCAGCGCTGGCTGCCCGAGGCCTGGTTTGGCTGGTATCTGGTGGTGGCCGTTCCTGTGGCCTTTCTGGCATCGGCGCTGGTGGGCGCAGTGCTGGAGCGTGGCGTGATCCGCTTTCTCTACGGCCGCCCGCTGGAGACGCTGCTGGCCACCTTTGGCATCAGCCTGGTGCTGCAGCAAACCGTGCGCAGCCTTTTCGGGGCGCAGAACGTGAGCGTGGAGAACCCCGTCTGGATGAGCGGCGGCATTGCGCTGTTGCCCAATCTGACCCTGCCTTACAACCGCATCGCCATCATCGTCTTTGCGTTCGCCGTGCTGGCGGGTGTGGCCTTCATGATCGCCAGAACGCGGCTGGGCCTGTTCGTGCGCGGCGTGACGCAGAACCGCGCCATGGCCTCCTGTGTGGGCGTCAACACGGCACGCACCGACACCTATGCGTTTGCGCTGGGCTCGGGCATTGCCGGGCTGGCCGGCTGCGCCCTGAGCCAGATCGGCAATGTAGGCCCGGATCTGGGGCAGAACTACATCGTGGACAGTTTCCTGGTGGTGGTGCTGGGCGGTGTGGGGCAGCTGGCGGGCACCGTCTATGCGGCTCTGGGCCTGGGCGTGCTCAGCAAGCTGCTGGAAGGCTGGACCGGTGCCGTGCTGGCCAAGATCGCCGTGCTGCTGTTCATCGTGGTCTTCATTCAAAAGCGTCCACAAGGCATCTTTGCCCTGAAGGGCCGCAGTGCGGAAACATGAAACACCCCCTGAGTCGCTTCGTGCCTTCCCCCGCTCTCGCATTGCTGCGCGCTGCGGGCAGAGGACGACACCCTCGCTGCGGGGCGGCCCTTGCTCGGTGTCTCGTACCTGGGCCGCGCCAGTTGCGCAGGCCATGTGCCTTGCTCGACATGAGGGAAAACTGACATGACAACCCAATCCATATCCATCGAACTGCCCAAGCCAGCGCCGCTGCTATCCGCCAAGGGCTGGACGGCATTTCTGCTGGCCCTGACCATGGTCTGCGCCGTGGCTCCCGCACTCAATCTGTGGGTGCCCGAGGACAGTGCGCTGCACTTGTCCGACTACATGCTCGGCCTGCTGGGCAAGTTCATGTGCTATGCCATTTGCGCGCTGGCGATTGACCTGATCTGGGGCTATACCGGCATCCTGAGCCTGGGCCACGGCCTGTTCTTCGCACTGGGCGGCTATGTGATGGGCATGTACCTGATGCGCGAGGCCGCAGGCCCCGATGCCTTGCCCGCCTTCATGGGCTTTCTGGACTGGAAGGAGCTGCCCTGGCACTGGGCGTTGTCGGGCAGCTTTGCCGCCACCGTGCTGCTGGTGTTTCTGGTGCCGGGCCTGATCGGCGGGCTGTTCGGCTACTTCGCCTTTCGCTCGCGCATCAAGGGCGTGTATTTCTCTATCATCACCCAGGCCCTGACCTATGCCGCCATGCTGCTGTTCTTCCGCAACGAGACCGGCTTTGGCGGCAACAACGGCTTCACGGGTTTCAAGACCCTGCTGGGTTTTTCCGTCAACTCGCAAGCCATGCATGTGCTGCTGTTCGCGCTGTCGGGTCTGGCGCTGCTGGGCTGCTTTCTGTTCTCGCGCTGGCTGATGCGCAGCAAGTACGGGCGCGTGCTGCAGGCCGTGCGCGATGCCGAATCGCGCACCATGTTCTGCGGCTACAACCCGCTGCCCTACAAGCTGTCGATCTGGGTCATCTCGGTCATGATGTGCGGCCTGGCGGGCGCGCTCTATGTGCCTCAGGTGGGCATCATCAACCCCAGCGAGATGAGCGTGGGCAATTCCATCGAAATGGCGGTGTGGACGGCCGTGGGCGGACGTGCCTCGCTGGTCGGCCCCATCATCGGCGCGTTTGCCGTCAATGGCGGCAAGAGCTGGCTCACCGTGGCCGCACCCGAATACTGGTTGTACGTGCTGGGTGCGCTGTTCATCGTCGTGACGCTGTTCATGCCGGGAGGACTGATTCGCTTGCCGCAGCAGCTTCGCCAGTGGCGTGAGAAGCGCAAGGCCCAGGTCAAGGCGCCGTTGAACCAGACTGCAGCCGCAGCTGCCAAAACCGCTGCCGAACCGGCTTCTGCCGATGCCATCGAAGGAGTGCGCGCATGACCCCCGATCTGATGCAGGACGGCGAGCAGCGCCTGGCCTCCTACCAGCAGCGCGAAGCCGCGCTGCGCACCGAATCAGGCGGTCGCAGCGCCAGTCTGGCGCGCCCCGTGGTTGCCGGCGAAGTGGATGTGACCCACGGCCGAATTCTCTATCTCGAAGACGTGCATGTGAGCTTCGACGGCTTCAAGGCCATCAACGGTCTGAGTCTCGATATCGCGCCCGGCGAGCTGCGCTGCATCATCGGCCCCAATGGCGCGGGCAAGACCACGATGATGGACATCATCACCGGCAAGACCCGACCCGACAGCGGCACGGTGTTCTTCGGCTCCACCATCGATCTGCTGCGCTTCAAGGAACCCGAGATTGCGGCCATGGGCATTGGCCGCAAGTTCCAGAAGCCCACGGTGTTCGAGCAGCTCAGCGTGTTCGAGAACCTGGAGCTGGCGCTCAAGACCCACAAGGGCATTGCCTCCTCCATGCTGTTCAAGCTCAACGGCGCGCAGAAGGACCGTATTGCCGAGGTGTTGCACACCATTCATCTGGCGGGCAGCGTAACGCGCCAAGCCGGGCTGCTCAGTCACGGACAGAAGCAGTGGCTGGAGATCGGCATGCTGCTGGTGCAGGAGCCCAAGCTGCTGCTGCTCGACGAGCCTGTGGCCGGCATGACAGACGAGGAAACGGTGCGCACGGCCGAGCTGTTTCTGACGCTCAAGGGCAAGCATTCGCTGATGGTGGTGGAGCACGACATGAGCTTTATCGACACTATCAGCGAGAAGGTCACGGTGCTTTGCGATGGCTCGGTACTGGCCGAGGGAACGCTGGCCGAGGTCCAGGGCGACGAGCGCGTGATCGAGGTGTACCTTGGTCGGTGACCCCCTGAGACGCTTCGCCTGGGCGGCCCCGCGCCTTCCCCCTCTCTCTACGCGCTTCGCGCTAAGGGAAGGGGACGACTGCTTCGGTGCGCGGCGGCGCTTCCTCGCTGTCTCTTTGATTGGGCAGCGCCAGTTTCAAACGCCATGCGCTCCGCAGATAGTCAAATTAGATAGCTGCTTGCGCTAGCTGTGTAAGCGTTAGAGGTCGAAAATGCTTAAAGTTCAGAACCTGCATCAGTACTACGGCGGCTCGCACATCCTGCGGGACGTGAATTTCACGGCCGAGATCGGCAAGGTCACGGTGCTGCTGGGCCGCAACGGCGTGGGCAAGACCACCTTGCTCAAAAGCCTGATGGGGCTGGTTCCCATTAGAAGCGGCGGCATTGAATGGCAGGGCCGCGATATCGCGCGCAGGACGCCCTATGAGCGCGCGCGCAGCGGCATCGGCTATGTGCCCCAGGGGCGCGAAATCTTCTCGCGCCTGTCGGTGGAAGACAATCTGCGCATGGGTCTGTCCTATTGTTCGGCAGGCACTCGGATTCCGGGCGAGCTGTACGAGCTGTTCCCCGTGCTGGGGCAGATGCTGCACCGCCGTGGCGGCGATCTCTCGGGTGGGCAGCAGCAGCAGCTGGCCATTGCGCGCGCACTGGCGCCGCAGCCCAAGATACTGATCCTGGATGAGCCCACCGAGGGCATACAGCCCAGCATCATCAAGGACATCGGCCGCGTGATCCGCATGCTGGCCAATCGCGGCGACATGGCCATCCTGCTGTGCGAGCAGTACTACGACTTTGCCGAGGAGCTGGCCGATCACTATGTGGTGATGGAGCGCGGCGAGGTGATCGCGTCGGGCCCGGGCAGCGAGATGCAGGAGAAGAATGTGCGCTCGCTGGTGGCGATTTGAATATCGGGCGAAGAAAAAAAGGTGCCGCAAGCGGCACCTCAAAGCCTCAGGCCATGCCCGGAGGACAACTCATTTCGTCAGTACGCTGCGCCGTGCGCGGCCAGCACCGGATTGCCCTGTATGGCAGTGCTGGCGCGGCCGTCCGCGCCCCGGGGGACTTCGCCCACCAGCGTGGTGCGGTAGAGCTGGCGATCGAACTCCAGCGCAAAGATATCCTGTGGAGCCACATGGGCCGTGGAGCGGTTGTCCCAGAAGGCCAGCGAGCCGGGTTCCCACTTGAAGCGCACGGTGAACTCGCTGCTGACGGCGTGCTCCCAGAGCAGCTCCAGCAGCACGCGCGATTCGCGGGTGGAGAGTTCCACGATGGACTTGAGAAAGCCGGGGCTGATGTAGAGCACCTTCTCGCCGGTCTCGGGATGAATCGTGACCAGCGGGTGTTCGCTGATCAGGGTGTTGTCGCGCACCAGATCCAGATATTCCTGCGATGCCGTGGCTCCCTGCGGGGCGCTGAAGCGGTGCTCGCCACGCAGGCCCTGCAAAAAGGCTTGCAGCGGTTTGGAGAGCGCTTCGTAGGCAGCGGCCAGATTGGTCCATTGCGTGTCGCCGCCATAGGGCGGAATCGTCACGCCGCGCAGAATCGATGCGGCAGGCGGGTTGTGGGCGGCCGTCACATCGGCATGCCAGCCGGTCCAGGGGCGCTGTTCGGCCTGGCCGCTGTGGCGGTTGGCCTTGCGGTGCTTGGCGATCGAATACAGCTCGGGAAAGCCTTCGACATGACCGAAGACGGGGTGGCCGGGCGTCAGCTCGCCAAACTGGTGCGAAAAGGCGATCTGCTGCTCGTGGCTGAGGTGCTGGTCGCGAAAGAAGATCACCTTCCAGCGCAGCAATGCCGAGCGGATGGTGTGCACTTCGGCGGCACTCAAGGCCTGCTTCAGATTGACGCCGCTGATCAGCGCGCCGATATGCGCCGACTGCGGCGTGATGCGGATATGCGGAGTGATGTTGCTTGCGGAGCTCAGGCGTTCGTCCAGATGCTGCAGCGGAGCGTGGGGCAGGGGCATGTTCATGGGATTTTTCCTGATGAGAGCGGGGCTTCAACGCGCCTGGGCAATACGGGAGGCGCTGGGTGGCAGCAGGCCCAGCTCGGTGAGAAGTGCATGGCTGCGCTCGACCTGGGCACTCAGGGCGCGAGCCGTGTCCTGCGGGCCGAGGAAGATGGGCTCCCACTGGTTCAGCGCCACAAACTCCTTCCATTCCCGGGTTTCGGAAACCTTGCGCAGCGCATTCACCCAATACGCCTGTTGCGCGGTGCTGGCACCGGGTGCCGTCATCACGCCCTGAAACGAATCGCTGACATAGTCGATGCCCTGCTCCTTCCAGGTGGGCGACTGGGCGAACACGCCTTCAAGCCGCTTGTCGGCGGCAATCGCCAGCACGCGCACGCGGCCCGACTGCAGATAGGGCAGCAGGTTCGGCGTGGTGGCCGAAACCACATCGAGATGGCCGCCTGCCAGCGCCACCATGGATTCGGCAGAGGATTTGTAGGGGACGATGCGCAGCTTCTGGATATTCACGCCGCCCTGCTGCAAGGGCTGGGCCACGCCCAGATGGATGTGATTGCCCAGCGTGGTGGCGATGCCGATGGAGTATTTCTCGGGGTCCTTGCGCAGCTGGGCGATCAGGTCCTGGGCATTGCGCAGCGGCGAATCCGCACGCACGACCACCGTGGTGAACTCGCGCAGCAAGGTCACCAGCGGCGTGCCTTTCTGCAGGTGTGCGGGCAGGGCGTTCTGTGCCAGGCTGTTGCCGTAGCTGGTGCTCAGCGTCATCAGCGTGTGGGCGTCGCCAGGGTGGCGGTGCAGGCTTTCCAGCGCGGCGATAGCATGTGCGCCGGACTTGTTGCTGACCACGAACTGCGGTGCATGGCCGTCGCGTGCCAGCAGCTCGGTGAGCTTGCGGGCCGCCTGATCCAGCGCCGCGCCGGCTCCGCTGGGGACAATGAATTCCGTGGACTTGCTGGGCTTCCAGGCCTGTGCCGCTGCGCCGCCGGCTTGCGCGGCAGCAGGGCCAGTTGCCAGCGTGCAGCACAGCACCGCCATCGATGTCAGCCACGGGGCCAGAGTGCGATGCAGGCGGGAATGCGTTACGGTAGCGACCGACATGAATGCTCCTGAAATCAATCGCCATATGCTTGACAAGCTGGCGTGCGAGAGACTGTAGAAGCGCTGCTGCGATACAACAACGAATGAATTTTCATGAGTTAGTAAGCAAAAGAGCTGAGCCATCCCGGCCTGAGCGGCAGGCCTGCTTGAAGAGGCGAGAAAGACAATGACCTGGCATGCGCAACTGGCGCTGAACTATTCCCTGCAGGCCGGCAAGACCTCGGTGCATTTCACGCACGATGGTCCGCTGCGCATCCTCAAAAGTCTGTATCCCGAAGGTCCTGCCATCTGTCACAACGTGCTGGTGCACCCACCGGGCGGGCTGGTGGGCGGCGATGTGCTGGACATTGATGTCCATGTCGCAGAAGGTGCGCATGCGCTGGTCACCACGCCCGGTGCCACGCGCTTTTACAAAAGCAACTGGCAGCAGGCCATGCAACGCACCCGGTTGCGCCTGGACCCCGGTGCGAGGCTGGAGTGGCTGCCGCTGGAGGCGATTGCCTACAACGCCTGCGATGCCGTCAACCAGCTGGAGTTCGACCTCGCCGAAGACGCGCAACTGCTGACCTGGGATGTGACGGCGCTGGGCCTGCCGCTGGCGGACCAACCCTATACCTGCGGCAGGTTCGAGCAGCACATCGAATGGCCGGGCCGTTTTCTGGAGCGCGGCGTGATCGATGCACAGGACGAACTGCTGCTCAACGGCGATCTGGGGCTGGCCGGGCATCGCTGCCTGGGCAGTCTGATCTTTGCCAGCGGCTCAGCCATGGCGCGCCATCAGCGCGAAGCCTTGCTGGAAGGCACGCAGGAGCTGCTTGCCAAGGCCGCTCCGGCGGTGTTGAGCGGTGTCACCGCTCCCAATGAAAACATGCTGGTTCTGCGCTGTGCATCACCTGTGGTGGAGCCTGTGATGATGTTGTGGAAAACCTTGTGGAGTTTTTGGAGAAAAGAACTCTGGGGCCTGCAGGGCGGCACGCCGAGAATCTGGTCCATGTGATCGCTGTTGCGCGGGCCTCGGCGCCGTTTCAGCGCACCAACTGTTTTCTGCATCGGGCCAGCTCGGCCTGGGTCCAGTTCAGGCGTTCGCGCAGTTGGGGGCAGGCGGCACCGGCGTTTTGCGGCTCGCGTTCCGTGCAGTGCTCCTCGACCATGGATATCAGGGTGCGCGTGTGGCGGTTCTGCTCCAGGGTGCAGGCGTGCGTACCTGCTTCGGCTCGCGTTCCGCCTTGCGAGCGTGTGCCGGGCGGCACGGCCGTCCAGCCCCGGTTGTGCCAGGGCGAGAAGGAGGCTGAAGGCGTGATCTCTATGTCATTCACGCGTCCTTCCAGGCCGGGAAATGTGGACAGCATGGCGGCGGCCACCAGGGCCGGGTCGCTCATGCGTCCCAGGGCGATATCGCAGTCCATGACATCGGGATTCAGGCCCGGCGGCAACAGCCTCAACACGCCATAGATGCGGGTGGCATCGGTCTCCAGCTCCTTGACGCTGCGCCCGTTGCTGCCCGGCACCAGGCCCATGCCGACCAGTTGGTACTGCGTGTCGCGCAGGGAGGTATCGGGGCCGGTGCGGATCTCGACCTCGCCCGAGGCCCGGCCCGCGAACATGAGCAGCCTGAAGGCATCCGTTGAGAACAGCGCCTGCACTTCCAAGTGGCAACGGGCCGGGGCGGCGGGGCGCAGAACGCTTGGCAATTCCTTGGCGGCGTCACCGTGAATCAGCATGGCCGTGCGCGGCAGCATCTCCACTGCTATCCGTGCCTTGCCAAGGTTCACTGTGGCCGGCACGCTGGCGTCAAGCCCGCTGGCTGTGGGAAATTGCGCCAGTGCCTTGAATCCATGCCGCATCGCGGACAGTCTGTCGCTGTTGACGATGCCGCCTGTGGCGATCTCCAGTCGCCCGTCGGCGAAGCGGTAATAGCTGGGCACTTCGTCGGTTTCGGTGTAGCTGCCATGCCGGGTGGAGACGCGGTAGCGAATCTCGCGCCCGCCCATCTCCATGAAGGGGCGTAGCGTCTCCAGCAGGGCTTGGCGCGTGGCGGCATCGTCCTGGCGCAGCGTGATCTCCACACGTGTGGAGCCATAGCCCAGCAGTTTGCCGAACGCATGCTGCATGACGGCCTGGTTCGGAAAGGTGATGACGGCCCCCACCATGCCCGCCAGGGCCGCCACGCCGCCCAGCAGCAGCGGCCAGGTCGAGCGCTCGTCAGCGCGAGTGCCAGTCATGGCGCTCCAGATGGCTTGCGCGCCATGGCTCAGCCAGGTGGTGGCCATGAAGGCGATGAGCGCTGCAGTCGGCGCCCACACAAGAATCAGCAGTATTTGCAACAGGCCCATATGGGCAGTGATTCTAGGCAGAAGCCATGCATGGCCTGGCTGCAGCAGCTCGCCTGGGGCTACCCGCCCGGGGCAGCCCGCCGGGGACGCTACAGCGCCAGAACGATTCTGGACTCCTGCGTCCTGGCGCGCGAGCAGCAGCTCATCATCTTGGTGCAGGCCGTGCGCTCGGCACGGGTCAGCACCATGTCGCGATGATCGATATCGCCTTCGAGCACCGGCACCTCGCAGGAGCCGCACAGGCCTTCGCGGCAGTCGCACTCGATATCGATATTGGCACTGCGCAGCGCATCGAGCAGGGTTTCATCGTTGCGCACCTGCAGCGTGATGCCGGATTCGCGCAGCTCGACTTCAAAGCCGTGCTCCTTGTCCGGGTCCAGCGCTCCCAGGGTGCTGGAGAAATGCTCCACGCGCAGACTGTCCTCGGGCCAGTGCTGGCTGGCCTCGGCCAGCCCGTCGAGCATGCGCTGCGGACCGCAGGCATAGATCTGTGCGCCGGGCCTGACCTCGGCCAGCAGTGCCGCGTAATCGGCACGCCGGCCTTCCGCGCCCACATAGATCTGCAGACGCTCGCCATGCATTGCCTGCAATGCATCCAGGAGCGCCATGCGCTCGCGCTGGCTGCAGCTGTAGTGGATTTCATAGGGGATGCCCAAAGCCTGGGCGCGAGCCGCCATGGCCGCAACCGGCGTGATACCTATGCCGCCGGCGACGAGAATCAGCTGCTGCGCGCCTTCGTCGAGCCTGAAGTGGTTGCGCGGGCCGCGCATCTGCACCTTCATGCCGGCCTGTAGTGCCCCATGTATCCAGGCCGAACCGCCACGGCTGTGCTCCTCGCGCAGCACGGCGATCTCGTAGGTATCGGCTTGCTGCGGATCACCGCATAGCGAGTACTGGCGCGAGATGCCGGTGTCGCCGCAGTGCAGGTCGATATGCGAGCCCGGGGTCCAGCGTGGCAGCTCGCGTCCGTCGGGCGCCTTGAGGCGCACGCGCAGCACGTCCTGCGCAATCAGCTCGGTGCTGTCCACCAGCATGCTGCGGCTGACGCCGCCCTGCGAGGATTCGCCGATGCGCACCGGCTGTTGTTCGGCCAGCACGGCGGGGTTGGCGCGCTCGGGGTTGCGGCTTACATCCCATTGAACCCACAGATGTTCGGGGCCGCGGAACGAGGTGTTGGGCACATAGGTGAAGCGTTGCTCTGCCAGCTGCATATGGGGCAGGCGGCGCGTGAACTCTTCAAGGAAGATCTGCATTTCCATGCGCGCCAGATTCTTGCCCATGCACTGGTGGGAGCCGTAGCCGAAGGTCAGGTGATCGCTGGCATTGTCGCGGTGGATGTCGAACAGGTCGGCATCGACAAAATGCTGCTCGTCGTGGTTGGCCGAAGAGGTGACGATGAGCAGCTTGCTGCCGGCCGGAATGGCCTGGCCGCCGACCACCACATCCTTGGTGGCCAGGCGCCGCCAGGCGGCTACCGAGCCGTTGTGGCGCAGGCATTCCTCCACGGCATTGGGGATCAGCGAGGGATCGGCGCAGATCTCCTGCCAGACCTTGGGGTGCTGCAGCAGCAGCTTGACGGCATTGGCCGTGGCGTTGGCCGTGGTCTCGTGGGCGGCGACCAGGCCGGCCATCATCATGGAGTGCAGATAGGAGTCGGTGACGACATCGGGCAGTTCCTTCTGCTTGCGAATGCCGTATTGCATCCAGCCTTCGGCATCGGGGTCGGCGCGCATTTTGTCGAGAATCCGGCCCGCGTGCTGCCAGAAATTGCCCACGGCATGGGCCACGGCCACCTGCTCCTCGGCCCGGGGGCGCCCCCAGGTGTTGACGGTGTGGGCAATGCTGTACTGGCGCAGCGTGTCCATATCGTCTGCGGGCACGCCCAGGAAATGCATGGCCACCGTCAGCGGCACTTCCCACAACATTTGGTCGACGAGATCGGCGCGGCCGTCGTCGATGAAGCGGTCCACATATTCGCGGGCCAGCCGGCGCACCATGGGCTCGTGGTGCTTGAGCTCTTCGGGCGTGAAGGGCTGCATCAGCGCGCGGCGGCGCGGCATGTGGGCGGGCTCGTCCTCGTTGACCAGAGTGCGGTTCAGCGCAAAGCCGTAGCTGGCGAGCACGGCATTGGCTTCATCGCCTGTCGGCGTGATCTTCTCCAGCGCAATCGAGGGGCTGAAGGTCAGGTTGTCGCGGAAGATGGCCTTGATGTCGTCGAAGCGCGTGACCACCCAGTAGCCCAGCTGCGGGCTGTAGAACACGGGCTCCTGTTCGCGTGCCCAGCGCACATACTCGGGCGGGTCCTGCTGGTAGCCGTCGGCAAAGGGATCGAAGCCGGCGGCCCCGTGGCTGATGGGGCAGCCCGTAGGGCCGCTCTGGCCGGTGGGCTTGCCGAACTGGCTGTGATCGATGGGGCAACGGCTGGGGGGGGAAACGGTCATGGCTCGCTCGCAAACGCAAAGAGGCAGGAGATGGCATAAGCCATCGGACGAGAGCGCAGAGGCGGCCTGCCGCCAGCCTCTGCGGCATGGATCAGCGGGGCAATCAGTCCAGCGTGATGTTCAGATCCTTGATCAGCTTTTGCCAGCGTGCGCTTTCGCTGTGGATCAGTGTCTGGAACTGCTCGGGCGTGTTGCCCACGGGCTCCACGCCAAAGTCGATGAGCTTTTGCTTGACCGCAGGCTCGTTGATGGCGGCGACCACCTGCTTGTTCAGCGCCGTGACGACATTGGCCGGTGTCTTGGCCGGGGCCACCATGCCGACCAGGGCCGCAGCCTGCACGCCGGGCAGGCCCAGTTCGCCGAAGGTGGGCACATCGGGCAGCTGGGGCAGACGCGTTGCATTGGCCACGGCCAGGGGGCGCACCTTGCCGCCCTTGATGAAGCCGGCGCCGGCGGCCAGGTCCACCATCATCACGGGAATCTGACCGCCTGCCACATCTGCCAGCGCCGGAGCCGCACCGCGGTAGGGCGCATGGGCGAGCTTGAGGCCGGCCTCGGACTTCAGCAGCTCCATGGCCAGGTGATGGGGGCCGCCCGCACCGGCGGAGCCGTAGTTCACGCCCTCGGCGCTGGCCTTGGCGGCGGCAATGAACTCCTTGGCGGTCTTGGCCTTCTCGGCGGGGCCGGCCACCAGAATCATGGGAAAGCGGCCCATGAGCGTGACGGGCGTCAGATCCTTGCCGGGGTTGTAGCTCAGGCTCTTGTAGAGCACCGGGTTGAAGATCAGCGTGCCGTTGTCGGCCGACAGTACGGTATAGCCGTCAGCCGGTGCGCGCGCGGTCTCCGAGGCGCCGATGGCTGTGTTGCCGCCCGGGCGGTTGTCCACGACGATGGGTTGATGGGCCTGGGCGCCCCAGGCCTGGCCTATGGTGCGGGCCAGGAAGTCCGAGCCGCCGCCGGCGGCATAGGGAACGATCCAGCGCACGCTCTTGCTCGGGTACTTGTCCTGGGCCGCGGCGGTGCCTGGGGTTGCGGCCAGCCAGAGCATGCTGGTGGCCAGAACCGAGGCGGTGAAGAGGCGTTTTTTCATTGAGGGTGTCTCCTGGGCTGTGGTGTTGTTTGCCTGCGGGTTAACCAAGCTTCACTCCGCCTGCGATTCCGCTTTAATACGGAAATTGTTTTGCGTAATTTTTATACGCATAGCGTAAATATGCTTCAAGGGATTACCCGAGAGCCAGCACGAGACATGCGTGAAAATGTCTTCAACGGCTTACGAGACAGGCGCAACCGGCTATGAAAATCGAGAAGAAGACTTTGGCGATGGCGAAGCGGCAAGCAGCCAGCCCCGCAGCAAGAGTGGCGTCGCAGAATGCCCGGCAAGAGCCGGATCAACGTCGCCAGCGTGTGCAGGCAGCGGAGACTTGTCTGGCCGTGCTCAAGGCACTGGCCGGGCTGGGCGGTCGTGCCAGCCTCACGGCCATCGGGGCTGCCGTCGATGAAAGCCCGGCCAAGGTGCATCGCTATCTGGCCAGCCTCATGGCCGAGGGCCTGGTGGAGCAGGATCGTGGCGGCACCCAGTACGCGCTCGGACGCGAGGCCATCCACATCGGCCTGGCTGCGATGCGCCAGAACGATCCTGTGCGCATGTCCGAGCCGGCCCTGCAGCATCTGCGCGAGTCCTTGCAGGTCACGAGTTTTGTCGCGGTCATGGGCAATATGGGCCCCACCATCGTGCGTTTCGAAGAGCCCAGCCTGCCCATTACCGTCAATGTGCGTGTGGGTTCGGTCATGTCCATGCTGTGGTCGGCCACGGGGCGCGCATTCTTTGCCTTCATGGAGCCGCAGCCCGAGGTCGAGGCGCTGCTGGCGCGTGAGCTGGATGCCGCCAGCCCCGAGCATCGCCGTCTGCTGCATGCGAGCAAGCCTCTGGAGCAGCTGCGCAGCGAGATTCGCGCAGCCGGCTGTGCGGCGATCCGGGACCTGAATCTGCCTGGCATCAGCGCCGTTGCGGCGCCCTTGCTCGACTACAACGGTCATGTGGTGGCCGTGCTCTGCGCGCTCGGGGCCAGCGGCGGCTTCGACCCCGATCCGCAGGGCCGCATTGCCCAGGCTGTACGCGAAGAGGCGCGCAGTATCAGTGCTTCGCTGGGCTACCGAGCCTAGGTCTCAGGCCCCGGTCAGCACAGCCGGTGCTCCGAGGCGCAGGGATAGCTGACGGGCCTGGGCCTGCAGTTTCTGGGCCGGCAGACCAGCGGGGTCCAGCGTCAGCGTGACCGAAGGGCCGATGGCGGCAATCGCCAGCACCAACTGGCCGAAGCCGTCGAACACCGGCACCGCCAGCGCGCTTACGCCCGACAGCAACTGGTTCTCGACCACGCTCAGGTGGTTGCGGCGAATGGCGTCCAGTTCCTTGGCAAACGTCGGTTCGTCCAGGCTGTGGCCTTCGGCCTGCAGCAGCGGTGCGATACGGGCCGGGTCGCCGAAAGCCGCAAAAATCTTGCCCGTGGCGGTATGGCGCAAGGAGGCCGGCGTGCCGTGGCGCATGGCCACATAGACATGGGTCGGGCCTTCTTCGACGCGGATGATGGTCGGCCCCTGGCCGCTCCACATGGAAACCGACACGGTGTAGCCCACCTCTTGCGCCAGGGCGGGCAGCTCGGCAATCGCCATGCGCACGGGATCTGCCTGCTGCAGGCTGATGAGCCCCATCTGAATGGCCAGCGGCCCCAGGCCGTAATGGCCGCTGACGCGATCCTGCTCCATCAGGCCCAGCTTGCAAAAACTCACCAGATAGGGGTGGGCCTTGGCTGCTGTCATCTCCGCCTCGCGTGCCAGATCCTTGAGCGCCATGCGCCGGCCCGTGCGCGCCAGCACCTTGAGCAACTGGCCGCCGACTTCCACGCTCTGTATGCCGCGCGGTGCGCGCGCGGGTTCGTCGTCACTGGATTCAAGCATCAAACGGGCGTTGGTCGAAGAAGAGTTGGCATGAGGCATGACGGCATTGTGACGGTGGAAGAGCGGCTGGAAAGCCTCAAGGGTTTTTCACTATGACAAATCGATTGTGCAATGTTGAATTTATATCTAGCATTCAGAAATTCGATAAAGCTGAATGCATTTGTTTAAAACAAAGAGATTGCAACGATGAGCACCAAGACCTTTGCCTCCGCCGCCGACCTTGAAGTCAAGAAGGTGAGCTTCGACAAGCTCTCCGAACATGCTTATGCCTACACGGCCGAGGGCGACCCCAATACCGGCATCATCATTGGCGACGACGCCGTGATGGTCATCGACACCCAGGCCACACCCGTCATGGCCGAGGACGTGATCCGCCGCATCCGCGAGGTCACGGACAAGCCCATCAAATACGTCACGCTGTCGCATTACCACGCGGTGCGCGTGCTGGGTGCCTCGGCCTACGGCGCCGAGCACATCATTGCCAGCCAGGACACCTACGACCTCATCGTCGAGCGCGGCGAGCAGGACAAGGCCAGCGAGATCGGCCGCTTTCCGCGCCTGTTCCAGAACGTCGAGAGCGTGCCCGATGGCATGACCTGGCCGACCATGACCTTCACCGGCAAGATGACGCTGTGGCTGGGCAAGCTCGAGGTGCAGATCCTGCAGCTGGGCCGTGGCCACACCAAGGGCGATACCGTGGTCTGGCTGCCACAGGAGAAGGTGCTGTTCAGCGGCGATCTGGTCGAGTTCGATGCCACGCCCTATGCCGGCGACGCCTATTTCCAGGACTGGCCGCAGACGCTGGATGCGATTGCCGCCCTCAAGCCCGAAAAGCTGGTGCCCGGCCGCGGTGCGGCGCTGCAGAACGCCGCCGAAGTGCAGGCCGGCCTGGCGGGCACGCGCAACTTCATCAGCGACCTGTGGGCCGAGGTCAAGGCCGGCGCCGATGCGCGTCAGGACTTGCGCAAGGTCTACGAGGCAGCCTTTGCCAAGCTGCAGCCCAAATACGGCCATTGGGTGATCTTCAACCACTGCATGCCGTTTGACGTGACACGTGCCTATGACGAGGCATCGGGCCACGCCGACCCGCGCATCTGGACTGCCGAGCGCGACCGCGAGATGTGGCTGGCGCTGGAAGGCTAGTCGCCTCCTGGGCCGCCCGGCTGGCAGTCTCTTGCGCAGGCGCGGCGGTCTACGGCGAAGCTATCTAAAACAGGAGCTGCTTGCGCTTGATTTGTAATGAATTCAAATAGAAAAAACATTGAATTCAATGCCTGGAGAGCGGTAGCAGCTATCAAAAAAACAGAGTTTGAATCCGGTCGCAAAGAGCCGGAGGGGCGGCTTTTGCCCCAAGAAACAGATCCACGCTTTTCAAGGTTTGCGCACCGATGAACGCCATGTCCACCACCGCCATTTCTCTTGACGCCCTGCGCGGCAGCGCCGCCGACATCCAGTCCATCCAGATTCCTTATCGGCGTCATGCGGACCAGGATGCCGATGCGCCGGCTCGCCACCCCGTGGTGGTGGTCGGCGCCGGGCCCGTGGGCCTGTCGCTGGCCATCGATCTGGCCCAGCGCGGCCAGCCGGTGGTGGTGCTCGACAACGACTGCAAGCTGTCCACGGGCTCGCGCGCCATCTGCTTTTCCAAGCGCACGCTGGAGATCTGGGACCGCCTGGGTGTGGGCCAGCCCATGGTGGACAAGGGCGTGTCCTGGAATTTGGGCAAGGTGTTTGCCAGGGATCAGTCGCTCTACCAGTTCGACCTGCTGCCCGAAGCCGGCCACGAGCGCCCGGCCTTCATCAATCTGCAGCAGTACTACGCCGAAGCCTATCTGGTCGAGCGCGCCCTGCAGCTGCCGCTGATCGATCTGCGCTGGCACAACAAGGTCACGGCGCTGGCGCCGCGCGAGGATGGGGCGGAACTGACAGTGGAAACGCCCGAGGGCGATTACCGGATCGATGCCCAGTGGGTGCTGGCCTGCGACGGATCGCGCTCGCCCTTGCGCGGCCTGCTGGGCCAGGAAAGCCACGGCCGCATCTTCCGCGACCGCTTTCTGATTGCCGATGTGAAGATGCATGCGGACTTCCCAACCGAGCGCTGGTTCTGGTTCGATCCGCCGTTCCATCCGGGCCAGAGCGTGCTGCTGCACCGCCAGCCCGACGATGTCTGGCGCATCGACTTCCAGCTGGGCTGGGAGGCCGATCCCGAGGAGGAGAAAAAGCCCGAGAACATCCTGCCGCGCATCCGCGCATTGCTGGGCAAGGACGCGCACTTCGAGCTCGAATGGGCCAGCGTCTACACCTTTGCCTGCCTGCGCATGGACCGCTTCGTCCACGGCCGCGTGGTCTTTGCGGGCGACAGCGCGCATGGCGTATCACCCTTCGGCGCACGCGGCGCCAACAGCGGCGTGCAGGATGCCGAGAACCTGGCCTGGAAGCTCGACCGCGTGCTGCGCGGTCAGGCCGATTCTGCGCTGATCGCGAGCTACGGCGCCGAGCGCGAATACGCGGCCGACGAGAACATCCGCAACTCCACGCGCGCCACCGACTTCATCACGCCCAAGAGCGAGATCAGCCGCCTGTTTCGCGATGCGGCGCTGGAGCTGGCGCGCGAGCATGAGTTTGCGCGTCGCATCGTCAACAGCGGTCGTCTGTCGGTGCCGGCCACGCTGCATCATTCCTCGCTCAACACGCCGGACAGCGAGGTCTTCGCAGGCTCGCAACTGCCCGGCGCCGTGCTCAGCGATGCGCCCATGCGCCGTCCCGGCAACAGCCAGACCACCTGGCTGCTGCGCTCCCTGGGCCCGGACTTCACGCTGCTGCATTTCGGCCCCACGCCGGCCTGGGCGCGCGAGCTGACCGGTGTGCTCAATCTCTCCATTGCCGCCGAGGGCGATGCCGGGGCCGCGCAAGCCGATCTGCTGGATGCCCAGGGTCTGGCCGCGCAGCGCTTGGATGCGCGCCCCGGCACCAGTTACCTGCTGCGCCCCGATCAGCATGTCTGCGCGCGCTGGCGCCGTCCCGACGAGGCTGCCGTGCGTGCCGCGCTGCAGCGCGCCGGCGGTTGAAATGAAGGCTCCCCCTGAGGCGTCCTCTCTTGCTACGCGGGAGGGGGCATGCGGGCAACCGACGACAGCTTCGCTGCGGGGCGGCGTGGCCGGCCCAAGTCCTTGCTCGCTGTCCCTGGTGGAGTGCAACACCCTCTGAGGATTCCCCCCCTTTTTTAGGAGACTGCCATGCTGCTGTCCACTCACCCGAATCTGCAGGCCTGCGACGATTTCTATGAAGCCCTGATCGCCACGCATCAGGGCCTGGAAACCGCGCAAAGCCACGCCCTCAATGCCCGCCTGGTGCTGCTGCTGGCCAATCACATCGGCCATCAAGAGACCTTGCTGCATGCGCTCGAACTGGCCCGCGCCAGCGCAGGATTCGCTCCTGCCGGTGCGGACCCGGCCGAGCGCGGTGCCGTGACACCGGTTGCCCCGGTACACGCTGCCGCTTGAGATGCAGCAAGCCGCCGGCCTGGCGGCAGCTGCGCCATCCCCTAAAGGCCCCGTCACCAAAATCTATTCAAGGGGCCATGAATCAAGGAGACAAGGATGATGCAACGCAAAAAATTTCTGGCCGCACTGGCCTGCTCGACGCTGGCATGGGCTGCAGGGCCGGCCGCCATGGCGCAGGAAAAGCCCCTGGAATGGGTCATAGGCTACGCCGCAGGCGGGGGCTCCGACGTGGTGGCCCGCGTGATTGCCGAAACCATGGGCCGCAATCTGGAGCGCCCCATCGTCATCAACAACAAGCCCGGTGCGGGAACCAATATCGCGGCCGAGTACAGCGCGCGCTCGCATGACTACGGCAACCTGATGTTCACGGCCGACTTCGCCACGCTGGCTGCCAATCCGTTTCTGTTCCGCAAGCTCAACTACAACGCCGAAAAGGACTTCAAGCCCGTGGGCATGCTGGTGCGCTTTCCCATGTTGCTGGTGGTCAACAACGATGTGCCGGTCAGCAATCTGAGCGAGTTTGTCGCCTGGGCCAAGCAGCAGAAGACCGGCGTGAGCTGGGGCTCGGCCGGCCTGGGCAGCCCTCATCATCTGGTTGGCGAGCTGTTCCGCGAAGAAGCCGGTCTGGGCAATATGACCCATGTTCCTTATCGCGGTGCTGCGCCCGCAGTGCAGGATGTGATCGGTGGCCAGATACCTGCCATGTGGGCCGATAGCGCCACCATTATTCCCTTCCTCGGCGAGAAAAAGCTCAAGGCCATAGGCGTGGCCAGCCCGGCCCGCATCGATGTGCTGCCCAAGGTCGCCACCTTGCAGGAGCAAGGCCTCAAGGGCTTCGAAGGTTATGCCTGGCAGGGCATCGTCGTGCCCAAGGGCAGCTCGGCCGAGGTGGTCAGGAAGTTCAGCCAGTCGCTGCAGTTTGCGCTGGCCGACACGCGCACCAAGGCCCGTCTGGCGGCCATGGGGGTAGAGCCCATGCCCGGCAGCTCCGAGCAGATGGAGAAATTCGTCAGCAACGAACGCAGCAAATGGGGCCGCGTGATCACGGCCAACAACATCAAGCTCGATTGAGAGCCGGACTCAGTGGGCCGCAGCCTGGGTAACGGACAGGCCCGGGCGCTGCGGGATATGCGTTTTTGCAGATGCAGCGCCGTGCCAGCCGTGGCAGACTCCGGGCCATGTCCGAGCCCACTCTTCTCGTTGCCGACGATCACCCGCTGTTTCGCGCAGCGCTGATCCAGGTGCTGCACGACCGCTTTCCGCAATTTCGCATTGTGGAGGCGGCCAGCGCCCAGACCTTGGGCGCAGCGATGCAGGAGAATCCTGAAATCGAGCTGGTGCTGCTGGACCTGGCCATGCCCGGCGCGCGCGGCTTCTCGTCCCTGCTGCATCTGCGCGGCGAATATGCGCAGGTTCCGGTGATCATCATCTCGTCCAATGACGACCCTCGCATCATCCGTCGCGCCCAGCAGTTCGGGGCGGCAGGCTTTATCTCCAAGTCTGCGGCTGCCGACGATATGAGTGCCGCCATTGACGATGTGCTGAGCGGGGATATCAGCTTTCCCTCCATGGTGGCCGAGCGCTCGGAGGCCGATGCGGCCCTGGCCGCTCGTCTGGCCCAGCTCACGCCCCAGCAGTTTCGCGTGCTGCTGTGCATTGCCGACGGGCTGCTCAATAAGCAGATCGCGCACGAACTGGGCCTGGCTGAGAACACCGTCAAGGTCCATGTGACGGCGATTCTCAAGAAGCTCGAATGCTATTCACGCACCCAGGCGGCAGTGCTGGTCAAGAGCCTGGAAAACGATCACGAGGTTTGATTGCCCTGGTGCCTCAAGAGTCATCTGTCTTGATAGCTTGCTGCGCTTTGTTGGCCATGGATTGAGGCCTTTCTGACCTCGTTTCTGTGCAGCTTGCCGCTGCAAACTGTCGTCGCAGTTCGATGGCTATAAGTGCGCGAAAAACTCCGGCGTTGCATCCCAGCGATCGTGCATGCCATCGACATACGTGACGGGAATTCGCGAAAGCTCCTCTTCCGACAGCTCTTCCAGGCAACCGATATTGATGCCGTACATCTGGCCTATCGGCGTGTCGTGGCCCACACCAAAGACGCGGATGCCGCAGCGCCTGCAGAAGAAATGCTGGTTCTTTTGCGAGCCAAACACATAGAGGGTGAGTTCCTTCTCACCTGTAATAAGGCGGAAATTTTCGGGGCTGGCGATGGCGGGCCAGAACCGGCTGCGCCTGCAGATGGAGCAGTTGCAGCGATAGCTGGGCTGGCTCAGATCGAGGCCGACTTCAACCTGAACCCGGCTGCAATGGCAGCTGGCACGATAGGATTTCAGCATCTGGCGACCCCTTGTGTTGAGACGGGCTGCCATCGAGATGTCAGCCTTGATCGAAGCTTAGATAGTTCAGATGCTCCTGGCTACGCCAGACCGCACACCATGCGTTGATATCGCTGCCGTGGGAGAAAAAGATCTCCCAGCAATGATCGACCTCGTCCTGAAAAACCTGTCTCGCCGCATTGATGAAGCGATGACAATGGGCTTGGAGCGGGCCTTGGGCATCTTGCGCATCGATCAGTCAGAGGAAATCCTCTTGCCAGTCGGCGTCGCACGATACTTCATGCACGGATTTCAGACGCAGCCTGCTGACCACATCGGGCCAATGAGCGAGATCGATCCGGCAGCGCACAGCCAGGCGGTCGTCAATGCCGCTGCCTCCGGCATAAAAGCCCAGCGCATAGTGCAAGTCTTCCTCTGCAGGCGCAAAGCCGATCAGATTGGCAATGAGTGACATGGGCTTTTCCACGCACATGTCTTTGCTGCTGTGTCGATGAGCCAGGCTGTCATAGTCGCGCATGTCTTTGGCAACCGTCTAGGCAAGAGCAGGCATGCACAGGTGTGTCTCCTCATGCAGCATGGGTTCGTCCTCCCAGGGAGGACAGAACGGCAGGAGCGATCAGCCTGTGCATGGGTTTGACGGGCAGCATGTAGAGATGCCCCAGTGCGTTCTTGACATGCACGACGGTTGTGACGGTGATGACGGTGTCCAGGGCGCTGATGTCGCTCTTGCGGTGAATGCTGAGCACGACCTTCAGATGCTTGTCGTCGTCGCCGATAAGGGCTTCATCAAAGGTGTTTTCGAACACCGTGAAGATGCCGACCCTATCGCCGGGGCCGTAGCTGGCTGCTGGTTTGCCGGGCTTCAGGGCCGACAAGGTGCCCAGGTTCTTGAGTCCCACCAGACCGCCGACCAGATTGCGCGCACGCATGCAGATTTCAATCCAGCGCGGCGTTTTCCGCGCGGCAAGAATGAAGTGCTCCAGTGCAGACAGACCTGTGGCGTCCGAGACGATGCTCCAGGAGTCGTGAAAGCTGGCCCCGGCCAATCGCTGTGCGATGCGGCTGCCGGGCGGAACGGCGGATTCAACGGGATGATGGTGCATGCTGTCTCTGTCAGGGTTGAACGGCCCGCGTGCCTGAAAGCCGCAGAGGCTGATGCAGCATATCGAAGAATCCGCCACTCGGCTTGTACAGTCATGGCGTGCAGACCGATTTTGCTCCTGAATTCATAGCTGTAGCGCAATGTACTGAAGGCACTGCAGCTGGAAGTGACTTTGGCTTTCAGGCGCTCCCGCCTTCTCGTCCGCGCAAAAAGGTCTGGCTCATCAGCGCCCGCAGCGCCGGCGGCCTGACCGGCTTGGCCAGAAAGCCCCAGCCGCGTTCGGCAGCCTGGCGGCGCAGGGTGCTGTCGCCTTCAGCGGTCAGCAGGATGACCGGAGGCTGCTGCCCCCAGCGCTCGCAGAGCTGGGCATAGATATCGGGGCCGTAGAGCTGGCCCAGATGCACATCGAGCAGCACCAGTTGCGGAGCATTGCCGGGCGCTGCATAGGCCAGGGCTTCGGGGGCGTTGGCGGCCAGCGGCACATCGCAGCCCCAGCGCTCGAGCAGGGCGCAGGTGGCGTCGCGGGTGGCGGGATCGTCCTCCACATACCAGACGGTGCCGCCCTGCAGCGGACTGTCCACGCGGGCGCTGGGAGAAGGCTGCTGCGATACCGGCGTCAATGCAGCGGCCTGGCCCAGTGGAACCTTGACCCAGAAGACGCTGCCCTTGCCCAAGGTGGAGCGCAGGCCGATCTCATGGTCCAGCAATCTGCCCAGGCGCTCCACGATGGCCAGGCCCAGGCCGGTGCCGCGGTCGTCGGCATGGCCTTCGTCGAGGCGGCGGAACTCTTCGAAGATTTCCTTTTGCAGGCTCTGGGGAATGCCAGGACCCTGGTCATGCACCTCGATGCGCACCTGGTCACCCTGGCGGCGACAGCCCACGACGATACGGCCCTTGCGCGTATAGCGGATGGCGTTGGAGACAAAGTTCTGCAGTATGCGACGCAGCAGGGCTTCGTCGCTGCGCACGATCAGCCGGCTGGGCATGCAGTGCAGGCTCAGGCCTTCGTTCTCGGCCTGCAGCGCAAAATTGTTGTGCACCACTTCCAGCAAAGAGTTGAGCGCGAAGTCACGCACGCGGACTTCGAGCTGGCCCGATTCCATGCGCGAGATGTCGAGCAGGCTGGTGAGGATGGCGTCCTGAGAGGCCAGTGCCTTGTCCACCCGCTGGGCCAGTTGGCGGCCGGCCTCATCGTGCAGATAGGTGGGCAGCAGGCTGGTGAAGATGCGCGCCGCATTCAGCGGCTGCAGCAGGTCATGCACGGCCGAGGCGACAAAGCGGGTCTTGTAGCGGTTGGCGCGCTCGGCCTCCTGCTTGGCCTGGGCCAGGTCCCGGGTGCGGTCGGCAATGCGCTTTTCCAGCGTATCGGCGAGATTGCGCAGCTCGCGCGCCGTGTTCTTGTAGCTGGTGATGTCGGCATAGCTGGTGACAAAGCCGCCATCGGGCAGGGGGTTGCCGCGAATCTCCAGCACCGTGCCGTCGCCCTTGGCGCTTTCGTGCAGATGGGGGCTGCCGCTGCGCAGATGCTGGAGCCGACGCTGGATCGCAGGCTCCACATCGCCCTTGCCCAGCAGGCCGCGCCTGGCGTTGTGGCGTATCAGGGCCTCGATGGGCTGGCCCACATGCATGAGCTCGGGCGGGTAGCGGAACAGCTCCACATAGCGCGAGTTCCAGGCCACCAGCCGCAGCTGCGGGTCCACCACCACCACGCCTTGCGGCAGATGCTGCAGACTGCGCGAGAGTCCGGTGTCGGCCTGCTTGGCGGCCTGGACAATGCCGTCCTGGGCCGTGCGCAGCTCCTGCGCATGCTGGTGCAGCACGGTCTCCAGCTCCTTGCGACTGCGCTGGCGCAGGGCCGCCAGGCGCTGGCGCTGGCGGATATAGAGCACCAGCAGCGAGGCGGCCAGCCATAGGCCGCCGGCGGCCACTGCCGCCCAGTGACTGGCCGTCTGGCTGTGGACGATGTCGTGCAGCAGATGCAGCTGCCATTGGCTTTCGGGGAGTTCCATGCGCAGCCAGAGCATGGGGTCGACCAGCGGAGGCTGGCTGAAATGGGCCAGCATGCCGATGCCCGCAGGCTGCCGGCTGGTGCGGTAGCCGAGCGGAATCAGAGCCTGGCCCGCGTATTGATGGGTGTCCCGCACCTCCTGCTGGTCGTTGCTGGACAGCGGCTCCAGCAGGCGGTAGCGCCATTCGTCGCGGTTGGAGAGAAAGACCACGCCATGCTCGTCCGAGGCGAAGACGATGTCGGGCGACTGGCTCCACTCGCCTTCGAGCTCCTGAAACAGGATCTTGATGGCGATGAGCCCAAGCACCGAGCCGTCATCATCATGAATGGCCTGGGAGAGAAAGTAGCCGGGCAGTCCCGTGGTCATGCCGATGCCGTAGAAGCGGCCACTGCCCTGGCTCAGCGCCTGGGTCACATAGGGGCGAAAGCTGTAGTCCTCGCCCACATTGCTGTGCGAGTCGCGCCAGTTGCTGGCGGCCAGGGCCTTGCCGCTTTTGTCGATGAGGGTCAGCGTGGAGGCTCGGCTGGCGCCGTTGGCCTGCTCCAGCTTGTGGTTGAGCCTGTCCACCTCGGTGGCGCTGAGCGGGTGGCTGAGCGCGCTCTTGAGTTCGGCATCGAGCGCCAGCACCTCGGGCAGGGTGCGGTAGCGGTCCACGCGCTGCACCATGGCCTGGGCATAGAGCGTGAGCTGGCGTTGCACGCTTTCGCTTTCATCGTGCAAAGAGGTTTGCAGCGCGACGCGACTGGCGGCCCACATGCTCAGCAGCATGCCGCTGAGCACGATGACAAGGGTCAGAAACAGTCGGTTTCGGGCAAGGTTTCGCGCAAGACGCATGACGAGAGTGGGTGATCAAGGAGTCCAGTGTGGCTCTGGAGCAGGTTCAGTGCGGATTCCGAAGCCTAGGGATTTCCCTAAGTTGGTGCATGCTCTCCCTAGGAGCGCATCCCGACCTAATACCAATGGGTTATCGGCACAAAAAGGGCGCGGGAGTACAAACGGCAGCAATTCGGCGCACCACGGTGGTGCGCCCGCAATTTTGGAGATGCAGCGTGCACACTCTGCCCACAGAATCTGCTCCGCGCGAGCACTTGCCGTTCTACCGTCAGCTCTACTTCCAGGTGGTGTTCGCCATCATCGTGGGCGTGCTGCTGGGGCATTTCGAGCCCGCCTATGGCGAAGCCATGAAGCCCTTTGGCGATGCCTTCATCAAGCTCATCAAGATGATCATCGCGCCGGTGATCTTCCTGACCATCGTTACCGGCATTGCCAGCATGACGCACCTGAGCGCCGTGGGCCGTGTGTTCGGCAAGGCCATGGCGTATTTCCTGACCTTCTCCACGCTGGCGCTGGTCGTGGGCCTGATCGTGGCCAATGTCATGCAGCCCGGTGCCGGCATGCATATCAATCCCGCCGATCTGGACCAGACTGCCGTCAAGGGCTATGTGGCCAAGTCGCACGAGATGACGCTGACCGGCTTCGTGATGGACATCATCCCCAAGACGCTGATCAGTCCGTTCGTGGGTGACAACATCCTGCAGGTGCTGCTGGTGGCCGTGCTGTTCGGCGTGTCCCTGGCCATGGTCGGCGAGGCCGGCAAGCCCGTGCTGAACTTCTTTGAAGCCCTGACCAAGCCCGTGTTCAAGCTGGTCAACATCGTGATGAAGTTCGCTCCCATCGGTGCCTTTGGCGCCATGGCCTTCACCATCGGCAAGTTCGGTCTGGGTTCGCTGGTCAACCTGGCAGAGCTGGTGCTGACCTTCTACATCACCTCGGCCCTGTTCGTGCTGGTGATTTTGGGTGCCGTGGCGCGCTTTTGCGGCTTCTCCGTGATCAAGCTGATCAAGTACCTCAAGGACGAGTTGCTGCTGGTGCTGGGTACATCGTCTTCCGAATCGGCCCTGCCTTCGCTGATGCACAAGATGGAAAAAGCCGGCTGCAGCAAGTCCGTCGTCGGTCTGGTCGTGCCTACCGGCTACTCCTTCAACCTGGACGGCACCAATATCTATATGACGCTGGCTGCGCTGTTCATTGCCCAGGCGACCGATACCCATCTGACCCTGGGCCACCAGATCGCGCTGCTGCTGGTTGCCATGCTATCGTCCAAGGGCGCGGCGGGCGTGACGGGGGCTGGCTTCATCACCCTGGCCGCGACCCTGGCTGTTGTGCCCGAGGTGCCCGTGGCCGGCATGGCACTGATTCTGGGTGTGGACCGCTTCATGTCCGAATGCCGTTCGCTGACCAACTTCATCGGTAACGCCGTCGCCACCGTGGTGGTCTCCAAGTGGGAAAACGCGCTGGACTACGAAAAGCTGGATGCTGCTCTGGCAGGCAAGGAAGAGAACGAGGCGGTGTCCGCTCACGCTTGAGCACGCACAGGCCTCAATCCAAAAAGCCCCGATCTGATGGTCGGGGCTTTTTCATGGATTTCAGGCTTTAAGCCCAGCCGGGGAAGGCGCTGATAGCTATTGATTTGATTGCATTCAGGCGGAGTGTGAGGTCGTCGTCAGCAAGTCATGCGCCGCCAGCACACGCAGGGTGTCGCGCCCCAGGCTATTGCTGCGGGGCAGAAAGCGCACCCAGCTCAGTTTGTTGACGGTGCGCTCCAGCACCTGCCGGGCCTCGGCGGGAAGCTGCTGCACAAACTGCTGCCAGGTCTCCCGGGCCTGCTCCAGCGCACCAGCCTGCTGCAGAAACAGCGCTGTGGACTGGGCGTAGTTGAGCGCATCGCGCGCCATGCAGACGGCTTGCGGTAAATGGGCTGCAGGGTCGTCTTCAAAGTCGATGAAGCCTATGACCCCGTCGGCGCAGACCACCATATTGCGCGCCACGGCCTGACTCAGCACCTCGCCGCGGGCATGTGCCTGCTGTATGGCCTCCAGGCCTTTTCGCCAGAGCTCCAGCGTGGGCTGCGCGCCCCGGGCAATCGCTTCTTCGATGGCATTGCTCAGCGATGGAGCTTCTTCGCCCGGGCGGCCCAGATGGCGCATCACAAAGGCCTGGTCGTCCGTGGCCAGCACTTGCGGCACGCGCAGCCCCTTGGCCTTGAAACTGCGCAGGCGGCGCACCTCGGTTTGCAGGGACTCGGTCCCTCCGGGGTTGGGCACGGGCTGCAGCACGGCGGCCCTGAACAGCTTGGCCAGCGCGCTCAGCAGCCAGTAGTTGAGGGCCGGGTTGCCTTGGTTGGCGCGCTTGACCCAAAGGGTTTCATGCGCCAGTTCATAGCGCATGATGCTGTGAGGCTGGTCCAGATGCTCGCGCAGAAATGCCTGGTAATCGATGGCGTTCTGCGCAGAGGGCATCTGCTCTTGGGCGGAAATATCCTGAGATGGCACGGCGTGGGATCTGTCGGGCGCGTGGCTCTGGCTTCTCAGGTCCAGATACCGTTGCGCTGGGGAAAAGCTTGCGATTGTGCCGTGTTGTCGGCGCCGCCCGCAGCTGACGGGCGCAACACAGGCTCATGCAGGGGCTGAAAGCTCTGTGCCGTGGCCAGCGGCCAGTAGTTCTGGAAGACCTTGTGCTGGCGCTCCAGGTTCTGGAGCAGGCAGCCTGGTTCCACGCGCAGTATCAGGTTGGACAGCAGACTGACCTGGGTGTCGTCCAGCCGGCGCACGATATGGTGGGCCGTGATCTCGTTGGGATGCCTGAGGCCGGCGGCTTGAACCAGCTCCTGCAGCGCATGCAGGGTGTTGCGGTGGAAGTTGGCGACGCGCGTGGCCTTGTCCGGCACGACCAGCGCCTGCTGGCGCACGGTGTCTTGCGTCGTGACGCCCGTGGGGCAGGTGCCGGTGTGGCAGCTCTGGGCCTGGATGCAGCCCAGCGCCATCATGAAGCCGCGCCCCGAATTGCACCAGTCGGCACCCAGGGCCATCATGCGGGCAATGTCAAAGGCCGTGATGACCTTGCCTGCCGCACCGATCTTGATGCGCTGGCGCAGGTTCACGCCCAGCAGGGTGTTGTGCACCAGCAGCAGGCCTTCCTGCAGCGGCACACCCACATGGTCGACAAACTCCACAGGCGCTGCGCCCGTGCCACCTTCGGCGCCGTCTACGACTATGAAGTCGGGCGTGATATTGGTTTCCAGCATGGCCTTGACCATGGCAAACCATTCCCAGGGGTGACCGACGCAGAACTTGAAGCCCGTGGGCTTGCCGCCTGAAAGACGGCGCAGCCTGGCGATGAACTGCATCAGCTCCACAGGGGTGGAGAAAGCGCTGTGGCTGGAGGGCGAAATGCAGTCCACGCCAATCGGTATGCCGCGTGCTGCTGCAATTTCGGGAGTGACCTTGGCTCCGGGAAGCATGCCGCCATGGCCGGGTTTGGCACCCTGGCTGAGCTTGATCTCTATCATCTTGACCTGCGGATCGGTGGCGTTGGCGACGAATCTTTCTTCGCTGAACGTGCCGTCCGCATTGCGGCAGCCGAAATAGCCCGAAGCCACTTCCCAGATCAGATCGCCGCCATGCATGCGGTGGTACTGGCTGATCGAGCCTTCGCCCGTATCGTGGATGAAGCCGCCCATCTTCGCGCCCTGGTTCAGCGCCTGGATAGCGTTGCCCGACAGCGCGCCAAAGCTCATGGCCGAGATATTGAAGACGCTGGCGTGATAGGGGCGGGTGCAGGGATCCACCCCTTCGGCCGGTTGCTCCTGCGTGCCGCCAATCCAGAGGCGAAAGTCATGAGAGCTGAGCTTGGTGGGTTGCAGGGAGTGGTTGACCCACTCATAGCCCTGCTGACTCACGTCGAGCTGGGTGCCGAACGGCCGATTGTCGACCTGACCCTTGGCACGCTGATAGACCAGCGAGCGCTGGGCGCGCGAGAACGGCTGGGCCTCGGTATCGCCTTCGATGAAGTACTGACGAATCTCGGGGCGTATGAACTCGAAGATGAAGCGCATATGCCCCATGACGGGATAGTTGCGCAGTATGGCGTGCTGCTTTTGCAGCAGATCCCAGATGCCGAGAAGCACCAGCAGCAAAGACGCAATCAACCACCCAAGCCCCTTGCCTGCCGTGGTCAGCGTGTAGAGCGAAATGCCCAGCACGAGCGCGGAAATGAAGAGGGCGCCATAGCGCAGGGGCAGACTATTGAAGAAGCGATGCACTGCAGATACTCCCATGGCAGGGTGTGTTGATGGCGGCCCGCTAAAATTCAGCCTGTACGGGGGCATCCGTCCTGGATGCTTTGTCCCCTTGATCCATCGCCCGGCCCTGCACTTCGATAGTGATGAAATGGTTCGGGCCATCATAAAAGCCTTTCCCTATGCAAGAACAAGCACCTAACTCCGCCGCAGAAGACGCGGCTCTCGCCGACATGCCCGAGGGCGCGCTGAGCAATGATCAGCTCGAAGAGCTGGACGCGCTGCTCGACGAGTTGCGCACCCGCGGCGACGAAATTCCCCAGTGGGAATTCTGTGACGGTTTCCTGACCGCTCTGGTCTGCACGCGCCGTCCCATCGCCGCTGCCGAATACATGCCCATGTTGCTGGGCGATGGCGAAGCCCTGCAAGTGGCCGAAGGCCAGCCTCTGCCCAAGCTGGAAGCCTTCAAGGACGAGGCCCAGCAGGCACGTTTCATGGAGCTGTTCGAGCTGCGCCTGGCCGAAGTGCGCGAGCAACTGGACGCCGACATCAAGTCCCTGGCCGACGACGCGGCCTTCCAGCCCGAAGCGCTGGACACGCGTGGTGCCATCGCCATCCTGCCCGAAGCCGAACAGGCCGAGCTGGCCGGCGAAGAAGTGCCGTCGTTCTCTCAGGTCTGGGCGCTGGGTTTCATGTTCGTGGTGGAGAACTGGGCCGACGAATGGGCCGCGCCACGCGACAAGGAAGCAGCCCAGTTGCTGGACGCGGCCATGGAGTTCATCGTCAACCTGACCGAGGACGACACGGACGAGCCGGCTCTGAATCTGTACGACGAAGCCGGTCCTGCCTCGACCAGCCAGGAACGTGTGGATGCCTTTGGCGAAGCCATCTGGGCCGTGTATGACCTGTACCGTCTGTGGAAGAGCATGGGCCCACGCCAGGAAACCATCGTCAAGGGCGAGCAGCCCGGCCGTAACGACCCTTGCCCCTGCGGTAGCGGCAAGAAGTTCAAGAAGTGCCACGGAGCCTGACCAGAGCCATCGCCTGAGGCGCTTTGCGCTTTCCCCCAAGGGGCGCAGGGCGGTCTTTGCTTGCTGCCACCGAGTTAGGGTTGCAAAGGCCTTCTATAAAAGCGTCTCGGTTGTTGGGGAGCTCAAAAAGTCGCGCGATATTTGCGCAGGCATTTGCGTGCAGTGTGAGTTAGTGGGATAGATGACGCATTTAGGTGAACGCATACGCGCCCGGCGACAGGCGCTGGGTTTGAGTCAGGGACGCCTGGCGCAGATGGCGGATGTCACTGCATCCGCCATCTCGCAGATCGAGTCGGGAGCCATTCGCACTCTCAAGAATGACACGCTGGCAAGACTGGCCGTCGCGCTGCAGACCACGGCGCTGGAATTGATGGCAGGCCTGCATTCCGAGACCGCATCGCTACCCAGCGATGAGCAGCGCTTGCTCGACTCCTATAGAAAACTGCAGCCACCGCTGCAGGACATTGCTCTCAAATTGATTAAAGCTCTGCAGTGATTTCCGAATCACTTTATTGAGCAATCTCTTTTGTTTCAGAAAGGCCTGCTATCTGCAGGCCTTTTTGTTTTTTCATTTAAAAACAAGGGTTAACCCGATTATTGAATGTAGGATGAAATCTATTAATCTGTAGGAAATAAATGAAGATTGCGTAGATTGAACCGGAAGACATATGTGAGGGAAGAGTCAAGAAAATTGCAGATGCGTCTCGGTGTTTTGTGAAGTCTTTGTTTTTATTGGGGTTTTTCTGTGGGAGTACTCGCTTGCACATTGATTGAAATTGCCGGGAACTATGCTGCATAGTTGTTGATAGCTATTTCAAATATTTCAAGATGTTTCTGGCTTCGTAAGATTGGTTCCGCGGTGGTCGAAAACAGCCACAGCGATCTACAAACCTGATTGTTGAAGGAGCTAGTCATGAAAGACCAAATCATCAAATTCTGGCGTGATGAAGAAGGTGCAACGGCGATTGAGTATGGGTTGATTGCGGGGCTGATTGCTGCGGGTTTGGTTATTACCTTCACAGATTTAGGAGGTGCGCTGAAGACACTTTTCGAGAAGATTAAAGATGCGCTACCTCAAGCTACATCGTAAATTAAATTGAAATTAATGGGTTTGATATTTTTAATTTGGCTGCTTGTAGCTGCAGTGAATGATGCTTTAAGCAGGAAATGCTTTAATTGGATTGTGATATCGGGGGCATTAATTGCAGGGCTTTCTCTACTAATGTTCCCTGATTCACATCCTATAAGTATTGGTTATTTAGACTCCTTTTTCGGGGCTGTGGCTGCGTTTCTTGTACTTCTTGTTTTTTATAGAATGAAAATGATGGGGGCAGGCGATGTTAAATATGCGTTGGTACTGGGTCTTTGGGTTGGATGGAAATTGCTGCTTCCGATATGGGGCTTGAGTTGCATCTTCGCGATGGCTCACGGCTTAGTTGTTCGGAGTCATCTCAAGTATTTTTATGCTCCTGCATTGAATTGGGGCGATGGCACTCAGAAAAAAAATAGAAGATTCATCCCTTATGTGACTTATCTCTCCATGGCAACGGTAATTGTTCTGATGCTGAATAAATAGCAATAAGAAAGGAGGGGATTATGCAATTCAAAAGACAGCAAGGTGCGGCAGCAATTGAATTTGCTATTCTCTTTCCCATCTTCTTTCTGATCTTCTACGCCATCATTACTTATGGCCTGATCTTTGCTGCACAGCAGACTCTGACTTTGGCTGCCGCCGAAGGAGCAAGAGCCGCAGTGCGCTATCCAGCACCGTCCTCTGGCAGTTCGGCGACTAAGGAGAAGCAGTTGCTGGATCGTCTTGCTGCAGCCTGTGCCACTGCGGCATTGGCGACGGATTGGCTTTCCAAAATTGGTGCTGGCTTTGGCTCTACAGGATGTAGCGCAGGTGTCAGCGATGCTGCGGGGCTGTACGCCACCTCTGGTCTATGTGGCACGGGGTCTGCATCGTTCACTGCTTCCAACGATGCCAGCCTGGTGAACTGCGTGACCATGCAGGTGAACTACAACTACGCCTCTGCACCGCTGATCCCAAGGTTGCTGGGGCCTTTGTTGAGTCTGCCCACTCCCAATTTGTTGCGGGGAAAGGCGGTCGCACAGATTAGCTTGATTGACTGAAAACGATAAAGCCTTGCTCTTTCAGGCAAAGTAAGAAGAGGGAAATCTATGGTAAATGTCGCAAAGATCGCGGTCGGGGTTTTGCTGGCAGTGGCATTGGCTCTGGGCGTTTATGGATGGATGCTCGCCAGGGCTCCTCAGGCAGCGGACCCTCAGGCTTCAGCTTCCGCCAGCGACAGCAAATCCAATGCCGGCATGAGCGTGGTGGTGGCTGCACAGGCCATTCCGGCGGGTCAGGCACTCAAGACCGAGGATTTGCAGCTCACGCAGTTGCCTGCCAAACCCGACGGCGCTTATGGCGAGATTCAGGCAGCTGTTGGCTCCGTTCCTGCGGTGGATGTTCCCAAGGGCGCACCCGTACTCCAAGGACAGATGGTGACCGGCCTGGCGCTCAAGTTGTCGGAGGGGGAGCGTGCGGTCGCGGTCAAGGTCGACGAAAGCATTGGTGCTGGCAATCGCATACGCCCTGGGGACTTTGTCGATGTGTTCTTTGCGCTGCGTCGTGATGGCAATGAAATCGACCAAAGCCAGGCGCGTTTGCTGCTCTCGCGCAAGCGTGTGCTGGCCTATGGTGCGGCATCGGTGGACGCTCTGAGTTCGGCGGAGAAAACAGAGGGCAAGCAGGCCAATGGCCCCGACAATGCCCGAACTGCGGTGCTTGCGGTGCCGGTGGCCGAGGTTAATCAGTTGCTGCTGGGGGGCTCCAATGGCAGTCTGCTGCTGGCGTTGCGCAATCCCATGGATATGACAGAGCCGGATAGCGAGAAGTTTGCTCCACTGCCTGGCATATTGGCCGTCGCCATGGCCAAGGGGTCTGTTGCCGTTCCGCTGGAAGGTGCTGACGCAGCGCAGGCTGGTGTGGCCATGAGCAGCCTGGCCGGTTCTGCAGGCACTTCGGCTGCGCGCATGAATGCGGCCAAGCCCATGACAGCCGGGGTTGCCAAGCCAGCAGTGCCGCGCACACGTACCGCTTCCACAGACTCTTCCCTGCCCGTTGAATTCGTGCGTGGCGCCAACTCCCAAACCGTGCGGTATTGATCTATGAACAACAAGACTGTTTCAATCGCATCCCGCACCTTTTCGCTGAAGTCGCTGTATCTGCTCTGCAGCCTGTCCTTGAGTGTTGTCACTGTCCCGGCCCTTGCGCAGCAAGTGCCCAATGCGGGCGAAAGCAGAGCGCAGCAAGCGACAGCAGCCAGGGAAATCAAGCTGGTCATGGGCGCTCAGCATGAATTGAACCTGCCTGGCGGTGTGGAACGCATCGCAATCGGCGACGACACGATTGCGGCGGTGCATATCAAGCGCGCGGGCAAGGGTGCTGCCGCCAAGATTCTGCTGAGCCCGCTCAAGCCTGGCAGTACATCGTTCATGGTCTGGCCGCGCGGTGAAGCACAGGCGCAGACCTATATGCTCAATGTGCAGCAGCGAGTGGAATTGCGCACGGCCAAGGCCTCCAGCCTGATAGAACAGCAATTTGCCGGCGAGCTGGCGAATGCGCAGTTGGCCGACAAGGCCAAGACTGTCGATCTCTCCAGCGTTCAGCTCAAAAGCAATGTGGTGCAGGTCGATGTCAAGGTGGTCGAGTTCAACAAGACCCAGATGAAGAAGGTGGGCCTCAACCTGTTCAGCACGGCGCCCAACAGCTCGGGCTTCAGCTTTGGTATTTTTGGACGCGGGTCCTATGGCACTGGCGGCGGAAGTTCCACCACAGGCGCGGCAGCAAACCCTTTGACCCAGGCCTTCAACTTGCTGATGCAGTTCGATAAGGCCGGAATTGGCGTCAACATCGGCATGCTTGAAGGCAACAATTTGGCGCGAGTGCTGGCGGCTCCAACGCTGGTGGCTCTGTCGGGTCAGAGTGCTAATTTCTTGTCGGGCGGGGAAGTGCCGGTTCCCGTACCTGCGGGTACGGGTATGGTGGCCATTCAGTACAAGCCTTACGGCATTGGCTTGACGGTCTCACCCACGGTGCTGTCCAACGATCGCATCGTGCTCAAGGTGGCGCCCGAGGCCAGCGAGCTGGACTATGCCAACACCATTGTTCTGAACAGCGCGACTGTTCCGTCCATTACCACCCGCCGTGCCGATACGACGGTGGAGCTGGGTGACGGCGAGAGTTTTGTGATTGGCGGACTGGTCAGTCGCAACACCACATCAGGTACCGACAAGGTTCCTTTGCTGGGCGATATTCCGATTCTGGGCGTGCTGTTCAAGCGTCAGGAGTTTCAGCAAAAGGAGAGCGAGCTGGCGATCGTGGTGACGCCGCGCCTTGTCAAACCGCTGGCGCGCGATGTGAATGTGGAGCCGCTGCTGCCTGGGCGCACCGAGCAGCGTGATCCTGCGGTGTGGGGTCCATGGGTGGCGGGTGGCCTGTCGTCCAGCGTGGCGCCAGGCTTCTCGCGCTGAGTGTCTGGGTAGAGGCATGAATATGCGCATGGACTCATCCCAACTCAATACCGCACAGCCAGGGGCGGTGAGCGGCAATGCGCGCGTGGTGCTGGTGACCCAGTCGCCATCGCACGCTTTCTGGCTGGCGAGTGTTCTGGGTAGCGATGCTGAAGTGATACCGGTGGCAGGCGATCTGGCTGCGCTTCACACTGCAATTTCGGCGCCTGGGCTTGGCGTGGTGATCGTGGATTTCTCGGCTCCCATGACGGAGGCTGCCATCGTCCTGGTCGGCGATCTGCGCGCCAGCTTTCCAGGTGTGGTGATCATGGGGTCCGGCTCTGCTGTCGAGCCCGCTTCCATGCGTGCTGCCCTGCGCTGTGGGGTGGCTGAATTCATTGACTGGGATGCGTCCGAAGGCGAGGCCAATGCGGCCATCAGGCATCAGATGCATGCACGCCGTCAGCTGCCTGCGGCTGTGGCGCTGGAGCCGGAGCCGGAGCCGGAAACCAAAGGTTTCTCCCTGCCTTTGCTGGGGGCACGTGTAGGGATGGGGGTGACTACGCTGGCAACACATCTCGCCGTGATGTTCCAGGAGATGCATGCCTATGACATGCGAGGTAGCAAGAACAGAAAGCAGATTGCCAGGCCTTTTGGCGCAAGTCAGTTGCCGCTGGATGAGTCTGCACATGCGGCGTTGCTGGATCTGGGCTTGCCTGCACGCGATGGCTTGCTGTATCTGGGCATCGCGGGTGACTTCAGTTTTGTGGATGCGGTTCAGAATACGCGCCGCCTGGACGCGACATTGATCGAATCGGCCTTTGCCAAGCACGCCACGGGCACAGTGACTCTGGCCTGGCCTTCCGATCTGGGCATGCTGCGCGAAGTCAGCCCTGCGGCTGCAGCGGGCGTAGTCAACACGCTCAAGAGCTTGCTTGGGGTGCAGGTGATCGATCTGGGCGGCATGGTGCAGGCTGATTTTCTGGCGCCTTTGCTGCGCGAGAGCGGACAGGGCTGGGTGGTTTGTGACCAGTCGCTGGGAGGCATTGTGTCTACGGCACAGATGCTCAAGGAGCTTGATGCCAAGGGCGTGAGTCGCAGCACGCTCAAACTGGTGCTTAACCGATTCAATGCGCAAGCCGGCCTGCCCGCCAAAGAGGTCGCACAGCGCCTTGGCCTGGAATTGCTGCACGTGGTGCCGGATCGATCCACGGTTTTGCTGAATGCCGCCAGCTGTGGCCAGTTGTTGTCGCAGTCGCTGCGCGGTGATCCCTATGTGACCTGTGTCAGAAGCATGGCCAGAGCATTGCTCAGCGGAACGGTTGCGGCCAACAAGGTCGCGGCGCCAGCATCGGGCGTTCTGGGGCAATGGGCCAAGCGATTGAGGAGAGGCGAATGAGCATGGATATTGTTTTCGCCGAAAAAGGCAGTCATTTTTCGGACTCGAAGCAACTGCTGCTGATCAAGAACGTTGCACACGAGCATTTGCTGACGCGTGTGGAGGAGCTGGGCGCGGTGTTTGCCAAATGGTCAACCAGTCGTGTGCGCCAGTTTGTACACCAGGAACTGGAGCAGTTTGTGCGTCAGCAGCGGTTTCCCGTCAATGACGAGGAGGTGCAATGGATTGCGCAGGCTCTGAACAAGGAGCTGTCGGGGCTGGGGCCGCTTGATGACCTGATGGCTGACCCGGAAGTTGAGGACATTCTGATCAACGGCTATCAGCGCGTCTTTGTCTCGCGAAAGGGCATTTTGCAGCAGGAGGCCCTGCACTTCACCGACAACGCTCATGTGCTGCGCATCGTGCGCCGCATCATTTCCCCGCTGGGCCGCCGCCTTGATGAATCCACGCCCATGGTCGATGCGCGTTTGCCGGACGGCGGGCGTATCAATGTGGTGATAGAGCCGCTGTCGCTGGACGGGCCGGCAGTTTCGATACGCAAGTTTCGCAATGATCCGCTGCGGGTTCAGGATCTGGTCGATTTCGGCACCATGGACGAAGGCATGGCCCGCCTGCTGGAGCTGGCGGTGCGCGAGCGCTGCAATATTCTCATAAGCGGCGGCACCAGTTGCGGCAAGACCTCCATGCTCAATGCGATTGCAGGCTTCATCCCCGGCAATGAGCGGGTGGTGACGATTGAGGATACAGCCGAGCTGACGCTGCCTCATCCGCATGTGGTGCGCATGGAAAGCCGCCCCGGTGGTTTTGAAGGCGCCGGAGTGGTTTCCATACGGGATCTACTGCGCAACAGCTTGCGCATGCGCCCGGATCGCATTGTGGTGGGCGAGGTGCGCGGTGCGGAAGTGCTCGAGATGTTGCAGGCCATGAATACCGGTCACGACGGCTCCATGGCCACGATCCACGCCAGCTCTCCTCGGGAGTGTCTGCACCGCATGGAGATGCTTGCGGGCTTTGCGGGCTTTCAGGGCAGCGAGGTCAGCCTGCGCCGCCAGATTGCCAATGCGCTCGATTTCATCGTGCAGATCAGCCGCCTGCCCAATGGCAAGCGGCGCATCACATCGATCACCGAAGTCACGGGCATCATCGATAGCGTGATTGCCACCCAGGAGCTCTATCGTCACGAGCTGCTGCCCCAGAATGATGGAGAGGATCTGGAGCGTTGGACCACGCTGGGCATGGTGCCGCATACGCCCAAGCTGACGCGCTATCGCGCGGTGCTGCAGCACGCCGGAGGCAACGGCGCAAACCATGCGGGACTGCGCCATGGCTAGCAATGCGTTTTTGCTCCTGAGTCTGGCGCTGCTGATTGCGGCTGCCGCGATTGCGCTGTGGATGCTTGCCAGCCGGCAGCAGAAGACGCGCCGTATGACCAGGCATCTGGAGCAGAGCCTGGAAAAAAGCGCAGCCGCTGCGGCCGGGTTTGCTACAAAGGATGCAGCGGCATCGGCTTTTGATGGCTCGGCGGCGGATGCCTTACTGGGCAACGAGAAAAGAACAGGCTGGCCGGTTCCCGCCATTTTGTTGGGGACGGTCGGTGCCGGAATTTTCTATGGCAGTCTGGCCTTGATTGTCGCGGCGTTTCTGATCGTTGGCTTTGCTGTTGGCTGGCTGGCTGGTAGTGCAGCGCTGGTGGTGCTGGGAATTGGCTTTTTCTTTTTGCTTTTCACGCGGGCACAGAAGTACCGCACCAGGCTCACGCAGCAGTTGCCCGGCTTTCTCGACAACACGGTGCGCCTGGTGACCATTGGCAACTCCGTTCAGGCAGCCTTCCAGATGGCTGCAGCCAGCACCAAAGACCCGTTGCAGTCGGTCATGGAAAAAGCCGCCAGTCTGGCCCGCGCGGGCATGGATCTGGAAAATGCGGTGACCCATGTAGCGAGGCAGACCAGGCTGGACGAGTTGCACTTGCTGGCAGCTATTCTGCGCATCAGCGTGCGTTATGGGGGGCGGGTCGATCTGCTGCTGGAACGTGTGGCCAATTTCATGCGCGACCGCGAACAGGCCGAGCAGGATCTCTCTGCCATGACGGCCGAAACGCGATTGTCTGCCTGGGTGTTGAGCCTGCTGCCGGTGGCCGTGGGCTGTCTGATCATTTCCTTTAACGCGAGCTACTTTTTGAATATGTGGAATGACGCCAGTGGCCGCAACATCATATGGGCAGCAGTTGCTTTGCAGGTCTTTGGTGTGCTGCTGCTCTACCGCATGGCCAAGCTCGATGAGGGGGCAGATTGATGGAGACATCCCGTCTTTTGCTGATGCTGAGCGTGGCATTTCTGGCCTTGGCGGCGTTGATCGGAGCGGCTTTGATTGCCTATGCACATCAGCGCCGTGAGCGCAGCAGTCAGGTGGTGCAGGATGCACTGAGCCGCAGCGGCGCGGCTGCGGCGAATGAGGCTGCTACGCCTGCCAGGCCCGCAGATCTGCTGCGCTCGCTCAATGGCGATGGCGAGCTGCCTGCGCACTGGCTCAATACCTCGCTTGGCAAGGCGTTGGTTGCTCAGGAAGACCGCATTTTGCTGGGCAAATGCGGCTGGGGGTCGACTCGCGCGCAGCTGCAATACCTGATAGCGCGTTGCGTGGTCTCTGTATTGCTTGTACTGCTTGCTGCCTTTGTTTTCTCGGGCAGCAAGCAATTTCTGCTCTACCTGTTTGCTGCGTTCGCCATAGGTTTTCTGCTTCCCAAATGGGTGCTGCGCAGCGTGGCTGGCCGCCGCAGGGCCAGCGTCGCCCGCGAGCTGCCTTTGCTCGTCGATTTGCTGGGCTTGCTGCAAGGCACGGGCATGAGTCTGGACCAGACTCTGCAGGTCATAGGCTCTGACTTTGGCAACGTCATGCCCGTGCTTTCGCGAGAGATAAAACTGGCCAACCAGCAGTACAGCCGGGGCAGCACGCGTGAGCGTTCCTTTGGGCGCATGAGCGAGGTCTATCAGAACGACAACCTGGCCAATCTGACATCACTGATGATTCAGATCGACAGATACGGCGGAGCCGTGCAGGAGCCGCTGCGCATTTTTGGCGAACGTCTGCGCGAGCAGCGCAAGGCCAAGATGAAGGAGTTGATAGGAAAGATCTCGGTCAAGATGACTGCCGTCATGGTGGTCACGTTGCTTCCGGCCTTGATCATCATTACCGCCGGACCGGGGTTCCTTGCCGTGATCCGGGCGCTGGGAGGGATGACGAAATGAAAAAAGAAAGCCGATATCTGATGCTGCCATTGGCCGCTGCAACCATGGCCCTGCTGTCGGGCTGCTCCAGCATGGGTAATCTGCTGGGGCAGAACCAGCCCGTGTTGTCGCCCGCAGCCAAGGCCGCAGCAGACAGGCCGCTGGAGAAGGAGGCGGTGGTCGACACGCAGGACACCTACCTCGCGCTGGTCAAGCAGATGCAGTCCAAGTCGCTCTGGTATGCCTCCATTGCGCACCTGGATGCGCTGGACAAGCAGTGGGGAGCTTCCAGCGATTCGCGGCTGTTGCGCGCCGATGCATTGCGTCAGGTGGGGCAGCTCAGTGCGGCCATCCCCATTTACCAGGGCCTGCTGGGCAGCGCCAAGGACGGAGCCGCACGCTACGGCCTGGGCCGTGTGGCCGCAGAGCAGGGCGACTTTCGCAGTGCCGCTCTGCAGATGGAGCAGGCGCGCATGAGCAATCCCGTGGACTCGCGCCTGTTGACCGATCTGGGCTATGCCTATCTGCGTGCGCGTGATCTGAATGCAGCGCGCATCCCCCTGATGCAGGCGGCGCAGCTCAACCCCGAGGACGCTCAGGCCAGTGTCAATCTGAGTCTGTTCATGATGGTCAGCGGCCAGGGCGCACAGGCCGAGGAGTTCATGCGCCAGCGCAAGCTGGATGCACAGACCCAGCAACTGGTCAAGGAGCAGGCCGGGGAGTGGTTGAGGACTGCAAGCCTGGCCGCGGCAAAGCCTGCCGCAGCTGCGACCGGCAAGGTCGTCAACCTCTCCCGTCCGGAAGTGAAGACCGCGCCCGAGGCCGTGGCCAGCTCCGGGAAATCCGCCGAAGTGCCGGAGCCCGCTGCAGTGCAGGAGGCGCCCACTGCAAAAAAGCCCGCACCGGAGCCTGAAGCCGCAAAGGCTCCGGTGGTGGTAGTCAAGGCAGCGGAGTCTGTGCAGCCTCCTGCTCAAACGTCCCAGTCCCCGCTGCCGCTGCCCGCGGCTGCGCCCATGATGGTGCGGAATGTGGAGCGGGGGCCCAGCGGTGGTCAGTGGATGGTCTCTGGCGGCAGCTTTGATGCAGGACGGCCGCGTCACCCTGGTCAGGGGGCGAGCCAATTGATGCCGGCAGCTCCGCAAACCTATGCCTACGTGCCGCCTGTGCCTGTGCAGACAATAGCTGCTCCTGTCGATGTAGCGGCTGCCGCGCCATTGGAAAGGGTTTCAGAGTCGAAGAAGTCTGAAGCGGCCATAATTAAAGCGCAACAAGCTCCTGTATTGATGGCAAAAATGGCGCCACCCCTGGAGGTGGCCGTGGCGACGGCTTCTCAGTCCGCGAAGCAGGAGACGCCCAAGTCTGCACAGCCTCTACTTACCGAGGCGATGCCCGTAAAACTGCAGCAGACGCAGGCGGTACCGGCTCCGCGCGCCGAGCCTGCACCGCAGCCCGTGATCTCGCGCCCGACAAGATCGGCGCCGGAGGCTGCGGTGGTGATGGCTGCGGCACATCCTGCCGCCGTTCGCCAAGCCGGTGAATTCGGTAGCAAACAGGCCGTGCAAGCCCTGCTGCCCCAGCGAACGGCGGCGAGTGGCTTGTTTTTCGAGACACCTGATGAAGATGCCGGCAGCAAGCCTGCAGCTTCTGCCAAGAAGAGCGCGCCCGAGCGTGCCTGGCCCTGAACCTTCAAGGAGTCCCCATGAATACGCAGACAGCATTCACCCAACGGGCCCGCGCATTCACCCTGGCGTTGATGGCTCTCGGCATGGCCTCGGCCGCCTTGGCGCAGGCCAGCAGCAATACCGGCATCGGCACGGGCGTGACCAATATGAGTGCGCCCCGAAGTGCGGCAGCGATGCCTGCAGCATCTGCGCAGGCTGCAGTGACGCAGACACCGGCTCCAGGCAATGCCTCTCTGACACAGCCTGCAAGCAATCGGGTGGGCGATGCCACCAGCTATCTGCTGGCGCTGCAGGCCAGTGGCCAGTACGCATCGCGCAATGCCTATCCCGTGACAAGCGATGTGGCCCAGCGCAGCTATCAGCGCTATCTGGAGAGCTTTACCCACAAGATCCCGGAAAGCACGGAAACACAGGTGAGCAGTAAAGCCGGCGGCAGCCGTTAGGTGGCCAAAGAGGTTCTTGCATGCAGTCATTTGCAACAGGCCTGAGCCGTACTCGCATTCGTCGCCAATCGGGCTCTGTGGCGACGCTGGGGGCGTTGTGGCTGATGATTGCCGTGATCTGCCTGGCAACCATCGATATCGGCAATGTGTTCTGGCAGAAGCGTGAGCTGCAGAAGATTGCGGATCTGGCTGCCCTGGCGGGGGCCCAGGGCGAAACCCCAGCAGCCTGCCAAGCGAATGCGGCTCGTATCGCGACATTGAACGGGATGACGGGTGTGCCGCAGGTTGAATGCGGGAACTGGACCCCAAGTCCCGGGGTGGCCGATACCAGGACGTATTTTGTGAATGGGGCCAGCCCCTTGAATGCTTCCTGTGTGACCGTTGCGCGAACGGTGCCGTATTTGTTCCTGTTTTCAGTAACTGCCGCGAATGGCCGTCAGGTCAAAGCCGTTGCAACTGCGGCGCGAAGCAGGCCGTTGGCACAGCTGAGAATCAGAAGCACCTTGCTCGTCATCGACGATAAGAAATCGGCCATTTTGAATCCGATCATTGGCGGTTTGTTGGGGGGGAATTTGAATATTCAGGCAGTGGGCTGGAACGGTCTGGCCAATGCCCATGTTTCCCTGCTCGATTTCTTCAAGGAATTGGGTGGGAAAAAAGGACTCATAGATATCAATGCGACCGTTATTGATTACGAGAAGATATTGGATGCACCCATTTCGGCTCTGGATGTGGTCAACGTTATGCTGACGCTTTTCCAAAGGCCGATTTCCAATGGAGACTCTGCCTCCGCAGTCAATGCGGCGATTACCGCACTGAATGCCGTGATTGCAGCCAACATATCCAATGTGCAGATCACGCTTAGAAAAATATTGAATGTCAGTTCAGGCTTGCCGGAAGCTGCATTGCAGACGCAACTGAACGCCTTGAACATCATCCAGCTGCTGGCTCAGGTTTCAGGACAGAAGAATGGAGTGGCCGTCAAGGGAAATGCACTGGATATTCCAGGAGTGGCTGGCGTGAAGCTCAACCTGAAGGTGATCGAGCCGCCTCAGGCATCGGTGATTGCCGCCTTGCCCACCACCAGTGTATCCTCTTATGCCAATGCTGCAGTAGCGGTGAAGACCGCCCAGATTCAAGCACTGATATCGGTAGATCTAAAGGTGCTGGACGGCTTGTCCGGGCTCGTCAATGCACTGGGCGGTTTGATTGGCTTGCTGACCAGTGTCTCGCCTCAGCTGACAACGCTGCCCACCCGGTTCGATGTGCAGGTCGAAGGGGTTGGGGCGCAAGCTTGGGTTGAGAATGGTCAATGCTTGCCCACCAGGAGGATGAGGGTCCATGCCGAAACCTCGGTGGCCAAGATCCGGTTCGGGCGGTTCGGCAACTCTGCTGATGAGGCATTCACGAATGCCTTCAGCAAGAACCCATCGAGCTATCTGCAGCCCTTCAAGATTATCGATATAGGCCGCCAGATTTTACTTTCCAGAGAGGCCGGCTATTACGGGGGAATAGGATTGAAGATTGACTCCTCTGAGGCCTTGAAAGATTCCAAGATATTCGATTTGAGTGCGCCCGACAGCCTGCTTTCCTTGAACAGCAACAATGAAGCATTTCAGAAATTCAGCATGAAGGGTTTGATAGCCAGCTTGCAGGGACTGTTTGGCAACAACAAGATCGAAGTCATTCAGCCTCCGTCCGGCAGCGATATCTTGGCCGGGCTGCTGGATCTTGTTACCAAGCTGGTTGCGGAAATTCTCAAAACATTGTCCACAGTGATTGCGCAAATCCTGGCACCTCTGCTGGACCCCGTATTGAATCAGCTCCTGGGACTTCTCGGGATCGATCTGGCGCAGGCCGAGTTGGAGGGGCGCATGGACTGCGGAACGGTTGCGCTGGTCTATTAGTGGCAATCAACGCAGGTTCTCAAGAACCGTCTTCAAGATGTGCGACATCGTTTCCAGACGAATCCGGGCCCGTGATCCCTGCAGATTCAGTCGCATGCTGTAGATCGATTGGCCCAGACCCCAGCCCACCCACACCGTCCCCACAGGCTTTTCGGCAGAGCCTCCGCTCGGGCCTGCAACCCCCGTCACGGCAATGCTGACCTGGGCGCGTGAATGACGGATGGCGCCTTCAGCCATGGCGCGCACGACTTCCTCGCTGACGGCGCCGTGCCTTGCGATCAGCTCGGCAGGCACGCCCAGCATCTCGGTCTTGGCCTCGTTGGAGTAGGTCACGAAACCACGCTCGAACCACTGGCTGGAGCCTGCGAGATCGGTGCAGGCTGCGGCAATCATGCCGCCGGTGCAGCTTTCGGCAGTGACCAGCATCCAGCCTTTTTCGGTCAGTCTGGCCGCCAACTGCTGAACCAGTTCTTCGATATTGGCTTCTTGCTTGCTCATCGTCTCCTCCAGGAATCACGCGGTCAGAAGAAATGCCGCCAGAGGGCCACGACCAGCAGGGTGCAGAAGGCGGCTACCAGGTCATCCCACATGATTCCCCAGCCGCCGCGCGGGCCGAAGCCTTTGAACAGGCGGTCGGCCCATTTGACGGGCTGGGGCTTGACGGCATCAAAAAAGCGGAACAGTGCAAAGCAGGCCAGCTGACCCCAGAAGCCCATGGGCATGCACAGCCACAGAACGATCCACATGGCGACCACTTCGTCCCAGACGATATGGCCGGGGTCGGCCACGCGCATATGTTTTGCGGTGACGGTGCAGGCCCACCAGCCTACGGGAATGCTGGCGGCAATCAGCCAGCCGATCTGTGCCGGGCTCAGCCACAGTGCCAGCACCAGATAGGCCAGCCAGGCCCACAGGCTGCCCACCGTGCCGGGGGCGACGCGGGGCAGGCCGGAGCCAAAGCCCAGAGCAATCAGATGGGCCGGGTGTTGCAGCATGAACTTCACGCTGGGGTGGGCGATTCCCGCCGCACTCATGCTGGGGCGTGCTTTGTTATTGATAGCTGCTTGCGCAATATCGGCAGGTGCTGCAGCGCTGTTTGATGAGTCATCCGTCATGGCGTGATGATACGCGCTGCCTTATTGCAGGCCGGTAATGGGCTGGTTTTCGGGGAAGCGGATCTGGTGCGTGGCCTGGAACTGGGCCGTGCTGCGGGCGGCCAGATTCTGCTCCCAGGCAACCATGCCGTTTTCCGCATTCCAGCTGGTGGTGGCAGGCTGCGGGCTGTATTGCGACTGGACCTTGATCTGCTCATTGCGCGAAACAGGGGCCGAGTCCAGCACCTGCAGCGCGATGGGCTGGTTGTGACGGTTTTCGACGGCGTAGTTGCGCACGATGCTGCGCTCGGTCTTGCTGCTGACCCAGCTGCCGCTGCCGGTATGACTTTGCGCTGGCAGGCGGCGTACCACGACGTTGTCATCGCGGCCAAAAGACAGCCCTTGCGCCAGCGCCTGGGCGTTGCCAAAGTCCAGTCTGCCATTGCCAACCAGCGCCTCGTCACGGAACAGTGCTACCGGGCCCGCCGGCCAGATGCCTGGCGGAGCCTGCAGCGTGGCAATCAGATAGGCCGCTTCTTCCATGGCCGGCGCGGTGCGGGTCAGCAGGCTGGTGGCGAGATTTTCCTGGCCTAGCGACAGCGTGATGCGCTCGGCGCTGGAGGGCACGCTGATCTTGTACGGCACGATGAATTGCGTGCTGTAGGCCGTGTTGATGCTGGAGACATCGAGCACCGGCAAGTCCGGTGCTGCTGCCTCTTCGCGCATTGCCCTGGCTCCGCCGCGCGCCATCATGGCGATGGGGGCTGGTGCCGGAGCGGCGGGGGGCAGTGGCTGGGCGATATCCACCGTCCAGGGGCGCGGCATGACACCCTGGGTGCTGCGGCTGGGTTGGCCGGTGGACAGGCGCAGGCGCACATTGCTCCAGTCCTCGCCACTGGCCTGCACGACCAGGGCCTGGCGCTCCAGCTGCACCTGCTGCTTGGTGGTGTTCAACTGAGCGCGGTAGCTGGGCTGCCAGCTGGGGCCGCGCACGTGATAGCTCAGGCGCACATTGGCAGCGCGTGCGCTGGCCAGCTGCACGCTGACTTTCATGACCTGAGACTGCTCGGAGCCCGTGCGGTCACGCTCCTGGCGCAGAGGCTGCAACTGCGCCAGCAGGTCCTGCTTCTGGCGCTGAATCTGGTGGGCACGCAGGCTGTTGTCACGGCTGGTCTGGCGCAGGGCCTGGCTGGTGCCGGCGATCTGCGCGGGGCTGATTCGGGCTTCGTCGCCGGGCTTGCTCATGCCCTGCAGAAAATCGCCCACCAGCCTGGCTGCTCCTTCCTCGGCCTCGATGTTCGCGAGCTGATCTTCGAGGGCGCGAATCTGCTGGTCCAGCGGACTGGTGCACTCCTTGGCAGCCATCTGCCTGGATTGCATCAGGGTCTTGATCTCACCCACGCGCACGCCTTCGTCTCCGCTGATCTGCAGGCTTTGCGTATCCACGCTGGCGGGCAGGCATTCAAAGCTGAGCAGGCGGGTCTGGGCTTCGATGCGTGCCTCGCGCTGTACGGCGGCGATGCCGGGATAGAGCGTGACTTCGGTGATGGGCGCGCGATTGCCCGAGACACTGAGGCTGCTGGCGTCGGCCAGGGCGAGCCCGGGCAAAGCAGCTGCGACACAGACCATGGATACGGGCAGAAGACGGCTTGAACGCATTGGGCAGCTCTTGTGGATAGCGAGGGCTTGAGCTTAACCCAGGGCTCTTGGCGCGCCGCTTGCCAGGTGCCGGCCGCCTCCTGCCCGCGTGCTCGGCGCTCAGCTGCCGAAGTGGTCGAAGGATTTCCAGCGGTTTTGCAGCAGGGCTCCATTTGCCTCGATCACGCGCAGGCCCGGCTCGGCATCGATGCGGCCTATGCGATGCACAGTCGTGCCGCTGGCAGCGCCTGCTGCCAGCACGTCGGCATGCCGGGCTACGGGGGCGGTAAAACACAGCTCGTAGTCATCGCCGCCTGCCAGTGTGCATTGCTGTTGCAGCTTTGAATCGGATTGCCATGCATCGCTGTGCGGATAGGCGGCTGCGGCCATCAAGGGCGTGGTGCAGCGGCTGTCTACCGTGGCCCCGACGCTGGACAGTTCCAGAATATGGCCGAGATCGCCGAGCAGGCCGTCGCTGACATCCAGCGCGCTGCTGGCAATGCCGCGCAGCGCTAGGCCCAGGGCCACGCGCGGCGTGGGGGCTTCCAGCCGCTGGCGGGTCTGCTGCAGCAGCTCGGCAGGCAATTGCACGCGGCCTAGCATCGCCTCCAGTGCCAGGCGTGCATCGCCCAGAGTGCCGCTGACCCAGATCTCATCGCCGGCCCTGGCGCCGCTGCGTAGCAAGGCCTGGCCGGCAGGTACTTCGCCGAACACGGTAATGCAGATATTGAGCGGGCCGCCCGTGGTGTCGCCGCCGATGAGTTCGCAGTCATGGGCATCGGCCAGGGTCAGCAGGCCGGTTGCAAATTCGCTGATCCAGTCTTCGTCGGCACGGGGCAGAGACAGGGCCAGCGTGAACGCCAGAGGCCTGGCGCCGCTGGCGGCCAGATCGCTGAGATTGACGGCCAGAGCCTTGTGACCCAGCAGGCGCGGGTTCACGTCGGCAAAGAAATGGCGGCCCTCGACCAGCATGTCGCTGGAGATGGCCAGCTGCATGCCGGGGGCCGGGGCCAGCAGCGCGCAATCGTCGCCCACGCCTAGGGCGGCGCGACGTACGGGGCGCTGGAAATAGCGGCGGATCAGATCGAATTCACCCATAAGGTCTCTGGCCGCTCGCGATGCTGCGGCCTGGTGGCCGCTGGTCGGCGGCGGTTAAAGGTCAAGGCCAGAAAAAACTCAGCGGCCTGCGCCAGAAGCGCTGGCGTATCGCCTTGTAGATGCGCGAGCGGTCCACGCCGCTGACGTTGTGGGCACGCAGGGCGACACGGAAAGCCAGATAGAAGCTCACCCCCACATTCAGCGCCGCATTGAAGGGCAGCATGGCCACTGCCCACCACAGCAGATCGTCATGCAGCACCTCCCGGCCCAGCGATGCCACGGCGACGCCGATCTGGCCCGTGGACAGGGTGACGTGGCGTACTTCCAGTCCCAGGCCGAAGAAGGCCGCAAATGCAGGCACCAGGCCCAGCATGAAACCCAGCGAGATATTGGATGCCAAGCTGGAGACATTCTTGCGCAAGAAGCTTGCCCAGCGATCCGCGCGGCCCGTGCCCAGAAAACGTGTGATGCGCGGGTTGTAGCGAATCACCGAATCGATGTTGCGCAGCACAAACCAGTTTTCCGCACCGCCGGCAATCAGGCTGCTGACAAACAGCAGCACGCCGGTAAAGGCGGCGAAGAGCACCGACGGCCCCAGCAGACTCAGCGAGTCCAGTACCTGGCGCGCATGCGGGGTGCTGAGCGCCTGATGACCGACCAGATAGGCATAGCCCAGCGACAGCAGCAGCGCCCCGGGGAAGACGATGAGCACGTTGCCCAGGATAGCGGCGACCTGGGAGCGCACCAGATGGGCGACTTCATCGACGAACTCCTGGATGGAGTCATCGCTTTGAATGTCCTTGAGTTTGGCCGCCATGGCCGGCGCCGTCATGGCCGGCTGCTTGGTGGCCACCGTGAAGTGCAGCATCTGGATCAGCACAAAGCTGATGGCGTAGTTGAAGCCCGCAGCCAGCCCCGACCAGAAGACGGACAGGCCCAACGCATACAGTGCAAACTTGGCCAGCGTGGTGAAGGCCATCACAAAGCCGCCGCCCGCGGCCTTGGCGACCATCTTGCGATATTCGCTGCCGTCGCGGGTGATGTAGTGCTCGCCGGTTTCGGCGCTGCGCTCGGCTACCTTGGCGGCCAACAGCGATGAGTTGGTGGACATCAGCGCGCGCACGCTTCGGCGCTCTATGCCCACGGCCACGAGGTTGGAGAGCAGCTCGGACGTCTCGTAGGCACGGTCTTCTGCCAGCAGGCAATCGAGCAGGCGGCGAATGCGCAGAATGCGCGCACGCACCTGGCGCAGGCGGAAGATCAGGCCGACGGAAATGCCTTCGGCCTCGACATAGGAGTACACCGAGGATACGGCGGCGCGGCAGGCCTCGAGCCGTTCGCGCAGCTGGGCGGCTGCGGCGTCGCGCCTGTCGGTGGTGCGCAGCGGCAGCATAACCTCCACGCGCAGGTTTTCCACATCGTGGATCAGCGCATGAAACGGCTTTTCCTCGCGTGCCTGCTCGCTCATGCGCAGACGCAGCTCTGGGGCAAACCCCGTGGAGAGAATCTGGCCCGCGCAATAGGTGATGGCGTCAAGCAGGTTGCGCTCCCAGAAGCTCACGCCTTCTTCGAGCTGTTGCGGGGTCAGCAAGGTGGTGATGCGGGCCATGAGCTGGCTGTCCAGCGCATGCAGCCAGCGAGCGTCGAAACGGTCGGGAAAGACCAGCATGAACAGCTCGGAGGCATCCTCGGTCTCGGGCGTGCTGGGCAGCAGCTTGTAGCGCAGGCGCTCGGCCACTTCGCTGGCCATGGCGGTGCGCGGGGCGAAGCCGAAATCGGCCAGCAGGGCGGTGATGTCCACCGTCTCCATCAGCGTCTGGCTCCAGCGGCGTAGCCGGGCCAGGGCTTCGGGGTCGGCCTCGAAGGCCTCGACGATCTGTTTCACGCGCTGCACGGCGCCTTCGACAGAGGGTTCGGCTGCGCGTATCCATTCGGCCAGATGGATCAGCCACAGATGGCGTTGCGCAAGGCCTGCATCGGGGTCCAGGGACGCCAGCAGGCCGGGCAGGTCAAGAGTGCTTTTCTTCATGCAAATGTGAGTGCTTGCCTCAGTGCAGAACGCGCTTCTCGGGCATGGGCATGGGGTCGCCGGAGTCATTCATCTGCAATACGAAGAGCGGAATCTCGCACTCGAAGGTCTCGCCCTCGTGATTCACGCAGAGATAGCTGCCGCGCATGGTACCCGTGGGCGTGCGCAGCTGGCAGCCGCTGCTGTACTCGAAGGATTCACCGGGCTGCAGCAGCGGCTGTCGGCCCACCACGCCCAGGCCTTTGACCTCTTCGACATGGCCCAGCTCGTTGGTGATGATCCAGTGCCGCGCAATCAGCTGCGCGGGCACCTCACCCGTGTTGGTGACGGTAATGGTGTAGGAAAACACATAGACGCCGGCGGCCGGAGCGGATTGCTCGGGCAGGTAGGCGGGCTGGACTTGGACCAGAAACTCATTCATCGGCATGAGCTAATGGTAACTGCGACAATTGCAATCCATGAGCCCCACCTACCGTATTGCCCCCTCCATCCTGTCAGCCGACTTCGCCCGTCTGGGTGAAGAAGTGCGTAATGTCATTGCGGCCGGCGCCGACTGGATCCACTTTGACGTGATGGACAACCATTACGTGCCGAATCTGACCTTCGGCCCCATGATCTGTCAGGCTTTGAAGCCCCATTCGGTCACACCTGATGGCAAGCCCGTGCCCATCGACGTGCATCTGATGGTGCAGCCCGTGGACGATCTCGCCACGGCCTTTGCCAAGGCAGGAGCGGACTACATCAGCTTTCACCCCGATGCATCGCAGCATGTGCACCGCAGCGTTCAGAACATCAAGGCACACGGTTGCAAGGCCGGTCTGGTGTTCAATCCCGCCGCGTCGTTGGAGGTGCTGGACTGGATGATCGAAGACATCGACCTGATCCTCTTGATGAGCGTGAACCCCGGCTTCGGCGGTCAAAGCTTTATTGATAGCACGCTGCGCAAGATCGAAAGGGCCCGCAAGTTGATCGATGCTTCTGGCAAAGACATTCGCCTGGAAGTGGACGGCGGCATCAAGGAAGCCAATATCCGCGCCGTGGCTGATGCCGGTGCCGACACCTTTGTGGCTGGCAGCGCCATCTTCGGCAAGCCGGATTACAAGGCTGTCATCGACACCATGCGCAAGAATCTGGCCTGACTCCCGCTTAAGGTGCTGCGCCCCGCAGCTCCTTCGCACCGAGGTGGCGAGGCCGCCCAGGCCTGGTTTCCTGCCCTGACTTCGGCTGCGCTCGATGCAAGAGCGCGGCTATTGGAGTCGGGGTATGAAAGTTTTAGTGTTTTTGGCTGCAAGCCCAATATTGAAAAGCGCATGCAGCTATTGAATTGATAGTTGTATGAAGCTGAATCTGCCTGCTCCCGCCGCCGCCCTGGAACTGGATGCCGTCATGGTCGACCTCGATGGCACCATGGTGAATACGCTGGGCGACTTTGCCGAAGCGCTCAACCGCATGCTGGCCGATCTGCAATTGCCGGCCATCAAGCCGCAGATCATCGAGAACATGGTGGGCAAGGGCAGCGAGCATCTGATCCGCTCCGTGCTGGCGCATGTGGAGGCGCCGGACATCGATGCCCTGTATCCCCGCGCCTGGCAGCGTTATGAGCACCATTACTTGGCCATCAACGGCCAGTTTGCCGATGTCTATCCGGGCGTGGCCGAAGGTCTGCAGGCACTCCAGTCCCTGGGCTTGCGCATGGCCTGTCTGACCAACAAGCCCCTGTCCTTTGCCCAGCCCCTGCTGGCCGCCAAGGGGCTGGACGGCTTTTTCGACTGCGTGTTCGGTGGCGACTCCTTCCCGCGCAAAAAGCCCGACCCCATGCCGCTGGTCGAAACCTGCAAGGCCTTGGGCAGCGAACCCGCTCGCACGCTGATGGTGGGCGACTCCAGCAACGATGCCCAGGCCGCCCATGCCGCCGGCTGCCCCGTGGTGCTGATGACCTACGGCTACAACCACGGCCAGCCCATCACGGCGGTCGAGGCCAGGGCCCATCTGGATTCGCTGGAGCAGCTTGTGGTGTGATGCCGTCTGTTGGTCCGCATATCTGGCAAGAAAGAGTGCGGATAAGCATATTTGCTAGAGTCATTTGCTTTGTTTGAACCCATGTCGGCTCGTGCATCGCCTTGCAGCCGGCAGAGAACGAAGGGGGACTCACGCCACATGCACGGATTGCACCTGACTGCCGACCTTTACCAATGCGCAGGCCATGAGCGCTACATGCTCGATGCCGACGCCATCGCCGGGCTTTGCCGCGAACAGACTGCGGCCTCGGGGCTGACCCTGGTGGATGACACCTGGGTGAAGTTCCCGCCCTATGAAGGCCAGCCCGGCGGGGTGACGGGTACGGTGCTGCTGGCGGAGTCCCATCTGGCCATACATACCTGGCCTGAGACGGGCAGTGTCACCATTGACGTCTACGTGTGCAATTTTTCGGCCGACAACTCGGGCAAGGCCCGCAGGCTGATGGAAGGCGTGATCGACGCTTTTGCGCCGAAAAAGGTGTTGCGCCAGCAATTGATGCGCGGCGACATCGGCATGGCGCAGCCGGCAGACCATGACGTGGACCCTGCACCCGAGCCAGAATCCGGATGGGCCCTGGAGCAGCTCACGCCCCATGCACGCTTTGGCTATCGTGCGACGGCGTTGCAGACGCTGCAGACCTCGTACCAGAAGCTGGAGTTGCTGCAGACGCCGCAGTTCGGCAAGGTGCTGCGTCTGGATGATTGCTTCATGACCTCCGAGGGCGAGGAGTTTTTCTATCATGAGGCCCTGGTGCACCCGGCCGCCATGGCCCACCCCGCGCCGCGCAAGGCCTTGATTCTGGGTGGGGGCGATGGTGGTGCTGCCGAGGAGTTGCTCAAGCATCCGAGCATCGAGCGCGTGGTGCTGGCCGAGTTGGACGAGGCCGTGGTGCAGTTCTCGCGCCAGCATCTGCAGGCCGTACATCGCGGTGCGCTCGATGATGCCCGTGTTGAAGTCTGCATAGGCGACGGTCTGGCCCTGATGGAGGCAACCGATGAGCGCTTTGATCTGGCACTGATGGATCTGACCGACCCCGACACGCCAGCCAGCGCCTTGTACGCGCTTGATTCGCTGGCACGCATGAAGCGCGTGCTGGCGCCGGGCGGCGCGCTGGTGCTGCATCTGGGCAGCCCTGTCTTCCACGGTCCGCAGGTGGCCGAGCTGGTGCGCAGCCTGCGCCAGCAGTTTGCCGTGGTGCGCTGCTACGGCCTCTATATTCCGCTTTACGGCGCTTACTGGGGGCTGGCCGTGGCCTCCGATGAGCTGGATCCGCTGGAGCTGAAGGCGCAGCAAGTGGCCGAGCGCCTCAGGCAGCGCAGGGTGCGGGATCTGCAGTACTACAACGAGCAGGTGCACGGCGCGCTGTTTGCGCTGCCCAACTATTACCGCGAGCTGCTCAAGTGAGTCAGCCAGCCTCGCCCAGCAGCGCTTTCTTGAGCTGCTGATCGGCGGGCTTGGGGCCCAGCCAGATGCCCAACAGGGCATTGAAGAACTCGGGCTCCTTGAAAGCCTCGCCCTGAGGCTGGCCCTTGACGGTCACGATGGCGCCCTGGCCGGGCAGCCAGTCCACCATGAAGCTCTCGCCCGCAAGCAGTTTTTTGTGCTGGGTGAAGATCTCGCTCATGCGCATCACCCCCGGAATCACCTTGGAGAAGGCGGCCCGCTCCATATTGTCTTCCATGCCGCGTGAGAACAGCTTGCCCAGCTCGGCCGAATCGATATCGCGCAGCATGGTCACGCTGATGCGCTTGGGCCCGGGCAGGGCGGCGATTTCCTGCAGGCTGCGTGCCGGTTTTTCCAGATACAGGCCGGCGGTATAGACCTTGAAAACGGCCTTGTAGCGGGTGCCTGCGCCATTGAGTTCCAGCGTCCTGCCTTGGGATTGCAAGCTGGGGGCATAGATCACACCATGAAGTTTCACGGGCTCGGAGGGCATGCCTTGTGCCTGAGCGGCCGGGCAGGCAAGAGCGGCTGCCAGCAGCAGGGCTGGCATCAAACGGGCACTGGGCATGGCTGTCTCCTCGTGATTTCCGGCCGAGCAGTTCTGGTGACCGCTTCGCTTTGCGCGCTGTGGGCCCGCGTTCCGGTGAAAGCGGTATGTTTGTTTTTGCCCGTGATTGCCGCAATCAGGTCTGTCCCCAGCATGGAAGTCATTGCATGGCATGGAGCGTCATTGTTTGCGCGGCGGCGCTATGCGCTACACTGTCCGCATCATGTTCATTCATCGCACGTTCAATGCAGGTTGTGGAGACCGGGGAGCCTGGCCCTGGCGTAAGCCTGCACATCCGAACTGCTGAAGCACCCGGCACGAGCCCGGCGTGCACCCCGCGGCCCCATGCTTTGCATACTTCGGGCCAATTGGAATGAACCGGCGCATCCTTTCTTCAAACGCGTCATCTGCCCGTAATCAATCCGTGCAGATGCACCATGCGCCATGACTCCCGGAGCTTCTCCCGTGATCACGGAACTGGAATTCAAATCACTTGCGGCCCAAGGCTATAACCGCATCCCCCTGCTGATCGAGGCCTTTGCCGACCTCGAAACCCCGCTGTCCCTCTATCTCAAGCTGGCCCATGCCAATGGCGACGGCAAGTACAGCTTCTTGCTGGAATCCGTCGTCGGCGGCGAGCGCTTCGGTCGCTACAGCTTCATCGGCCTGCCGGCACGCAGCTTTGTGCGCGCCTCGGGCTTCGGTGACCAGGCCAGGACCGAGGTCGTGACCGACGGCAAGGTGGTGGAGACAGCCGGCGGCAATCCGCTGGACTTCATTGCGGCCTATCAACAGCGCTTCAAGGTTGCCGTCACGCCCGGCATGCCGCGCTTTTGCGGCGGTCTGGCCGGCTATTTCGGCTATGACGCCGTGCGCTACATCGAGAAAAAGCTGGAGAGCAGCTGCCCGCCCGACAGTCTGGGCACGCCCGACATCATGCTGCTGCAGTGTGAAGAGGTGGCCGTCATCGACAACCTATCGGGCAAGCTCTACCTCATCGTCTACGCCAACCCCGGTGAGGCCGAAGCCTATACCCGCGCCAAGAAGCGTCTGCGCCAGCTCAAGGACCAGCTGCGCTATTCCGTCAGCGCGCCGCAGATCCGTGCCGGCGAGAGCTATCCCGCAGAGCGCAGCTTCGACAAGCAGGACTATCTGGACGCCGTGCAAAAGGCCAAGGAGCTGATCGCGGCGGGCGACTTCATGCAGGTGCAGGTGGGCCAGCGCATTCATAAGCGTTTCACGGCCTCGCCGCTGTCGCTGTACCGCGCGCTGCGCTCGCTCAACCCTAGCCCCTATATGTACTTCTACCATTTCGGAGATTTCCATGTGGTGGGAGCCAGCCCGGAGATTCTGGTGCGCCAGGAGCGCACGCCCGACGGCCAGAAGGTCACGATTCGGCCCCTGGCCGGCACCCGTCCGCGTGGCAATACGGTGGAGGCCGACAAGACCACCGAGCAGGAGCTGATTGCCGATCCCAAGGAGCGTGCCGAGCATGTGATGCTGATCGATCTGGCGCGCAACGATATCGGCCGCATTGCCAGGACCGGCAGCGTCAAGGTGACCGAAGCCTTTGCCGTGGAACGCTACAGCCATGTCATGCATATCGTGAGCAATGTGGAAGGCATCTTGCAGGACGGCATGGACAATATGGACGTCTTCAAGGCCACCTTCCCTGCAGGCACGCTGACGGGCGCTCCCAAGGTGCATGCCATGGAAGTCATCGACCGGCTCGAGCCCAGCAAGCGCGGCATCTACGGCGGTGCCTGCGGCTATCTGAGCTTTGCCGGCGACATGGATCTGGCGATTGCGATCCGTACCGGCGTCATCAAGGACAACGTGCTCTATGTGCAGGCCGCTGCCGGCGTGGTGGCCGACTCCGTGCCCGAGCTGGAATGGAGAGAAACCGAGCACAAGGCCCGCGCCCTGTTGCGCGCCGCAGAACTGGTTGAGGAAGGTCTGGAATGAGCCAAGCCATTGATCTGGTGCAGCACTGCACCACCATGGAAGATGTGCGCCGCAATGTGAATGCGCTCGACGATGTACTGGTGCCGCTGCTGGTCACGCGCATCGGCTATATGCAGCAGGCGGCGCGCATCAAGGGGGACGTGGGCCAGGTGCGCGATGAGGCGCGCATCGAAGCCATCGTCAGCCGCGTGCGTGAGCGCACGGCGCAGGAAGGCGGCCAGCCCGATGTGATGGAGACCGTCTATCGCGCGCTGATGGAAGCCTGCATCGCCTACGAACACCAGGAATTTGCGCGCCTGCGTGAACCCAAGAAATCAGGGGAGTAAGACCATGAAACTGCTGATGGTCGATAACTACGACAGCTTTACCTACAACATCGTCCAGTACTTTGGCGAGCTGGGCGCGGAGGTGACCGTGGTGCGCAATGACGAAACCACGGTGGCCGAAGTCGAGGCGCTGATCGCGCGCGAAGGCATCGAGCGGCTGGTGATCTCGCCCGGCCCCTGCTCGCCCAACGAGGCGGGCATCTCGGTGGCGGCGATCAAGCATTTCGCGGGCAAGCTGCCGATTCTGGGCGTCTGCCTGGGTCACCAGAGCATCGGCGCGGCCTTTGGCGGCGACATCATCCGGGCGGGCCAGCAGATGCACGGCAAGACCAGCGTGATCAGCACCGACCAGAAGGGCGTGTTTGCCGACTTGCCCAGGCAGTTCACGGTCAACCGCTATCACTCTCTGGTCATCGACCGGAACACGCTGCCCGAGTGCCTTGAAATCACGGCGACCAGCGAAGATGGTGAAATCCAGGGGGTTCGCCACCGCGAGCTGGCCATCGAGGGCGTGCAGTTTCACCCCGAGAGCATTCTGACCGAGCACGGCCATGCCATGCTGAAGAACTTTCTCGACCAGAAATAACTGTCGATTTATTGATAGCTGCTAACGTTTGCTACTGCTTGATTTCAGAATGAAAACAATGGGAAATCAAGTGAAGGTAAGCGCAAGCAGCTCCCAAAAACATAGAGAGATATTGCAATGATCACTCCCCAGGAAGCGCTGCAGCGAACCATCGAGCATCGTGAAATCTTCCATGACGAAATGCTGCATCTGATGCGCATGATCATGCGCGGCGAGCTCTCGCCGGTGATGACGGCCTCCATCATCACCGGCTTGCGCGTGAAGAAGGAAACCATTGGCGAGATCTCGGCTGCGGCCGAGGTGATGCGCGAGTTCTCCAACAAGGTGAACGTGCACGACAAGAGGAATCTGGTCGATATCGTCGGCACCGGCGGCGACGGCGCCAACACCTTCAACATCTCCACCTGCTCGACCTTTGTGATTGCGGCAGCGGGCGGCAAGGTGAGCAAGCATGGCGGGCGCAGCGTCAGCAGCAAGTCGGGCAGTGCCGATGCCATGGAGGCGCTGGGCGTCAACATCAACCTCAACGCCGCGCAGATCGCCGATTGCATACGCGATGTGGGCATAGGCTTCATGTTTGCGCCCAACCATCATCCGGCCATGAAGAACGTGGCCCCCGTGCGCAAGGAACTGGGCGTGCGCACCATCTTCAACATCCTGGGTCCGCTCACCAACCCGGCATCCGCGCCCAATATCCTGATGGGCGTGTTCCACGAAGACCTGGTCGGCATTCAGGTGCGTGCCCTGCAGCGCCTGGGAGCCGAGCATGCGCTGGTCGTCTATGGCCGCGACGGCCTGGATGAAATCAGCCTGGGCGCGGGCACGCTGGTCGGCGAGCTCAAGGACGGCGTGGTGCGCGAGTATGAAGTCCATCCCGAGGACTTCGGGCTGCGCATGGCGGGTACGCGCTCGCTCAAGGTCGAGAATCCCGAGGAGTCCAAGGCCATGCTGATGGGCGTGCTGCAGGGGGACCAAGGCCCGGCGCGCGATATCGTCTGTCTCAACTCCGGCGCCGCCCTCTATGCCGCCAATGTGGCCGGCTCTATCGAAGAGGGCCTGGAGCGTGCGCAGAAGGCCATCGATAGCGGCGCGGCACTGGCCAAGCTCAAGGAGCTGGTGGCCTATTCGCAAAAGCTCGGCACAGCCGCATGAGCCTGCTGGATGCGCCCATCTGGAGCGATGCCGGCACCTGGATCGTGCTGGGCCTCTCCCTGCTGTTCATCGTGGTGGGCATAGGCATGCACCGCGTCATCGTGAAGGTCTTGCGCGGCCCAGCGGATGCCTCCACCAACAAGGAAAACCATGTCTGACATTCTCAAGAAAATCTGCGACGTCAAGGTCCAGGAAGTTGCCGCTGCCAAGAAGGCCGTGCCGTTTGCCGAGATGCGCCGCGATGCGGAAAGCCGTGTCTCCACGCGCGATTTCGTGGGCGCCATCCGTGCCAAGATTGCCAAGGGACAGGCCGGTGTGATCGCCGAAGTCAAGAAGGCCAGTCCCAGCAAGGGCGTGATCCGTCCCGACTTCGATCCTGCCGACATCGCCCAGAGCTATATGGTGGGCGACGGCAAGATCAGTGCGGCCTGCCTGTCGGTGCTGACCGATCGCCAGTTCTTCCAGGGGCAACCAGACTATCTCAAGCAGGCCCGCGCGAGCACGCTGCTGCCGGTGCTGCGCAAGGACTTCATGGTCGACCCCTATCAGATCTACGAATCTCGGGTGATGGGCGCCGACTGCGTGCTCTTGATCGCCGCCTGCCTGGATGATGCGCAGATGGCGGAGATGGAGCAGATTGCGCACAGCCTGGACATGGATGTGCTGGTGGAAGTGCATGACGGCGAGGAGTTGCAGTGTGCTCTCAAGCTCAAGACGCCGCTGGTGGGCATCAACAACCGCAATCTACGCACATTCGAGGTCGATATTCAGACCACGATTGCCCTCAAGAAGGATGTGCCTGCAGATCGCCTGCTGGTGACCGAGTCCGGCATCCTGAGCCGCGACGATGTGAAGACCATGCGTGACGCCGGCATTGACGCCTTCCTGGTGGGCGAGGCTTTTATGCGTGCCCGCGAGCCGGGCGAGGCCCTGGCCCAGTTGTTTCAGTGAGCGATTGGCTGCTGTGCGGGTTCAGCGCAGAACCTGCACATCGGCATCCAGAAAATAGCCGGCACCACGCTTGGTCTTGAGCAGCGTGGGCGCGCGGCTCGATGCTTCGACCTTGCGGCGCAAGCGCAGCATCTGCACATCGATGGCACGGTCAAAGACATCGTCTTCGGCCTGCGTCAGATCCATGATCTGCTCACGACTCATGATTTGCCTGGGACGTTTGAGCAGGGCCAACAGCAGCGCGAACTCGCTCTTGGTCAGTCCCACCTCATGCCCGGCAGCGCTGATGAGGCTGCGCGAGCGCAGCCTCAACTCCCAGTCGGCAAACTTGAAGCCCTGGGGACTCAAGGTGAACGCAGGGCGGGCGCAGGAAAAGAAGGCCTGCACGGCAGAGGCTTGTGAGTGACTGGCAGAAGATGTGTGCATGAATAACTCCTTGTGAGCCTGAGCCGCCAAGTGGTCAGCTATGTTGGAGTCGATTCTTTGCAAATTGTCAGAATGTGTCACTCACTGAAATCAGGTATTTTGAGCCTAGAAATAGGTGAGAACCCTTGAGGAAATCATTCGAGATGACTCTGGAAGTTGAGAAAATCCAGGCATGAACTTCACTAGCCAGAGCATGAGTGCCAACACCGCTGCGCCTACCCAGTTGATGAGTGCAGATCCGCAGGACTGGCCTGTCTCGCCAGACTGGCAAGCCGTTGTCGACTCTTTCTTTGCAGGGAGCACAGGCCAGGGCTTGCTGCAGTTTTTGCAGCAAAGACTGGATGAAGGGGCCGTGATTTTTCCACCCAAGCCCCTGAGGGCCCTGGAATTGACGCCCGCCGAGGAGGTGCGTGTCGTGATCCTGGGGCAGGACCCCTATCATGGTCGTGGGCAGGCCGAGGGTCTGGCATTTTCTGTAGCACCCGGGGTGCGCGTTCCGCCATCGTTGCAGAACATCTTCAAGGAAATGCAGCGCGAACTGGGCACGCCGTTTCCGGCGTTTCCCCAGCCAGGCGGCAGTCTGGTGAGCTGGGCTCAGCGTGGTGTACTGCTGCTCAACACCAGTCTGACGGTGGAAGAAGGGCAGGCCGCAAGCCATGCCAAAAAAGGCTGGGAAGAGCTGACCGATGCCATCATCCGGTATGTCGCCGAGCAGGGGCGGCCCACGGTCTTCATGCTCTGGGGCTCGCACGCCCAGTCCAAGCGTGTGTTCATTCCTCAGGATCGTGGTCATCTGGTGCTGATGAGCAACCACCCTTCGCCGTTATCGGCCCTGAGGCCTCCCGTGCCCTTTATCGGTAACGGGCACTTCGGCAAGGCCAGGGAGTTCAAGCTCAGACACGGCTATTGAGATGGCCGGATTGGGCTGTCTCAGCGCTTTTCCCTGATTCCAAGCCAGACGCCCATCAGGCCGCTGAGCGTTACTACCGTCATTCCGATCAGCGATGTGCTGTCGGGAAGCTGCCCGAAAAACAGCCAGCCCATCAGCATGGCAAAGCCTATCTGGCTGTAGAGGAAAGGGGCCACGGTTGCGGGCGTGGCGTGGGTGTAAGCCTGCAGCAGCATCAGGTGGCCAATGCCGCTGCAAAGGCCCATCACAGCCGCCGCTGCGTAGATCTGCCAGTGATCGACGGGTTGCCATACAAAGCCTATGAGAGGCGTGGTCAGAAGCAAGGGCAGCCAGGTCGAGTAAAGCTGGGTGGTCGGAGGTGAATCCAGGCGCGACAGGCGACTTCCTAGGACCTGGTAGGTGGTGCCCGATACCAGCAGACCAACAGGCCACAGGGCGGCCAGGCCCAAGGGCTGTCCATCGTTTTCCGGCCGGACGATGGCAATCACTGCCAGCAGACCGATCACCAGCAGCGACCAACGGGCAGGACTGACCTGCTCTTTGAAAAAGAGCGCCGAGGCCACCACGATAAACAGCGGCGCTGCTGACCAGATGGCCGTGAAATTGGCCAAAGGCATGTTCTTTATGCAGAAAAAGGCGCAGACCGTGGTCAACAGCCCCGAGATCGCTCTCAGAAGTTGAAAGCTCAAGTTCCGGGTTCTCAGTGCCGAAAGGCCGTGCCGAGGCAAAACCAGCACGCTGGTGACCAGAGCCTGGGCCGTGAAGCGCAGCCACAAAACCATGAGAACCGGAAGCAGCGTTCCCGTGAACTTGGTGGCGCTATCCAGAACGGCAAACAGCGCACAGGCGAATATGGTGAGCAGAACGCCGCGGATGGCAGACTGCGCTGACGGGGAAAGTGTGGGAGAGAGCCAGCCGGGGAACATGTCCGTAGCGATTTGCGACAAGAGAAGCGAGGAATTCTAGGGGGCGAAGTTGTCGGCTTTGGTTGTGACGCCCATAAAAATGCCCGCACTGTTAGGTGCGGGCACTGGATGGGGTGATGAAGGATTACCAGGGCATGGCGTTACGAATACGCGCAATTTTTTCGGCCTGCTCGGTCGAAGACTCCTTGGCGGTGCGCAGCGCTTGCCGGATGAAGACAAACAGCAGCAGCAGGAAACCGGTGCCCACAGCCGCACCAATGGCCAGCATGGACTTCTTGGGCTTGATGGAAAGTTCGGGCAGGGTCGGCATCTGGATCACATCGTCGTTGTCCAGACCTCCGAGGCGACGCTCCATGTCCAGAATCCCCTTTTGGCGATTGCTGTTCGCGGTCAGCAGTTCGCCATAGAGGCGGCTGGTGGCTTCGGTGACACTTTTGCCGGAGGAGAGATTGGCGGAGGTGTCATGCTCCAGCTTGAGCGACTCCTCCAGGCGTGTCTTCTCGGAGGCCAGCTGCACCTCCAGCTGCTTTTTTTCCAGACCGCGTGGCTTGCTCAGGGGAAACAAGGTGTCCAGCAGTGCCTGGTTGAGCTTTTGAGCCGCTTCGGGCGATTTGGCCTGCGTTGAAATATTCAGCAGCTTGTCCTGCTTGCCGACATTGACGGTGATGCGCTTGCTGAGCTTTTTATAGATTTCTTCCTTGGTCAGGCCATCGTCCAGGCCCGCAACAGGGGCAATCTGATGCAGCACGTCAGCAGACATGGCCAGGCTGGCGGCCATGGGGGCGGTAAAGCTGGAGCCGGGACGCTCCACCTGAACCGATGCGCTGCTCTCGTAGGTCTTGGGGATCGCCAGACCGATTCCGTAAGCCGCAATGCCAGCCAATAGCGGGCCGAAAATCAGAATTTTCCAGTTTTCTGCGAGAGTGACCAATAGATCCAGCAGATCCAGCTCTTCATCTTGTGGGGTTTGAACTTCCATCGATTTTTCTAAATGAATAAGCACTTTGACAAAACGATGAAATCTACCACTAAGAAAAGATTGGACCCAGTGTTTCTGTAACTCCTTATGCCAGGAGCCGGCACAGCGGCTCCAATGTGTTGCAGATCAGCGCCGGCGCTCCAGCAGCATGGAGTCTCCATAGCTGAAGAAGCGGTAATGCTGGGCAATCGCATGCTGATACATGCCCATGATGTGCTCATAGCCCGCAAAAGCGCTGACCAGCATCATCAGCGTGCTTTTGGGCAGATGGAAGTTGGTGATCAGCATGTCGACCACCTGGTACTGAAAGCCCGGTGTGATGAAGATGCTGGTGTCGCCGCTGATATTGCCGTACTTGGCCCAGGACTCCAGCGTGCGCACCGTGGTGGTGCCCACGGCAATGATGCGGCCGCCGCGCTGGCGGCAGCGCTCCATGGCGGCCAATGTGGGCAGGGGAATGTCGTACCACTCGCTGTGCATGGTGTGATCGGCAAGGTTTTCGGTCTTGACGGGCTGGAAGGTGCCGGCACCCACATGCAGGGTGACGCTGGCGCGTTCCACGCCCTTGGCTTGCAGGGCGGCCAGAACGGTCTCGTCGAAATGCAGGGCGGCGGTCGGTGCGGCTACGGCACCAGGGTGGGCTGCGAACACGGTCTGGTAGCGCTCGCTGTCTTCTTTTTCATCAGGATCGTGCTCGGCGTTTTGCTGGCGCTCGATATAGGGCGGCAGCGGCAGGTGGCCGAACTGCTCCAGCAATTCATAGGGCGATTCGCCCTGGTTGCCCTTGAAGGAAAGATGGAACAGCGGCCCGTTCTCGTCCGGCCAGCGGCCCAGCAGGGTGGCTTCGAACCCGCCGTTCTTGAGGCCGCCGCAAAGATGGATCTTGGCACCGGGCAAGGGCTTTTTGCTCACGCGCATATGGGCCACGATCTCGTTGTTCTGCAGCACGCGCTCGACCAGCAGCTCGATCTTGCCGCCGCTGGCCTTTTCGCCGAAGACGCGCGCCTTGATGACCTTGGTGTCGTTGAAGACCAGCAGGTCGCCGGGCTGCAGCAGATCGGGCAGTTCGCGGAAGATGCGGTCGGTGGCAGGGAGGCTGCGGCCGTCAAGCAGGCGCGAGGCGCTGCGAACGGCGGTGGGATGCTGGGCAATCAGGGATTCGGGCAGGTCGAAGTCGAAATCGCTGAGTGTGAATTCACGGGGGCAGGAAGACATGCGGTGCTTGAGGGCCGTACGAGGCCCGTTCCAAGTTCAATCAAACAAGTGGGTGATTGTCGCAAATCGCCATTAGGGCTGCCGGCTTCAGGGCTGAGCAGCGGCTGGATTCCAGAGCTCGTTGAGATTCCTGAAGGGCCAGTCGGCAGGGTCTTCGCGCCCGACTATGCTGTCGTTGGCCAGGGGGCAAGCCAGATCGAGAATCTCGGGTGTGATGCGGCGCTGTTGGCTGAGGCAGTAAAAGCGCCGCACTTTCGGGGTCAGCAAACAGGTCGGCGAGACATCCAGCACCACGGCAAGATGCTGCGACTGCAGCCGCACCAGCGAGCCCAGCGGGTAGATGCCCACCGTCTGGACAAACTGCTCGAAGATGGCCTTGTCGAAATGATGGGGCGCCCATTGCGCCATGCGCTGCAGCGCGATGGCCGGGTGCCAGCCCTGCTTGTAGGGGCGATCCGAGGTGATTGCGTCATAGACATCGCAGACTGCCGTCATGCGCGCCATCAGACTGATCTCGTCCTGCTTCAGTCCGTCGGGATAGCCCGTGCCGTCGACTTTTTCGTGGTGATGCAGGCAGGCGTCGGTAACGGCGTCGTCCAGCCCCTGAGGCAACAGGATTTCGTAGCCCCAGCGAGGGTGGGACTTCATGATGACCCATTCCTCGGCATCCAGCGGCCCAGGCTTGTTGAGAACATCCGGCGGCACTCTGCTTTTACCGATATCGTGCAGCAGGCCTGCGATACCGGCCTGATGCACCTGGTGCTCGTCCAGACCCATGCGGTGTGCCAGACCAATCATCAGCGCGCACACCGCAATGCTGTGCATATAGGAGTAGTTGTCCGCAGTCTTCAGTCGCGCCAGGCTGATCAGGGCGTGGGGGTTGCGCTTGATCGACTCGGCCATCTCGTCGACCAGCAGACCTGAGGCAGGCAGGTCCAGCGGACGGCCCAGGCGAACGTCCTTGAACATGGTCTTGAGCACATCACGTGCCTGCCCAATGATCTGATGGGCCTGCTGCAACTCCACGCTGGTTCTGGTGGGCCGTACCGGCGAGCTGGGCACAGCTTCGTCGCCTGGCGACTCCAAGACTTCTGCGGGCGTGATGTCGGGGGCGATGTCGGCCCCCTTGCCGGTGTCTATCCACACCTGGCGGATGGTGGTGGCAAGCAGGCGTTCCAGGTCCCTGGGCTGATCGAGCAGGAGGCGGGTACGCAAAAAGGGGTGCTCCATCCACGAGCCGCAGAACTCGTGCACAAACATCCCCGGGCGCAGGTGCTCGACATCAACTCGCTTCAACATGGATTTACGAGGAAACACATAGTAACAATTTGAGAATGGTAGCGATTTTGACGTTATTGCGCTGGCGGCAGTTGTTTGCGAACCTGAATATGCTGTATATACATACATTGCTTTCCCTGTCGCGGGGAGTGTAGTCAAGGAGTCTCAGTTGTCTGTGTCAAAAAAGCCTGTTACCGAGCCGAAGTCTGCTGTCAAGCGCGCTGCCGCTCGTGAGAAAAAGGCGGGCATGGACCAGGATGCAGCTCCCAAAAAGACCGTCAGCCCTGCGCAGCAGGCCTTGCAGAAGATGGGATTGACGCGCGATATCGATCTGGCTTTGCATCTGCCGCTGCGCTATGAGGACGAAACCCGCATCGTGCGGCTGAAGAACGCGCGTGATGGCGAGACGGTGCAGATCGAAGCCACGGTCACGCACAGCGAGGTGCAGCTGCGCCCCAGGCGCATGCTCAAGGTCACCGTGGATGATGGCAGCAGCACCTGTCTGCTGACCTTCTTCAGCTTCTATCCGTCACAGCAAAAGACCATGGCGCCCGGGGCGCGCCTGCGCATTCGCGGCGAGGTCAAGGGCGGTTTCTGGGGGCGGCAGATGATGCACCCTGCATTCCGGGTGGCGGGCGGCGAGCTGCCCACGGCGCTGACACCGGTCTATCCCGCCACTGCCAGTTTGCCCCAGGCCTATCTGCGCCGGGCCATTGCCTCGGCGCTGTTGCGTGCCGATCTGTCCGAGACCTTGCCACCGGGGCAGTCGCCTCCCATTGCGCAGTTCTATGGTCAAAATGGACTGCAGCCGGCATATGACTTGCGCAATGCGCTCATTTTTCTGCACCATCCAACGCCCGATGTGGCCTTGGTTACGCTGGAGGATCATTCCCACCCGGCCTGGCAAAGACTCAAGGCGGAAGAGTTGCTGGCCCAGCAGCTGTCCCAGTACGAGGCCAAGCGCGAGCGCGCCCGCTTGCGCGCGCCCGTGCTCAGGCCGCAGGCCGGCATGGCTGATTTGACCCAGCAGTTTCTGGCACAACTGCCGTTTGGCCTGACGGGGGCGCAGCAGCGAGTGGTGGGAGAGATTCGAGCCGATATGGAACGCCGTATTCCCATGCATCGTTTGCTGCAGGGCGATGTGGGCTCGGGCAAGACGGTGGTGGCAGCACTGTCTGCCGTGGCCTGTATCGAGGCCGGCTGGCAATGCGCGTTGATGGCTCCGACCGAAATCCTGGCCGAGCAGCATTTCGGGAAGCTGGTCGGCTGGCTGGAGCCGATTCTGGCGCCGCTGGGCAAAAAGGTCGCCTGGCTGGCCGGCGCCCAGAAAAAGAAGGAGCGCGCCGCGATGCTGGCGCTGGTGGAAAGCGGCGAGGCGGCGCTGGTCGTGGGTACCCATGCCGTGATTCAGGAGCAGGTGCAGTTCAAGAATCTGGCCCTGGCCGTGATCGACGAGCAGCACCGCTTTGGCGTGGCCCAGCGTCTGGCGCTTCGGCAAAAGCTCGCGGCCACGGGAATGGAGCCACATTTGCTGATGATGAGCGCCACACCGATTCCCCGTACCTTGGCTATGAGCTATTACGCCGACCTCGATGTCTCCACCATCGACGAGCTGCCGCCAGGGCGCACGCCTATCGTCACCAAGCTGATCTCGGACAGCCGCAAGGACGAGGTGATCGAGCGCATCGGCGCCCAGGTCGCCAGTGGGCGTCAGGTCTATTGGGTCTGCCCGTTGATCGAGGAGAGCGAAGCGCTGGATCTGTCGAATGCCACGGCTACCCATGAATATTTGAGCGAAATGCTGCCTGGTGTCATGGTGGGTCTGCTGCACTCGCGCATGCCCACGGCCGAGAAAAAGGCCGTGATGGAGCTGTTTTCTGCCGGCGTCATGGGAGTGCTGGTATCCACCACGGTGATCGAGGTGGGTGTGGACGTGCCCAATGCCTCGTTGATGGTCATTGAACACTCGGAGCGTTTCGGCCTCTCGCAGCTGCACCAGTTGCGCGGCCGTGTGGGGCGCGGCGCTGCAGCCTCGGCCTGTGTGCTGCTGTATTCGGTCAATGACAACGGGCGCCTGTCCGATACAGGCAAGGAACGCCTGCGGGCCATGGCCGAGACCAATGACGGTTTCGAGATCGCGAGGCGGGATCTGGAGATTCGCGGCCCGGGAGAGTTTCTCGGCGCCCGGCAGTCGGGCGCACCCATGTTGCGCTTTGCCGATCTCGAGCAGGACGTGATGCTGCTGGACTGGGCGCGCGAGCTGGCACCGCTTATGCTTGAGCAGTTTCCTGCGCTGGCTGCACGCCATGTCAGCCGCTGGCTGGGTGGAAAGGCCGAATATTTAAAGGCCTGAAATACCCAAACCTGCGTTTGAAGACGTAAAGAGTTACGTTTTTGCAGGAATATATGTAATCTTTTGCCTTGGCAATTTGTGATTGAATGCAAAAACAGGATGAATCAATGCTGTTAATGAGAATCCCAAAGACCCCCTCTCTATGACTCTTACCGAATTGAAGTACATCGTGGCCGTTGCGCGGGAAAAGCACTTTGGCCGCGCCGCCGAAGCATGCTATGTGTCCCAGCCTACGCTGTCCGTGGCGATCAAGAAGCTGGAGGAAGAGCTGGATGTCAAGATTTTCGAGCGCAGTGCCGGTGAAGTCTCGGTGACCTCGCTGGGCGAGGAGATCGTGCGCCAGGCCCAAAGCGTGCTCGAGCAGGCCAATGAGATCAAGGAAATTGCCAAGCGTGGCAAGGACCCGCTGTCAGGCGTTCTGACCCTGGGCGTGATCTACACCATAGGCCCCTATCTGCTCCCCGATCTGGTGCGCAACTCCATCAATATGACGCCGCAGATGCCGCTGATGTTGCAGGAGAACTTCACCGTCAAGTTGCTGGAGATGCTGCGCACGGGCGAGATTGACTGCGCCATCATGGCCGAGCCCTTCCCCGATACCGGTCTGGCACTGGCTCCGCTGTACGACGAGCCCTTCATGGCCGCCGTGCCCAGCACCCACCCGCTGGCGCAGAAGAAAAGCCTGTCCACCACGGATCTCAAGAACGAGACCATGCTGCTGCTGGGCGCGGGTCACTGCTTCCGCGACCATGTGCTCGAGGTCTGCCCCGAATTCGCGCGCTATGCCAGCAACTCCGAGGGCATTCGCCGCACCTTCGAAGGCTCCTCTCTCGAAACCATCAAATATATGGTGGCCGCCGGCATGGGCGTGACCCTGGTGCCGCGACTGTCCGTGCCCGAGGATGCACTGGCTCCCATTGAGCGCCGTCGCCGCGCCGATGAGCCTCATATTCGCTATCTTCCGATTCATGAGGAAGACGGCATTGCGCCGCCCACCCGCCGTGTGGTGCTGGCCTGGCGACGCAGCTTCACGCGCTATGAGGCGATTGCCGCACTGCGCAATGCCGTCTACGCCTGCCCGCTGCCGGGGGTGCAGCGTCTGTCGTAATAAGCGTGGCTTTAGCGGCTCGAAGAGGGCGGGAGCCTGGATTCGTTAAACCTGAAAGGTGAGTGCATGACCAAGCAAGGCAAGGACAAATCGCAGAAACAAAAGTCGGACGCCGCGCCGCAGGTGCCCGCAGGCATCCATATCGGCATCAGCGACGAGGACCGCGCCGCCATCGCCAAGGGGCTGTCGGCGCTGCTGGCCGACACCTATACGCTGTACCTGACCACGCACAACTTCCACTGGAATGTCACGGGGCCCATGTTCAACACGCTGCACACCATGTTCATGGCGCAGTACACCGAGCTGTGGAATGCCGTCGATCCCGTGGCCGAGCGCATCCGCGCACTGGGCCACCATGCACCTGGCTCCTATGCCCAGTTCGGCAAGCTCACCAGCCTGCCCGATGCCCCGGCCCAGCCGCCCAAGGCCCTGGAGATGGTGCGCATCCTGGTGCAGGGCCACGAGGCCGTGGCGCGCACGGCTCGCCAGCTGTTCCCACGTGCCGACAAGGCCGGCGACGAGCCCACGGCCGATCTGCTGACCCAGCGTCTGGCCGTGCACGAGCAGACTGCCTGGATGCTGCGCTCCCTGCTCGAGGAGTGAGCCGCGCCGCGGCAGCAGCTCGTCCCGGTCTTCCCCAAGCCCTGACGGGCTAGCCTCTGGAGGCCCGTCAGGGCTTTTTCGCTTTTGCTTTTGAAAGGAATGTCTGTGTTTTCTGCAGCGACTCCCGTGGTCCTGCTGGCGCAATGGGTGGACAGTCATGTCATCTGGGTGTTGCTGCTGCTACTGCTGGTTGGGGCCTGCATGCTGCGTTGCCGTGCGCAGGGCCGGGCCGAGTGGCTGTGGCAGGACCGCAGCGCGGACTTCAGGCCGGATGGCGGTCGCTTGCTAGCGGTGGCGGCACTGGCCGCTGTGCTTCTGGCCCTGCTGAGCGTCGGCGTGCACCAGTCCCAGTCGGTGCTGCCGCCTCAGGGGCTGATGGCCCTGGACCTGAAGCTGCAGCGCGCGGTGAGCGCGGCCCTGCCGCCCATGCTGCAGCCTCTGGTGCGGGCATGGACCCTGCTCGGGGATTTGCGCGTCATGGGGTTGCTGAGTCTGGTTGTGGGCCTGTGGCTGCTGTGGCGGCGCCAGGGTCTGCAGCTGCTGAGCTGGGTGGTGGCGGTGGCCGGCACCGGACTGTGGGTGCGTTTCATCAAGGGGACCATGCAGCGCGCGCGTCCGCTGGACGGGCTGGTGCATGAGGCCGGCTTCAGCTTTCCCAGCGGCCATAGCGCGGGCACGGCAGCGATTTTCGGCATGCTGGCCTGGCTGGCCGCTCGTCACCTGCCGCGGCGCTGGCGGACTTGGGTCTTTGCGGGGGCCACGCTGCTGGCCCTGAGCACGGGCTTGAGCCGCGTGCTGCTGTCCGTGCACCATGCCAGCGATGTGCTGGCGGGCCTGTGCCTGGGCCTGGGCTGGACGGCCCTGGTGCTCTGGTTGACAGACCGTGTCGAGCATGGGGGCGGCGCCATCGGGCCGCCGCAGGCCGAGGCACAATTGCCGCTGCGCTGATCGTGGCCTGGGGGCCCGGTCGTGATCTCCTGCCTTTCGGAACCCGTCTCATGTCCGCCTCCATCCCTGCTTCGCCGCGCTCCAAGCTGTCGCTGTATCTTGATCTGATCCGCTTCAACCGCCCTGCGGGTTGGCTGGTGCTGGTCTGGCCCACACTGGTGGCACTGTGGGTGGCCGGCCAGGGCTTTCCGGGCTGGCATCTGCTCGTGGTCTTTGTGCTGGGCACGGTGCTGATGCGCAGCGCGGGCTGCACCATCAACGATATTGCCGACCGCGACTTCGACAGGCATGTGAAACGCACCACCCAGCGCCCCATCACCAGCGGCCAGATCTCGGTCAGGGAAGCCGCCATGGTCGGCCTGGTGCTCACGCTGGTGGCCTTCGGCCTGGTGTTGTCCACACGCTGGGAGGCCGTGGCCTGGTCGGTGCCTGCCGTGCTGTTCACGATTCTCTATCCCTTCACCAAGCGCTTTTTTGCCATGCCTCAGGCCTTTCTGGGCATTGCCTTCAATTTCGGCATCGTGATTGCGTTTGCGGCGGTGACGGGCGAGGTCAGTGCCACGGCCTGGACGCTGTGGCTGGCCAATATGTTTCTGGTGCTGGCCTATGACACCGAATACGCCATGGTGGACCGCGATGACGATCTCAAGATCGGCATGAAGACCTCGGCCATCACCCTGGGCCGTTTCGATGTCGCGGCGATCATGCTGTTCTTTGTCCTGTGCTGGGGGCTGATCGCCTGGGTGCTGGCTCCTTATCAACTGGGCTGGCCCTTCTGGCTGGGCATGGGCGTGGCAGCGGCCCAGATCGTCTGGCATTTCAGCCTGATCAAGGACCGCACGCGCGAAGGCTGTTTTGTCGCCTTCAGCAAGAGCCACTGGATTGGCGCCGCAATCTTTGCGGGTGTGGCGCTAGGGTTTGCGTTGAAATAGTCCTGTTTTGATAGCTGAAAGCGCTTGACTGATAAGCGATGAATGCCTGAATGACTCAAAAAAACCGGCCGAGGCCGGTTTTCTTTATTTGCCGAACTCGGCGGCCAGCTCCTGTGCGCGGATCTGAGCCTTGCGCATGGCTTCGATGAAATGCTCGGGCAACTTCTGCTCCTGCATATGAGTGATGGCCGCGTAGGTGGTACCGCCCTTGCTGGTCACGCGCTGGCGCAGCACTTCGGCGCTTTCGCTGGAGCGTGCCGCCAGTTCCGAGCCGCCCGCAAACGTGGCCACGGCCAGCTTGTAGCTTTGCTCGGCGCTGAGGCCCATGTCGACACCCGCCTGGGTCATGGCTTCGAGGAACAGGAATACATAGGCCGGGCCGGAGCCGGAGATGGCCGTCACGGCATCCAGATGGGTTTCCTTGTCCACCCAGCTGAGTTCGCCGGTGCTGCCGATCACGGTTTCGATCAGGGCCTTGCCCTGGGCATCGACCTCGGGGCGGGCGAACAGGCCCGTCATGCCCTTGCCCACCAGGGCCGGTGTATTGGGCATGGCGCGCACGATGCGGTGGGTGCCGGTCCAGGCCGCAATGCTGTCGGTGGTGATGCCGGCCGCCACGCTCAGGTGCAGGGCGTGGCGGGTGTGGGCGGCAACGGGAGCGGCCGCTTCCTTGAAGCTCTGGGGCTTGACGGCCCAGACCACCAGCTGGGCGCTTTGCAGGGCCTCGGTGGCGGCGGGCAGGGCGTCGATGCCGAAGCTGGTCTTGATCGCAGCGCGCGTGGCTTCAAAAGGCTCGACCACGGTGATGCTGCTGGCCGGAACGCCCTGGCGGATCAGGCCGCCGATGATGGCGCTGGCCATATTGCCGCCGCCGATAAAGGCGATGGGAGGGAAGACGGAGGTCGAGTGGTCGGTCTGGCTCATGATGGTTCGATTCGCTTTGCAATGCAGCAAGTGGGCAAGCCTGTATTCGGATTTCAGGTGCAGAACGGCACTATAAACCTGTGCCGCAGCGGCCGGGCTCCTCGCTCAATGCGACGAACTGGGTGACTTCGGCGGGGTTGAAGTTGTTGTCGCTGACCAGCAGCAGCACGCGTCGGCCATCGGGCAGCGGTGGTCCCCAGCTCAAGCCCTCCAGGTTGTCCACGGATTGCAGGCCTGCATCCGCCAGGTCCAGCAGCAACTTCTTGTCGGCGGGCTGGTAGCTGCCAGGCTGCAGCCGGCTCTGGCCCAGCGTGTCACTGCTGGCGTCGGCGCGGGTGCTGATGCGGTAGATGCGGGCGCCGAAGCGCAGCGGTGGCGCAAAGGAGCGCTCCAGCACCAGCAGGTGTTCAGGGCCGTCGGCCAGCACGGCGCTGATGCCGTTGATGGCACCGTGTTGCAGCCACAGGTCGGCAGGCAGGGCATCGGGCAGATAGGCAAGCTGGCGCGCGGGCTGCTGCGTGCCCATGTCATAGGCGGTGATGCGCACCGGGCCGCCCGAGTGGTCAGCTGCGGGCAGGGCCCCGTCTTGTCTGAGCGCTGCCTCCATGGCCAGCCAGAGCGTTCGGCCATCCTGGCTCAGCGCCAGACCTTCAAGCGTGAAGTTGCTGCGCGGCCCTTGGGTCTTGCTGCTCGGCAGGTCCAGCTCGGGCGGCAGCGGCCATTCGCGCAGCCAGTGTCCATCCTTGCTCGATTGCAGCAATTGCGGGCCGAATCCGCGTGTGAAGTCGCCCTCGCTGCTCCACAGCAGGGACTGTCCTCCCGGCAGCACGCGCAGGGCTTCCGCGTCGGGCGTCGCGATGCCGGGCAGGGGCTGGCGGTGGCTGGGGTAGGGGGCCTGGGCAGGGCTGAGCAGCGGTCGGGCATTTTGCAGCCTGACCTGGTGCAGGCCGCTGGCGTCGTATTCGATGCGCGCCGTGTAAAAGCGCGCCGGCCCGTGGGCGGAGCGGTCGTCGCTGACCAGGTAGTACAGATTGCTGCCCGCGTCGTAGTCGATCGAGGACAGGCCGCCCACTGGTGTGTCGGCAAACTGCTTGTCGTGCTGCCAGCGGATTTCCCCAAGCAGGGACCAGGGCCGAGCCTCGGATGTGCTGCAGATGCGGTGGGGTGCGAGCGACGCCGTCGTGCAGGCAGCGAGGCAGGCGCAGATCAACGAGAGGCCCCAAAGGCAGAGCTGTCGTGGATTGTTCACATTTGTGCCTTGTACTTTTCGCTGATCGCTTTCTAAGATGCCAGCATTTCTGTGCCGCGCGGGGCTGCACGGACAACGCCATCGGAAATAGGGAGCAATCATGGCATCCAATGTCAAAAAATGGTCGGCGGAGTTTCTGGGTACTTTCTGGCTGACATTTGGCGGTTGCGGCAGCGCGGTGCTGGCAGCGGCCTTTCCCGAAGTGGGCATCGGCCTGCTGGGTGTGTCCTTTGCCTTCGGCCTGACGGTGCTGACAGGCGCTTACGCCTTCGGTCCCGTCTCCGGCGGTCACTTCAATCCAGCGGTCTCCGTCGGTCTGGCAGTGGCGGGGCGTTTTCGCTTTGCCGAGCTGCCCGGCTACATCATTGCCCAGGTGCTGGGTGCCATTGTGGCGGCCGCCGCGCTGTATTTCATTGCCAGTGGCAAGGCCGGCGCCCAGGTGGCCGATCTGGCCACCAACGGCTACGGGGATCACTCGCCGGGCAAGTTCAATATGGCGGCGGCGTTGGTGACCGAAGTGGTGCTGACCGCAGTGTTTCTGCTGGTGATCCTGGGCTCCACCACCAAGAAGGCTGCCGTGGGCTTTGCGGGTATGAGCATCGGCCTGTGCCTGACGCTGATTCACCTGATCTCCATTCCCGTGACCAATACCTCGGTCAACCCCGCCCGCAGTACCGGCCCGGCGCTGTTCGGGCCGGCCATCGCGCTGGAGCAACTGTGGCTGTTCTGGCTGGCTCCCATCGTGGGCGCCATCATCGGTGCCGTGATTCACAAGGCGCTGCTGGGTGACGAAGACTGAGCGTTCAACGCGGCTGCTGCACAAGCAAAAAGGGATGCCTTGGCATCCCTTTTTTGATGGCTTGAGCGCTTGCCTGGCCAGCGCCCAGTGCAGCGGCTTTACTGCGCTGTGGTCTGGCGCACGGCCTGTTCCCAGCGCTGCATCAGCTCGTCGGCGCGGTCCTTGCTCAGCGTGGGCAGGAAGCGGCGCTCGGCCTTCCACAAAGCCGACAGCTCCTCGGTGCTCTGATAGACGCCGCTGGACAGGCCGGCCAGATAGGCCGCACCCAGGGCCGTGGTTTCCACGCAGGCCGGGCGCACCACGGGAATACCCAGCAGGTCGGCCTGGAACTGCATCAGCAGATTGTTCACGCAGGCTCCGCCGTCCACGCGCAGCTCGCTGACCGGCGTGCCGCCCGTGGCCACGGCGTCGCGGCTCATGGCGCCGAGCAGGGCCGCACTCTGGTAGGCAATGGATTCCAGGGCCGCGCGAGCGATATGGGCCATCGTCGTGCCGCGCGTCAGCCCGGTGATGGTGCCGCGCGCATCGGGCTTCCAGTAGGGGGCGCCGAGGCCGGTAAAGGCCGGCACCAGCATCACGCCGCCGCTGTCGGGCACGCTTTCGGCCAGTTGCTGTACCTGGCCGCTGTGCTCGATGGCCTGCAGGCCGTCGCGCAGCCACTGCACCACGGCACCGCCGACGAAGACGCTGCCTTCCAGCGCAAACTGGGGCTGGCTGCCCGCCTGGGCGGCCGATGTGGTCAGCAGGCCGTTGCTCGAGGTCTGGAAGCTGCTGCCCGTGTGCATGAGCATGAAGCAACCCGTGCCATAGGTGTTCTTGGCCATGCCGGCGTCGAAGCAGGCCTGGCCGAACAGCGCGCTTTGCTGGTCGCCGGCCACGCCGCCGATCTTGATGGAGCCGCCCAGCACCTCGTCGGCCGTCTGGCCGAAATCGGCGGCAGAGGGCAGGACTTCGGGCATCAGGCCCGCAGGAATGTCGAGCAGGGCCAGCAGATCGGCATCCCACTGGTTGCTGTGCACATTGAAGAGCATGGTGCGGCTGGCATTGCTCACATCGGTGACATGGCGCTTGCCGCCCGTCAGCTGCCAGATCAGCCAGCAATCCACCGTGCCGAAGGCCAGCTCGCCGGCCTGCGCTGCGGCGCGTGCGCCGGGCACGTTGTCCAGCAGCCACTTGAGCTTGGTGCCTGAAAAATAGGCATCGATGCGCAGGCCGGTCTTGCGCAGAATGGTGTCGCTGTGGCCGGCTTCGCGCAGTTGCACGCAGGTGGGTTCGGCGCGGCGGTCCTGCCAGACGATGCCGTGGTGGATGGGCGTGCCGGTCTTGCGGTTCCAGACGATGGTGGTCTCGCGCTGGTTGGTAATGCCCACCGAGCGGATATCGGCGGCCTTGAGGCCCGCCTTGGCCAGCGCCTCCTTGGCGGTGCTCAGCTGGGTGCGCCAGATCTCGCGCGGGTCATGCTCCACCCAGCCCGGCTGCGGGTAGATCTGCGGCAGCTCCAGCTGGGCCGATGCCACGATGCGGCCTTGCGTGTCGAAGACGATGGAGCGGGAGCTGGAGGTGCCCTGGTCCAGGGCGAGCAGATAGGTTGTCATGGGTTGTCCGTGATTCAGAGGGGGAGCACAAAGCGCGCCATTTCGGCCTGCTCGCTCCAGCCCTGCCGGGAGTAAAAGCCGCGCACATAGGAAGGGCGCTCGCGGTTGTTGACCAGCCAGATGCGTATGCAATGGCGCTCGCGCGCAGCCTGGGTGGCTGCGTCCAGCAGCTGCTGGCCCAGGCCTGCACCGCGCGCTGCCTCGGCGACAAACAGCTCGCTCACATAAGCTTCCCATCCTTGCAGCACGGCGACCGGCAGCCAGTGCACGGCGCAGTAGCCGTGAATGCGTTGCTGGCTGTCTTGCGCCACCAGCATCAGAGAGCGCTCCGGACCGGCCTGCAGCTCGTCCAGCAGCGCCTGCACGGCCTCGGTGTTCTGGGTGGCAGAATGGGTTTCATAGGCCTTGAACCAGCCTATATCGTGCAGCAGCTGGGCAATGCCTGCTGCATCCTCGGGCAGCGCGGGGCGGATCAGATAGGGGGCAGCATTCATTGGGCGATGGTGCATTGCACCTCGGCATCGCGCAACAGGGCATCGAATGGCGCGGAGGGCGCAACGTCGGTGAACAGGCGGTCGATCTGATTCAGTCGGGCCAGCTCCACCATGGCCTGGCGGCTGAATTTGCTGTGGTCGGCTGCCAGCCAGACTTCGCGCGACTGGCCGATGATGGTCTGGGCCACCTTGACCTCGCGCAGGTCGAAGTCGCGCAGGCTGCCGTCCGATTCGATGGCCGAGATGCCGATCACGGCAATGTCCACCTTGAACTGCCGCATGAAGTCCACGGCCGCCTCGCCGACAATGCCGCGGTCGCGTGTGCGCACCACGCCGCCGGCGACGATGACCTCGCAATCGGCATTGCTGCTGAGGATGGCTGCAACATTGAGGTTGTTGGTGATGACGCGCAGCCCCTTGTGCTGCAGCAGGGCCTGGGCCACCGCTTCGGTGGTGGTGCCGATATTGAGAATCAGCGAGCAGCCGTTGGGAATGGCTTCGGCAATGGCGCGTGCGATGCGCATCTTGCCTTCGGCATGCAATACCTGGCGCTGGGTATGGGCCAGGTTCTCCACGGTGGCGCTGGGCACGCGCACGCCGCCATGAAAGCGCACCAGCAAGCCGGCATCGGCCAGCTTCTGTATGTCTCGGCGCACGGTCTGCAGCGTGACCCCGAGGATTTCTGCCAGTTGCTCCACCGAGGTGGACTGACGGGCGCGGACTTCTTCGACAAGCTGCAACTGGCGGGGATTGCTGTTCATGACTGATGACTGGTTATATAGGTGCTATTGGCGCATGGACGGGCTGCAGGTGAAGAGCTCTATAGGGGAGCGCGCCAGCCGCAGCGGGCAGTGCAGGGATTGTGAGCGAATCCAAACGAACCTCTAATAGGGTGATTTTCTATGGAATTGCCCGGTAAAAAACAAAAATGAATCCACGCCGAGTCTGAAGTCTGACAGCAAGCTGCGGTTATATGTCATCGTGGCGAGTTGTTGCGGCAGTAACAATTGGCGCTGCAAGAAGAATGCAGTTCATGCATTGAGAGTGTGCAAGCGCGCCGATTGTCGATGCTGCGGCCTGACCGGGGTGGCGCTGGGCTAGTGGTTTTGGCTTGAATCGCGCAAAAACGAATCGATATTTGGGATTTGCAATGCACTAAAAGCGAAAAAGAGCGAAAATATTCGATCTGAAATTTGTTCTTTGCTGTGCGCGTCTCATCGCTGGATGATGGCGGCGCGGCGATCACCGCAGAAGTCGTTCCATGAACCAGTCCACTCAACCCTTGGCTACAACGCGCGCACAACTGCTGGAGCGCCTGACGCAGACCGAAAGCTTTGATCTGGCCATCGTGGGCGGCGGTGCCACGGGGCTGGGCGTGGCGGTGGATGCGGCGGCGCGCGGCTTCAAGGTCGTGCTGCTGGAGTCGCTGGACTTCGCCAAGGGCACTTCCTCGCGTGCCACCAAGCTGGTGCACGGCGGCGTGCGCTATCTGGCGCAGGGCAATATCTCCCTGGTGCGCGAAGCACTGCACGAGCGCACGACCCTGCTGCACAACGCACCGCATCTGGCCCAGCCTCTGGCCTTTGTGATGCCCTCGTACAAGCTGCTGGATACGCCGTTCTACGGCATCGGCCTCAAGATGTACGACGCGCTGGCCGGCAAGGCCGGCCTGGGGGCTACCGAATTCCTCTCCAGCGCCAAGACCGTGAAATACCTGCCGACCGTGCAGCAAAAAGGTCTCAAGGGCGGGGTCAAGTACTGGGATGGTCAGTTTGACGATGCGCGCCTGGCGCTGGCGCTGGCGCGTACCGCAGCGGCCAAGGGCGCTTTGCTGATCAATTACTGCCCGGCAGAAAAGCTGATCTACGAGGGTCAGCAGATTGCCGGCCTGATCTGCCGCGATGCGGAATCCGGCCGCAACTTCACCGTGCGCGCCAAGTGCGTGGTCAATGCCACGGGACCATGGGTGGATCTGTTCCGCCAGCAGGATGCCGAGGCCCAGGGCAAGCCCGTCAAGCCCATGGTGGCGCCCAGCCAGGGCGTGCACGTGGTGGTGGACCGCGAGTTCCTGCCCACGGATCATGCGCTGCTGATTCCCAAGACGGCCGATGGTCGCGTGCTGTTTGCCGTGCCGTGGCTGGGCAAGGTCATTTTGGGAACCACCGACACGCCGCGTCACGATCTGGCGCGCGAACCTCTGCCTTTCCCCGAAGAGCTGGACTTCATTCTCGGCGAGGCCGGCAAATATCTGAATCGCCAGCCCACGCTGGCCGATGTGCGCAGCATGTGGGTGGGCCTGCGCCCCCTGGTCAAGCCGCAGGACGATGACGGCGAGAACACCAAGAAGATCAGCCGCGAGCACACGGTGATGGCCAGCAAGACCGGCCTGGTGACCGTCACCGGCGGCAAATGGACCACGTACCGGGCCATGTCCGAGGATGTGCTCGCCGAATGCTTCCAGATCGGTCGTCTGCCCAGCCGTCCTGCCGGGGTGACCGTGAACCTGCCCCTGGTCGGTGCGCCGGCCGAGGCGGCCGTCACGCACAGCATGAACCAGAGCCAGGGGCTGCACTCCTACGGCACGGATGCCGCCGCCGTGGCTGTGCTGCCTGGTGCGCAGAACTGGCTGATGGACGGTCTTTCCGAGGCCATGGTGCGCTTTGCCGCCCGCTTTGAATACGCGCGCACCGTCGAGGACATGCTGGCGCGCCGCAGTCGCCTGCTTTTCCTCGATGCCCGCAAGGCGGCCGAGATCGCGCCCCGCGTGGCGGCCATCCTGACCGAGGAGCTGGCCCAGGATGTGCAGCTCAACGACTTCCTGGCCCTGACCCGCCAATATCTGCCCGCCCAGGGCTGATCCGCGCGGCCGCCCTGCGGGGCGTGGCGTACGGGCAACAGGCTGTGGTCCGCAGGTCTTGCGAAAATGTGAGCTGTCAGCGCTTTCTATCTGTTGATTTCAGATGGATTATTGTTTGAAATCAATGCTCTAAGAGCGCTATGCGCTATTGTTTTGGTTGCAAGTGCGAAAGGCCTGTCTGCCAGGCTTTGCGCCAGTGAAATCAGTGCGGGTATTGCAGGCTAAACGCTTGACGCACAAAGGATTTCCTGCGACAATCTCCTGCTTCACGTTTAAAAGCGTGGAACTTTCTGCCCAGCGGGAAGCCTTCCGGAATGGTCCGGAAGGTGGACGACGGGCCCAAGACTGACCGGCTGCTTGATCAGCCCTTGAGAAGACTCTGGGGCTGTCGAGCGTTGCTGGAGCAAGTTGGGAATATTGAAATGATCCAAACAGAATCTCGGTTAGAGGTTGCCGACAACACCGGCGCGAAGTCTGTTCAGTGCATTAAGGTGCTGGGCGGTTCTCATCGTCGCTACGCAAGTGTTGGCGACATCATCAAGGTGAGCGTCAAGGAAGCAGCTCCTCGTGGTCGCGTCAAAAAAGGCGAGATCTACAGTGCTGTGGTGGTGCGCACCGCCAAGGGCATCCGTCGTGCAGACGGTTCGCTCGTGAAGTTCGACGGCAATGCCGCCGTGCTGCTGAACGCCAAGCTGGAGCCTATCGGCACCCGCATCTTTGGCCCCGTGACTCGTGAACTGCGTACCGAAAAGTTCATGAAGATCGTGTCGCTGGCCCCTGAAGTTCTCTAAAGGAATAGCACCATGAACAAGATTCGCAAGGGCGACGAAGTTATCGTGCTGACCGGCCGTGACAAGGGCAAGCGTGGCGTGGTTTCTCTGCGCAAGGATGACTCCCACGTGATCGTGGACGGTGTCAACCTGGTCAAGAAGCACACCAAGCCTAACCCCATGAAGGGCACCACCGGCGGTATCGTGGAAAAGGCCATGCCTATCCACCAATCCAACGTGGCTATCTTCAATGCAGCGACCGGCAAGGCCGATCGCGTGGGCATCAAGGTGAACGCCGACGGCACACGTGTTCGCGTGTTCAAGTCCAATGGCGCTGAAATCGCCGCCTAAGGAGTAACACATGGCACGACTGCAAAAACTCTATCGCGAAAAGATCGCGGCTGAACTGAAGGAAAAGTTCGGCTACACCTCCGCTATGGAAGTGCCCCGTCTGACCAAGATCACTCTGAACATGGGTGTGAGCGAAGCCGTGGCCGACAAGAAGGTGATGGACAACGCCGTGGCTGACCTGACCAAGATTGCTGGTCAGAAGCCTGTGGTGACCAAGGCCAAGAAGGCTATCGCTGGTTTCAAGATCCGCGAAGGCCAAGCTATCGGCTGCATGGTGACCCTGCGTGGCGTTCAGATGTACGAATTCCTGGACCGTTTCGTGACCGTGGCTCTGCCCCGCGTGCGTGACTTCCGTGGTATCTCGGGTCGTTCGTTCGACGGTCGCGGCAACTACAACGTTGGCGTCAAAGAACAAATCATCTTCCCCGAAATCGAGTACGACAAGGTGGACGCTCTGCGTGGTCTGAACATCAGCATCACGACAACAGCGAAGAACGACGAAGAGTGCAAGGCACTGCTCGCCGCTTTCAAATTCCCCTTCAAGAACTGAGGTGGCGCATGGCTAAAGTAGCAATGATTCAGCGCGAACTGAAGCGCGAAAAGCTGGCAGCCAAGTATGCTGCCAAGTATGCAGAACTGAAGGCAATCGCCGGCGACGTGAAGCGTTCCGACGAAGAGCGCGACGCCGCTCGCCTGGGTCTGCAGAAGCTGCCCCGTAACTCGAACCCCACTCGCCAGCGTAACCGTTGCGAGATCACTGGCCGTCCTCGCGGTACCTTCCGCCAATTCGGTCTGGGTCGTGCCAAGGTGCGTGAATTGGCCTTTGCTGGCGACATCCCCGGTGTCACCAAGGCCAGCTGGTAAGCAAGCAGGAGAGATTAAACATGAGCATGAGTGATCCCATCGCTGACTTGCTGACCCGCATCCGCAATGCACAACTGGTCTCCAAGGCCACTGTGTCGGCTCCTTCCTCCAAGGTGAAGGTTGCCATCGCACAAGTGCTGAAGGAAGAAGGCTATATCGACGGCTTCGAAGTGAAGTCCGAAGGTGGCAAGTCCGAACTCGAAATTACCCTGAAGTACTACGCCGGTCGCCCTGTGATCGAGCGTATCGAACGTGTGAGCCGTCCCGGCCTGCGCGTGTACAAGGGTCGTCACGCAATTCCTCAGGTCCAGAACGGCCTGGGTGTGGCCATCGTCACTACTCCCAAGGGCGTGATGACTGATCGCAAAGCACGTGCTGCCGGTATCGGCGGTGAAGTGCTGTGCTATGTGGCCTAACGGACATTAAGGAGAAATACTGAAATGTCTCGCGTAGCAAAAGCTATTGTGACCATCCCCGCAGGTGTGGATGTGTCCATCAACGCTGAAACCATCAAGGTCAAGGGCAAGGGCGGCGATCTGTCGCTGGCTCTGAACGGCTTGGTGACCATCGGCAACAACGACGGCAAGCTGTCCTTTGCTCCCGCCAACGATTCCCGTGAAGCTGACGCTCTGGCCGGTACCATCCGCCAGCTGGTCAACAACATGGTCAAGGGCGTGACTGAAGGCTTCGAGAAGAAGCTGACGCTGATTGGCGTGGGCTACAAGGCCGCTGCACAAGGTTCCAAGCTGAACCTGGCTGTGGGCTTCTCGCACCCCGTCAACTTCGAGATGCCTGCCGGCATCACTGTCGCTACCCCCACTCCGACTGAAATCGTGATCAAGGGTGCTGACCGTCAAGTGGTCGGTCAATTGGCTGCTGAGATCCGTGCCGTTCGTCCTCCCGAGCCTTACAAGGGCAAGGGCATTCGCTATGCGAATGAGAAGGTCGTGATCAAAGAGACCAAGAAGAAGTAAGGAGCTGCATGATGTTGAACAAGAAAGAGCAGCGTCTGCGCCGTGCCCGTCAGACTCGCATCCGCATTGCCCAGCAAGGCGTTGCACGTCTGAGCGTGAACCGCACCAATCTCCATATCTACGCCTCCGTGGTTTCGGAAGACGGCACTACCGTGCTGGCTTCGGCCTCCACTGCAGAAGTCGAAGTGCGTTCGCAACTCGGCGCCGCTGGCAAGGGTGGCAACGTGGCCGCCGCCACGCTGATCGGCAAGCGCATTGCTGAGAAGGCTAAGGCTGCTGGCGTTGAGAAAGTGGCTTTCGACCGCGCCGGTTTTGCATACCACGGCCGCGTGAAGGCTTTGGCAGAAGCCGCTCGCGAAGCGGGCCTGCAGTTCTAAGCGGAGCGGATACAAATGGCTAAATTTTCCCCCAAAGTGCAAGACGAAGGTCGTGACGACGGTCTGCGCGAAAAAATGATCGCGGTCAACCGCGTCACCAAGGTTGTGAAGGGCGGTCGTATTCTCGGCTTCGCTGCACTGACCGTGGTTGGCGACGGTGACGGTCGCGTTGGCATGGGTAAGGGCAAGTCCAAGGAAGTGCCTGCTGCCGTGCAAAAAGCGATGGAAGAATGCCGTCGCAACCTGATGAAGGTTGCACTCAAGAGCGGCACCATTCACCACTCGGTGAAGGGCCATCACGGCGCTGCCAAGGTCGAGCTGCACCCAGCTCCCAAGGGTACCGGCATTATTGCTGGCGGCCCTATGCGCGCTGTTTTTGAAGTGGTGGGTATCACCGACATCGTGGCCAAGAGCCACGGTTCGTCGAACCCCTACAACATGGTTCGCGCAACTTTCGACGCTTTGAAGAACTCCACGACCCCTGCGAACGTGGCAGCAAAGCGCGGCAAGTCGGTCGAAGACATCTTCACCGCCTGATCGGAGTCCAGCACATGACAACACAACAAACTGTCAAGATTCAGCTGGTTCGTAGCCCCATCGGCACCAAAGAGTCGCACCGTGCGACTGTGCGTGGCCTGGGTCTGCGCAAGCTGAACAGCGTCAGCGAACTGCAGGACACTCCTGAAGTGCGCGGCATGATTAACAAGATCGCCTACTTGGTGAAGGTTCTCTGAAAGGATTGATGATGGAACTCAATAGCATCAAGCCTGCAGACGGCGCCAAGCACGCCAAGCGTCGCGTGGGTCGCGGTATCGGTTCTGGTCTGGGTAAGACTGCCGGTCGCGGTCACAAGGGTCAGAAGTCGCGTTCGGGTGGCTACCACAAGGTGGGCTTCGAAGGCGGTCAAATGCCTCTGCAGCGCCGCCTGCCCAAGCGTGGCTTCAAGTCGCATCTGCTGAAGTTCAATGCAGAAGTGACCCTGTCCGAGCTGGATAAGCTCGGCCTGGCCGAAGTCGATCTGGCTGCTCTGAAGCAAGCCGGTCTGGTTGGCTCTATCGCTAAGGTCGTGAAGATCATCAAGAGCGGTGAACTGACTAAGGCTGTCAAGCTCAATGGTATCGGCGCTACCGCCGGTGCCAAGGCTGCCATCGAAGCTGCCGGTGGCAGCATCGCCTGATTAAAGTTCTGAAAGAAGACATCCGTGGCTACTAGCGCAGCTCAAATTGCAAAGACTGGAAAATTTGGCGACCTGCGTCGTCGTCTGGTTTTTCTGTTGCTTGCGCTGGTCGTATACCGCATCGGGGCGCATATCCCCGTTCCGGGCATCGACCCAGCGCAGCTGCAGCAGCTGTTCTCTGGCCAGCAGGGCGGCATTCTCAATCTGTTCAACATGTTCTCGGGTGGAGCGCTCTCGCGCTTCACAGTGTTCGCACTGGGGATCATGCCGTACATCTCGGCATCGATCATCATGCAGCTCATGACCTACGTGGTCCCGACATTCGAGCAGATGAAAAAGGAAGGTGAAGCGGGTCGTCGCAAGATTACCCAGTACACCCGCTACGGCACTCTGGGCCTGGCGCTGTTTCAGTCCTTGGGAATTGCTGTTGCCCTGGAAAGCTCCGCAGGCTTGGTTCTGAACCCTGGTTTTGGCTTCCGCATGACTGCGGTGGTCAGTCTCACGGCCGGTACCCTGTTCCTGATGTGGCTCGGTGAACAGATCACTGAACGTGGTCTGGGCAACGGTATCTCGATACTGATCTTTGGCGGTATCGCCGCAGGCCTGCCGAGCTCCATCGGCGGTCTGCTGGAACTGGTGCGCACCGGTGCCATGAGCATTCTGGCGGCAATCTTCATTGTTCTCGTTGTGGCAGCCGTGACGTATTTCGTCGTGTATGTCGAACGAGGTCAACGCAAGATCTTGGTGAATTACGCACGCCGGCAAGTCGGCAACAAGGTGTACGGTGGTCAGTCTTCGCACTTGCCACTGAAGCTGAACATGGCAGGTGTGATTCCTCCCATCTTCGCTTCGTCGATCATCTTGCTGCCCGCTACGGTGGTGAATTGGTTCAGTGCGGGGGAATCCATGCGCTGGCTGAAGGATATTGCGAGCACGTTGACCCCTGGTCAGCCAATCTATGTCATCCTTTATGCTGCCGCGATCATTTTCTTCTGCTTCTTCTATACGGCCCTGGTTTTCAATAGCCGGGAAACTGCCGACAACCTGAAGAAGAGTGGCGCTTTCATCCCCGGGATTCGTCCTGGCGAACAGACAGCCCGCTACATTGACAAGATTCTGGTTCGCCTGACCCTGGCTGGCGCGATCTACATTACCTTCGTGTGCTTGTTGCCCGAATTCCTGATCCTGAAGTACAACGTTCCGTTCTACTTCGGTGGTACATCGTTGCTGATCATTGTGGTCGTGACAATGGACTTCATGGCGCAAGTGCAGAACTACGTGATGTCGCAGCAATACGAGTCGCTCCTGAAAAAAGCGAACTTTAAGGCTGGTATTTGATGACAAGGCTGCCCAAGGGGGCAGCCTGCCAAAAGTTAGTAGACGCCCATCGATCTATCGCGGGCATTGTTTCCCGGTCGATAGGCCGATAGTGGATGGAAAGTTTTAGGAGAAAAGAATGAGAGTTTCGGCTTCGGTCAAGAAAATCTGCCGTAACTGCAAGATCATCCGCCGCAAAGGTGTTGTGCGCGTGATCTGCACTGACCAGCGCCACAAGCAGCGCCAAGGTTGATTGAAAGCATTAGAGGACTAATATGGCACGTATTGCTGGCATTAACATCCCGCCGCACAAGCATGCTGAAATCGGCCTGACTGCCATCTATGGCATCGGTCGCACTACAGCTCGCAAGATCTGCGAAGCATGCGGTATCGAGTATTCCAAGAAGGTCAAGGACCTGACGGACGCTGATCTGGAAAAGATCCGTGACTTCCTGAATCCCATGACTCTGGAAGGTGATCTGCGTCGCGAAACCACGATGAACATCAAGCGCTTGATGGACATCGGTTGCTACCGCGGTTTCCGTCATCGTCGCGGCCTGCCCATGCGCGGTCAACGTACCCGCACAAACGCCCGTACTCGCAAGGGTCCGCGCAAGGGTGCTGCGGCTCTGAAGAAATAAGAGATTGAAAGATCATTATGGCTAAGTCTCCCGCAAACAACGCAGCTGCTCGCGTTCGCAAGAAGGTCCGTAAGAATATTTCTGACGGCATCGCGCACGTGCACGCTTCGTTCAACAACACGATCATCACCATCACCGACCGTCAAGGCAACGCTCTGTCGTGGGCTTCGTCGGGTGGCCAGGGCTTCAAGGGTTCGCGTAAGTCGACTCCCTTTGCTGCTCAGGTTGCTTCGGAAGTGGCCGGTCGTGCTGCTATCGAACAGGGCATCAAGAACCTGGAAGTCGAAATCAAGGGTCCCGGTCCTGGCCGTGAATCCTCGGTTCGCGCCCTGGGTGCTCTGGGTATCCGTATCACTTCCATCTCGGACGTGACTCCGGTTCCCCACAACGGCTGCCGCCCTCAAAAGCGTCGTCGTATCTAATTTTTTATCAAGCCCACCGCCGCCCAGGTGCATTTGCATCGCGGGCGGCTCCCGTGTTTGCGCACGGTAGATGACACAAAGGAAATCAAGTGGCACGCTATATTGGCCCTAAGGCAAAACTCTCCCGCCGCGAAGGCACCGATCTGTTCCTGAAGAGCGCACGTCGCTCCATCGCAGACAAGGCAAAGTTCGACACCAAGCCTGGTCAGCATGGCCGCACTTCCGGTCAGCGCACTTCCGACTACGGTCTGCAACTGCGCGAAAAGCAGAAGGTCAAGCGCATGTACGGCGTGCTGGAGAAGCAATTCCGCCGCTACTTCGAAGCTGCTGACCGCAAGCGTGGCAACACTGGTGCCAACCTGCTGTCGCTGCTGGAATCGCGTCTGGACAACGTCGTGTACCGCATGGGCTTCGGCTCCACTCGCGCTGAAGCACGTCAGCTGGTGTCGCACAAGGCTATCACTGTGAACGGCCAGTCCGTGAACATTCCTTCTTTCTCCGTGAAGGAAGGCGACGTGGTTGCCCTGCGTGAAAAGTCCAAGAAGCAAGCTCGCGTGGTCGAGGCTCTGCAACTGGCTGCTCAAGTGGGCTTCCCCGCATGGGTTGAAGTGTCTGCTGACAAGGCAGAAGGTACTTTCAAGAAGTCTCCTGACCGCGATGAATTCGCAGCTGACATCAACGAATCCCTGATCGTTGAGTTGTACTCGCGTTAATCTTTAGCAGCGACATTTCTGTAAACCGTCCCTACGGCGCGAGGCATCGCGCCGTGGGTGCTTCACCAGCCTTACCGGTGTAACGAGCCGAGGGTATTGAGAGGAAGTCTGCATGCAAACGAATTTGCTGAAGCCCAAGACAATCAATGTCGAGCAACTTGGTCACAACCGTGCCAAGGTTGTTCTGGAGCCGTTTGAGCGTGGCTACGGTCATACGCTGGGCAATGCCCTGCGCCGTGTTCTGCTCTCCTCCATGGTGGGTTACGCAGCGACGGAAGTGACGATTGCTGGGGTGCTGCATGAGTACTCCTCCATCGACGGTGTCCAGGAAGATGTGACCAACATCCTGCTGAACCTCAAGGGTGTGGTGTTCAAGCTGCACAATCGTGACGAAGTCACCCTGAGCCTGCGCAAGGATGGCGAAGGTGTTGTCACTGCCCGTGACATTCAGACCCCCCACGACGTAGAAATCGTCAACCCTGATCATGTGATCGCCCATCTGTCGCAAGGCGGCAAGCTGGACATGCAGATCAAGGTGGAAAAGGGCCGCGGCTATGTGCCCGGCAACGTGCGCCGCTACGGTGACGAATCGACCAAGTCGATCGGCCGTATCGTGCTCGACGCTTCGTTCTCGCCCGTCAAGCGCGTGAGCTACGCTGTCGAATCCGCACGTGTGGAACAGCGTACCGATCTGGACAAGCTGGTTCTGGAAATCGAAACCAACGGTGCCATCACCGCTGAAGACGCAGTGCGTGCATCCGCCAAGATCCTGGTGGAGCAGCTGGCAGTGTTTGCCCAGCTCGACGGTGGCGATATCGCCAGCGTGTTCGACGCTCCTGCCGGTGGCCGCGGCGCTGCCACGTCGTTCGATCCCATCCTGCTGCGTCCTGTGGACGAGCTCGAGCTCACCGTGCGTTCTGCCAACTGCCTCAAGGCAGAGAACATCTACTACATCGGTGACCTCATCCAGCGTACCGAAAACGAGCTGCTCAAGACTCCCAACCTGGGTCGCAAGTCGCTCAACGAGATCAAGGAAGTTCTGGCTTCCCGCGGTCTGACTCTGGGCATGAAGCTTGAAAACTGGCCACCCGCTGGCCTGGAAAAGCGTTAATTGCTACAATAGAGGACTTTGCTGGAGTTGATCCGGCAAAGTCCAAGTGCCTCGGGCAGTACCTGATACGGCTGCCTGATTTAATTTAGAAAAGATCTCCGGATAAAAACGGGGAGCAAAGGAAAAGCACCATGCGTCACGGCAACGGCCTCCGCAAACTGAACCGCACTTCTGCACACCGCAAGGCAATGCTGCAGAACATGATGAATTCGCTGATCGAGCACGAAGCAATCAAGACCACGGTCCCCAAGGCCAAGGAACTGCGTCGCGTCATCGAGCCCATGATCACTCTGGCCAAGGTTGATACCGTGGCTAACCGTCGTCTGGCTTTCGACCGCCTGCGCGACCGCGACAGCGTGACCAAGCTGTTCAACGTGCTGGGTCCCCGCAACGCTCAGCGTCCCGGTGGCTACACACGTATCCTGAAGATGGGCTTCCGCGTGGGCGACAACGCTCCCATGGCCTATGTGGAACTGGTTGAGCGCGCTGAAGAAGCCGCTGCAGCAGCTGAATAAGCCAGGGCAGGCTGCAAAGCCTGCTATAATTTGGAAATACCGCGCGATGGAGCAGTCTGGTAGCTCGTTGGGCTCATAACCCAAAGGTCGGAGGTTCAAATCCTTCTCGCGCAACCAAATTGAAAAGGTCACGACAATGTCGTGACCTTTTTTTTTGTCCATTTTCCATTGAAGGGCGGCAGCGCTGGTATCAGCTCGTCATACCTCCCGACGCTGTGCCCGAGCGCCGGCTCAGATGCTCGCGCACCCGGCTGGCAATCACCTGAGCGATTTCCGGGCTCAGTACCTCGCTGATATGAAGTACCTCGGTGTAGTGCAGATATAGCAGGCCGCGCAAGGTCCTGAATGCCGTCTCATGTTCGGCACCGCAGATGCCGGCATCGTTGGCCAGCACGCGTTCGACGGCACCGGGGTCGAGCAGCCGGATCTTGCAGATAGCAGCCTGATGCAGTATCGCTAGATCTATTTCTTCAAGGCGGCTTTCCCATTCATCGGGCAGGAATCGGTTCGCTGGCATTTAGAGTGTCTCTCCTGCTGAATCCATGGGCATGTGCCCAATGCTTGAATACTGACATGTACGAGGTCTTGCCATTGGTTTTGCTTCTGCAAGTCTTGCCGTCGATCAAACTTTGGTAACGTAAAAGTCGGCCTGGAGTCGAAGCCATGCGGCACTGCATCATGATGCCAGTCTGTGACCCGAGCGCCAATGTCCGTCGGGGACTCCTGGCTTTTGCTGAGCTGAGGTATGGTGTCTCGATGCGCTGCAGGTAAAGAAAAGGACTTCTATGTTCGAGAAGATCGTCTCGATGTTCCGTTACTTCAAATCGGCCGTTCCGTTTCGGGTCGTGCCTGCACTGATTTCCACCCTGGTGCTGACCGGTCTGCTGCTGACGCCGGTACCTGCGGGACTGGACAGCAAGGCCTGGCAACTGGTGGCCATTTTTCTGACGACCATCGTGGCGATCATCCTCAAGGTCATGCCCATAGGCGTGATGGCATTGATGGCGATTGTCATCGTGTCGCTGTCCCAGGTCACCTCCAGTTCGTCCAAAGGTGCGATCACGGATGCGCTGAGCAGCTTTGCGAATCCTCTGATCTGGCTGATCGTGGTGGCGGTTCTGATATCGCGCGGTCTCAAGAAGACGGGGCTCGGCAACCGCATCGGATTGCTGTTCATTGCGCTGATGGGCAAGCGCACCATAGGCATAGGTTACGGACTCGCGATCTGCGAGCTGGTACTGGCCCCGTTCACGCCCAGCAACACGGCACGCGGCGGCGGCATCGTGCATCCGATCATGAAGTCCATCGCCAATGCCTTTGAATCGGATCCGGCCAAGGGAACGCAAGGCAAGGTCGGGACCTATCTGGCGCTGGTCAACTACCATTCCAATCCGATCACCTCGGCGATGTTCCTGACTGCGACGGCGCCCAATCCGCTGGTCGTGGACCTGGTGGCCAAGGCCACGGGTCAGTCCCTGCACCTGAGCTGGACAAGTTGGGCTCTGTACATGCTGCTGCCAGGGCTGCTGTGTCTGCTGTTGATGCCGCTGGCGATCTATCTGCTGTCGCCACCCGAACTCAAGGCCACGCCCAATGCCGTGGAGTACGCGCGCGCCGAGATGGCAGGCATGGGCCCGCTGTCAGGCAAGGAGCGCGTGATGCTCGGCACCTTCGGCGTGATGCTGTTGCTATGGGCGAATGTGCCGCAAATGCTGTTCGGCCCGGCGTTCACGCTGGACCCGACCGTGGTGGCTTTTCTCGGTTTGTTCGCCCTGATCATCACGGGGACCATCGATTGGGATGATGTGCTGTCCGAGAAAAGCGCCTGGGACACCCTGATCTGGTTCGGTGCCTTGGTCATGCTGGCCGAGCAGCTCAACAAGCTCGGTGTGGTCGCCTGGTTTGCCGAGGGTTTGAAGAGCGCCATCGTCGCCAGCGGCCTGGACTGGCTGCCCGTGGCCGCCATTCTGGTGGGCGTTTTCGTCTTCTCGCACTATCTGTTTGCCAGCACCACGGCCCATATCAGCGCCATGATGCTGGCCTTTCTGACCGTGGGCGCGCAACTGATCCCGGCTGACTACGTCGTCCCCTTCATGCTGATGATGACGGCCGGTTCGGCCATCATGATGACGCTGACGCACTACGCGACCGGCACTTCACCCATCATCTTCGGCAGCGGCTATGTGACTCTAGGTGTCTGGTGGCGCGTGGGGGCTGCGATGTGCGTGCTGGAGTTGCTGATCTTCGCTGTCGTCGGCAGCGCCTGGTGGAAGTTGCTGGGGCTGTGGTGAGCCGCGCTGTCAGCTGCTCGTGCGCAGGGGCTCGCCCAGAGACAGCATGAGCCGGTTGGCCCAGTTGAAGAAGGCAGTGCCCTGCAGCGCATCGGAGATGGCCGCGTCATCCAGGCCGGCGGCGCGCAGCGCATCGATATGACTGGACTCCAGTGCGGGCGGCGTCTGCGTCAAGGCCACGGCGGCGGCGACGATGGCGTTCCAGCGCGGGCCCAGGTCGGTGCCCGGACCTTCATCGAGCAGGCGCTGCACATCGGCGGCGCGTTGCGAGAAACGCGTGGCAAAGCGCGCATGTACCGAAGCGCAGTAGATGCAGCCATTGGTGCGTGAGGTTGCAGCTGCTGCCAGTTCGCGCTCGGCGCGCGGCAGGCCGGCGTCGGGGTTGTAGAAGATGTCCTTGTCGGTGCGCGTGCGTGCTCCCAGCGTGTCGGGGTCGCGCGCCAGCAGCCGGAAATAGGGTGAACGCGCGCGCGCCGCGTCCACCAGGCCTGCATGGTGGCGCTCGCTCAGCTCGCTCTCCTGCAGCGGAGCTATCCATGGCTGCCAGTCGAGCTGTTCCTGGGTGAAGATCTGGGGGGAGGTGTTGTGCGTGGTGCTCATGGCTGGGCTTGCAGGGCGAGGGTGGAAGATGCCGTGGTGACTGCAGCTCGTGCGCCAAGCACGCGCAGCCCCGCCACAAGGCGGATCTGGAAGGACAGGAAAGAGGCGAGCTGGGACAGGATGACGATATCGGTCTCGCTCCAGCCGGCCTGCTGCAGCGCCAGCAAGGCCTGGGCACTCGCATCGCGTGGGTGGTAGGCCAGCAGATGGGCATGGGCCAGCGCGGCGCTCAGGCGCGGGCCCAGCAAAGCCGCATGGGCCGGGTCCACGGCGTAGTTGGGGCCGCTCTGGTCCTCGCGGCTCAAGGGGCCGGCCGGATAGATCCCGTAGGGACCGTGCGGGCCGCTGCCGGGCTGCAGGCTGGCAGCGCGCCCGCGCACCACTTCCGAGCTCACGGCATCGGCCAGATCGGCATCCTCGCCCGCCAGGGCGCGTGTATAGAAGGCCGTGCTGCGAGGCTCGCCATGTAGGCCTGCCGTGAAGGCGGCCAGCGTCAGGCGCTCGCGCAGCGAGACGGTTCCTGCAACCGGCTCGGCGGGGGTGAACAGCGCGGCAAAGCTTTGCTGGGCCTGGGTGCGTGCCTCGCTACGGTGGCGGCGCACCTGATCGAGCGTGCTGCCGGCAGCGATATCGGCGAGATGGTCGATCACATCTTCGGGAAAGCGGGTTTGTGCGGTGTTGCTCATGGTCATGCGGCTTGAAGCAGTTCGGTCCGGACTGGGGGTTGTGAAGCGCCGGCGGGGGCCTCGCTGCGGCGCCAGCCCAGAGCCGGCGCCACGACGGCTGCCGTCAGCTCGATGGAGCGCAGAATGGCCTGGTGCGGCGGGTCGATGGAGTGGACCTGGAACACGATTTCGCTGGCTTGCGCCAGCGCCGTGTCGGCGCGCAGCGAGGCGATCACCTCCTCGGGCGTGCCCACATGCACGTCGTAGGCTTCAATGAGCTGCTGCAGCGGCGCCTGCGGATCGACGCGCGTTGCCCATTGCGTGGAGGAGGTTGAGGCCAGGGCCGCATGGCGCTGGGCCGCGCGGCGCAGACCGGCTTCGGCCCATTCCAGTGCCTGGGCGCGCTGGTCGGAAACCAGCAGGGTGCGCGAAGCCAGGATGCGCGGTGCGCGTCCTGCGGGCAGGGCCGCGAGATAGGCTTCGATGATGGGGTTCTGTATCTCGGACAGCGTGGCCCGGGGGCGGCCTTCGGGTCGGGGCTGTGTGCGCGAGAGCATCAGGCCGTCCCTGTTGGCACCGGCGCGTGCCCCGCCTTCGACCGAGAACGTGGCCTGCCAGACGCGCTCCAGCAGATGCGGGGCTGCGGGGTACAGACGCACGCCGCCTGCCAGCTCGCGCCCGGCCCAGGCATCCCTCAGCACGGCAAAGTTGTGCGCGAAGACGGTACCGCGCTCGCTGCCTGTGACGCCGAAGGCCTCGAAGGACTCCGCCGTGCCGCCCGTGCCAAGGCCCACCTCGAGGCGGCCGTCCGAGAGCAGGTCCAGCACGGCCGCATCCTCGGCCACGCGCAGCGCGTTTTCCAGCGGCAGCGTGACCACGCCCGTGCCCAGGCGGATGCGCCGCGTGTGTGCCGCCACATGCGCGAGAAAGACAAGGGGCGAGGGCAGGCCGCCCTCGCTTTCGTGGAAATGATGCTGGGCGATCCAGGCCGAGTCGAAGCCCTGGGCTTCGGCATGGGCGATCTGCTCGGTGACCAGGCGGTAGCGTTCGCCGGCCGGTACCTCATCGAGCAGGCGGCTGAAGAAGCCCAGGCGTGGGGCAGGGCGCACGCGAGCAAGAGTGTCAGGCGGGGTGGGGGACAAAATCAATGCTCCTTTTGCCGGGAATGGCGTCCATGAGTTCGCGCGTGTAGTCGCTGGTGGGGCGCAGGAACACGTCCTCGACGCTGCCCGCGTCCACCACCTTGCCTGCGCGCAGCACCGACACCGTGTCGGCGATCTGGCGCACCACGGCAAGGTCGTGCGAGATGAAGAGATAGCTCAGGCCGAGGTCCTGCTGCAGCTGCGCGAGCAGGGCGAGGATCTGGGCCTGCACGGTCACGTCCAGGGCCGAAACGGCCTCGTCCAGCACCACCACCTCCGGTTGCAGCACCAGGGCGCGTGCAATCGCCACGCGCTGGCGCTGGCCGCCCGAGAGCGCATGCGGGCGCCGTTCGAGCACGGCGGCAGGCAGGCCCACGCGCTCGAGCATGTCAAGCACGCGCTGGCGGCGCTCCTGGGGCGGCAGCGGCTCGAAGTTGAGCAGCGGCTCCTCGATGATGTCGAAGACACGCTGGCGCGGGTCCAGCGAGCTGAACGGGTTCTGGTAGACCAGCTGGACCTTGCGCCGCAACTGGCGCAGGGCCTCGCCGCGCAGGCCCGTGAGTTCGGCGCCGGCGATGCGGATGCGACCCGATGTAGGGCGTGCCAGGCCCACGATGTCGCGTATGGTCGTGGTCTTGCCCGAGCCCGACTCGCCGACGATGGCATGCGTGGAGCCCCGGCGCAGGCGCAGCGACACGCCGTCCACGGCGCGGAAAATGCCGCGCCCCTGGCTGGGGGCATGGAAGTCGTGAACCAGGTCCTCGACCTCGATGGCCCAGTCCTCGGTGGCAATCGCCGTCTCAGGCGGTGTGCGACGGGGGGCGGGCGTGAGCGAAGGTGCGTCCGACAGCAAGCGGCGCGTATAGGCGCTTTGCGGATGGCGCAGAAGCTCCAGTGTCGGGCCTTGTTCCTGGATGCGACCGCCCTGCATGACGATGAGGCGATGCGCGCGGTCGGCCGCCACGCCCAGGTCGTGGGTGACCAGCAGCACGGCGGTGCCGGTTTCGCGGCGCAGCTCGTCGATCAGATCCAGGATGCGCCGCTGCACCGTGACATCCAGCGCGCTGGTGGGCTCGTCGGCGATGATCAGCGCAGGCCGCAGCGCGATGGCGATGGCGATCAGCACACGCTGGCGCATGCCGCCCGACAGCTCGTGCGGATACTGGCGCGCCCGCAGGGCGGGCTGGGACAGGCCCACGCGGGTCAGCAGGTCGATCACGCGCGCCTCGATGGCGGAGCGGTCGCGCAGGCCGTGAATGCGCAGGATTTCGCCGACCTGGTCGCCCACGGTGCGCACGGGGTTCAGCGAGGTGGTCGGGTCCTGGGGCACCAGGCTGAGCACGCGGCCGCGAATGCTGTTCCAGCGCGCGGCGCTCCAGTCCGAGACCTCGGTGCCTTGCAGCCGGATGCTGCCTTGCTCGCGGCGCCCGTTGTCGGCGAGCAGGCCAATCACGGCCTGGGCCGTGGTGGTCTTGCCCGAGCCCGATTCGCCGACCAGGGCCACGACCTCGCCCGGTGCTATTGAGAACGACAGGCCGTGGACCACGCGCTGCTCCTGGCCTCCGTGGTCGCGGTAGGCGATCACCAGATCCTGGACTTCGAGCAGTGGAGCGGCAGCAGTGGCAGGAATTGCCGTGGTGGGGCGCTCTTGCAACAGGGTGCTCATGCCGGCCTCCGCGCGAAGGAGGCTCCGATGCGGTTGGCGGCCAGAACCACGGCCACCACGACCAGGCCCGGCGCCGTGGTCAGCCACCAGGCGGTGGCGATATAGTTGCGCCCTTCGGCGATCAGCAGGCCCCATTCGGGCGTGGGCGGCGGCGCGCCGTAGCCCAGAAAGCCCAGCGTGGAAATCGACAGGATGGCCGAGCCGAACTGCAGAGCGGCCAGGGCCACCACCGAGGTCAGCGAATTGGGCAGCACATGGCGCCACAGCACGGCCGCAAAGCGTCCGCCGCTGCCGAAGGCAGCCTCCACATAGTCCGAGCGGCGCACGCGTACCACCTCGGAGCGCACCAGGCGCGCGAAGCCGGCCACGGATGCCACCCCCACGGCGATGGCTGCATTGATGGTGCCAAAGCCCAGCAAGATGATGATGGTCAGCGACAGCAGCAGCGAGGGCACGGCCAGAAGCACGTCGATGAGGCGCATCAGCGCGTCATCGACGCGGCCGCCCGCTGCACCGGCCAGCAGGCCGATCAGCGTGCCCGCCACCAGGCCCACGGCCACGGCCACGAAAGCGCCCGACAAGGAGTGCACCGAGCCATGCACCACGCGGGCCCAGAGATCACGCCCCAGCGCATCCGTGCCCAGCCAGTGCGCGAGGCCGGGCTCCAGCAGTTGCTGGCCGGCCTGGCCGACGACGGGATTCTGATGCGCAAACCAGCCCGGAACCAGGGCCCACAGCGCGGCCGTGGCAATCACCAGCAAGGCCAGGGCCAGCGTGGGCGACAGGCGTCTGAGCCTTTGCAGATCGATCAGGATAGGGCGCAGGCTTTTTGCGGCCGGTGCCGGCGGGGGCGCCAGCCTGGGCGCTGCGGTCGAGGCGACGCCGGATGCCAGTGGCTTGGGAATGGCGGTCGAGACGGCGGTGTTCATGCCCGGTTCTCCACAGAATGACGCAAACGAGGATCGAGCAGCGGGTAGAGCAGGTCCACGGCGAGGTTGATGAGCACGAAGGCGGCGGCCGAGACCACGACCACGGCCTGGAGCACGGCCGTGTCCTGGTTGCCCACGGCCTGCTGGGTCAGCGTGCCCAGGCCGTTGAGGCCGAACACGGCCTCGGTGACCACGGCGCCGGCCAGCAGCTCGCCGAACAGCACGCCGGCAATCGTCAAGGTCGGCAGCAAGGCATTGCGCGCCACATGGTGCAGCAGCACCCAGGCGCGAGAAGCGCCCTTGGCGCGCGCCACGGCCACAAAGGGCTGGGCCAGCACGTTGTCGATATTGCGCAGCAGGATCTGGGCCAGCGGCGCCGAAATCGGGACGGCCAGCGTCAGCGTGGGCAGGACCAGGCCTTCCCAGGGGCCGGGATTGATGACGGGAATCCAGCCCAGACGGAAGGACAGCACCTGGATCAGCATGATGCCCAGCCAGAAAACGGGCACGGAGACAAAGACCGAGGGCAGGGCTTGCAGGGCATTGCGCAGCCAGGCCAGAGGCGCGAGGCTGGCCGCAGCCGCCAGAGCGATGGCCAGCAGCGCCGCCGTGGAAAAGCCCAGGGCCGCGAGGCGCAGCGTGGGCGGCAGACTGGTGGCCAGGCCCTGGCTCACGGGCACGCCGGCCTGCAGCGAGTAGCCGAAATGGCCCGTGAGGAACTGAGCCAGCGTATGCAGGTATTGCTGCCAGACGGGCTGGTCGGCGCCATAGGCGGCGCGGATGTCGGCGATTTCCTGCGGGCCCAGGCCCAGCTCGGGGTTCAGGAACTTGATCAGCACGGCATCGCCCGGCAGCAACTGCAGCAGGATGAAAGAGGCCGTGAAGGCCGCCCACAGCACCAGGGCGGCCTGTGCGATGCGGCCAAGCAGATAGCGGCGTGGCATGGGTGCGCCTCCTTGATCGGTGCGCAATCAGCGCTTGGCCAGCCAGGTGCTGTAGAAGCTGGGACGGCCCACGGCCTCGAAGCCCACCTCGCGCACCCAGGTCGCACCCGCGAAGGCCTGGGGCTCCTCGAAGATCGGGATTACGTAGGCCTGGTCGATCAGATAGTTCTGCACCTCGCCGGTCAGCGCGAGGCGCCGGTTGGCATCGGTCTCGGCCGCGATGGCATCGAACAGGCGGTTGAGCTTGCCGTCCTCGAAGGACTTGACCTTCTGGCTCACACCGCCTTTTTGCAGCAGCACATTGCGGTTGCTCGGGTAGTAATTGCTCTTGATCACGTCAGGATCGGCGCGGCCCACCATGCCCGGCAGCACGCCTGTCTTGTCGGGGTCCAGCGTGTCCACCGTGCGGCTGCCCGAGTCTCCGGCCAGCACATTGAGCTTGATACCCAGCCTGGCCCATTGCTGGGCCACGAGCTGCAGGGTTTCCTTGTTCTGTGGCTGGGGCAGGGATTCGTAGGTCGAGAGCACGAAGTCCTGGCCGTTCTTCTGGCGCAGGCCGTTGGCGCCCAGGCTCCAGCCGGCTTCGTCGAGCAATTGCTTTGCCCTGGCCTCGTCAAAGACCAGCTTGGCCGACAGGTCCACATAGCCGGCTGCCGTGGAGGCGATCACCGAACGTGCCTGCGGGTAGCGCGGCGAGAACAGGGTTTCGACGATCTCCTTGGTATTGGTGCCATGCAACAGGGCCTGGCGCACCTTGAGGTCGGCCACGAGGGCGTTGTCGGGACGGATGGCGATGCTGTTGTTCACACCGCGCGTGGACGGCGCGTAGATGGCGAACTTCTGCTGCTCCACGCGCTTTTCGTCATAGGCCTGGACCTGGCGGATGAAGCCGGCCTGACCGGCCAGCAGTGCGCCTATGCGCACGCTGTCCTCGGGCGTGACGATGAACTTGACTTCATCCAGGCGTGCGCGGCCCTGGTGGGCCAGCTTGGCCGGGCCCCAGCGGTAGTCTTGGCGTGCCTTGAGCACCAGCTCCTTGCCCAGGGTCTCGCTGGCCACCACGAAGGGGCCCGAACCTATGATGCGCGTGGCATCGCCAAGCTCCTCGAAGGGACGATCCAGCGTGGCCGGCGAGACCAGGCCCGAGCCGATCACCGAAGTGCCCTGGAGAAAGCCCGGCGAGGGCTTTTTGAAGAAGAACTTCACGGTCAGCGGGTCGACGACTTCGCTGCGCTCGTAATTGTTGATGACCTCGGAAACCGGCTGCTTGAGCGCCTTGTTGCCCAGGCCGTAGGTGTCGAAGTTGCGCGCCACGGCGGCCGCGTCCAGCGGCGATCCGTCCGAGAAGCTCACGCCGGAGCGCAGCTTGAAGCTGTACTCGGTGGCGTCGGCGTTCACGGTCCAGGACTCGGCGATCCAGGGCTGGATCTCCAGTGTCTCGGGGTCCTGGTAGGTCAGCTTGTCCGTGATCTGGTTGAGCACGCCGCCGTTGGGATAAAAGCCCCCGGCAGGCGGATAGAGATTGGTATGTGCCTGCTGCTCGAGATAGACCAGGGTGCCGCCCTGGACCGGTTCCGCCGATGCGCCGGCCTGGGCCGTGCCGGATTGCCTGGAGCAGCCGGCCAGCAGCATGCTGCCCGTCAGTACCGCCACTGCGGCCCATAGGGCGCGGCGTCGGGCCGGCTTGTTCACCGGCTGTTTTATCGATGGATCCGTCTGCGAAGGGAAAAACACGTTCATACCTCGTCGCCGCATGGCGTTGAAAACTCAGGTTCCGGACGCATCGCCGCAGCGACCGACCGGACTCATGGTTCTCATGTTACCGACGCCAAATATTCGTGTTCATATATTGAGTAGCATCGTTATTCGAAAATCAACTAAGAAGGTGAATCCTCTATATTTGCAACTCGCATAAGCGCAGACGAATTCCTTTGTTGGCCTGGCGCGCCGCTCTCTGAACAATGGCCTGGCATTCCTCTATCGAAAGCCAGCTCATGAGCCATCTCAACGAATATCTTTCCGAAAAACGCGCCGCCGTGCTGGCGCGCAGCGCCGCTATCGAGGCGGGCACGGCCCAGGCCGCCAGACTCAAGGCCAGCGTGCGTGCCGAGGGGCGCAGCGGCGTGCGCCGTCTGCGTATCCGCGAACACCAGGTCATCAGCGACAGCCCGTCCGACTTCGCGGGCTACAACCTGGGCCCCAGTTCTCCCGAGCTGCAGCTGGGCGTGCTGGGCACCTGCGTGACCCATATCTTTCTGATCCAGGCGGCCGAGCGCCAGGTGCCGCTGGAGAGCCTCGAGGTCGAGGTCACGGGCATCATCGACCCGCGCGGCGGCAAGCCCGGGCACGAGGCGACGCCGATCTGGCCGCACGATATCGACTACACCGTGCATATCGATTCGCCGGCCAGCCGTGCCGAGATCGATGCGCTGTTCGAGGCCGTGGAGAGAACCTGCCCCATCCTCAACCTGCTGCGCAACCCTCAGTCCATCCGCGCCGAAGTGCGCCATACCGACTCCAGCGCGTCCGAGCGCCTGGCGGCCTGAGAACCTTCTAGAAAGCCTTTGCCATGAGCTTGCCTCTCGACCATATCGTCATCGCGGTCCAGGATCTGGAACGCACGATTGCCGACTATCAGTCCCTGGGTTTCAACGTGCTGCGCGGCGGCGAGCACCCGGGACGCTCGACGCACAACGCCCTGGTGGTCTTTGCCGACGGTGCCTATTTCGAACTCATTGCCTGGCGTGCCCCCGCGCCCGATGAGCGCTGGTGGCAGCAGCTGCAGCAGCACGGCGAAGGGCTGGTCGACTTCGCCCTGCTGCCGTCCGAGACCGGTGCCGTGGTTGCAGCGGCCCGGGCGCATGGGCTGAGCTATGAAGCGCCTTATGAGGGCGGACGTCTGCGTCCCGACGGGGCGCAGCTGCGCTGGCGCAATGCACGCCCTCCAAGCCATGACCTGCCGTTCCTGTGCGGCGATCTGACGGAGCGTGTGTTGCGCGTGCCCGAAGGTCCAGCCCGCGTGCATCCCAACGGCGTGACCGGCGTGGCGCGTCTGGAGGTTGCGGTGCAGGACCTGCAGGCCAGCCTGGCGCGCTGGCGGGCCTTGCTCGGCGAAGGCGTGGATGTCGGCGCGCTGCGGGTCTCGGCCGACGGCAGCACGCAGCAGGTATCGCTGGGTCTGGGCACCACCGAGCTGGTGCTGGCGGCACCCGTACAGGCTGCAGGCCTCCTGGCCCAAAGACTGGCCACTCGCGGCGAAGGACCTTATGCGGTCGTGCTGTCGGTGCCGCAGCAGGCGGTAGCAGAGGGACTGGACGAAGTTGCCACCCACGGGGTGCACATTGAACTGGCACTGCATTCCGGCAGCGAGGTGGAAACCGCCGCCGCCTAGGCCCAATAACAGGGGCGCTAGAATAGCGCCCCCGCTGACACCCATGCCCACTTCGGTGGGCGTTTTCGTTGCGGCCGCGGCAGCCTTTGCGGGCCGGCGCGGTGCAGCGCCGCCTTTCATGACCACAGCTCTCACGCCTGCCACTCTGGGCATCGATTTCGGAACCTCTAACTCTGCTGCCGCCTATCGCCTGCCTGGCAAGACCGCCAGTCTGCTGCCGCTGGAAGGCGCCGCCACCGGCATGCCCACGGCACTGTTCTTCAATACCGAAGAGCACAGCACGCATTTCGGCCGCGATGCCATGCAGCAGTATCTGGCGGGCGAGGAAGGGCGTCTGATGCGTTCCCTCAAAAGCCTGCTGGGCAGCAGCCTGTTGCTGGAAAAGACCGCGGTGCACGAGCAGCTCGTCAGCTACCAGGACATCATCGCGATCTTTCTCAAGCGCGTGGCCGATCAGGCGCGCCGGGCGCTGGACGGCCGTCTGCCCGAGCGTGTGGTGCTGGGGCGTCCCGTGCATTTTGTTGACGAGCATCCGGAGCGAGACCGGCAGGCGCAGGATGCCCTGGCCGCTGCGGCGCGCGTCGCGGGCCTTGGCGAAGTCAGCTTTCAGCTGGAGCCGATTGCGGCGGCACTGGACTACGAGCAGCGCCTGAGCGAGGAGCAACTGGTGCTGGTGGTCGATATCGGCGGCGGCACCTCGGACTTCACGGTGGTACGTCTCGGTCCGCAACAGGCTGGGCATGCCGACCGTACTCAGGATATTCTGGCCACCACCGGCGTGCATATCGGAGGCACGGATTTCGACCATCGCCTCAACGTGGCCCAGGTCATGCCGCTGCTGGGCTACAAGCACATCGGCCCCAGTGGGCGCGAGGTGCCCAGCAGCGTGTTCTTCGATCTCTCCACCTGGCATCTGATCCAGTGGCTGTACACAGCCAAGGCCCTGGCTGCGGCGCGCGCTCTCAAGAGCGATTACAGCGATCAGCAGCTGCACCAGCGCCTGATGAAGGTGCTGGATTGGCGTGAAGGCCATAGGCTGGCCGATGCGGTGGAGCAGGCCAAGATTGCGGCTTCGCAAAGCCATGCGGCCTCGGCCATAGCGCTGGACTGGCTGGAGCAAGACCTGCCGGCGGCCATCTCCCCGGAGGTTCTGCAGGAGCAGTTGCAGGCCTTGCTGCTGCAGGTCGTCGAATGTGCGCAGGACTGTGTGCGCCAGGCCGGCGTGGCAGCGCCAGACGCCATCTATCTGACCGGCGGCTCGTCGGCCCTACGTACCCTGCGCGATGCGCTGCGCGTCGCTTTCCCCGATGTGCCGCAGGTCGAAGGCGACCTGTTTGGTGGCGTGGCAACCGGTCTGGCCTACGCTTGAGTCGCAACCAGGCTTCCCCAAACGGGGGCTGCGGGGCAGCCCTTGCCAGGCGTCTCCGGTTTGTACCGCGCCCGGTTGACCTACCTATTCCTCTTCGGCGGCCCGCTTGAGTTCCAGCGCCCGGTCGTAGAGCGTGTTGCGGCTGGCCCCAGTGATTTCGGCGGCCAGCTTCACGGCCGTCTTGGTCGGCAACTCGGCCAGCAGCAGCTTGAGCACGCGCTCGGCCTCGCCCGACTCCTGCTGCACCGCCACGGGGTGCAGCACGATGGCGAACTCGCCCTTGACACGTTGCGGCGAGGCCTGCAGCCAGGCTGCCAGCTCGTGGGCCGGCATGCTGGCGATGTCTTCAAACTGCTTGGTGATCTCGCGCGCCAGCGTGACGCGTCGCTCGCCCAGCAGGGCCAGAGCCTGGGCCAGCTCGATGATGCGGTGCGGGGCTTCCAGCAGCACGGTGCAACGCGGCTGGTCGGCCAGCTTCTGCACGGCGGCCAGTCGTTCGGCATTCTTGGTGGGCAGAAAGCCGGCAAACACAAAACCGCTTTCGCCCTGTGCCGGAGTGACGGCGCCGGCCACGCTGATGGCCGATGTCACGCTGCTGGCGCCGGGTAGCGGAATGCTGCGCAGACCCACGGTCTGCAGCGCCGCGCACAGGCGCGCGCCCGGGTCGCTGACGCCGGGCGTGCCTGCATCGCTGACATAGGCGATGCGCTGGCCTTGCTGCAGGCGCTCGATCACCTGCTGGGCGGCTTCTGCCTCGTTGTGCTGGTGCACGGCCAGCAACTGGCTGCCGGGTCGGTCCAGCCCGTAGCTGCGCAGCAGGCCCTGAGTGTGGCGCGTGTCCTCGCAGGCGATGCAGTCCACGATCTGCAGCACATGCAGCGAGCGCAGGCTGATATCGGCCAGATTGCCAATCGGCGTCGCCACCACATACAGGGCTCCCTGCGGATAATGCTGGGAAGCGGCCGCGTCATGTGCGGCAGTCAGTGCAGAGGCGAAAGAGGTAGTCAATGGATTTCCTTGGAAAGCGGCCCAAGCCGGCGCAAAGCACAACCGCACGCGGGCAGCAGGCCGAGGATGCCGCGTTGGCGCATTTGCAGACGCGGGGCCTGAAGCTTGTCGAGCGCAATTATCGGACGCCGGGCCGTGGTGGCGGCGAAATCGATTTGATCCTGCGTGACCGCGACGGGTCTTTGGTGTTCGTCGAAGTCCGCAGCCGCAACACCGAGCGCTTCGGCGGTGCCGGCGGCAGCATCGGCCGTCTCAAGCAGCAGCGCATCGTGCTGGCCGCCAGATACTATCTGATGCGGCTTGCGGCAGCGCCGCCATGCCGCTTTGATGTGGTGCTGGTCGATAGCGCCGGGAACCAGATGCGCCTCGAATGGCTCCAAGCGGCATTCGAGGCGCTTTAGTCGCCGCGTCATAGTTGTGCGCAACACTGATGCGCAAATAACGGTTTGCTACCAAAGAGATAACAGGTGGCGGGTATCATCGGGCCTCCATGCTAGAGCAACGAATTCAACAGCATTTCATCGACAGTGCCGACCTGAAGTACCAGGCCGCCCAGGCGCTGAGCCAACCTATTGCTTCCGCCGTACAGGCCATGCTGGCCTGCGTGACGGGCGGCGGCAAGGTGCTGGCCTGCGGTACGGGCGTTTCGGCCAGCGATGCCCAGTTATTTGCCTCCCTGTGCGTGACAGGGTTCGAGCGCGATCGTCCCGAGCTGGCGGCCGTGGCCCTGACTTCCGATGGCGGCCTGCTGGGCAGCGTGGGAGCCACGGGCTCGGGCGGCAATGCCAGCCAGTATCTGGCGCGTCAGGTGCGGGCGCTGGGGCAGCCCGGCGATCTGCTGCTGCTCATGTCGGTGACCGGCAACGACACGGCTGTGCTGGAGGCTCTTGAAGCCGCCCACGAGCGCGACATGATGGCCGTGGTGCTGACAGGCCGCACCGGCGGAAATCTGGCCACCGCCGTGCGAGAGACCGATGTACTGATCTGCGTGCCCCACGACCGTGCGGCGCGCGTGCGCGAAACCCATACCTTGATCCTGCACTGTCTGGCCGATGGTGTGGACTCTCAACTGCTTGGTGACCAGGAGATGCCTTTATGAAGTTGAAGTGGACCCGTGTTGCATGTGCGGCCCTGACTGTTGCCGCTCTGGGCGGTGCCTTGAGCGGTTGCGTGGCTCTGGTGGGCGGCGGTGCTGCTGTGGCGGGCATGTCGGCAGTGGACAGGCGTACCACCGGCACACAGGTTGAGGACCAGGGCATAGAGCTGCGTGCCGGCAATCGCATCAGCGAGGTGATGGGCGACAAGGCCCGCGTCAGCGCCACCAGCTACAACCGTGTGGTGTTGCTGACCGGCCAGGCAGGCAATGCGACGGACAAGGCAACCATCGAGAAGCTGGTGCGCGAACAATCCACCGTGCGCCAAGTCTATAACGAGATCGAGGTCGCGCCTTTCACGGCCACTCTGGGTCAGCGCTCCCAGGATTCTCTGATCACGACCAAGGTCAAGGCCAGTCTGGTCAACGCCAAGGACATTTCATCCTCGGCCATCAAGGTCGTGACCGAGAACAACGTGGTCTATCTGATGGGCATAGTCACGCCGCGCGAATCCAAGCGGGCTGCCGAGATCGCTCGTGGCGTCAACGATGTGAGCAAGGTTGTGCGCCTGTTTGAGGTCATCTCCGAAGATGAGCTGGCTGCAGCAACATCCAAGGCCGCCCCTGTGGTCGAGGATCGCTCCAGCATGAACTGAGGTGAGCTGACGGTCACAAAAAAGCCGGACTCGAGTCCGGCTTTTTTCATGGCGCAGCGGCTCAGCGCAAGCGCTGGATCAGGCTGGAGGTATCCCAGCGATTGCCGCCCATGGCCTGTACATCGGCATAGAACTGGTCCACCAGCGCGGTGACGGGAAGGCGTGCGCCATTGCGCTGGGCCTCGGCCAGCACCAGCCCCAGATCCTTGCGCATCCAGTCCACGGCAAAGCCGAAGTCGAACTTCCCCACGGCCATGGTCTTGCCGCGATTGTCCATCTGCCAGCTCTGAGCGGCGCCCTTGCCGATCACGTCGAGGACCTTCTCCACGTCCAGGTCGGCGCGCAGGCCAAAGGCAATGGCTTCGGACAGCCCCTGGACCAGGCCCGCAATGCAGATCTGATTGACCATCTTGGTCAGTTGACCGCTGCCGCTGGCACCCATATAGGTAAAGGCGCGCGAGAAGGCATCAGCCACCGGTGCCACCTGGTCGAATACCTCCTGATCGCCACCGCACATGACAGTGAGCTGACCGTTGACCGCACCGGCCTGACCACCCGATACCGGGGCATCCATGAAGTGCAGGCCGCGCTGGAGGGCCTGTGCATACAGCTCGCGTGCCACCTGCGCCGAGGCCGTGGTGTGATCGACAAAGATGGCCCCAGGCTCCATGCCCGCAAAGGCGCCGTCGTCTCCCAGCGCAATCGAGCGCAGGTCGTCGTCGTTGCCCACGCAGCAAAAGACCATGCGTGCACCCTTGACGGCTTCACGGGGCGTGGCTGCATGGCGGGCGCCGACAAATTCCTCGACCCAGGCCTCGGCCTTGGTGGTCGTGCGGTTGTAGACCGTGACCTGATGGCCTGCCGCAGCCAGATGCCCGGCCATGGGGGAACCCATGACGCCCAGACCCAGAAAGGCCACAGGAGTGGAAGTGCAGGGTGCGTAGCTGCGGGAGGCGATGGTGGCTGTGCTCATGAAATCCTCTAAGACTGGGTACGGAACAGTTCGATCATGGTAGCGCCGCAGTGCATGGCCTTGGCGTAGAGCAGGGTCCTGGGCGGCCCTGCCGCCCCACAGCAAAGCCAGCGCTCCACCTGTGGGAGGAGATGCCGGCGCCTTGGGGTTAGACGATGGTCAGATGTTCTGTGCCGGCTGCCAGGTCCAGAGTCCGGGCGCGCTGGCTGTTGAGCTTGATCTGCAGACGCAGGTCGTTGACCGAGTCTGCATTGCGCAGCGCGTCTTCATAGGTGATGAGATTGGATTCGAACAGGTCGAACAGCGCCTGGTCAAAGGTCTGCATGCCGATATTGCGGCTTTTCTTCATGATCTCCTTGATCTCGACGACCTCGCCCTTGAAGATCAGGTCGGCAATCAGCGGAGAGTTGAGCATCACCTCGATGGCGGCGACACGGCCCTTGCTGTCCTGCTTGGGGATCAGGCGCTGGGAAATGATGGCCCGCAGATTCAGCGACACGTCCATCAGCAGTTGCGGACGGCGCTCTTCGGGGAAGAAGTTGACGATACGGTCCAGAGCCTGGTTGGCACTGTTGGCGTGCAGCGTGGCCAGACATAGATGCCCGGTTTCCGAGAACGCAATCGCGTGCTCCATGGTTTCTCGGTCACGGATTTCGCCCATCAGAATCACATCGGGCGCCTGGCGCAGCGTGTTCTTGAGCGCGGCTTCCCAGCTTTCAGTGTCCAGTCCCACCTCGCGTTGCGTGACCACGCAGTTCTTGTGCGGATGCACGAATTCCACGGGGTCTTCCACGGTGATGATGTGGCCGAAGGAGTTTTCATTGCGCCAGTCCACCATGGCGGCCAGCGTGGTGGACTTGCCCGAGCCCGTCGCGCCGACCAGGATGCACAGGCCGCGCTTGGTCATGGTCACTTCCTTGAGCACCTGCGGCACGCCCAGGCCGTCAATCGTGGGCAGGGTGCTGGGAATGGTACGCAGCACCATGCCGACCTTGCCCTGTTGCATGAAGGCGTTGACACGGAAGCGCCCCACACCGGCAGGCGAGATGGCGAAGTTGCACTCCTTGGTGTGTTCGAAGTCCGCCACCTGCCTGTCGTTCATGATGGAACGCGCCAGGGCCAGCGTATGCAACTGGTTCAGCGGCTGGGGCGAGACCTTGGTGACTTTGCCGTCAATCTTGATGGCGGGCGGAAACTCTGCAGTGATGAACAGGTCGCTGCCGTTGCGGCTGACCATGAGCTTGAGCAGATCGTTGATGAATTTACTGGCCTGATCGCGTTCCATGATCGTTCCTTGAGGCAGCGTCAAAATTGGCAGAGCCCAAGTGAGAGACGCCGAGCAAGAGCCGCCTCGCGGCGAGGGCGTCGTCCCCCTGGGGGGAAGCGGCAAAGCCGCTCAGGGGGGAGGCATCATCCAGGAAAATTCTCGGGAATCTTCGCCTTGCTGCGCGCTTCGGCCGGGCTGATGAGGTTGCGGCGCACCAGATCGGTCAGGTTCTGGTCCAGAGTCTGCATGCCCATGTTCTGGCTGGTCTGAATGGTGGAGTACATCTGTGCCACCTTGGCTTCGCGGATCAGGTTGCGGATGGCGGGCGTGCCCAGCATGATCTCGTGTGCGGCCACACGGCCCTGGCCGTCCTTGGTCTTGCACAGCGTCTGCGAGATCACGGCCTGCAGCGACTCGGACAGCATGGCACGCACCATTTCCTTTTCCTCGGCCGGGAACACGTCGATGATACGGTCGATGGTCTTGGCGGCCGACGAGGTGTGCAGCGTGCCGAACACCAGGTGCCCGGTTTCGGCCGCCGTCATGGCCAGACGGATGGTTTCCAGGTCCCGCATTTCGCCGACCAGGATCGCGTCCGGGTCTTCACGCAGCGCGGACTTCAGCGCTGCCGCGAACGACAGCGTCATGGGGCCGACTTCGCGCTGGTTGATCAGGCATTTCTTGGACTCGTGCACGAATTCGATGGGATCTTCCACCGTCAGGATGTGGCCGTACTCGGTCTCGTTGAGATAGTTGACCATGGCCGCCAGCGTGGTGGACTTGCCCGAGCCCGTGGGGCCGGTCACCAGCACCAGACCACGTGGCTTCAGGGCCAGGTCGGCGAAGATCTTGGGGGCGTTGAGCTGCTCCAGCGTCAGGATCTTGCTGGGAATGGTACGGAACACAGCCGCCGCGCCGCGGTTCTGGTTGAAGGCATTGACACGAAACCGGGCCAGGCCTTCAATCTCGAACGAAAAGTCCACTTCCAGAAACTCTTCGTACTGCTTGCGCTGGGCATCGCTCATGATGTCGTAGACCATGGCGTGCACGGTCTTGTGGTCCAGCGGATCGATGTTGATGCGGCGCACATCGCCGTGGACGCGAATCATGGGTGGCAGGCCTGCCGACAAATGCAAGTCCGAAGCCTTGTTCTTGACACTGAATGCCAGCAATTGCGTGATATCCACGGAGATCCCTCTCTGGTTTGATACTCTGGCGCCAATTATGACGACGATTGAAAACAATCTGGGGCAGATTCATGCCCGCATGGCAGCCGCTTGCGCCAGTGCAAGCCGGCCCGTGACATCGGTGCAACTGCTGGCCGTTTCCAAGACCTTTGGCGCGGATGCGGTGCGCGAGGCGGTGCTGGCCGGCCAGCGCAGCTTTGGCGAGAACTATATCCAGGAGGCCGTGGAGAAAATTGCCGCGGTGCGCGCTATGCAGCTGGCGGGCGGCCAAGCGCTGCAGTGGCATTGCATAGGCCCCATCCAGAGCAACAAGACGCGGCTGGTGGCCGAGAATTTCGACTGGGCTCAGACCGTGGACCGGCTCAAGATCGCCGAGCGCCTTTCGGCCCAGCGTCCGCAAGGCATGGCACGGCTCAATGTCTGCATCCAGGTCAATGTGGATGGCGGTGCCACCAAGTCCGGCGTCATGGCCGAGCAAGCACTGGAGCTGGCCCAAGCCATGGTGAAACTGCCCAATCTGCAGCTGCGCGGCATCATGAGCATTCCTGACGATGCTCCTGATTTCGAGGCGCAATGCGTAGTCCACAAAAAGGCCAAAGCCGTTTTTGAGTCCATCAAGGCCAGTGGTCTCGCGGGGCTGGAACATTTCGACACGCTGTCCATGGGCATGACCGGCGATCTGGAAGCCGCCGTGGCAGCAGGCAGCACCATGGTGCGCGTGGGCAGCGGGATCTTTGGAAAGCGGAGCTACACCCCCTGAGGCGCTTCGCGCCTTCCCCCTCTCTGCTTCGCGGAGGGGGACGACACCTTCGGCGCGGGGCGGCCCTTCCTCGGTGTCTCTTTGTCAGGCTACGGCAGTTCTTAGGCTTGTACTCAAGGCCGCTTCATCTGGCACTCCGTGGGTAGATCAAGCTGCTGGGCGGAATAGACGGCATCGGTTCTGAAGCCGTAGTTCGTGCCTTCCCAGCCGGTCTTGACCAGCTTGCCGTCCACGGGGGCGATGGTGTTGACGACCTGGGGCAGCAGCAGCTGGTGGTCCTTGCCGCGCATCCTGACGGGGCCGAAGACGGTGTCCATGGACATGTCCTCCATGGCCTTAGCAATTTTCACGGGCTCGGTGGACTGGGCCTTGGCCATGGCAGCGGCCAGCATGCGCGGCACAAGATCCATGCGCGGGGCCAGAAAGTCCTGGTTCATCCTGGCCTTGTACTCCCTGGCCCGGGCGTCGGCCTGGGCTCGGTCGGCCATGCCGGGATGCCATTCCGCGACCCAGGTCACCTGGCCGATCCTGGCCTGGGAAATCGAGGTCACGGTGCCCGGAAAGCCGCCGGCACTATGGTTGAAGTAGCGCAGGTTGTAGCCCGAGTCCCCGGCGGACTTGAGCAGCAGAGCCAGATCCTGGCCCCAGTTGCCGGTGATGACCGAATCGGTGCCGACCTCCTTGATCTTGGCCACATAGGGCGCAAAGTCCTTGATGCGGCCCATGGGGTGCAAGGTCTCGCCCACGAACTGCACATCCGGCCTTGCCTTGGCTACCATGCTGCGGCCGAAGCTGGCCCATTGCTTGCCATGGGCGTAGTCCTGGTTGAGCAGAAAGACCTTGCGGATCTCGGGCTGGGTCTTGATGTAGTTGGCAATGGCCTGCATGCGCATGGCCGTGTTGGCGTCGAACATGAAATGCCAGAAGCTGCAGGACTTGCCGGTCAGCTCTGGATCGATGGAGCTGTGGTTGAGTATCAGCACCTCCTTGCCCGGGTTGCGCTGGTTGTAGCGCGCCGCCGCCTGCACCAGGGCCGTGACCACCGATGAGCCCGAGCCCCCCGTCACCACCACGCGTGCGCCCTGGTCAATGGCGGCCTGCAGCGCGCTCAGGCTCTCCTGGGCCGAGAGCTTGCTGTCGAACTGCAGCAGCTGGAATTTCGCGCCGTTGTAGAGGCCGCCCTTGGCATTCACGTCATCGACGGCGTAGAGCACATGGTTGCGCATGACTTCACCCACATTGGCAAACGGGCCGGAGAGCGGGTCGATGAACGCGATCTTGAACGGCTCTGCCGTCTGGGCGGATACGGTGCCGGCACACAGGCTGGCAGCCAGCGCAAGGGCTGAGAAGCGAACTGACATGGTTTTGTCTCCAGGAGTTGGAATGGCGCCTTGGCCTTCGAGGCTCTCAGCTGGCGCTGTTGGTGGTGGATGAAGCGCTCTTGCGGCGCCTGGGGGGCGAAGGGTTCTGCGCTGCCGGCGCCGGCGCGGCTCTGGCCGCGCGTTTGCGCGCAGGGGCCGCAGCAGTGCGCAGGCCCAGCACGCGCGAGGCCAGCTCGGTGAGCTCGACCACCATCTCGGCTGGGCCCAGCTTGCCGCCAGGCTGATACCAGTTGTAGAGAAAGCCGGGCAGACTGCAGGCCGCCTGTGCCGTGATGCGGGTGTCGCGGAAATCGAAATGCCCGCTGGCGCGGCCTTCGTCGAGCAGGGCGCAGAACTGCTTGTAGAACTGCTGGGCCACATTGCGCGAGGCCTTGAGATAGGCGGGGCTGAAGGCCTGCGGCTCGCGGTAGGGGAAGAAGCCCGCCGGGTAGTGCGCAATGGTGGCGGCGATCAGTCGCTGAAGACCGTCGATGGCTTTTTCATGCGCGGGGCGCGGGTCGTCGGCCGCAAAGTCCATCACCGTGAAACAGGCCTCGGTCGGTGCCCAGCACAGGGTTTCGAAGATCTCCTGCTTGTTGCGGAAGTAGTAGTAGACAAAGGGCTTGGTCACGCCCAGCGCCTGCACGATCTGCTCTATGGTGGTGTTGGCATAGCCATAGCGGTCGAACAGGGCTTCGGCGGCCTTGAGAATGCGCTCGCGCTTCTCGTCGGAGCCGGCTGTGGGCAGGCGCTGGCGGCCGCGCGGCGCCACGGGCGCAGCCGGCTTTTTCTCGGTCTTTCTGGTCGTGGCGGACATGAGGGTTTGCGTGTGTCGCATTCGTTATACCAATGGGTAGCATTGTTCTACCGGCAGGTATACATTGACAAGACGCCGAGCAGCAGATTGCCCTAAGGCAATCCCTGAGAAAGCTCGCAAGTGGCGCCGCTGTTCGGTCTATACGAGACACCCAGGAGACAACCATGGCTGAATCCGAAATCCTCATTCCCCTACATGAGGCCTTGCGCCGCAATGCGCGTCAGCATCCCGAGCGCGATGCCTATATCTGGTACGGACAGCACATCAGCTGGCGCCAGGTGGATGAGGCCAGCGATGCCGTGGCCGCGCATCTGCAGCAACTGGGCGTGAAGCCCGGCGAGCCTGTCGCCCTGTTCATGAACAACTGCCCGCAGTACATCATTGCGCACTACGCGGTGCAGAAGATCGCGGCCATCGTCTGTCCCTGCGGGCCGCTTAACAAGGAGCATGAACTCGAATATCAGCTCAATGATCTGCAGGCCAGGGTCATCATTGCGGCCGATGTGCTGCTGCCCGTGGTCGACAAGGTGCGCGGCAGCACCGCACTGCAGCATGTGCTGGCCGTGCGCTACGGCGACTGGCTGCCCGCCAGAGTCACGCTGCCCCTGCCTGTCGAACTGCAGGCCCCCGTGCAGCCGCTGCCCGGCAATGTGACGTCGTTCTGGGATCTCATGCACAGCGGCGCCAGGCCTTCCCATGTCGAGGTGGACATGGACGAGGTGGCGCTGATGACCTACACCTCGGGCACCACGGGCCTGCCCAAGGGCGCCATGCTGAGTTTTGGCGCGGCCGCCTACAAGACGGCCGGCGCGTCCCGGGTGACCGGCGTCAGCGCCGAGGATGTCCTGCTGGCCGTGGCGCCGCTCTATCACATCGCCGGCATGTCCATGGGGGTGAACATGCCCGTGCATTCGGGGGCGCCCTGCGTGCTGCTGCATCGCTTCGATCCGCTGGCCGTGGCGCAGGCGCTGGAGCGCTACCGTGTCAGCTGGTGGTACAGCATCGCGCCCATGAATGTGGCGCTGATGCAGGTGCCGGGCGTGGAGAAGATGGATTTCAGCGCGCTGCGCCGCAACACCGTCACCAGCTTCGGCATCAGCTATACCGAGGATCTGGCCCAGCAATGGCGCAGGTTCGCACCTAATGCCATCTCCAGCGAGGCGGCCTACGGCCTGTCCGAAACCCACACCATGGATACCTTCATGCCGGGCGATGCCATTCGCTGGGGCACCCATGGCAAGCCCGCGCCGGGCAACGAAATCCGGGTGATAGATCCGGAGACCGGCGCACCGCTGGCTGCAGGCGAGGTGGGCGAGATCATCATTCGCGGCCCGGGCAACTTCAAGGGCTACTGGAACAAGCCCGAGGCCACGGCCAAGACGCTCAAGGACGGCTGGGTGCATACCGGCGATATGGGCAAATTCGATGCGGACGGCTATCTGACCTTCATCGGCCGCTTCAAGGAAATGATCAAGGTCTCGGGCTACAGCGTGTTCCCCGAGGAGGTGGAGACGATTCTGATCAAGCATCCGGCCATCGCCCAGGCTGCCGTGATCGGTGTTGCCGACGCTCAGAAAGGCGAGGTCGTGCGCGCCTTCATCGTGCGCAAGCCCGGGCAGAGCCTGGAGGCGGAAGGCCTGCTGGCCTGGAGCAAGGAAAACATGGCCAGCTACAAGGCGCCGCGCGAGGTGCGTTTCATCGATGCCTTGCCGGCCACCGGCGCTGGCAAGGTATTGCGCCGCCTGCTCAGGGACATCCCCTGATCGACACACGCTGCCGGCTCCGGATCGGCGCAAGTTGCGAACCATTCAAACGAGATTCCTATGTTCAAGAAAGTCCTGATCGCCAACCGCGGTGAAATCGCGCTGCGCATCATCCGTGCGCTGCAGGAGCTGGGCATTGCCAGCCTGGCGGTGTACGCCGCCGATGATGCGGCGGCCCCGCATGTACAGGCCGCAGACGAGGCGCAGGCACTGGGAGCCAGCGGCCCGGCTGCCTATCTCGATGGCGTGCATCTGCTGCGTATCGCGCAGCAGCACGGTTGCGACGCGCTGCACCCGGGCTATGGTTTTCTCAGCGAGAACGCGGACTTTGCGCGCGCCTGTGCGGCAGCCGGGCTGCGCTTTATCGGCCCGACGCCCGAGCAGCTGGCGCTGCTTGGCGACAAGGCCAGAGCCCGTGCGCTGGCGCAGCAATGCGGCGTGCCCCTGATGCCCGGCAGCACCGAGGCCGTGACGCTGGAGCAGGCACAGCAGTTCTTTGCGCGCCAGCAGGCCGACGGGGCCAGCGGCATCATGATCAAGGCCATCGGCGGCGGCGGCGGTCGCGGCATGCGTGCGGTCACCGAGGCTGCCGAAGTGGCGGCCGCCTACCAGCGCTGCCGCAGCGAGGCCCAGGCAGCCTTCGGCGTGGACGGCGTCTATGTCGAGCGGCTGATGAGCGGCGCGCGCCATATCGAGATCCAGCTGCTGGGCGACGGCAGCGAATGGCCGATGGCGCTGGGCGAGCGCGAATGCACGCTGCAGCGGCGCTTTCAGAAGCTGGTGGAGATCGCGCCCAGCCCCAGCCTGACGCAGCCGCTGCGCGAGCGCATCACCGAGGATGCGCTGCGCATGGCAGCCAGGCTGCGCTACGAAAGCCTGGGCACGTTCGAGTTTCTGGTCGATCTGCAGTCCGAGTCTCTGCCCTATGTGTTCATCGAGGCCAACCCGCGCCTGCAGGTGGAGCACACGATTACCGAAGAGGTCTTTGGCGTCGATCTGGTGCAGGCCCAGATCCGCATTGCGGCGGGCGAGCACTTTACCGACCTGGGCCTGAATGTGAATGCCCCGCCCCGGCCGCGCGGCCATGCCATGCAGTGGCGCATCAATGCCGAAACCCTCGATGCCCAGGGCCACTCCCGCCCCGGCAGCGGCCGCATTGCCGCGCTGCAGTGGCCGCAAGGCCCCGGCATACGCCTGGACGGTCATGCGCAGCAGGGGGCGAGCCCGTCGCCGCATTACGACACCTTGCTGGCCAAGCTCGTCGTGCACAGCAACGCGCCGCATTTCGAGGATGTGCTGCGCCGCTCCCGGCGCGCGCTGGCCGACTGCCGCATCGCGGGCCTGGCCACCAATCTGCCGCTGCTGCAGGCCCTTGCCCAGCGGCCCGAGATGCTGGAGCAGACCGTGCACACGCGCTGGCTGGAAGAGGTCCTGCCGCAGCTGGTGGAAGCCGCAGAAAAGATAGCTTCAAGCGCAAGTCATTCAAGGAATTCAGATATTTTTGACTCTAAAAACAATGTATCCCAAGCGCAGCAAGCTCCTGAAAATGCAGTGCTGGCCCCCATGCCGGCCAGGGTCGTGCAGTGGTCTGTTGCGGTGGGCGAGACGGTGGCCAAGGGCGCCGAGCTGGGCATTCTCGAAGCCATGAAGATGCAGCATGTGCTGTTCGCGCAGGCGGCGGGCCGGGTTCAGGCGCTGCTCGCGGAGGCCGGCAGCTATGTGGCGCAGGACCAGGCCTTGCTGGTGCTCGCGCCCGTTCAGGGGGAGGCCGCGCATGCCGAGGTCGTGCCGCAGCGGCAGGATCCCGACCACATTCGAGACGATCTGCAGCGCGTCAAGGATCGCCATGGCTTCACGCTCGATGCAGCGCGGCCCGATGCCATGGCCAGACGCCATGGCCAGGGCAGCCGCAGCGCGCGCGAGAACATTGCCGATCTCTGCGATGCAGGCAGCTTCATCGAGTACGGGGCGCTGGCGATTGCCGCGCAGACACGCAGGCGCAGCCTCGACGATCTGGTGGCCAACACGCCGGCCGACGGCATGGTCACGGGCATGGGCTCCATCAATGCCGCGCAGTTCGGCGCGGAGCGCTCGCGCGCCGTGGTCATGTCCTATGACGCCACGGTGCTGGCGGGCACCCAGGGGGCGCGCAATCACGCCAAGACCGACCGCATGCTGGGCATCGCGCTGCAGCAGAAACTGCCCGTGGTGCTGTTTGCCGAAGGCGGCGGCGGCCGGCCCGGCGATACCGACACGCCCGTGGTCGCAGGCCTGCATGTGCATACCTTCGCGGCCTATGCGGCGCTCTCGGGTCAGGTGCCCGTGGTGGGCATCACCCATGGCCGCTGCTTTGCGGGCAATGCGGCGCTGCTGGGTTGCAGCGACGTGATCATCGCCACGCGCAGCAGCAATATCGGCATGGGCGGACCGGCCATGATCGAGGGCGGCGGCCTGGGTGTCTTCCGTCCCGAGGAAGTCGGCCCCGCCAGCGTGCAGCATGCGAGCGGCGTGATCGATATCCTGGTCGACGACGAGGCCCAGGCCGTGGCCGCGGCCAGGCACTATCTGTCCTTCTTCCAGGGGCGGGTCGAGCAATGGTCCGAGCCCGATCAGCGTCTGCTGCGCCAGGTCGTGCCCGAGAACCGCCTGCGTGCCTACGATACGCGCGCAGCCATGGCCGGGTTGGTGGACGAGGGCAGCCTGCTGATGCTGAGAACCGGCTTCGGCGCCGGTATCCACACGGCGCTGGCGCGCATCGAGGGGCGGCCCGTGGGATTGATGGCCAACAACCCGGGCCATCTGGGCGGCGCCATCGATGCCGATGCGGCCGACAAGGCGGCGCGTTTCATGCAGCTGTGCAATGCCCACGGCATCGCCATCGTCAGCCTGGTCGATACGCCCGGCTTCATGGTCGGGCCGGAGATCGAGAAAACCGCCCAGGTGCGCCATGTCAGCCGGCTGTTCGTCATGACGGCCAAGCTGCGCGTCCCGTATTTCAGCGTGGTGCTGCGCAAGGGCTACGGCTTGGGCGCCATGGGCATGACGGCGGGCAGCTTTCATGCGCCCATCTTCAATGTGGCCTGGCCCACGGGCGAGTTCGGCGCCATGGGCCTGGAAGGGGCTGTGCGGCTGGGCTTTCGCAAGGAGCTCGAAGCCCTGCCCGAGGGCGCGCAGCGCGAGGCGTTGTTCCAGAAGCTGCTGGCCCAGCAATACGCACATGGCGAGGCCATGCACATGGCGGCCACGCTGGAAGTCGATGCCGTCATCGACCCTGCGGAGACCCGCGCCTGGCTGGTGCGCGGCCTGGCCGGTGCGCGACTGCGCGATGAGCCGGCCCGGTTTGTCGATACCTGGTAGGGCCGAGGGCTAGCGTTCGTAACCGGGGCTGCGCCTGTCCAGCCTGCGTAGCAGCCCCGGCCAGTTCAGCGCGCCGGAGCCCATGCCCTTGGTGACCTGCTGCGCCTGCTGCGCCGAGGTGGCGATGATGGCCGGGTCAATCATGGTCAGTCTGCCGCCGCCGGACTGCGCGCGTACTTGGATCATGCACACCGACTCGAAGGTATACATGGCCATGAAGGCGTCGGCGACGCTTTGGCCCACGGTCAGCAGGCCGTGGTTGCGCAGCATGAAGAAATTGTTGTTGCTCAGGTCGCGCACCAGGCGAGGCTTTTCATCGTCGCGCAGCGCTACGCCCTCATAGTCGTGGTAGCCGAGCGAGCTGAGCACGAAGATGGACTGCTGGGAGATGGGCAGCACGCCATCCGCCTGCGCCGACACGGCCACGCCGTTGACGCTGTGGGTGTGCAGCACGCACCCGGCGTCCTCGCGCGCCGCATGGACGGCGCTGTGGATGGTGAAGCCTGCCGGATTGATGGGGAAGGGCGAGTCCATCACCACATTGCCCGCAAGATCGACTTTCACCAGCGAGGATGCGGTGATCTCGTCGAACATCATGCCGTAGGGATTGATGAGAAAGTGGTGCTCCGGCCCAGGAATCTTGGCGGTAATGTGGGTGTAGACCATATCGTCCCAGCCCATCAGCGCGACTAGGCGGTAGGCAGCCGCCAGATCGATGCGCGTGCGCCATTCCTCGGCGCTGATCTTGCTCTGGAGGCTGGGGATGTCCTGTATCGATGTCTTCATGAAGTGAACTCATTGTTGGGGGGGTAGAAGATAGAGGCTTGCGTGCAGGTATCCGGGGCGACTCAGGCCACCTGCGGCACGGCATGCCGTGGGGATGGGCGCACGGTCAAGAGCAGCAGCAGACCCGCTGAGACATACAGTGCGATCACCAGATACATGCTGTAGGTGTTGTTGCCGGTCTGCTTGATGAGCAGGGCGTTCGCATAGGGGCTGAAGGCGCCGCCCAGGTTGCCAAGGCAGTTGATGAGGGCGATGCCGATGGCGGCTACCTTGGCGGGCAGATACTCGCTGACCATGGCGAAGAACAGCGGCGTGGCCGAGGCCAGGCCGATGACCCCAAGCGACAGAGCGAGCAGCGAGCCCGGCAGATTGCCCTGCAGCAGGGTCGTCGCGTACAGGCAAACCGCGGCTAGGCCTGTGCAGGCGGCAAAGTGCAGACGGCGCTCGCGATGGCGGTCCGAGTGGCGGCCAATCAGAATCATGCCCACCACGCCGCAGGCATTGGGGATGGCGGCCAGCAGGCCGACGGTCAGCACGTCCTTGACGCCCCAACTCTGGATCAGCGTCGGCATCCAGAACACCATGGTGTAGCTGGCCCCCAGCAGGCAGAAATACGTCAGCGCGAGTAGCCACGTCTTCGGATCGCGTAGCAACTGGCCGTGGGTGGCGTTGGCGGCCTTGTCGGTGGCGGAGCTCTGCTCTTGGGCGAAGCTCTCGTTGATCACATCCTTTTCGGCGTGGGTCAGCCATTTGGCCGAGCCGGGCTTGTCCTGCAGCCAGAAAAAAGCCACCACGCCCAGCACTGCTGCGGGCAGGCCTTGCACCAGGAACAGCCATTGCCAGCCGTGCCAGCCGTTGACCCCATTCAGGTATTTGAGGGTGGCACCGCTCAACGGCCCGGCCAGAACGCCGATGATCGTCGTGGCTGCCATGAAGGTGGCGATCACTTGCCCTCGGCGCGTTGACGGATACCAGTAGGTGAAATACAGAATCATGCCGGGGAAGAAACCGGCCTCGAAGGCTCCGAGCAGAAAGCGTGCAATGTAGAACTGTGTCGGCGTCTGCACGAACATCATGCCTGCGGCGATCAGGCCCCAGCACACCATGATGCGCAGCAGCGTCTTGCGCACGCCGATCCGCTCCAGCAGCATGTTGCTGGGCACTTCAAACAAAAAGTAGCCGATGAAGAAAATTCCTGCGCCCAGGCCGTAGACAGCCACATCCCAGGGCAGGGTCTCCTTCATCTGTAATTGGGCGTAGCCGACGTTGACGCGATCGAGGTAGGCCACCATGTAGGCAATCAGCAGCAGCGGCAGGATGCGCCAGCTGACCTTGGAAAAGACGGCATTGGTCACTGCCGTCGATGCATCGCCGGGCTGCCGAGCGCCTGATGTGGGGAATCCTTGCGGTGGATTGCTCATGCTGCCTGCCTCCATCATTCGTTGTGTGGCAGGCAGTCTAGGAACAGGGGGCAAGATGCGTCACCACCTGTTTGGGTGGTATTAGGGTTTGTCGCCAGGTCTTGCAGTCGCCCAGGCGTCTCGCGCTACGGCCCTGGGCGCGTTGTCGGAAGGTGCGGATGAACCCCGAGTGTCCAAGATGAGCGATCAAAACGGACATGTGGGTTCGTGAACAGTGTCTCAGTCCAGCAGGTGCAGACGCCGGGCCTGGGCGATGGCCTGCGTGCGGTTGTGTGCATCGAGCTTCATGTACAGCCGTTTCAGGTACCACTTGACCGTGTTTTCAGTCAGTTGCAGCCGTTGGGCGATTTCCTGGTTGCGTCCGCCCAGTGCCAGTGCCTGGAGCAGTTCGCGTTCGCGCTGGCTGAATGTGCCGATGTGTCGCGGCTTCTTCTGCGCATCAGCCGTGCTGCGTCCTGCCGCCAGCACCTGGTGGAGATATTCGCGCGGTGCAGGCAGTGGCGCGGCGCTGGTCAACCAGGCGCCGATGCGGTCGAGCACGGGCGGCCCCTCGTCGGCAAAGCTGCGCACAAAGCCTTGTCGGCTACCCATGTCCAGTGCTGAGGCCAATGCAGCATCGGCATCGCTGCATTGGCCCAGCGCGTCCAGCGCGCAGGCATGCAGAATGCCGAGCTTGAGCGCGCGCCAGCCGCGCTGCATGAACTGCGCCTGGGCCAGCCGCTGCGCAATGGCTGGCAGTGCCTGGCGCGCCTGGCCGCTGCGCACCAGTAGGCGCAGCCAGGTCAGGTCGCCAGCCTCGGCATCGGTGGCGAAGTGAAAGCGGCCTGCATCGGGCCGTTCTGCGGGCATCAGCTTCTGCGCCAGGTCATGCTGGCCCGATAGCGTGGCCATGCGCACCTTCTCCCAGCGGCAAGCCATCACCAGCCGGTGAAAATTCCGTTGCAGGGCGCGTGCCAGCGTCCTGTCCAGAATGGCTTGCGCGGCCTCGTGGTTGCCGCGCGCAAAGTCCAGCCGTGCCGCAGCCAGATAGCTGCCTATCGCCAGATCAGTGGCCTGGGAGTCGTCAGCATGTGGTGTATGCAGGGCCAGCAATGCTTGCAGCGCATCAAGCTGGTCGGTTTCGTAGAGCAATTCGCAGCGCAGCCCCAGGCCGGGGGCTGCATACTCGCTGCGTTCATCCATGCTCTGGCCGCTGTAGCAAGCCAGAGCCTTCCGCAGTTCGCCGCGTGAACTCCAGATGGCCGCACGCAATCCCTGTGCAGCTGACAGGCCGAACAAGTGCAAGGCCTTGCGGTTGTGGAGGTCGGCCTGATCCAGCAGCGCCAGCGCCGTATCGAAGTTCATGCGCGCAAGCTCGGCATAGGCTTGCACATTGAGCATGCTGCCTCGCGCATAGTCACCTTCGGTCCATGAAAGATTGCGCTGGATGACACGAAGCACCTGCTCCATATCGCCCGAGGCAATGGAGATCAGCGCCTCCAGCGCCAGATAGTCCTCCCGCATCGGGCGGTCGAACGCCTGCTGGGCGGACAGCGCGCGCAGCTGCTGAAAGCGCGCCTGAGCCTCCTCGACCTGATGCAGATAGGCATGCGCGCGGGCAGAGGCCCAGACAATGCCTGGATGGCTGTCCGCGATATGCGCGGGCAGGCGGGCAATCGCTTGCTGGACTGTCGCCAGGTGTCCGCTGAGCACCAGCGGGCGAGCTGCGCGGTTCACCAGCGCGGCAGCGAAATCCGGGTTGCCGCAATCGAGACCGTGTCCCACGGCTTCGGTCAGCAGGCCTCTGGCTTCCAGCCAGGCTGCTGCCCTGCAGTGCAGCAGCGCGGCGCGACCGGGGTGAAGGGCGTCCAGGCGCTTGCGCAAGAAATCCTGCAGCAGCGAGTGGCAGATCCAGGCGCCGCTCTGCCCCGGCCCCTGGCTCAGCGGCGTGATGAATTGCAGGCTCCGCGCCATCTCCTCCAGCAGCGGCGCGCTGTCGCTGCGTCCGCATAGCGCATCGCACAGAGAGGGCAGCAGATAGCGCAGCACGCAGGTGTCGAGCAGAAAGGCTCGCCATTGCGGTGGCTGTTGCTCGAAGACCTCGTTGGCCAAGTATTCGGCCAGATCGGAGCGGTTGTCCTGCAGCATGTCCAGGAAGCGCGGGTCGTTTTCGCTACGATGCAGCGCGAGCGCCCCCAGGCGCAGTGCAGCAGGCCAGCCCTCGCAGCGTTGGGCGATCAGCTCCAGCCATGGCTGGGGTGGCGGGGGGCGGCCGACATTGCCCACCTGCAGCAAGGCCCGGGTTTCGCCGTCATCGAAGCGCAACTGACGTGCGCTCCACTCCAGCAGACCCGCGCCGACCTTCATGCGCGCGAGCGCAATGGGGGAATGGGGGCGGGCGCTGGCGACGATACGCAGATTGTCCGGCGCAAAGCGCAGCAGCTGATGCAGCAGTCGTACCGAGGCGCTTGTCTGCACCGATTCCAGCTCGTCCAGGAACAGCACCCGCTGCCCGGGCAGCAGGGCCACGGCCTGTAGCCATGTGCCCAGATCGGCAAAGCGCGCGATGCCGCTGGCGCTGCGGCTGCCCCAACTGCGGTCTATGCAGGCCTGCAGATGGGTCAGCAGGTGCAAGGGGTCCTCATCGCATGGGTCCAGCGTCAACCAGTGGCAAAAGGTGGCGGGCGCGCTGCCCAGGTGCTCGAAGAGCAGGCTCATCAGCGTCGTTTTTCCGTAGCCAGCCGGGGCGCGCAGCATCAGAACCCGCCATTCCGGCGTTTGTTTCAGCATTCCCAGCAGCTTGCTGCGCGGCACGCAGGCGTGGCCAAGCCTGGGCGGTTGCAGCTTCCCTTCAAGGGCTGCATAAGCGCAGGCGTCGGCAGATGGTGTTGGAGGCGCAGGCATTCGGGTGTTTCAGCAGTCGCGGTCGGCGGCGTGAGCGTGAGCTTGGCACAAGAGCGGCGCAGCGGGTGTAGCCAACGTGCCTGGCGGGCCAGAGGCTGTACCGCTGCGTGATAAGCTGCCCAGCTGTTTTTCTATGCGGAGATAACCCCCATGCCCGGACTTCTGCCCGATATCGATCCCGATGGCCTGCTCGAATTCTCGGTGGTCTACACCGATAGAGCGCTCAACCACATGTCCAAGAAGTTCGTGGGCGTGATGCAGGACATCCTGGGCATGCTCAAGGACGTCTATCACGCCAACACGGCCGTGCTGATTCCCGGCAGCGGCACCTTCGGCATGGAAGCCGTGGCGCGCCAGTTCGCCAACCGCGAGCGGGTGCTGATCGTGCGCAACGGCTGGTTCAGCTACCGCTGGACGCAGATCTTCGATGCCGATGCGGGCCTGGGCGGCGGTTCCGTGGTCTGCAAGGCGCGCAAGCAGGGCGAGGGCAGCCAGGATCCCTGGGCGCCATGTCCGGCGGAGGATGTGGCCGAGACCATTCGCGTGGAGCGTCCCAAAGTGGTGTTTGCCCCGCACGTGGAGACGGCCAGCGGCATCATGCTGCCCGATGAATACCTGCGCACCGTCGCCGATGCCGCGCACGAGGTCGGCGCGCTGTTCGTGCTGGACTGCGTGGCATCCGGCGCCATGTGGGTCGATATGGAAAAAACCGGCGTGGACGTGCTGATCTCGGCGCCGCAAAAGGGCTGGAGCAGCTCGCCTTGCTGCGCCATGGTCATGCTCTCGGCGCGCGCTCGCGAGGCCATAGAGCATACGCAGAGCTCCAGCTTCTCCTGCGATCTGAAGAAGTGGATGCAGATTGCCGAGGGCTACGAAAAAGGCCTGCACGCCTATCACACCACCATGCCCACGGATGCGTTGCTGCGCCTGCGTGACGTGATGCTGGAGACGCGCGAATACGGCTTTGCCAAGGTGCGCGAAGAACAGATGGAACTGGGACGCAAGGTGCGCGAGTTGCTGCAGTCGCGCGGCTTCCCCAGCGTCGCCGCCGAGGGCTACAAGGCGCCTGGCGTGGTCGTCAGCTACACCACTGACGCGGAAATCCAGAGCGGCCGCGCCTTCCTCAAGGTGGGCTTGCAGACCGCCTCGGGCGTTCCGCTGCAATGCGATGAAGGCCCGGACTTCCAGACCTTTCGCATCGGCCTGTTCGGCCTGGACAAATGGCATGACTCGGATCGCTCTGTGGCGCATCTGTCCAAGGCTCTGGACGATATCGGCATTGCCCGGATCTGAGATAGGTGCGGCTTGCGGCATTGCTGCCGTGACATTTTCTCGACCCGACTTCGTAATAAAGTCGGGTTTTGTTTACTCAGTACATCCGATATGAAAAAAGCAATCTCCGTGATCGGATTTGTATTTGCTCTGGGCGCTGGCGCAGTGGTTCATGCTGCGCCGGTCACTACCGCCAGCGGGCTGATCTATGAAAGCCAGGTCGAAGGCAGCGGGCCCAGTCCCAAGGCGACGGACACCGTCAAGGTGCACTACCGCGGCTACTTCCCCGATACCGGCAATGAGTTCGACAGCTCCTATGCACGCAAGCAGCCCATCGAGTTCCCGCTCAATGGCGTGATTCCCTGCTGGACCGAGGGCGTGCAGAAGATGAAAGTGGGTGGCAAGGCCAAGCTGACATGTCCTCCCGGCATAGCCTATGGCAGCCGTGGTGCAGGCCGTGCCGTTCCCCCCAATGCCACGCTGAACTTCGATGTGGAGCTGCTGGGCATCCAGGGCCGCTGATCAAGGCCTGTCGATCTCAAGCCGCTTGGCCAGGCGCTGCAGATTGGCTCGATCGAGCTGCAGCTCGCGCGCTGCGGCGGCCCAGCTGCCCCGGTGGCGGGCCAGGCTGGAGCTGACCAGCTGGCGTTCATATGCGCTGACGGCGGCGCGCAGACCGGCCTCGGGCGCCACCTCAGCGGTGGCCGGGTCCATGGATGCTGTGGCCTGTGCGGCGGCAGGTGCCTCGGCCCGCTCCCAGAGATCGGCAAGTCCCAGCGTCACGATGCGCAGCCTGGCGCCGGCGCGGCTGGCGCTGCCGTCATTGCGGCTCAGGGCCCTGAGCACGGCGCGGCTGATGCAGTGCTCGAGCTCGCGCACATTGCCGGGCCAGCTGCGATTGAGCAGGGCCGCCTGTGCGGCCGCATCCAGGCGCAGGCCGCCGAGCCTGAGCCTCGAACGGTTCTCCTCGAGGAAATAGCCCGCCAGCTGCAGCACGTCGCTGTCGCGCTCGCGCAGCGGCGGCACAGTGAGCGGATAGACATTGAGGCGGTGATAGAAGTCCGCGCGCATGCGCCCGGCACGGACCTCCGCAGCCAGGTCGCGGTTGGTGGCGGCGATCACGCGCACATCCACATGGTGCTCCCGGTCCGAACCCAGGCGCTGCAGCTGGCCGCTTTGCAGCACGCGCAGGAGCTTGGCCTGCACGGGCAGCGAGAGTTCGCCGACCTCGTCCAGGAACAGCGTGCCCTGATGCGCCTGCTCGAACTTGCCGCTGCGCTCGCTCAGTGCTCCCGTGAAGGCCCCGCGCACATGGCCGAACAGCTCGCTCTCGACCAGGTTGTCGGGCAGGGCCGCGCAGTTGATGCTGATCATGGGCTTGTCGGCACGGCCCGACTGCGCATGCACTGCCTGGGCCACCAGCTCCTTGCCGGTGCCGGTTTCGCCGGTGACGAGCACGCAAAGATCGCTGGCGGCAACCAGGGCAATGTCTTTCTGCAACTGGCGCATGACAGGGCTTGCGCCCTGCAGTCCGCGCTCCTGCGGCGCGGCCGCTCTGGCCGAGCCGGTGGCGCCGCGCGCGAGCTGGGACAGCTGGTGCACGCGCTCGGCCGTGGCCACGGTGGCTGCGGCCAGATTGCTGAAGGCCTGCAGCATGGCCAGCGCCGCGGGGTCGGCGAACCGGCCCGGCTCCAGTGCGTCCAGCGTCAGCAGACCCCATGGCAGGCCGCCCAGCTGCAGCACGCAGCCCATGCAGTCATGCACATGCAGCTCGCTGATGGCCTGGCCTTTGTGCGCCACCAGCCCGTCATAGGGATCGGGCAGGGGACTGTCGGGTTCGAAGCGCATGGCCTGGCCGGCCGCCAGCAACTGGGCAAAGCGCGGATGCTCGCCCAGGCGAAAGCGCCGGCCCAGCGTGTCCGGCATCAGGCCGTCGATCGCCATGGGGCGCAGCCATTCGCCTTCGAGCTTCAGCAGGGCTACGGCATCGGCGGGCAACAGATTGCGCAGTGCGGCCAGCAGACGGCGCAGACGTTCGCGCTCGGACAGGTCCTGGGCCAGATCGGCGATCAGCGGGCTGACGGCGTTGAGAATGTGGGATGTTGTCATAACGACATCGGATGGTGTCAATGAGACAGCAATTGATGGATGTCATATTGACGCATGTTTTTGCAAGCCATTGTTCTGCAATGGTCTTGTTGCTGGCACGCCGTTTGCATTTATCCGCTCAAGCCTTGCAGCTGGCAAGGCAGCAACCAGGAGATTTGCATGCTTACCGAACGTCAACGCGAGATCGTCAAGGCCACCGTGCCGCTGCTGGAAACCGGCGGCGAGGCCCTGATCACGCATTTCTACCAGACCATGCTGGGTGAGTATCCCGAGGTGCGCCCGCTGTTCAACCAGGCGCACCAGCAAAGCGGTGCCCAGCCGCGAGCATTGGCACATAGCGTGCTGATGTATGCCAAGAACATCGACCGACTGGAAAACCTGGGCAATCTGCCTGCGCAAATCATCAACAAGCATGTGGCGCTGCAGGTGCAGGCCGAGCATTACCCCATCGTCGGTGCCTGCCTGCTGCGCGCCATTCGCGAGGTGCTGGGGGCAGAGATCGCCACGGATGAGGTGATTGCCGCCTGGGCCGCCGCCTATCAGCAGCTGGCCGATATCCTGATCGGTGCGGAGCGCGCGGTGTACGAGCAGACTGCGGCAGCCGAAGGCGGCTGGCGTGGTGCGCGTGCCTTCAAGCTGGTGCGCAAAGAGGCCGAAAGCGCCGAGATCACGTCCTTCTATCTGGAACCCGTGGACGGCGGCGCGGTGATTGCCCATCAGCCAGGCCAGTACATCGGCCTGCGCGTGGTGGTCGACGGCCTGGAGCAGCGCCGCAACTACTCGCTGTCGGCGCCTGCCAACGGCAAGAGCTATCGCATCAGCGTCAAGCGCGAGGCCGGCGGCAAGGTCTCCAACCATTTGCACGACCAGCTGCATGTGGGCGATACGCTGGAGCTGTTCCCGCCTGCCGGCCATTTCACCTTGCAGGCCAATGCCAAGCCCCTGGTGCTGATCAGCGGCGGTGTGGGCATCACGCCCACGCTGCCCATGCTGCAGGCCGCGCTGCCCACGGGGCGCGAGATCACCTTCATCCACTGCGCACGCGATCGCGGCGTGCATGCCTTCCGCGAGAAGATCGATGCGCTGGCTAACAGCCACGAGCAGCTCACGCGCCGCTATTGCTACGACCAGGCGGACGCGGGCGACGAGGTCGATGCCCAGGGCTTGCTGAGCACTGACCGACTGGCCCAGTGGCTGCCCGAGTCGCGCGATGCCGATGTCTACTTCCTGGGCCCGCGCGGCTTCATGCGCAGTGTCAAGCAGTCGCTGCGCGAGCTGGGCGTGCCCGAGGCCCAGGTGCACTACGAGTTCTTCGGTCCTGCGGAAGCTCTGGCTTGAGCGAGCTGAATGCTATTGAATAAATAGCTTTATGCGCTTGGTGTGAAAGGGGGAGAGGCTGAACAGGCTTGAACTCAAGCCTTCAGTCTCTTCCATGCACTATGGTGTGAATGATTTCCCTGCCATCCAGGATGCGGCTGACACCATTGAACCAGCGGCAGTCGGTGTGGATGTTGGCGTAGTGATCCATCCAATCCAGCGTGATGGGTGAAATGCAAACCAGACGCTGGCTCTGCAGACCAGCATCAAACACTTGTGCGCGGAACTGGCTCAGGTTGGCGGGGCAATCCATCTCTTGAGCAAAGCACTGCCATGCAGCATGCAAAGCCGTGGCGTCTGCTGCGCGCAATCGTGTTTCAGGCTCGGAGGCTTCCGCGGGACTGGTTTGCCAGTCGCTGATTTGCCCCTGCTGCAGGGTGGCCTTGACGCAGTGCCCTGCATCGCCGAAGACCAGCGCTTGAGCATCGCTCAGGCTGTGTACATAGAGTCTGTTGGACTCTGGCACTTCTGCGGCAAAGCGTTGCAGCAGCGGTATGTCCATCCCTAAAACGAAGCTGCTGCAAAGCGCGGGCTGTACAGCGATGGCTTCGGGTCGCAGCACCTGCTGCACCCAGGTTTGCCAAGGCAGCGCAAGCCCGGGCATCAACCATCCCAGCTCGCCCTCCGTGATTCTGTGTCGCAGCCCGGCCTCTTGCCTTTGTCCATCGGCGATCTGGCTGCGAGAGTATGGCCGCACGGCATTCAGCTCACGCTTGAGCTGGCGCTTGTTCAGGCGTTGTGCGGCCACGGGGACTGGGTTTAGCGGTAATACGCTTCGACCGTACCCTTGAGCTTGATCAGCAGGGGCTTGCCCTTGCGGTCCAGGGTCTTGCCGGCGGGCACCTTGACCCAGCCCTCGCTCACGCAGTATTCCTCGACGTCAAAGCGGTCCTTGCCGTTGAAGCGGATGCCGATGTCGTGCTCGAACACGGCGGCCACATGGTGGGGGCTGCGAGGGTCAACGGACAGATGGTCGGGCAGTTCGGGGCGTTGTATGTCGGTCATATCGTGCGGATCCAAAAACGCCTATTGTCCTCTGCTTTGCTGGCTAGTCCGGTGAGCTCCTGCCATGAGTCCCTGCTTTTCTTCCTGCGTGAAAACAAGCTGTTGGACTACTTTTGTCAATTCCTGGGGTTATTGACTGCCGCAAATGTTACCTGTGCGTGCGCCAGATGGCCGGTTCGGTTTTACATGTCTGCATACAGTTTCCGCTGAGTCGCTGCTCATGTGTGTCGACGGTGACTTTTTGTGTTGGTTTGTGTTGTCACCCCGATAGGCCCAAGGGAAGTTCGGGTTGATGAAAACCCGAATTGATAAGGCAGGAACAGCGTGAATGTCCAACTCTGTATGTGGATGTAGCGTAACGGCTGTACAGCTTGTTTGTTTGCTAAATGCAACTTGGTTTTCAAAGTTTAAAAGCTATGAAAACGGTAGTCGAAGCTTCACTTCCAAACCGAAAAATGAGCTCTCCGAAACAGCGCCCCGAGCTTGTGCAGCCCGGCGCGCGCAACACAGGAGAGTCTGATGGATACAGCCATCCGCACCAAGGCAGGCTTGGTTTTTCTGGGGCCACTCACTACAGCCGTCCCTGAGTCAGAGCGATCTGTCTCCTATCAGGATCTGGATGCGCTGATGCACTCCGGTGTACAGCCGCAGGGCATTTATTTGCGTGCCGTGCCGCACCAGGTCTGGCGCAAATGGCTCAATCGCACCCGCCAGAGCGACTGGTGGAGCCTGCCGGTCTTTGCGGAACCGGCGCTGCGCGACGCGCAGCCGTACGTGGATGCGCTGTGCAGCGTGGAGAGGGCACATGAAGTCACCGAGGGCATGGCCTTGCGCCGCCAGATGCTGCCCGATCCTGGCGATGTGCTGGGGCTGGAGGAGCGTCTGCTGTACTTCCTCTACGAACGCGGGCCGCAGACGGGCTTTCGGCCGCTGCTCGACCGCGACAGCGACCAGCTCTACCGCTATCCGGTCGCGGAGCAACTGGCCTGCGCACAGGAGAGCGTGTCCCAGGCGCTGGAGGAGCTGCGCCGCCGCGGGCTGCTGCGCTCCGAGGGGCTGGTGGACCGCACCCGGCTGTGCTCGGGTTGCGGCTCGGCGCACATCCATTTCGTGGACGTATGCCCGCATTGCCAGAGCCTGGACACCCGACGCGAGTCAATGCTGCACTGCTTTGCCTGCGGCCATGTCGGCGCCGAATCGCAGTTCGTTGAAGGCGGTGCGCTGGACTGCCCCAAATGCCATGTGCATTTGCGTCACATCGGCGTGGACTACGACAAGCCGCTGGCCCAGTACCACTGCCGCAGCTGCCAGCGCTCATCGGTCGATTCCATGGTCCAGGCGCGCTGCCTGGACTGTGCGCGCACGAGCACGCCCGACGAGCTGGAGGTGCGTGAAGTCGCCACGCTGATGCTGAGCGCCAGTGGGCGTCAGGCTGTGCGCAATGGCGGAGTGGGCGAGGCCTACCCGCCGCTGAAGGCGCGCAACTATGTGGACCCGCAGGGCTTCAAGCGCATGTTGGGCTGGGCCAGCGACATCCAGGCGCGCAACCCGCAGTTCAGCTTCCACCTGATGCGCATGGAGCTCGAGCACAAGGGGCTACCGGCGCAGCAACTCAGCCCCTGGCAGATCACCGAGCTGCTGGACGAACTCGCCGTGCGCCTGAATGCCCAGCTGCGCGAGTCCGATCTGATTACCCGCGTGGACGAGCACAGCCTGTGGGTGATCCTGCCATACACGATGCCGCAGGGCCTGCAAAGCCGCATCGAGAAAACCATGGAAAAGCTGGCCGAGGAAGAGGGTGAAGCCAAGCGCCTGGCCCTGTCGGTGCACCTGCGCAGCATGGAAGTCAAGGCCATGAACGACGGCAGCGAAGCACCATCCGCGAGCAATCTGATGCGGAAGATGCAGGCCGACACGCTGCAAGAGGCCTGACCATGTGGCAGCAGTTTGTGGAATCTTTCTTGCTGCTGGCGCACAGCTTCAGCACCCGGGGCGCATGGGATCAGGCATTCAACCTGTTCCCGTTCATCGTCCTGCTGGAACTGCCGTTCTATGTGCTGGTCGTCGGCGGGATGCTGCGCTACGGGTTGCGCCATTGGCGTGTTCCGGTCCGGCGCCTGCAGTACCCGTCCGTGTCTTGCCTGATCACCTGTTATTCCGAAGGCGATGATGTGCGCAAGACCATCAGCTCCTTGGTGAATCAGCGCTATGCGGGGCGCATCCAGCTCATTCCGATCATCGACGGAGCTATCAAGAACAGCGACACGCTGCATGCGGCACTGTCCGAGGCCAAACGCTGGGAAGGTACCGAGGGGCGCGAAGTCACCGTGCTGCCCAAGTGGCAGCGCGGCGGCCGGGTGTCTTCGCTGAATGCGGGGCTGACGCTGGCCACGGGCGACGTGGTGATGGCACTGGACGGCGATACCTCGTTCGACAACGACATGGTGGAGAACGCCACACGCCACTTCGACGACCCACTGGTGGCGGGGGTTGCGGGCAATCTGCGTGTGCGCAACCAGGGCAGAAACCTGGTGACCAAGATGCAGGGGCTGGAATACATGCTCTCCATCAGCGGTGGCAAAACGGGCCTGTCCGAGTTCAACATCGTCAACAACATCTCGGGTGCCTTTGGAGTGTTCCGGACTTCGCTGGTCCGGCACCTTGGCGGTTGGGACGCGGGGACGGCGGAGGACCTGGACATGACGCTGCGCATCAAGCAGTACTTCGGTCGCTACAGCGGCATGCGCATCAAGTTCGAGCCGCATGCCATGGGGCATACCGACGCACCGGAATCCTGGCGCGTGTTCTTCAAGCAGCGCTTGCGCTGGGACGGGGACATGTACTACCTGTTCGTGCGCAAGTACCGTTTCAACCTGCGGCCTTCGTTGCTGGGGTGGCCGAACTTTCTTTTCACCCTTATCAACGGCCTGCTTATGCAGCTGGTGCTGCCCTATCTGATCGTGGGATCGCTGGCAATGCTGCTGTTCATCCAGCCGCTGGGCATCGTGCTGGGCACGCTGGCTTTCGTCTACCTGGGCTATCTGCTGTTGTTATTGGCCTACTACCTGGTCTACCTGGCCACGGTGTCGGAGCGCATCCGGCTGGACCTGTCCTATCTGCCGTACCTGCCGCTGTTTCCTCTCTTTGCCTTCGTGACCCGGGTGCACAGCGGCTACGCCATCCTGGTGGAAGCGCTGACCCATTCGCACCTGGACTCGTCCATGGCGCCCAATTGGGTGCTGCGCAAGAACAAATTCTAAAAACCAACGCATGAAACCATTTTCCCTTCACTACCTGCCGGGTGGGCCGCACCGCGTCCGTGCCCTGAGCGGCCTGATAGGCGTCAGCCTGCTGGCTTCCATGCTGGGAACAAGCGCGAGCGCGCAGACTACCACTGCCGTATCCGCAGCGTCTGAGACGCGTGCTCCTGTCGCTTCCGCTGACACGGGCCAGCCATGGAGCTGGGCCGACCTGCAGGCCTGGAGCGCGGAGCAGGCGCCAGCCGTGCGGCTGGCGCGCCTCAAGGAGCATGTGGCCGGCAGCAACCTCAAGCTGGTCGAGTCGGACAACGGTGCACGGCTTATCGCGGCTGCCGGCCTGGCACGCGCCAAGGAGCCGGTGACGGATACCCTGAACCGCGACTACAGCCGTCTGTCGGGTCAGGCTGGTCTGCGCTGGAGTTTTCTGGGCGCCGAGGAAGCACGCCGGCGCAATGTGCAGGAGGCCAGGACCGAGCAACTGAGCAGTACCGCGCAGACCCAGCTGCTGCAGGCCCAGGCCGTGACGGAGCTGGGACGGCTGTATGTGCGCTATCTGCGCAGCCAGCAGCGCGAGCAGGTGGCGCGGGCCTATCTGTCCACGCGCTCCCAGATCGAGGGCAGGCTGCAGGAGCGCGTGGCTGGCGGCCACATGCTGCGCTCTGAAGGGCTGGACCTGCAGGGCTACTACGAAGCCGCGCAGAACCGCGTGGCCAAGGAGAAGGAAATGCAGCGTGCAGCCTTGCAGCAAATGGGTTTTTTGACCGGCCGCCGTCTGCGCGCCCAGTCGGTGCCGGCTCTGGCCCTGCCGCAGACCTGCATGAATCCGGCCATGCTGCAGGATGCGCTCAACACGCATCCCGCGCTGGAATCTGCACGCTATGCGATGGAAGGATTGCGGGAGCAGGCCCGGCACACGCGCTATGGCGGAGTGACGGGCGGCGTGCAACTGAGCCAGAGCCTGAGCAAGGATTTCGGCGGCAGCCCCGGCCATGCGACGGCCGTGGCGGTGGATGTGTCCATCCCCCTGCAATGGCGCAGTCAGAAGGATGCGATGGCGGCCAAACTGCAGGGCCAGTATGACGAGGCGGCCGAGCAATACGCGCAGACCCAGGGCAAGCTGTAGCTGGAGCAGCAGACCGTGCTGGAGCAGTACAGGTTGAGCCAGGGCGAACTCAAGAGCAGTGCCCAGCGCTATGCAGCGGCCACCGAAGGGCTGCGTGTGGCGCAACTGCGCGCGCCCAGCCTCGGCGGTGACGGCATGGTGCAGACCATCAAGGCCGACAACGGCCGCTACGAAGCGGCGGTGCGCTATATCAGCTCCGCCGAAGGAGAGGATCTGGCGGCTATGGACATGCTGTATTACACGCGTGGTTGCAGCTTGCAGGTGCGTAGCGACGACCCCCTGCAGGCTGCGGTGCTGCAGCGTACTGGTGCCGCAGCTTCCGCAGTGGGTGCTGACGGACTGGTAGCAGTGGCGCAGCAGACCAGGCTCAGCGGGGAAGCGGGCGTTGCCAAACCCGCTGCAGCCGCTGCGGCAGCCGCACCTGCGGGAACCGGCTGGTATGCATGGAAAGGCTGGCAATGGGTGCAGCAGCCGGCCCGCATCGACCAGCTGCCGCAAGGCACGCAGCGCCTTCTGGTGTCGTTCACCGAAGAGCAGTTGCAGCGCCTGGCGGCCGACGAGCAGGCTCGCCAGGGACTGGAGCAGCTGGCGCAGCGTGCACGCCAGCGCGGCATCCGGCTGGAGCTGCTGCTGGGCGAGCCGACCTGGGTGCTGCCCAAGGGGCGCGGCAACATGCTGGCGCTGCTGCAGAAGGTGCAATCCATGCCGTTCGGCATGGTCCACCTGGACCTGGAGCGCAGCCAATTGCCCGAGGTACAGCAAAAGGACTGGGGCCGCAATGTGCTCGACAGCCTGCAGGAGGCGGTGACTCAAAGTCGCCTGCCGATCTCGCTGACGACCCACCACCGCGAACTGCGCGAACCCGGCTTTCTGCAGGCCCTGCAGAAGGCCGGCGTCAAGGAAGTCGTGCCCATGATCTACAGCGCCAATGCGCAGAGCACGGTGAACGTGATCAAGCAGCTGCCGCCCATGCCTCAGGGGCTGGACCTGGCCGTGGCGCAAAGCATTGAAAAGGAATTGCCCTCGGAAGAGAGCTTGTTTCGCATAGGCAGGCGCCAGGCACTGGTTCATTGGCAGGGCGTGGCACAAGCGCTGCGGACGGTGCCCGGTTTCAAAGGCGTCGTCGTGCAGTCCTGGGAAGACTATATGGAGGCTCAACCGTGAAGATCCAATTCAATGCTCCGCCGGCTTCGGCGGAAGTCAGCAATGGCATTCCCGTCAAGTACGACAACGTCAAGCGCAAGGTGCCGCGCTGGCGCTGGTATCTGGTGCTGGGCATTGTGCTGCTGATACCCTTGTACTTTGTCTACAAAACCGTGAGCAGTACGGTGCTGCGCGCTTCGCCCGGCATGGTGGTCATCGACCAGGTCGTGGTGCGTGCACCGATCACGGGCCAGGTGGAGCAGGTCGCCCCGGAGGGGCAGGCTACAGAGCAGGGCGCGCGCGTGCTGCGTGTGGTGCAAAAGCAGGTGCCCACGCCGGCGGCCGGTACGGTGCAGGCAGCCGACGTGGTGGCCAGTTCCGCGGACCATACCTATGCGATGCAGCGCCAGGATCTGCAGGGCCAGCAAAAGGCCTTGCAGTCCAGTCTGCAGGCCATGCAGGGCCGCATGTCCCTGATGCAGGATCGCGTGCGGCAGATTGATGAGCTGTTCCGCCAGGGCGCGGCCACGCGCCAGGAAGTGGACGCGGCACGCCTGCAGATGCTGCAGGCACAGGCCGAGATTGGCCGTGCCCAGCGCGAAATCCTGGTTGCCAGCCAGCAGCAGAGCGCCCTGTATCTGCAGGCGGCCAAGGATGCTGCGGCCACGCGCCAGGCTGTCGGTCTGGCACAGGCCGGCAACATCACGCCGGTTGCGGATCTGATGGCGCCCGTGCCCTCGCAGGTGGTGCGCAGCTTCGTCAAGGCAGGCGAATGGGTGGTGGCCGGAGACGAGCTGATGGTGCTGCAGACGCGCAAGGCGCCCTGGGTCCAGGCCTATCTGACGCCCCAGCACCTGAGGTACGCGCGCAAGGGCCAGAAGGCCACGTTGGTCTTCCTGGATGGGCAGAAGGTGCCGGCCGAGGTCGATGAGGTCTTCTCGGAAACCCAGCGCATCCCGGCCGAGCGCGTGGGCCCGATGGAGTCGCAAAGCGCCGCGGTGGTGGTCAAGCTGCGTCCGCTACAGGCCCTGCCTGCCGAGCACCGCGTCAACCGCCTGCCCATTGATGTGCGCTTTGAGAGAAACTGGTGGCCCTGGAGCCAGGACCACCGGCTTGCTGATTTCACGGCAAACGTCAAGGTCGGCTGACCCGTCCGATGCTGGCGGCAGCCCTGGGCTGCAGACGAGCGGGCCGAGAGGCCGTATGCTCTAGCGCATGCTCACGTCTGAACAACGTCGCTCACTGCAGCAGGCCAAGCGCATGCCGCTGGTTCTGCTGCTGCTGGTGGCCGCAGGTTTCATCGCCACTGCGCTGGCCGGCTCGCGCTGGGCCATAGAGGGGCAGGCCGTGCCTTTATGGCTGGTCTGTCTGCGCGGCATTTGCGAGGCTGCCATGGTGGGGGCGCTGGCCGACTGGTTTGCGGTCTCGGCGCTGTTCCGCCATATTCCGCTGCCGCTGGTGGGGCGGCACACGGCCATCATCTCGCGCAACAAGGATCGCATAGGCCGCAATCTGGCCACTTTCGTGCGCGACAAGTTTCTCGACGTGCCTTCGCTGGTGGCGCTGATCGAGCGCAACAACCCCGCCCAGGCGCTGGCGGACTGGCTGACGGCTCCCGCCAACAGCCAGCTGCTGGGCAGGCAGGTGGCGCGGCTGGCGCTGGCCGCGCTGGAGATGGTGCAGGACAAGCAGGTAGAGAAGTTTCTGACCCAGTCGCTCAAGGCCGTGATGCAGCATGTGGATCTGTCGCGCGCGGCGGCATCGCTGCTGTCGGGGCTGACGGCGGGCGGGCGCCATCAGGAGGTGCTCGACGATGTGCTGGCACGCATCAGCCGCGTGCTGCGCCAGGAGCAGACCCATGTGCTGATTGCGCAGACCATCGTGGTCTGGCTCAAGCGCGAGCACCCGATCAAGGAAAAAATGCTGCCCACGGACTGGCTCAGCGACAAGGGCGCCAGTCTGATCGCCAGCGCTCTGGACAGCCTGCTGCAGGACGTGGCCCAGAACCCCGGCCACCGTCTGCGCGAGGCCTTCGACAGCTCCATACAGCGCCTGATCGACGGTCTGCAGAACGACCCGGTCTACGCCGAGAGGGTAGAAAAACTGCGCAACTATCTGCTGCATGACGAGAAGCTGGCCGTCTATCTGCGCGAGCTATGGGCAGGCTGGCGCACCAAGCTGGAGCGCGATCTGGCCGACGAAAACTCGGCCATGGCACGGCGTGCCGCCGTGATGGGGCGCTGGCTGGGCCAGGCACTGGCGCATGACGAGGCGCTGCGCAACTCCATGAACGAGCGCCTCAAGCGCTGGGCGACGACGCTGGCTCCCGATGTCTCGCAGTTCATCGCCAGACATATTGCCGACACGGTGCAGCGCTGGGATGCCGAGCAACTGGCCACGCTGATCGAGGCGCATATCGGCAAGGATCTTCAGTACATACGCATCAACGGCACGCTGGTGGGCGGCGCCATCGGTTTGCTGCTGTTTCTGATCTCGCATGCCGCGGCCCTGTGGCGCAGCCTGCTGGCCTGGCTGGGATAAAGCTCTATGAGCCGCAGCCGGTGCCAGTTGGCGCTGGTTAGCGTCCTTGTCAAAGTACTTAACAGTAAAAATTCTTTGGAAGGCCTGTTGGTTGCGGTTACAATGAGAATTATTCGCAAAAAGAAGACCTTGCGGTAATCTTTGACTCAGCCAGGCATGCCCATTGAATGACTGCATGCCGCCATGCCCCGCTGCATGGTTTAGCCAGGACGATCTCATGTGCAGATCGTGATTGCCTTCTTCATCACTCCAACAGCGCGAATGCTTCGCTGACCTGCACCTGCTGTTCGTGGCTTTGGCCATGAGGCGCAGCCGTGTCTGGTCGATGTGCATCTTCTTCCAAACTCATCATGCAAATTCATGCAGCCGCTGCTGCAGGCCTGGCCATGGCCTGCGCGTCTTCGTCTTTCCGTCCTCTGTTCACCACCCGCCGGTCGCTGCGTCCTGTGCTGGGCATGGCGCTGGCTGCAGCAGGCCTGCTGACCCACGGGCTGACGGCGGCACAGGAGAAATCGCTGGAGACCGTGGTGGTGACGGCCTCGGGCTTCGAGCAGGAGATCAAGGATGCGCCGGCCTCGATTTCCGTCATCACCCGCGAAGAGCTGGAAAAAGGCAGCTACAACAATCTGCATGATGCGCTGCGCGATGTGCCCGGCGTGAATCTGGTGCCTTCGGACAACAATTCCAACGACATCAGCCTGCGCGGCATGGGCGTGAACTACACCCTGATCCTGGTGGACGGCAAGCGCACCAATACCCGCGAAACCCAGGCCAACGGCTCCACCGGCACCGACCAGAGCTGGGTGCCGCCGCTGGAGGCGATCGAGCGCATCGAGGTGGTGCGCGGCCCCATGTCCTCGCTCTACGGCTCGGACGCCATGGGGGGCGTGATCAACATCATCACGCGCAAGGTGGCCAAAGAGTGGATGGGCTCCATCCGCACCGAGGCCACGCTGCAGGAGCGCTCTTCCTCGGGCAATATCTACCAGAGCAATTTCTATCTGTCCGGCCCCATACAGACCGATCTGCTGGGCCTGAGCATCTACGGCAACTACAACAAGCGAGGCGAGGACAACATCCTCAACGGCTACAACGACTACGACAACCGCGCGCTCAACGTCAAGCTGGCACTGACGCCCAACAAGGACCACGACATCATTGCCGAGCTGGGCACGGGCAAGCAGCACTACACCTCGACGCCGGGCAAGACACTGGCGGCCACGGCCGCACTCAGCGACCGCAAGTTCGAGCGCGACAACTTCTCGCTGCAGCACAAGGGACGCTGGGGCTGGGCGTCCTCGGACACCTATCTGCAGCAGGAGAAGACGCGCAATCTGTCGCGCGACATGACCATCAAGAACACGGTCTTCAACAGCAGCTGGGTGGCGCCGCTGGGGGCCAGTCATCTGCTGACCACGGGTGTGAGCTACAACGAGCAGGACCTGACGGACACCACCACCAACACCTTGCCCAATGCCAGCCGCACCAGCATCAACCGCAGCCAGTGGGCCGTGTTTGCCGAGGACGAATGGCGTCTGCACCAGGACTTTGCGCTGACCGGCGGCCTGCGCTACGACCATGACAGCCAGGCTGGCGGCCAGGTCAGCCCGCGCCTGTATGGCGTGTGGAATCTGGCCCCGCAGTGGACGGTCAAGGGCGGTGTCTCCACGGGCTTTCGTGCGCCGTCGCTGCGTCAGACCGTGGGTGACTGGGGCCAGAGCAGCCGTGGCGGCAATATCTACGGCAACCCCGATCTGAAGCCCGAAACCTCGCTGACCAAGGAAATCGGCGTGCTCTACGACAGCGGCGCCGGCACCACGGCGGGGCTGACGGTGTTCGACAACGAGTTCGAGGACAAGATAACCCGCGTGGCCTGCCCCAGCTGCGGCCCGCTCAACAGCTCGGGCCGCGTGCCCACCACGAACATCAATGTGGACAACGCCATCACGCGCGGCGTGGAGGCTTCGCTGGGCACCCAGTTGAGCAAGACGCTGCGCCTGAAGACCAACTACACCTTCACCAAGTCCGAGCAAAAGAGCGGCCAGTTTGCCGGCCTGCCGCTGAACCAGCTGCCGCGCCATCTGTTCAATGTCTCGCTGGACTGGAGCCCCACGGCCCAGCTCAACGGCTGGCTCAAGGCTTCCTACCGCGGTGAGGAAAGCGCCCCCACGGGCGGAGCGTCCTCGGGCAGCTTCACCCAGAAGAGCTACACCATGCTGGACCTGGGCGGCTCCTACAAGCTCAGCAAGACCGTCACGCTGTATGCGGGCATCTACAACCTGCTGGACAAGCAGGTCATCTATGACGGCGTCAATTACGACACTGTGCTCGACGGCCGCCGCTACTGGCTGGGCATGAACGTCAAGTTCTGATTATCGCCATCGCAGCCGTTGCCAAGATTCGCGGCAAGGGCTACTGACTTTTCTTCTGTTTTGCTTTTCAAGGTTCTTCATGCAGCAACTGATCAGCCGTCGCGCCGCCACCCTGGCACTGCTGACGACGGCCGGAACCGCCTGGGCGCAAACGCAGGCGGACCAGCCGTCTGCGGCCCAACCCGTCCGTATCCAGGTCGAGCATGCCAGGGGCGTGGCCGAGCTGCCTTTCGCTCCCCGGCGTGTGGTGGTGTACGACCTGGCTTCGCTGGACATCATGCAGGCGCTCAAGCTGCCGGTGACGGGAGTGCCCAAGGTCCATTTTCCCGCCTATCTGGCGGGCTACGCCGATGCCCGCTATCAGGTGGCTGGCTCGCTGTTCGAGCCCGACTACGAGGCGCTGAGCCGCATCCGCCCCGATCTGATCGTGGTGGCCGGCCGCTCGGCCAGCAAGTACGAAGCGCTGAGTCGCATCGCGCCCACGCTGGATCTGAGTACCTCGGGCAAGGATTTGCTGGGCGATATGCAGCGAAATGTGACCGCACTGGCCAGCCTCTGGGGCAAGCAGGCGCAGGGCGAGCAGCTCATGCAGCAGGTGCGCAGCGATGTGCAGGCCACCCGCGCTGCCGCAGCCAAGGCCGCACCGGGCCTGCTGGTGCTGGCCGTCAACAAAAACATGAGCGCCCAGACCCCGGGTTCGCGCTTCGGTCTGCTGCATGACGTGCTGGGCATCAAGCCTGCCTTGCCCACAGATCCGGTCCAGGCGCGCGGCATTGCGCTGAAGATGGACGATATTGCCAGGATAGACCCAGAGTGGCTGTTCGTGATCGACCGCAATGCGGGCACGGGCAGCACCAGGGACAAGGACGGCAAGCCGGTGGTGCCGTCGCGTGAGCTGTTCGACAACGACACCATCAAGAACACCCGTGCAGGCCGCAAGCAGCAGCTGGTGTTCGTCGATCCCCAGCTCTGGTATTTGCTGGGCAGCAGCGGTCCCCAGGCCATGCGGGCCAATGCGCGGCAGATTCGCGCTGCATTCGAGCGCTAGGCTTCGCGGGAGGTGGCAAATTTAATAGCTGCTCTCGCCAATAAACAAAGGGGTTCAATGCATTCATGCACTGAACCCCTTTGTTTTAATACGCAGCAAGCTATCAAAAAATATCAGGCATCGGGCGCGGAAGGCTCGGGCGGCAGCAGCTGTTTGCCAATCAGCTGCCAGGCCTTGGCGGCATCGGTCTGGCCGGCAAACAGGTGGCAGCTGGCGGCCGTCATGGCGATGCGACCGTTCTCTGGCTCCAGGTCGAAGGCCAGCTCGCATTGCGCAGCGGCGTTGGCCCACATGACCAGCGCGTTGCGGTTCTCTTCCTTCTGCAAGGCGTGGGCCTCGGCCATCCAGGCCTGTGCCAGGCGAAAGGCGGCTTCGGGCTCGCTCATATCGGCCTTGTGCGCCAGATAGAACTCCTTGCCGGCGGCCTGCCAGAATGCGCGGGCCTGCTCGAAGTCCTGCGTGGCAATCTTCTGGGCCTGCTGTACCAGCGCGTTGCCGGCCTGCAGATGGGCCTGATAGGTGGATGCGTCTTGATCTTGGGACATGGCGCTTATTGTCCTCATTGCAGGGCCCGGCCGAACCCGCCCACGCGCATCGCCCCTGGACAGGCCCGGGGCATTGCCGGTGCCTGCCGGCGGCTCGCCGCTAGTAGCGGAAGTCCAGCTGATGCGGGCCCTTGCCGATCTCTGCCGCCTGGGTCTGGCTGGCGCCCTCCCTGGTGGTGGCGGTGATCTTGTAGCTGCCGGCGGGCAGCTGGATCAGACAGACCGGGCCGTTAGCCGTGAAGCGGCTGCTGTCCTTGCCGGAGCTGACCTCGACCGCCACATTGGCCAGATAGGCGCCGTCCTTTTGCGCAAACAGCAGCGACAGCGGGTAGTCCTTCATCGCGGCGCGCATGAGTGTGGATTCATCTTCGCCTATGCCGCCGCAGCTGTAGCGCAGCACGCCGGCCTGCTGCATATCGGGAATCCGGCCCTGAGCCAGAGCGGGCAGGCCGATACCGGCACTGGCGGCCAGAACCAGGCAGGCAGCGTTTCTCAAGCAATGCATGGTGTTTCCTTTCAGCGATACACGGCCGGCCATCTTGCGGCCTGAGCGCGCAGCTCCATGTCATCCCTGCTCGGTGCTGCGTGTGGGCCTCATCGGCTTTTACGCCAGGTTGCCGGATGAAACAGGCGCCCGGGCCTGCGCATCCTGTCCCGCAGGCAGGCTCAGCCCGATGGAGGTGACAGAGCGGTCGGAGTGCGCAAACGCCTGTCCGCCATGCATGCGCGCGATCGCGGCCACGATGGACAGGCCCAGGCCGTGGTTGCGATCGGCCTGGCTGCGGGCTGCGTCCGAGCGATAGAAACGGTCAAACAGTCTGGGCAGATGTTCTGCGGCAATGGCCTGGCCCTGGTTCTGCACCGCCAGCCTGACCTGGCCGGCCTGCGGCATGCTGATCTGAATCTCTATGCAGCTGCCCGGCGTGGCATAGCGCGTGGCATTGCCCAGCAGATTGGACAGCGCCCGGCGCAGCAGTCGCGCATCGACCTGGGCCTGTGCATCGCCCTGCACCCGCACCTGCAGATCGGCTTCCTGCAGCGCGGCCTCGTGATACTCCACCACTTCGTGCGCGAGGCTGGCCAGGCTGGCCACCTGAATGCGGTGCGCGCTCTCGCCGCGATCGGCGTGAGAGAGAAAAAGCATGTCCGCCACGATGCCGGCCATGCGCTGCAGATCTTCAAGATTGGAAGCCAGGATATCGCGCAGCTCGTCGGCATCGCGGGGCTTGCGCAGAGCCAGCTCGCAACTGCTGATGAGCGTGGTCAGAGGGGTGTTGAGCTCATGGGCCACATCGGCATTGAAGGCCTCCATCTGCCGGTAGGCCACGGCCAGCCGCTCCAGCAGCGCGTTGAACTGTGCAATCAGCGGACGCAGCTCCTGGGGCTGGTTGCTGTCGTCAAGCCTGGTCTGCCAGTCGTGCGTGAGATCCTTGGCGCCCAGTTGCCGGGTCTGCTCCACCAGCGAATGCAGAGGCGCCAGCCCGCGGCGCACCAGCCAGGCGCTGAATAGCGACACCAGCAGCGCACCGCTGACGGCGGCCAGGCCCAGAATCCAGGCCAGCTGGCGCAGCAGGGCATCGTCGGGGCGGCGGTCCAGCATCAGCAGCACCTGCACGAGCTGCTGTTCCTGCTGGTCCACATGGGCTGGCAGCACGACGCTGAAGCTGCGCCGTGCGCTGTGAACATCGTCCAGGGGCTGGTGCAGTTTCTCGAACAGCAGTGCGCCGCTGGCATAGCTGACGCGGATCGACATATCCTCGTGGCCCGTGAGAAAGTCGGACAACATGTGCTGCATGCTGGACGCGGAGCGGTTGGCACGCGCCTGTTGCAGAAGATGCGTTACCGTGACCTGCTTTTGCTCCAGGCTTTCCTGCTGGCGCTGGGCCAGTGCGAGCCAGCTGCCCCAGTAAACGGCAACGCAGACCAGGCCCAGGCCCAGCATGGTCTGCAGGGCCAGCGAGCGCGACAGCCGGCGGCTCAGGTTCGGGATCTGAGGAGTGCTTGGAGAGACGTGATCAGCGGTCATGAGTGGCTGCTATGCTGGAAGATTCATTGTTTGCGGTTTGCTGGAAAAGGAACGGACCATGAGTCTTGGTAACGCCATCATGAACAACTACGCCTTCTTGCTGGAGATGTACGAGGACAGCTATTTCCCTGAAGAACTGGTTCGCAAGGGCGAGGATATTCTGAGAGAACTCTGCCTGCAGATAGAGCAGCAAAAGCCGCAGAATCTGGAGCAGCTGTATCGATTGGCCCACACTGCGACCGAGCGTTTCAACGATCTGCAGCAGGAGTTCGAAGAGCAGGGCAGCGAGATAGAGACGGCGGCACGTGAATGCATTGCGGCTGACTTCGAGGCCGTAGCCAAGGCTTATGGTTTTGAAGATGCGGATGTGGAGGAACTGATCGCTCTACGCGAATGGTAAGCACCGGCCATCAGGCATCAAGGCGAAGCTCCAGCACATAGCCCATGCCGCGCACCGTGTGCAGCAGGGGCAGCTCGAACGGCGCGTCGAGCTTGAGGCGCAGGCGGCGCACGGCGACCTCGACGACATTGGTTTCGCTGTCGAAGTTCATGTCCCAGACCTGGGAGGCCAGCTCGGTGCGCGACAGCACTTCGCCCTGGCGCCGCAGCAGCAGACTCAGCAGATTGAACTCCTTGGCCGTCAGGTCCAGTCGCTGGCCAGCACGCGTGGCGCGGTGACGCAGCAGATCCAGCTCCAGATCGGCCATGCGCAGCACCGTGGCTTCGGGCGTGGCCTGGGCCTGCAGGCCGCGGCGCAGCAGTGCATGAATGCGGGCCACCAGTTCCGAAAATGCGAAAGGCTTGACCAGGTAGTCATCGGCGCCGGCCTGCAGTCCTTTGACGCGGTCCTCCACCTGGGCGCGGGCCGTGAGCATGAGCACTGGTGTCTGGCGAGACTGGCGCAGAGCCGCCAGCACGGCCAGGCCGTCTATGCCGGGCAGCATGCCGTCCAGAATGATGAGGTCGTAGGGCTGCTCGGTGGCCAGATGCAGGCCGTCAATGCCGTTGTGCGCGGCATCGACCACAAAGCCTTCCTCGCCCAGGCCTTTTTGCAAGTATTCGGCGAGTTTGGTTTCGTCCTCGATGACTAGAAGCTTCATGCGCAGATTGTCGAGCAAGTCGGTCGTTTGCGAAGATGACAAATTTGTCATCTTGAGGTCAGAACCCTGTGGGGGCCGCGAGGCTAGATTTGCTCCGCTTGCACAAGACTGCCAATGGAAGGGCAGGCATGCCGGCGGAGCATCACCATGACATTCATCACCAAGGCGGCCGCTGTGTTGCTGGGCAGCGGTTTGGGCCTTTTCGTGCCTTGTGCCTGGGCGCAACAAGCTGCGCCAACAGCAGCAACAGCAGCCGCCCCCATCAGCCTGCAGGCCGCACTGGCGCTGGCCATGGAGCACAACCCTGGTCTGCGAGCGGCAGCGCAGGCCCTGGCGGCCAGCGAGGGGGCATTGATTCAGAGTCGCGCCAGACCCAATCCCGAGCTGGCCTATTCGCAGGAAGACACGCGCCGCGAAACCAGGTCCATGACTCTGCAATGGAACCAGTCCATAGAGATCGGCGGCAAGCGCGAGGCCCGCATGAAGGCGGCCGGGCATGGTCGCGAACTGGCCAGGGCCGAGCTGGAGGCCGCGCAGGCCGGTCTGCGTGCCGATGTGCGCACGGCTTTTGCCAATGTGCTGGCCGGCCAGCAACGCGTGCAGCTGCACCAGAGGACGCTGGAGATTGCCGGCAGTGCCCGCGATGCCGCGGCCAAGCGCGTGCTGGCAGGCAAGGTGGCTCCCCTGGAGGAAACCAAGGCCCGCGTGGCCGAGAGCAGTGCCGAGCTGGCGCTGGCGCAAGCGCGCTCCGGTCTGCGTGTGGCACGTCAGCAGCTGGCGGCGCTGTGGGGAGCGCAGCCTGCGGCATTTGGCAGTGCGGTGGGGGAGCTGGCGCAACTGCCTGTGCTGCCCGATGAAGGCCTGATGCTGGAAAAGCTGGAGCATTCACCGCAGATGCTGCGCGCGCAGCAGGCCGTTTTTCAAGCCAGGTCCGTCGCCGAGCTCGAGCGTGCCAAGCGCCTGCCTGACCCCAGCGTGAGTCTGGGCATGAAGCGTGCACAGGAAGTGGGACGCAATCAGCTGGTGGTGGGTATCTCGGTGCCGCTGCCGATTCTGGACAGCAACCGCGGCAATCAGCTGCAGGCGCTGCGTCTGGCCGACAAGGCCGAGGACGAGCTGCTGGCCACACGCCAGCAAATGTACGCACAGTTGCAGCAGCAACGCGAGCAACTGCAGTCCAGCCGGGCCCAGGCCGAGCAACTTGCACAGCAGGTCCTGCCGGCAGCCGAGTCCGCTTACGAAGTCGCAGCCAAGGGCTTTGCCCTGGGCAAGTTCAGCTATCTGGAAGTGCTGGATGCCCAGCGCACGCTGGCCGAGGCACGAAGCCTCTATCTGGAGCAGCTGGTGGCAACCCATCAGGCGGCTGCCGACATCACCCGCCAACTGGGCGATGTGCCCGGTCTTGAGTAAGAACAAGCACATATCATGAATTCCACATCCCCTAAGCCCCGCCGCACGGCGATTGCCATCGCCATCATTCTGGCGCTCGGCGCGGCCGCTGCTGCAGCCATTGTCTACGGTACGCAGCCGGCGGCTGTCAGCGCTGAAGGCCACGGTCACGGTGCTGCAGAGAAGAGTCATGCCCATGAAGAAAACAACGGGCATGAGCATGACGAAAAAGAGGGGCATGACCATGGCAGCGAGCCTGGGCATGAACAGGCAGCAAGCGCCGGAAAACCTGCAGCCAAGCCCGAATCCGCTCATGCCGATGATGAGGATGAAGGCCTGCTCAAACTCGATGCCGAGCGCGCCAGGGCTGCGGGCGTGGCGCTGGCCGAGGCCGGCCCGGCGTTGATAGCCAGCATGCTGCAGTTGCCGGGCGAGATTCGCTTCAACGAGGACAGGACGGCTCATGTGGTGCCGCGGGTGGCGGGCGTGGCGGAGAGCGTAGCGGCCAATCTGGGGCAGGTGGTCAAGAAGGGCCAGTTGCTGGCCACCCTGACCAGCCCCGCGGTATCCGAGCAGCGCAGCGAGCTGATGGCCGCGCAAAAGCGTCTCGCACTGGCGCGCACCACCTACCAGCGCGAAAAGCAGCTGTGGCAGGAAAAGATCTCGGCCGAGCAGGACTATCTGCAGGCCCAGCAGGCACTGCGCGAGGCCGAGATCGCATCCGCCAATGCGCAACAGAAGCTGGCTGCAATCGGTGCCGGCTCAGGCACTGCCGGGGCGCTGAACCGCTTCGAGCTGCGCGCGCCCTTCGATGGGGTGGTGGTGGAAAAGCATCTTGCCGTGGGCGAAGCCGTGCAGGACAGCACGGCCGTGTTCACCATCTCCGATCTGCGTTCGGTCTGGGCTGAAATGAAGGTGGCCGCCAGCGACCTGCCCTTTGTGCGCGTGGGCGAAAAGGCCACTGTGCATGCGACGGCCTTTGAATCGAAAGCCACGGGGACGGTGGCCTATGTGGGCGCATTGATAGGGCAGGAAACCCGCACGGCACCGGCACGCATCACCCTGGACAACCCGGATGGCATCTGGCGTCCGGGCCTCTTCGTGAATGTGGATCTGACGGCATCCAGCCAGAAGGCGGCGGTGACGGTGGCCAGTGCGGCCATCCAGAAGATCGACGGCGACAAGCCCGTGGTGTTTGTGCCGGTGGACGGCGGCTTCAAGGCGCAGGCCCTGAAGCTGGGCAAGACCGACGGCCAGAACACCGAAGTGCTGCAGGGCCTGAGTACAGGCCAGCGCTATGTGAAGGACGGCAGCTTCGTCCTGAAGTCCGAGCTTGGCAAGGCAACAGCCGAGCATGTGCACTGATTAGCCACCCCCTGAGGCGCGGCGCGCCTTCCCGTTGCACGGCGCCCCCAAGGGGGACGACACCCTCGCCTGGGTGGCCCCGCCGCGAGGCGGCTCTTGCTCGGTGTCTCTGGTTTGGATTGCGCCAGTGTGACAGGGCAGATGAAGATATTTGGAGTTTGAATGTTTGAGCGCATCATCCGCTTTGCGATTGCCCAGCGCTGGCTGGTCATGCTGGCCACGCTTGCCCTGGTGGGCCTGGGTATCTACAACTACCAGCGTCTGCCCATCGATGCCGTGCCCGACATCACCAATGTGCAGGTGCAGATCAATACCTCGGCTCCAGGCTATTCGCCGCTGGAGACCGAGCAGCGCGTCACCTTCCCCATAGAGACCGTGATGGCCGGCCTGCCGGGGCTGGAGCAGACCCGCTCGCTGTCGCGCTACGGCCTGTCCCAGGTGACGGTGGTATTCAAGGACGGCACGGACATCTACTTTGCACGCCAGTTGGTTAACGAGCGCATGCAGCAGGCGCGCGATGCCCTGCCGGCGGGTGTCGCGCCTGCGCTGGGACCTATCTCCACGGGGCTGGGCGAGATCTATCTGTGGACCGTGGAGGCCGATGAGGGTGCCACCAGACCCGACGGCTCGCCCTATACCCCCATGGATCTGCGCGAGATCCAGGACTGGGTCATCAAGCCCCAGCTGCGCAATGTGGCGGGAGTGACCGAGATCAACTCCATCGGCGGCTTCGCCAAGGAATATCTGGTGGCACCGCAGCCGCAAAAGCTGGCGGCCTATGGTTTCACGCTGGCCGATATCGTCGCGGCGCTGGAGCGCAACAACGCCAATGTGGGCGCCGGCTATATCGAGCGCCAGGGCGAGCAGTATCTGATCCGCGCACCGGGACAGGTGGGGGGCATTGCCGATATTCGCGAAGTCATCGTGGGCTCGGCGCAAGGCCTGCCGATTCGCGTGCGCGATCTGGCCGATGTGGGCCTGGGCCGCGAGCTGCGCACGGGAGCTGCCACGGACAACGGACGCGAAGTGGTACTGGGGACGGTGTTCATGCTGATTGGCGAGAACAGCCGTGCCGTGGCGCAGGCGGTGCATGAGCGCATGCAGGTGATCAACAAAAGCCTGCCGCCCGGCGTGAAGGCCGTGACGGTGTACGACCGCACCAATCTGGTGGACAAGGCCATTGCCACGGTCAAGAAGAACCTGATCGAGGGAGCAGCGCTGGTGGTGGCGATCCTGTTCCTGTTTCTGGGCAATCTGCGGGCAGCGCTGATCACGGCGCTGATCATTCCGCTGTCCATGCTGTTCACCTTCACGGGCATGGTGCAGATGCGCGTCAGCGCCAATCTGATGAGCCTTGGGGCGCTGGACTTCGGCATCATCATTGATGGCGCGGTGGTTATCGTGGAGAACTGCGTGCGCCGTCTGGCCCATGCCCAGGCAGCAGCAGGCCGATCATTGACCCGCAGCGAACGTTTCGAGGAAGTGTTTGCGGCAGCCAGGGAGGCAAGGCGTCCATTGTTGTTCGGTCAGCTCATCATCATGGTGGTCTATCTGCCCATTTTTGCGCTTACCGGTGTGGAAGGAAAGATGTTCCACCCCATGGCGCTGACGGTGGTGATCGCGCTGCTGGGTGCCATGCTGCTGTCCATCACCTTCATCCCTGCCGCGATTGCGCTGTTTATGGGCGACAAGGTGGCCGAGAAGGAAAACCGTTTGATGGAGTGGGCGCGCCGTGCCTATGCGCCGGTGCTGGACAAGGTCATGCATGCACCTGCAGTGGTGCTGACGGCGGCCAGCGTCATCGTTGCCCTGAGCCTGCTGCTGGCCACGCGCATGGGCAGCGAGTTTGCCCCCAATCTCAATGAGGGCGACTTTGCGATTCAGGCGTTGCGCATACCGGGCACCAGCCTTACGCAGTCGGTGCAGATGCAGATGCAGATCGAGAGCGAGCTCAAAAAGCAGTTCCCTGAGATCGAGCGTGTGTTTGCGCGCACCGGCACTGCAGAGATCGCCTCCGACCCCATGCCGCCTAATATTTCGGATGGCTACATCATGCTCAAGCCGCGTGAGCAATGGCCCGATCCGGCGCGCTCGCGTGACGATCTGCTGGCTGCCGTACAAGAGACCGTGGAAAAGATTCCGGGCAGCAACTACGAGTTCTCGCAGCCGATTCAGCTGCGCTTCAACGAGCTGATTTCGGGCGTGCGCAGCGATGTGGCCGTCAAGATCTTCGGCGATGACATGGTCCAGCTGGAAAAGTCCGCGCAGGCCGTAGCCGCCATGCTGCAAAAGATTCCTGGTGCCTCCGAGGTCAAGGTCGAGCAGACCACGGGCCTGCCCATGCTCACGGTGCAGATTGACCGCGAAAAAGCCTCGCGTTACGGCCTGAACATGGGCGATGTGCAAGATGCCATCAGCACGGCATTTGGCGGGCGTGAAGCCGGCACGGTATTCGAGGGGGATCGACGTTTTGCCATCCAGGTTCGCCTGCCCGAGGCCATGCGCAGCGATGTGGACAGCATAGGCCGCCTGCCGATTGCGCTGCCGCGCGGCGGCGACGGGCGTCTGGGCTTTGTGCCGCTGTCATCAGTGGCGACGGTGGAGCTGGCACCGGGGCCCAACCAGGTCAGCCGCGAGGATGGCAAGCGCCGCATCGTGGTCAGCGCCAACGTGCGCGGGCGCGATATCGGCTCCTTCGTGGCACAGGCTCAGCAGGAACTCGAAGGCGTTGCGTTGCCTGCAGGTTACTGGACACGCTGGGGCGGAACCTTCGAGAACCTGGAGTCGGCTCGTCAGCGTCTGATGATCGTGGTGCCCGTGGCGCTGGCGCTGGTGTTCACGCTGTTGTTTGCCATGTTCGGCAACGTGCGCGACGGTCTCATTGTCTTCACCGGCATTCCGTTTGCGTTGACGGGCGGAATTGCAGCGCTGTGGCTGCGCGGCATTCCGCTGTCCATTTCGGCGGCCATCGGCTTTATCGCACTCTGCGGCGTGGCCGTGCTCAACGGCCTGGTCATGATCTCCTATATCCGCAGCTTGCGCGAACAGGGAATGGATCTGGAACAGGCCGTGACCGAAGGGGCGCTCACGCGTCTGCGTCCCGTGTTGATGACGGCCCTGGTGGCATCGCTGGGCTTTGTGCCCATGGCGATTGCCACGGGAACGGGGGCCGAGGTGCAAAGGCCGCTGGCCACGGTGGTGATTGGCGGCATTCTCTCGTCCACGGTGCTGACGCTGTTGGTGCTGCCACTGCTGTACAGACTCGGTTACCAGAAGCACCAATAACCGTGCAAGCGTCAGTGCTCTGAACGGCGTTGCAATGTCTTCTGCACAGGGCCGATGCGAATGCATCGGCCCTTTTTGCATGGCGCTTCGTGCCGAGCAAGGCCCGCGAATTCCGGGCGCTGGCGCGATGCGAGGAAACGGATTGAAACACGGGCGTCATCGGCATGACACGAGCTTTTCCTAGATTCTTGCCGGTCGAAACCTGTCGACATCCAAGTGAAAGACTCCATGCAAAACAAGCGTTTGATCAAGGCGCTGGCGCTCGTCTGCCTGACGGCCGCCACGCTGGCCGCCTGTGGCGGCAGCGATGACAGTCCGCCTGCTCCCACGAACCCGACCAATCCCACGACCCCCACGAACCCCACCGAGCCGGCCAAGCCGGAGATGCGCTGTGCTCCCTGAGCGCGGTGACAGACAAGGCTTCACCATGATTTCGCGACGCAACCTTCTGCAGGCCGGCAAGAACGCCGCCTTTTCCGCTGCCGCACTGGCGGCCTTTCCGCCCAGCATCCGCCGTGCGCTGGCCATTCCGGCTAACAATGTCACGGGCACGGTCATGGACGTGCAGCATGTGGTGATCCTGATGCAGGAAAACCGCTCTTTCGACCAGTACTTCGGCACACTCAAGGGGGTGCGCGGCTTTGGCGACCGGATGACGATTCCCGTGCCCAACGGCCGCAAGGTCTGGCAGCAGGAGCGTGCCAACGGTACGGTCATCACGCCCTACCATCTGGACGGAACGGCCAACAACGCGCAGCGCGTTTCCGGCACCCCTCATTCCTGGCTGGACAGTCAGCAGGCCTGGGACAACGGCCGCATGTCGCGCTGGCCCGTGGCCAAGACGGACACCTCCATGGGCTATTTCAAGGAGCAGGAGCTGCCCTACCAGTTCGCGCTGGCCAATGCCTTCACGATCTGCGATGCCTACCACTGCGCCATGCACACCGGAACCGACGCCAACCGGTCATTCCACATGACAGGCACCAACGGTGCCATACCGCAGAACGTGGCCTTCGTGAATAACGAGTGGGATGCCATCAACGGCGTGCCCAGCGACGCCAACACCGGCTATACATGGAAGACCTATGCCGAGCGGCTGCAGGAAGCCGGGGTGAGCTGGATCAGCTACCAGAACATGCCCGACGAATGGGGCGACAACATGCTGGGGGCGTTCCAGAACTTCCGCAGAGCGAATCTGGCCTCCGGCTTTCCTGTCTCCAGCGGCGGAGCGCCCAATGCGCCGTATACCAACACCGGCCAGGCTTTGCCCTACCACGCCTATGATGCGGCCAGCGACAACGCTGCCAACCCGCTGTACAAAGGCGTGGCCAACACCTTGCCCGGCAACAAGCCCGAGGAATACCTGGACGCCTTCAAGCGCGATATTCGCGAAGGCAAGCTGCCCCAGGTGTCCTGGGTCAATGCACCGTCCATCTATTGCGAACACCCCGGCCCATCCAGCCCGGTGCAGGGCGCCTGGTTTCTGCAGGAGGTGCTGGATGCGCTGACGGCCAATCCCGAGGTCTGGAGCAAGACCGTGCTGCTGGTCAACTTCGACGAGAACGACGGCTACTTCGACCATATGCCTTCGCCCTCGGCGCCATCGCAGAACGCCGACAAGACCTATGCAGGCAAGACCACGCTGCCGGAGGCCGATCTGCAGGCCGAGTACTTCACGCATGGCGCGCCGGTCGGCAGCCGCAGCCAGCCCGCCCCCGATGGCCGTGTCTACGGTCCCGGGCCGCGCGTTCCGCTGTATGTGATCTCGCCCTGGAGTCGTGGCGGCTGGGTCAACTCGCAGGTATTCGACCATACGTCGGTGCTGCGTTTTCTGGAGGCACGTTTTGGCGTGAAGGAACCCAATATCAGCCCGTTCCGTCGTGCGGTATGTGGAGATCTTCTGAGCACCTTCAACTTCAAGACGCCGAACAACGAGACCCTGCCCCTGCTGGCCGGACGATCCACACGTGATGTCGCCGACCAGCTGCGTGCCGATCAGCAAAAGCTGCCCGCCGTGCCGGTGCCGCGCGATATGCAGCTGCCTTTGCAGGCGGTCGGTACGCGTCCCTCGCGGGCCTTGCCCTACGAGCTGCACACCAGTGCGCGCTGTCAGGCCAACAGCCAGGTGGAGCTGGTGTTTGCCAACACCGGTACACAGGCGGCCGTCTTCCATGTCTATGACCGCTACAAGCTGGATCGCACGCCGCGTCGCTATATGGTGGAAGCGGGCAAGACGCTGTCCGATACCTGGGATGCCGTGCGCGACAATTTCGGCAAGTACGATCTCTGGGTGCTGGGTCCCAACGGTTTTCACCGTCACTTCAAGGGCGACCTGAATCGCCTGGGCAGTACACAGGCAGCCCCCGAGGTGCGTGTCTGCTACGACATCGCCAATGGCAATGTCTATGTGGATCTGATGAACAAGGGCGCTCAGGCTGCGGTGTTCACCATCACACCCATGGCCTACCTGAGCGACGGTCCATGGACGGTTAGCGTTGCCGCTGCCGCCAACGCCGAGAGGCATTGGGAGCTGAAGGCCAGCGGCCAGTGGTATGACTTTGCCGTAACCTGCAACAGCGATCCGGCGTACTACCGGCGCTTTGCCGGCCGCGTGGAAACCGGTCAGCACACGATCAGCGACCCGGCCATGGGCGAGGTATAGCGACCATGCTGCGCCTTTGCTGACCTGTCTGGCATGCACCATTGGCCCTAATATGGCGGTCTTGTATGACGATGGATGCCTGCCATGACTTTCCCCGCACTGCGCGACCTTGTTGAAGACCTGCGTCATGCCCGGCCCGCGCTATGGGCCGGGCGCAGCGAGGGGGCTCGGTCCACGCACTCTATAGACGCAGCTCAGGTTCAGCAGGCTGTACAGCGTTTTGAACGTTTTGCACCCTTGCTGGCGCAGCTGTTTCCAGAGTTGCAGGCGTCTGGCGGACGTATTGAGTCGGCGCTGCTGCACGTGCCGCAGATGCAGCAGGCTTTGCAGCTGCCCGAGCAACTGGGTCGGCTCTGGCTCAAGGCCGATCACAGCCTGCCTGTAGCGGGCTCCATCAAGGCACGCGGTGGCGTGCATGAGGTGCTGGAGTATGCGGAGCAGATCGCTTTGCAGCATGGCCTGCTGGCCGATGGCGACTATCTGCAACTGGCCTCCGATGCTGCGCGTGCGGTGTTCGCCAGCTACCAGGTGGCGGTAGGCTCCACGGGCAATCTGGGCCTGTCGATTGGCGTCATGGCTTCGGGCCTTGGCTTCAAGGCAACGGTCCATATGTCTGCCGATGCCAAGGAGTGGAAAAAGCAGCGCCTGCGAGCCCGTGGCGTGCAGGTGGTGGAGCATGCCGGCGACTATGCCCAGGCCGTGGCCGCAGGCCGCGCGCTGGCCGACCAGGATACGCACTGTCACTTTGTGGATGACGAGCATTCGCTTTCGCTGCTGCTTGGCTATGCGGCGGCGGCTCCGCACCTGGTCGCGCAACTTGCAGAGAACGGGATTGCCGTGGATGAGACGCATCCTTTGTTTGTCTATATTCCCTGCGGCGTTGGAGGGGCGCCCGGCGGCGTGGCGCTGGGTCTGCAGCAGGCATTCGGGCCGCATGTGCATTGTTTTTTTGCCGAGCCCGTGCAGTCGCCCTGCTTCATGGTGGAGATGCTCGCCGGTGCTGCAGCGCTGCCTGGTCTGGAAGCCCATCCTTCGGTCTATGAGCTGGGCCTGAACAACCAGACCGAGGCCGATGGCCTGGCAGTGCCGCGTGCATCGGAGCTGGCTGCCGACGTGGTGCGTGGTTTTCTCGGCGGAGTTTTCACGGTGGAGGACGAAACCCTGTTTTGCCATCTGTGCCTGTTGAAGGATAGAGAGGGGCTGCAGATCGAGCCATCGGCCGCAGCGGGCTTTAGCGGTCCGCGCGCCCTTTTGGAGAGTGTTGCGGGTCAGGATTATCTGCAGCGCCAGAAGCTGCTGCCGCACATGGCAAACGCCACACATATTGTCTGGACCACGGGCGGCCTGTTTGTCCCCGACGAGGAGTACGCGAGGTTTCTGGCACGTGGACGCGATCTGCTGAACTGAGCACCTTACCTGGTTACCTGGGTCTTGGCGCCGTGCCCGCTTCACTCATCAGCATCAGCAGGCTGCGGTTGAAGTCCTCCACTACCAGCAGGCGGCCCGCATGATCGAGGCCCATGCCCGTCGGGCGCCCGCCGGGGCGCAGACCGGGCCTGGCGTCCCAGTTGCTCAGCCATTGAATGGGTTTGCCAGAGGGCCGGCCCTTGTCGTCGCGCGCAAAGCCCACTAGGCGTTGACCGTCTGCGCGTTGGCCGTGCCAGGCCACCAGCAATTGCCCGCCAAACGCGCTGCCCATAGGCGTGGCCAGCATTTGCAGCGGAGCCACGTGGGCGGGCCAAAGCATATGCGGTGCCTCGGTCTTGCTGCAGTCAAAGCGCTTTTCATAACCCTGTGCGTTCTGGCGTGCGCCTATGCAGTAAGGCCAACCGTAGTCGGCACCCGCGCGCAGCAGGTTGAGCTCCTCCGGCGGTTGCCTGGGGTCGCGGTAGTCGATATTGTTTTCGCCTTGCCAGACGGTGCCTGCCGCAGGGCCGTCGGGCATCACGGCCAGCGCCATGGAGTTGCGCAGGCCGCTGGCAAAGGGTTTGAATTCCTTGACGGGCTGCTTGCCGGCCTGCAGCACCATGCGCCAGACGGCAGCGCGCGGCATGGCCGCGCTGCGCTCGGGGCAGGGCACGGCTTGCTTCTGGTCTTCACCCCGGCAGGCATCGGTGGCCGATCCCATATTGACGTAGAGGCTGCCGTCCGGCGCAAACGCCAGCTCCTTGAGCAGGTGCGCACCGTCGGCCGGCAGGCCGCTGGCCAGCAACTCGGGCTGAGGTGTCTGTCCGAGTGAAGGCACTGCAGCGCGCCATATCTTGTCGGCCTCGCCGATATAGATTTTTCCGTCCGGACCGCGCGCCATGCCCGAAGGGTAGTTGAGCTTGCTCAGCAACACTCTGGCTTCGACGGCCCTGGCCGTGGTGTTGGCATTGGCGGGAGTCGCCGCATCTGGCGGCAGGCGCAGCTCGATCAGCTGGCCCACCTGGGGCATCCAGTTGCCCATGTCCAGCACCCAGATACGGCCCGGCTCAATCTCCAATACGCGGCGCGGAAAGCGCAGACCATGGGCATCGTCGGCTATCAGCCCTACGCAGGTGCCCGAGGGACTGGTGATGGCCAGGCGTGGATAGATACCGCATTTGCCGGTGGAGGCATAGCCGCGTGCATGCGCACCTGGGCTGGCAACCATGAGCAGCAGCGCAGACAGTCTCAGAATCAACCTGTATTTGCGCTGCATGGTTCTCCAGGAGGTTAAAAGCGCGGCAGATCGGGGTGGGCAATCTGTCCGCCGCGCACCAGCATCTTGCCGTACTCGGCGCAGCGGTTGAGCGTGGGAATCACCTTGCCGGGGTTGAGCAGCGATTGCGGATCAAACGCCGCCTTGAGCGCGAACATCTGGGCGTTCTCGGTCGTTGTGAACTGGGTGCACATGCTGTTGAGCTTTTCCACGCCCACACCATGCTCGCCCGTCACCGTGCCGCCCATGGCCACGCTGGTTTCCAGAATGTCGGCTCCGAACAGCTCGCAGCGGTGCAGTTCGTCGGGGTTGTTGGCATCGAACAGTATCAAGGGGTGCAGATTGCCGTCTCCTGCATGGAACACGTTGGCGCAGCGCAACTGGTATTTCTTCTCCATCTCCTGAATCGCCAGCAGGATGTCGGCCAGACGCTTGCGCGGAATGGTGGAGTCCATGCACATGTAATCGGGGCTGATACGACCGCTTGCGGGGAAGGCGTTCTTGCGCCCGCTCCAGAAGCGCAGACGCTCTTCCTCGCCTTCGCTGACGGTGATGGCCGTGGCGCCGGCGTGGCGCAGAACTTCGCTCATGCGGGCGATCTCTTCCTCGACCTCCTCGGGCGTGCCGTCACTCTCGCACAGCAAGATGGCTTGCGCCGTGAGGTCGTAGCCGGCACGCACAAAGTCCTCCACGGCGGCCGTCATGGGCTTGTCCATCATTTCCAGTCCGGCGGGAATGATGCCGGCCGCGATCACCGCAGCCACTGCGTCGCCCGCTTTGCGCACATCGTCGAAGCTGGCCATGATGCAGCGCGCCAGCTGGGGCTTGGGCACGAGTTTGACCGTGACCTCGGTCACCACGGCCAGCATGCCTTCGCTGCCTATCATGACGGCCAGCAGGTCCAGGCCGGGGGTGTCGAGCGCATCCGAGCCGAACTCGACGGGCTCGCCTTCGATGCTGAAGCCTTTGACCTTGAGCACGTTGTGCACCGTGAGCCCGTACTTGAGGCAGTGCACGCCGCCCGAGTTCTCGGCCACATTGCCGCCGATGGTGCAGGCGATCTGGCTGCTGGGGTCGGGCGCATAGTACAGACCGTAGGGGGCAGCGGCTTCGCTGATGGCGAGGTTGCGCACACCGCACTGCACCAGGGCTGTACGGCTGTAGGCATCGACCTTGAGGATTTTGTTGAATTTGGCCAGCGACAGCGTCACGCCCATGGGGTGAGGCATGGCGCCACCCGAAAGCCCGGTGCCCGCACCACGTGCAATGACGGGCGCTCCTATGGCGTGGCAGGCCTGGAGCACAGCCTGCACCTGAGCATAAGTCTCGGGCAGGCAGACCAGCAGAGGGCGCTGGCGGTAGGCCGTCAGTCCGTCGCACTCATAGGGCGTGGTGTCTTCGCTCTGATAGAGCAGGGCATGCGCCGGCACATGGGGGCGCAGTGCCTCCACCACCTCGGCCTGGCGCCGAGCACGCTCGGACTGCTCGGGCGGGTGGTGTGCGGCGTTGGCCGCTGCGCTGGAGGTGGCGACGAGATCGGTAAAAGTGCTGGCGAACGTCATGCCTGCAAATGTAGGGGATGCGCCCGCGCATTGGTGTGAGCTTTATTGCAAAGCTGCTTGAAATGCTTTGCGACGATGATGATATTTGCTCTTGAAACAATAGCTATTGACGATTGATGAATAAGACTTGGAGTTGATTTATTCCCTGAAATGACCGCTCGCATCAATCATGGTCAGCCCCACATAGCTGGAGCCGCTGCGCGGCGGTGTGAAGCGCAGATGCATGGCGCCGTAGCGAATCTCGCCCATGGCGTCGAGGGCGGCCAGCAAGCCCGCCCGATTGCTTGTGGGCGCAGCTTTACGCAGCGCATCCAGCAAGGTTCGGGTGTTGAGAAAGACTTCCAGGCCCAGATAGGAGGCCGGCGGCATGCCGCCGTGGTCGAGGAGCTGCTGGTAGTCCTTGATGGCCGGAACCGCGCCCTTCCAGGGGCTGGGTACCAGGGTGGTGAAGGCAATGCCGCGTGTATAAGGGCCCAGCCCTTGCACCACCGCACGGTTGGCCTGGGCGGCCAGGTTGTAGAAAGGCACCGTGACATGAGCCTGTCTGGCCATGGTGATCAGACCTATGGTGGCAGGGGCGCCCGCCAGCACGATGACGCCTTGGAGATCGGGCAGGGCGGCCAGCTGTCTGGCCAGGTCCGGGGTGTTGCTGCCCGAAGCCTCCACGGCCAGAGTTGCCGCGGCCTTGAGATCATTGGCTGCAAAGGCGTTCAGGGCGATCTGCAGGCTGTTTTTGCCGAAGCCGTCGTTCTGGTGAACGATGGCGATCCGTCGCAGACCTATGGTCTGCATCTGCTGCAGCATGGCCGCGACTTCTGCCTGGGTGCTGGCGCGCAGCGGATAGATGAAACGGCCCGGCTGCTGGCGCATGCTGCCGGCTCCGGCAATCACGCCCACCAGGGCCGTCTGGCCTTGCTGTACCTCGGGTTGCATGGCTGTGCAACTGACCGTTCCCCAGCAGTTGAGCAGGGCCAGGGCTCCTTCCTGGATCAGTTGGCGTGCATTGCCGGCGGCGCGCTGCGGCTCGTAGCCATCGTCCAGCACCTTGAGTGTCAAAGCTTTGCCGCCCAGGCCTCCCTGCTTGTTGAATGCCTCCACCTGCGCCTGCATGATGCTCATCCCTTCCTTGCCGGCTTCGGCCTGCGAGCCTGACAGTGGCAAGCTGGCGCCTATGGTGAGCTTGTTCTCCTGCGCATGCAGGGTCAGGCTGGCGGTGATGCCGGCGGCCAGTAGCCAGGCGCAGCGCGATGGGGTTTGCATGGGTCTCCTCCTCGTTGTTGTGAGCCCATGGTGGGAGGACTGCAACAAGGGTGGGAGAGGGCAACTGTGGCCATGTCGGCTGGGGGCGACGTTATGGTGTTTTGACCCGCTTATGAGGTACGGACTTGATCTGCATCGCCCCATGGCCTTGCGTCGTCATCTGCTCTCCAGTATCCACAGGCGCTTGCTGGCGCGGGTCATGGCGACGTAGAGCATGTTGCGCTGTGGGTCGCTCGCATTGGGCGAGAAGTGCCTGGAATTGACAAAGGGCACGGCCACATACTCGTATTCATGGCCTTTGCTGCGTTCTACCGTGAGCAGTTGCAAGCTGGGCTTTTCATGGCGCTGATGCTGCGCGATGCTCGACTGGACCATGAGGCTGAGGCGGCCCAGGAATTCATCGACGGAAAGCCCGGCGCAGATGCGCGACAGCGCTTGCAGGCTGGCCAGGCACTGGCGCAGTTCGTCCTGGCTGATGGGGGCCTGGGCGAAGAACTGTCGCAACAGAGGGTGCAGAAGCAACTGCCCCGCATCGGCGCACTGGTCTGCGGGCAAGGCCAGCAACCGGGCACAGGGGGAGTCTGGTGCGATGTAGGCGGCGAGGAAGCGGCGCATGGCGGCTTGCTGTCCCATGAGTTCGGCGGCAATGCGCAGCGTGTCGGACTCCGGCGGGGCGTCGCCCAGTGCAGTCATGTCGAACAGGCCGTTGGCCAGCAGATCCCGGTCGGGCGGGCTGGCATGGCGCACATAGCGCATCAGACCTTCGGCAGCGCTGCTCAGAATGCCTTGCGAGAGCAGCGCACCGCCGCTGCAGCCCTGCATGGCCCACAGCATGGCCAGCACCAGGGCGATTTCGCGGCGCTGGTAGAAGCGCTGCATGCCTTTGCAGGCATAGTGCACGCCCTCGTGGGCGAACAGCCATTCAAGCAGTACCGAATCTTCGGGTGAATGCAGGATGACTCGCAGCACGGCTGGCGGGTCCTGCGGTTTGCGGGGCAGACGGGCCACGGTGGCATGAATATCCAGCAATTGCCGGGCGCAGTCCTCGTCATCGCCATGGCGATGTTCGAACCAGGCCGAGGCGTTGCGGTAATGGGCGTCGAACTCCACGCCGAAGCGCTGGTTCAGTTCCTGGCAGATGAGGGGGCCGAAGCGATAGGTCGTGTTGAGCGTGGCCTGGCCGGTGCCCGCGGGCAGCTCCTGCAGGATGCGCTGGGCGCTGTCGCCAAAGATGGAGGAGGCGCCCGGCAGTATGTGCTGGTTGAAGTCGCCGACACCGATGAAGCGTCCGTTGCCGCGCGCCAGATGGCGCAGCACCAGCAGCGCGGCTTCGTCAAGGTCCTGCAGTTCGTCGAACAGTACGGCTTCGAAGCGACCCTGCAGCAGCGGGAAGCCGGCGTCGAAGTCCAGTGCTGCCAGCTGGCAGGCGAGCGCGTAGGTGCAGTCGCCGGGTGCATAGAACAGCGGCTCCTGGGTGGGGCCTGCGCGTAGCCGCTCATAGCTGCGCAGCAGCCGGTACAGGCCGTAGTCCAGAGCGTTGTCGCGGCAATATGCCAGCGCGCTGAGGCCGCTGTCGTCGATGTCGAGTTCCAGCATGCACTGCTTGGCCAGGGCCTCGAAAGCGAGGAAGGCGCTGATGTCCAGAGGCCGTGCGAAGTAGTCCGCCAGCTCGGGTATGTCGAGCTCGGCATGCCGTTCGGCCTCTTGCGACAGCGCTTCATGCGCCTGCTGGATGAGCAGGTTCTTTTCCAGGCTGGAGGAGAGCATGGGGACAGGGTCGCCCTGCTCTTCGAGTAGGCGGGCGCAAAAATGCTCCAGAGTGAGCAGATGCAGGCCTTCGAGTCGCACGGCGGAGATCCGGTCCAGGCGAGCCTGAATGGCCTTGATGCCGGCCTCCGAGTAGGCCAGCATCAGCACGTTGCGCGCGCCCTGGGTGCAGATCAGGTCGGTGGCCTTGATGGCCAGCGTAGTCGTCTTGCCCGTGCCGGCCAGGGCGCGGATGAGCAGCGAGGACGCTTCGCTGTTGAGGGCCTGGTTCTGGTCAAGGCCGGGGTACAGCCTGGGCTGCAGGTTCATGCAGTGGGTGCTCCATCTTCGTTATCCATCGAGCTATCCGTGCAACGGCTGTTCGCCGGTCCAGGGACTGCGAGCAAGAACTGCGCCGCCGCGAAGCCGCCGGGTTGCAGCTCAGCCCATGGCCTTGCGCAGCCACTCGGCGAAGGCCACACATTCCCAGCGGTCCATGATGCCGGTCTTCCAGCACAGATAGTGTGCGTGGGGACTGGGAGCATCGACATCGAACAGGCGCACCAGCGTACCGTTTTCCAGCCAGGGGGCGCCGAGCTTGTGGCGTACCAGGGCAATGCCCATGCTGGCCGATGCGGCGTCGCACATCAGACCGATGTCGTTGAACTGCGAGCCTTCGTTGGGTTCGGCCATGTCGAGGCCGGTCGCTGCGAACCAGGTGCGCCAGGGCTCCAGCGGGCTGCGCAGCAGCGGCATGCCTTCCAGGTCGTCCGGGCGCTCGAACGGGCCATGTTCGCGGATGAAGCTGGGCGAGGCCAGCGGCGTGACCGTGTCGCGGGCCAGTTCGATGTGCTCCACATCGGCATAGTGGCCGGCGCCGAAGCGCACCATCAGGTCGGCATCCTCGCCGATCACATCCAGCAGCGGAATCGACACCTGCAGCGCAATGTCTATCTCGGGATAGGCCTCGGTGAACTGGCGCAGGCGCGGGATCAGGATCACGCGCGCAAAGGTGGGGGTGACGGCCAGCTTCAGGCGTCTGCGCCCAGGCGAGGCTGACGCTCCTGGAAAGCGCTGCAAGGCGCCCAGGCCTTCACGCACATGGGCCAGATAGGAGCTGCCGTCCGTGGTCAGCGAGAAATCCGTTCGGCCGAACAGGCGAGCCCCCAGAATCTGCTCCAGCTGCTTGACTCTGTGGCTGACGGCACTGGGCGTTACGCACAGCTCCTCCGCCGTCAAGGTGACCGAGCGCAGCCGCGCCAGAGCCTCGAAGGTGAGCAGGCACTGTATCGGCGGAATCCGCCTGGCCGTAATGCTGTTCAAGGCGCCGGGGCTGCGGGTCATACAATCAATCCCAAGCCCAGGGATTTAGCGGAACACAACGGTCTTGTGACCGTTGAGAATGACGCGGCGCTCGCTATGCCACTTCACGGCACGGGCCAGAACCTGGCTCTCGGTGTCGCGGCCGCGGGCCGTCAGGTCCTCCACGGTGTCGGTATGGTCGGCGCGTGCCACGTCCTGCTCGATGATCGGGCCTTCGTCGAGGTCGGCCGTCACATAGTGGGCGGTTGCGCCGATCAGCTTCACGCCGCGGTCATGCGCCTGGTAGTAGGGCTTGGCGCCCTTGAAGCTGGGCAGGAAGCTGTGGTGGATATTGATGGCGCGGCCGGACAGCTTTTTGCACAGGTCGTTGGACAGCACCTGCATGTAGCGTGCCAACACCACCAGCTCGGCGCCTTCTTCCTCGATGATCTCGTACTGGCGCTCTTCGGCCTGGGCCTTGGTCGCGGCAGTCACGGGAATGTGATGGAAGGGGATGTTGTAGCTGGCCGCCAGCTGATAGAACTCGCGGTGGTTGCTGATGATGGCCTTGATCTCGATGGGCAGCAGGCCCGACTTCCAGCGGAACAGCAGGTCGTTGAGGCAGTGGCCTTCCTTGCTGACCATGATGACGGTCTTGATGCGCTCGGCCTTGGAGTGCAAACTCCACTGCATTTGATATTGATCAGCTAATTCGGCAACGGATGCCTTTAAAGAGGCGGCGTCTTTGCCATCGCAGGCAAACTGCACGCGCATGAAGAACAGACCGGTTACCGGGTCGTTGTACTGCGCTGCTTCTTCAATATTGCCGCCTTGTTCAAGCAAGAATCCGGAAACGGCATGCACCAGGCCCAGTCGGTCTGGGCAGGATAAAGTCAAAATATAGGCTTGGGTCATAGCTCGGCAATTGTCGCAGCAAGGCGAGGACCCTGCGGACAAAGGAAATTCATGAAAAGCGAGGAGGGGCATTCTGCGCTCACACCCAGGGTGATTGTCACCCTCTATTTGTGCGTGGGGATGCTTTGGTTGGGGGCGCAGGCGGGCGTGCTCGGCTATTTTGATGTATCGCTGAATCGACAGTCTCTGCGTTGGCAGATAGGCCTGTTCATTGTTTGGTTGCTGGCGACAGCGCTGATTGCACTTTGGTTCATGCAGCGCAAGGCGCGCGCCGACCAGCGTGGCCGGGAGACGGCGCAGGAGCTGGAGCTGGTGGTGCGCCACGCACCGGCCGGTATGGCTCGCGTGCATGTGGGCGGTGCAGAGATTGTCTGGGCCAATGCCAAGCTGGCGGGTTGGCTGGGCTGCAGCGTCGAGTCGCTGCGCGGTCAGGATTTTCGTGTTCTGGTGCCTGTGAATGACCAGGACGACGTTGCTCTGCAGCTGCAGCGCCTGCTGGACGGCAGCACCGATTACTTCCAGGTGTTGCGCCAATGCGTGAATGCCGGCACCGGAAAGGTTACGCCCGTGCTGTGCACCACCAGCCGCGTGGCGGCTTCGGGTGTGGACGGGCCGGTGGCCCTGGTCTGCGTGCTGCAGGATCTCAGCGAGATGGTGAGTGCGCGCAATGCCATGATGCGCAGCGAGACCATGCTGCGCCTGGCGCTGGAGGGCAGCGGCAATGGCGTGTGGGAGTGGGACGCGCTTGAGCAGCGGCTGAACTTCTCCACGGGCATGAGTGCCTTGCTGCGCTATCAGGGCCAGGATCTGGCCCGCGAGTTCGATTTCCATCAGCGCCTGCACCCCGAAGATGCCGCAGGTGCGCGCGCCCAGGCCGAGCAAGCACTGGAGCAGGGCAGCATGCTGGTGCTGACGGCGCGTCTGCTGTGCTTTGACGGTCTGTATCGCTGGTTCCGCGCACGCGGCCAGGCTTACAAGGATGAGAGCGGACGCCTGATACGGATCTCGGGCCTGCTCTCCGACCAGACTGCGAGTCGCGAGGCCGATGAGCGCAGCCGCCTGGCTTCCACGGTGGTGGACAACACCATCGAGGGCGTGGTGGTGACCGATGCACACAGCCGAATTCTCTCGGTCAACCACGCGTTCACGAAGCTGCTGGGCTTCAGCGAAGCGGAAATGCTGGGCAAGACGCCGCGCATGTTCAAGTCCGGCCGACATGACAAGGCTTTCTACGACGCCATGTGGGCCAGCATGCATGCCACAGGGCACTGGCAGGGCGAAATCTGGAATCGGCGCAAGAATGGAGAGGTCTTTCCCGAGCGCATGTCGCTGAGCGCGGTCAAGGATGCCAACGACAAGGTGACGCATTACGTCTGCATGTTCACCGATATCTCGGCCGAGAAGGCGCGCGAGCAGCAACTGGAGTTTCTGGCCCATCGCGACACCTTGACCGGTCTGCCCAACCGCTCTCAATTCACGCGCATGCTGGGCGAGGCGGTGGAGTTGAGTCAGAGCACCAACCGTCGCATGGCCGTGCTGCTGTTCAATATCGACCGCTTCAAGGACGTGAACGACAGCTATGGCTACTCCATCGGCGACGAGGTGCTCAGGCATGTGTCTGTGCAGATGCAGGGTGCTTTGCGGCACGGCGACATCATTGGCCGCCTGGCGGGCGATGAAATCTGCGTGGTGGCGCAATCCATTTGCGGTCGCGACAGCGCGGTGGACGTGGCCGAGCGCCTGATGGCCGCAGCCGGCCAGCCCTGGACCACGCCAGATGGCCTCTCGGTGGTGGTCAGCGTCAGCGCAGGCATCTGTCTGTATCCCGACCATGCATTGACAGCCGACGATCTGCTGCAGGGCGCCCATGCAGCGGTGTATGGCGCCAAGGCCAGAGGCTCCAATGCCTGGTGCTTCTTCCATGAGAACATGACCCAGGCCGCCCGCGAGCGTCTGGCGCTGGAGGCGCGCCTGCGCCGTGCGCTGGAGCTGGGCCATATGCGTCTGTATTACCAGCCGCAGATCGATCTGGCGACGGGGCGCGTGGTGGGGGCTGAAGCCTTGTTGCGCTGGCTGGACCCAGAGGAAGGCCTGATCTCGCCGGCCCGTTTCATTCCCGTGGCGGAAAACTCGGGCGTCATCGGCCCGCTGGGCCTGTGGGTGCTGGGTGAGGCCTGTCGTCAGGGCCAGCAATGGCGCGCCGCCGGACTGCCCGATCTGGCGATTGCGGTCAATGTCTCGCTGCATCAGTTTTTGCTGACCGATATTGCCGGGGCGACGGCCGAAGCGCTCAACAAATCGGGTTTTCCGGCCAGCCTGCTGGAGCTGGAAATCACCGAAGGCGCACTGGCCGAAAAGCCCGAAGAGGCGTTGGCCGTGCTCAACCGCCTGCGCGAGCTGGGCCTGCGCTTGGCCATCGATGACTTTGGCACCGGCTATTCCTCGCTGGCGCACCTCAAGCGTTTTCCGCTCGATCTGCTCAAGATCGACCAGGGCTTTATCCGCGACATTCCGCACAGCGCGGACGATATGACCATCAGCAGCTCGGTCATTGCCCTGGGTCATGCCATGGGTCTGAAGGTCCTGGCCGAAGGCGTGGAAACCCAGGAGCAGCTGAGCTTCCTGCAGCAAAAAGGCTGTGACTACTTTCAGGGCTATTTCTGCAGCCGGCCCTTGCCGGCCGAGGACTTCACGCGCCTGCTGGAAAAGACGCGTGAGGGCAGCCGCTGGTGGCTGTCGCGACCGCGGGCTGAGGGTCACCAGCGCTGCAGCAGCCCGTCAAGGCTTGGTCGCAGGTCTGTTCTTCCACTGTTCGCGCAGTTGGCTGCACTGGTCTTCGGAGGCGTTGCCCTCCAGCGTCAGCAGCTTGTCTGCCTTCATGGCGATAGCAGTCTGAGCCTTGTCTGCTTGGGCTATCGCCACCTTTTGCTTGAAATCGCCGGGCAGCCAGGTCGGCACGCCGATATCGCTGCGCACATGGCCGCGGCCCGCCACCAGCAGCACGCTTTTGCCGGGCTGGCCCAGCTCGCGTACGGCTGTTTCAGTCACTCTGGCCATGGATTCATCGCGGGCCAGCTGAATTCGGGCCATGGGCGCGAACTGCGATTCGGGCAGCAGGCCGCAGTGGCCATCCTTGATGGCATCGAGCTGCAACTGCCAGCCCGCAGCCGGCAGGTGTCCGTCGTAGCGGGACTCGCCCATGGCCTGCTTCATCCGGGCACGTGGCAGATTGCCACCGAGCACGGGCACGCCGGCTTTCACGGCAGCCATCACCACCGGGCCATAGTCTTGCCAGGGCCAGCCGCCCGGGCCGCCGCCCTGAGCCCATTGCAGAGCAGTTTTCACCTCCTCATCGCTGGCCGATGCGGGCAGGCTCCGGGTGCTGCCGCCTGCGGGGGCCATCTCGACCACCAGGGCTGCGAGCCTGCCTTGCGCTGCCAGGTGGCGCACGGTAGCGGCTTCCCACTGATGATGGGCGATCTGGTCATGCTGCTCGCCGAGCAGAATGGCCGGTGTTCCGGCCCACTGCCCAAGTGTCTGCTGCCATTCGGTGTCGGAGGTCAACTGAGTTCTTTGATGGGCACAGCCACCCAGCAGCAGGGCGCTGGCTAGAGCTGTCAAGGCCAAAGGATTGAAACGCTGGCGCGGCTGCGCCGCAGAAATGAAAGTCCACATATGAGCTGATTGCGTTCGTCTGAGACGGGGCATGGCTTCGTAGCTGTAGATTTCGTACCGGCTTTGCCCACCGAGTTTTGCCGCGATACTGCGGGGCATTGCCCCTGTCGCGCGCCCATTGTCGTGCCTTGCCGGATTCCCGTGCACATGTCCGTATTGCTTCCTCCCGTGTTTCTGGCCCGTGTGGCCGCTACTTTGCTGCTGGCCTGGCTGGCAGCCCAGCTCTGTCTGGTACTGCATACGCCGCTGCCCTGGATGCTGGGTCCGCTGATTTCCATCTCCCTGCTATCGATTGGCGGGGCGCCCACCCAAAGCTGGGCCAGGCTGCGCGATCTGGGGCAGTGGACGATAGGCGGCGCGCTGGGCCTGTACTTCACGCCTGCAGTGACCGAGCTGGTCGCCGGTCTGTGGTGGGCGATTGCGCTGGCCATTGCCTGGGCCCTGTTGCTGGGCTGGGTCTTCGGGCGCTGGCTGTATCGCGTCCAGGCCCCCTCCATGTTGACGCAACCGGGCATGGATGAAGAGCGCTTGCGGGCCACGACCTATTTCTCGGGGGCGATAGGTGCGGCCTCGGAGATGACGCTGCTGGCCGAGCGCGAGCATGCGCGCACAGATCTGGTGGCGGCGGCGCACAGCCTGCGGCTGGTGATAGTGACGGTGAGCATTCCCTTTGCACTGCAATGGTCGGGACTGCAGGGCGACCCGGGCCTGACGCTGCCCAGCGTGCGCACCGTGCAATGGCCGGGCTTTGCCTGGCTGGTGCTGGCCACAGGCGCCGGGGCATTGCTGATGCTCAGGCTCAGGCGTGCCAATCCCTGGTTTCTGGGGGCGCTGGCCGTATCCATGGGCTTGACCATGGCAGGCCTGGAGCTGTCCGCCGTGCCGCAATGGTTGATGAATGCCGCCCAGTTGGTGATCGGCGTAAGCCTGGGGGTGCGCTTTCGACGTGAGTTCCTGCACACGGCTCCGCGCTGGCTGGGCATGGTGGCGCTGGGTACCGTGGGCCTGATGGCAGTCTGCGCCGGCTTTGCCTGGCTGCTGCACTGGGCCACCGGCCTGCCCTGGGTCACCTTGCTGCTGGGCACATCGCCGGGCGGCATTACCGAGATGGCCATCACCGCCAAGGTCCTGCAACTGGGCGTGCCCGTGGTCACGGCCTTCCAGGTCTGCCGGCTGATTGCCGTGCTGCTGCTGGTAGCGCCGCTGTACCGGTTGCTGAACAGAGCGCTGCCGGGGGCGAGGCCATGATCCGCAGCAGGCGAAATCCCTGGAAGTCGGTCCTGATCATCAGCGCCTGCGCCGGCTTTGCGATGGCCGGACTTCTGATGTGGATGGCCTGGGAGCACAACCCCCAGTGCGAGATTCACTGCGCAGAGCAAGGCATTGACTGGGGCTACTGGCTTGCGCTGGGTGCGGCTGGGGGGCTGCTGGGCTTTTTGGGCTGCATGCTGAGTGCCTGCGTGTTGATGCTGTTGTGCAGAAAGTCATAGTGGCTCGCGCTCTTCCGGCAAGCACTAGAGTGTGCTTTCAGACATCAAAAAAGCCACTCTTTCGAGTGGCTTTTTTCAAGGTGTTCAGTGAATGATGACCGGCTGCTGGGCCAGGCCCGTGTAGGTATCGAGAATTTCCTCCACCTCTTCCTCGGTGGGGGCGTCCTGCTGCCAGGCGAGGATCTGCTTCTGGAACATTTCGGCCCAGGAGCCATCCAGATACACCTCCTTGCCCGAGCGCTTGTCCACGATTTCAAAGCCGTGGCGCGGCAGTTGGTGGGCTTGCTCGGTCTCGGCCTTGGCTTTGCCTGCCGGAACGTCTGCCTCCATATCGGGACGCAGATGGAGCACCGCAAAGGATTCAGAGTCGTAAAGCATTTGCATGGTGTTCCTCCTTTCACTTCCGTTATGAGCATGCCTGCCATGGATATGGCGACAGGGTGCCGCATTTCAAGGTGGAAATGCCTGCTCTTGGCACTTGGGCACAGTATTCCATGGATTTGACATGGTTGTGGGCAACCGGCTTTCCCGATCTGTAGTAGGCAAGTCCTTGAATGGCGCGACAGCGTTCAGCCCGAGCCGATGCAGGTTGCAGGCCTTGGCTGGGAGGTGAGTGAGCGCTTGGGGTGCGGTGCTCCCGGGGTTTACGCCAGGGGGGCAGCATGGAGGCTATTGCGGCGCGGGCAGATATTTCTTGAGCTGCAGGTCGACAAAGTCGTCCTGTCCCTGAGTGAGCTTGATGCGCACGGGCAGGTATTGCATGGACGGAGCCAGCCAGACCGAGCCGCGCTGGTCGCTGCTGCTTTTGCCGGGCAGTTTGTCCAGGCGCAGCGCCATGACGCTGCCAAACGGCAGCTCCAGCGCCTCGCTGGCACCCACGCGGAACTGCCAGCGCACGGCCGAGCGTGCGCTGCTGGTGGTCAGCTCTATCAGCGTGCCTGGCGGGTATTTCTCTGGGGCGGCGGCCATCAGGGCCGAGAGCTGCAGAAACACGCTGAGGCGGTCCTGCACTCCATCGCCGATGGCCGCATCGGTCTGGCCGCCGCTGTAGTGCGCCTTGCCACTGGCCACATCAAAGGCGGCGGACTGGGTTTTGCGCCCCTTGTCGCTGAAGTTGAGCGGTTGCAGGCCCTTGGGCGTGATCAGCCCCTCGCTGGTCTGGGCGCGCTCGCCGAGCAAGAACATGCTGATCGACTGTCTGGCCTGGTAATACTGGCCGTCATGCTGCCATTGCAGCTGGGCGCCGGCCGAATATTGAAAACCCTTGACCTGACCCGAGGCATTGAACTCCAGTGTGGCGGAGTTGGGCAGGGTGACGGGCAGCACAGAGTCAGGTGGCAGCGGCGCGCCGCCTGCGGGCGTGACCTGGATGGGGCGGGCCGTGTCGGCACCATTGGCTTCGGGAGGCTCGGCCATGGGCTCGGGAGCCGGCTCTGCAGCAGCAGCGGGCTGCCCTGTATTGGTGGGTGCTTCTTTTTCAGGCGCTTCTTGCGTTTGTGGTTCCTGGGCTGGAGGCGGATTTGGCTCTGATTCCTGTTCGTCCGGTGCTGGGGCAGGCACGGGAGCAGGAGCCGGCGCCCGGGGTGAGGCCTGGGGTTTGGGCGCTGGAGCTGGAGCCGGCTTGGGCGCTGCGGGTGCAGGCGGCGGAGGAGGGGGCGCCTGCAGCATGCGCGTCTCCATCACGATCTGGTCGTCCGCCGCTTTGTCCGGCGGGCTCAGTTCGGGCAGGCCCCAGAGCAACAGCCCATGGGCTGCCAGCACCAAGCCGGTGATGGGCAGCAGTGTCTTGCGTGCCTGGCTTGCCTGAGGGGAGCGGCCCATGAGCGTGATTCGGAGATTGCGGGTTTCAGTGATTGGGGTCGGCGCGCCAGCCCAGATCGCAGGAAAGCTGGCGGGCGGCCGCCTGAAGCGGCGCGTCTATGGCTCCACCATAGTCCGGGTCGAAAGTCGCCAGCGAGCCCAGGGTCATCAGACCCAGCACGATATGGCCGGACGCGTCGAAGACCGGCACGCAAAAGGCCACGATGCCCGGCAGCACGGTGTCGACCACGCGGGCCGTGCCGCGCTCGCGCACCTCGGCCAGCATGGCCGCCACGGCCTCCTCGGTCTGGGGCAGGTCCTGGCGCCGGGCTTTGCGCGCGCGCTCGATTTCGGGCTCCAGCAACGCGGCCGTCGCCTCGCGCGGCAGCCAGGCACCGAAGCAGCGCCCTGTGGCCGAGGCCAGCATGGGCATGACGTCGCCCAGGCGCAGATTGGCGGTGACGGACTGCGCCGATTCCTCCCAATGCACGATGGTCGGGCCATGGTTGCCCCAGACGGCAATGGCCAGCGTGTGGTTGAGAGTCTCGAGCAGCGCCGGAATGCGCTCCCGCGCCAGACGCACCGGGTCGAGGCGGGCCAGCGAGGCCAGGCCGATCTTCAGCGCCGCAGGGCCCAGGTCGTAGCGCGAATTGCGCTCGTCCTGCGCCACCAGGCCGATGCGCTGAAAGCTCACCAGATAGCGGTGCGCCTTGGCGGCACTCATGCCGGCGGCGGCGGCGACATCCTTGAGCATCAGCGGTCCGCTGGCCTGTGCCAGCGCCTCGACGAGGGAGAAACCCACTTCGACCGACTGAATCCCTGCGCGTTCCTTTTCCATTGCAATAGAATCGTGTTTTGTTTAGTTAAATCAATTTAACCAATCGTAATTTTGGCTAGCGTTGTCAGGCATTGTGCCAGCACCGCTGCCGTGAGCAGAGGGACAGAGAATGAAACTGGCAACCTACAAGGATGGCTCGCGCGATGGGCAACTGGTCGTGGTCTCGCGCGACCTGAGCCAGGCCTGCTATGCCACCGGCATTGCCAATCGCATGCAGCAGGTGCTGGACGACTGGAGCTATATGGCCCCCCAGCTGCAGGATCTGTCGCACGAACTCAATCACGGCAAGGCCCGCCACGCGTTTCCCTTTGATCCCCAGCGCTGCATGGCACCGCTGCCGCGAGCTTATCAGTGGGCCGATGGCTCGGCCTATATCAACCATGTGGAGTTGGTGCGCAAGGCGCGCAATGCCGAGGTGCCAGCCAACTTCTACACCGACCCGCTGATGTACCAGGGCGGCAGCGATGATTTCATCGGCCCCTGCGACGATGTGATCGTGCCCAGCACGGCCATGGGCATAGACTTCGAGGCAGAGATCGCCGTCGTCACCGGCGATGTGCCCATGGGCACGGATGCCAAGGATGCGCTGGATGGCGTTCGTCTCGTCATGCTGGCCAATGACGTGAGCCTGCGCAATCTGATTCCCGGCGAACTGGCCAAGGGCTTCGGCTTCTTCCAGAGCAAGCCCGCCACGGCTTTCAGCCCTGTGGCCGTGACACTGGACGAGCTGGGCGATGCCTGGAAGGGCGGCCGTCTGCATTTGACGCTGCAGAGCACCTGGAACGGCCGCAAGGTCGGCATGTGCGATGCGGGCGAGGAGATGACTTTTCACTTCGGCCAGTTGATCGCCCATATCGCCAAGACCCGCAATGTACGCGCCGGCTCCATCGTGGGTAGCGGCACGGTGAGCAACAAGGGCGTGGAGAGCGGCAGCGGCAAGAACAAGCGCATGGAATGGCCCAAGGGCTATAGCTGCATCGCCGAAAAACGCTGCATAGAGACCATTCAGGACGGCGCGCCCAAGACCGAGTTCATGCAGTTCGGCGACACCATCCGCATCGAGATGAAGGGCAAGGACGGCCAGAGCATCTTCGGTGCCATCGACCAGAACATTGCGCCGCCCGGCGGCAGCAAGGATGACTTGCCCGAAGCTCAGCCTCTGGATAGCTCTGAAGACTAAGCCCTCGTTGCAGTCGCCATGCCCATGCCAAGTCTGAATCTCTCGCGCTGGATTTTGCCTCTGAAGGCCGTGCCGGCTATGGCGCTCGCTTTGTTGACGGGCCTGGCCATGGCGGCAGAACCAGCCGCCGAACCGGCTGCCAGTTGCCCGCCGCCGTTCAGCCCGCCAACGCCGGCCGAAGTGCAGGCCATGGCCCCCCATATGCAGGACAGAGGCCTGCTCTGGCGCGTGCAGGACGGCGAGCGCACCAGCTGGCTTTACGGCACTTTGCATGTGGGCAAGCGGGAGTGGATATTGCCCGGCCGCACCATCGTGCGCTCCATGTATGGGGCGGACCTGCTGGCACTGGAGCTTGATGTGCTGAATCCGCAGGTCATGCAGCAGTTGATCGACGGCTTCCAGGCCCGTGTCGACGCACCTGCGCTGCCCGCAGAGCTGGAAGCCCGGCTGGCGCAGCATCGAAAGCAGGCCTGTGCCGAGCATCTGAGCACACAACGCCCGGACGCCCAACTGCTGGGCCTGGTCAGCCAATTGGGCCGCAAGCAGGGGCTGGTGGCCGAGTTTGGCGCCGATCTGCTGCTGGCAGGCATGGCCCATGCATTGCACAAGCCCGTGCTGGGGCTGGAGTCGGCGCAGACCCAGCTCGAGGAGCTGCTTTCCGACGATCCCTTGGAGGTGCAGGAAAGCGTGCGCGACGGGCTGGACCAGCTTGATGACCCCAAGGCTCCGGAAATCCTGCAGCAGCTGGCGAATATCTGGGCCAGCGGCAATGAAACACAGCTGGAGAACTATGCCGACTGGTGCGACTGCATCAAGACCGAGCGTGATCGGCTCAAGTACGCGCGCCTCATGGATGGACGCAATCCGGGCATGGCAGATGGCATTGTTCGTCAGCTCCAGCAGGGCAAGACGGTGTTTGCTGCCGTGGGTGCGCTGCACATGATCGGTCCCAAGGGCCTGCCTGAGCTGCTGCGTCAGAAAGGCTATCAGGTCGAACGCGTGAGCTTCAAACCGCCACCCATACAGAAGTCGGAGTCAAAGCCGATTCAAACCGAATAGAGACAAGCGCAGGCAGCTATCAATTAATAGAAAAGGCAGCCTGGCGGGGTCTAAAAATCATTCCACAACCCCCTACATCACCCTCAAGGAGACAAACGATGGATCGTCGTCAATTCCTGGCTGCCGTGGCAGCCAGCTCGGCTGCTGCCGCATCCCCCTTCGCCATGGCGCAGGACTGGCCTGCCAACCCCGTGCGCTGGGTTGTGCCCTACCCACCCGGAGGCGGCACCGATGTGCTGGCCCGCACTGTGGCCGAGTCCATGCGCAAGACGCTGAACCAGACCATCGTGGTGGACAACCGTCCTGGCGCCTCGACCAATATCGGCGGCCAGCTCGTTGCCGCGGCCAAGCCTGATGGCTACACCATCATGTCGGCCGACAACGCCATCCTGGCGTTCAACGAGCACCTGTTCAGCAAGCTGCCCTTCAGTCCCGACAAGGATTTCACCTATGTGGGCGGCATCAGCCGTTTCCCCATGGCGCTGGTGGTCAACCCCGCGTTCGAAGCCAAGGATTTCAAGGAATTCCTGGCCTATGCCAAGGCCAACCCCGGCAAGCTCAACTACGCCTCCCCCGGCAATGGCTCGCCCCATCATCTGGCCATGGAGCTGTTCAAGAACCGCACCGGCACCAGCCTGACCCATATCCCCTACAAGGGCGCCGCGCCCGCGCTGGCCGATGTGATGGGCGGCCAGGTGCCTTGCATGTTCCTGGATCTGGCATCGGGCCTGCCGGTGATTCAGTCCGGCAAGGTGCGAGCCCTGGCCATAGGCACGGCCAAGCGCGTGCCCAATCTACCCAATGTGCCCACGCTGGCCGAGCTGGGTCTCAAGGATTCCGAGGTCTATGCCTTCCAGGGCATTCTGGGTCCCAAGGGATTGCCGCCAGCCATCGTGCAGCGTCTCAATGCAGACCTGCAAAAAGCTCTCAAGGACCCCGACGTGGTCAAGCGCATGGCCGACTTCGGCATGGAAGCCCTGCCCGGCACGCCCGAGCAGTTTCACCAGCTGGCGCGCACCGAAGCCAAGCGCTGGGGTGAGGTCATCAAGGCGGCCGGCGTGAAGCTGGACTGATCGTCCTTTCCCTGAGCTTCGCGAGGTCCTGGGCATGGCTTGAGCCGTTGCCGCAGACCTCGTCGGCTCGCATCGTAGCGGCCCTGCCACCTTGAGTTGCAGGGCCGTTTTCAGTAGGGAAGTATGCCGGGCAGCAGTGGGCGGCTGAGGCGTTCGCGCCACCATTGCTGGGCCCTGCCGCGGGCATCGCTGCGCCAGGCCAGCCAGAAGGTTTCGGGTGGGCGCGGTTCTTCCACCGCCAGTTCCACCAGTACCCCGGTCTCCAGCTCCACACGCACGCATGCGCGCGGCACAAAGCCGTGGCCCAGCCCGGCGGCCTGGCAGGCTATCTTGGCCTGCATGCTCGGCACGGTGATGCGTCGCTGGCCGGTGAGCAGGCCCACGGTGCGGTCGGTCAGCGAACGGGCGCCGTCGCCCACCACCACGGCGGTGTGCTCCAGCAGGTCGCTGCGCGCCAATGGCCGGCCCAGGCGCGCCAGCGGGTGGCTGGCCGTCACGCAGAACACGAAATCGAGCTGGCCCACGGCCACGGCCTTGTGGCCGCCGCCGGCCGGGCCTTCGCCCGCAGCCACTATCAGGTCGGCCCTGCCTTCGCGCAAGGCTTCCCAGGTGCCGGTCAGCGTCTCGCAGCCGATGCGCAGACGCGTGCCGCTGTTCAGCGCCTCGAAGGCCTGAATGTCGGAGCCGAAGGCGCTCGTGGGGATCAGTGAGTCATGCACCAGGCGCACCTCGGTCTCGAAGCCCGTGGCGATCTGGCGCAGCCGCGATTCGAGCTGGCGCGCGGCAGCCAACAGCCATCGCCCTTCCTTGAGCAGTTCTTCGCCCGCTGGCGTGAGACTGACGCGCGGGCCGTTGCGCACAAACAGGTTCAGACCCAGCTGTTCCTCGAGCTTGGAGACGGCATAGGAGATGGTCGACGGTACTTTGTGCAGGCGCTCTGCCGCACCGGCGAACGAGCCGTAGCGCGCAATGGTGTCCACCAGTTCGATGGCTTCCAAAGAGAGTTTGAGCATACTGGATTTGCCTAAAAAACAATCATCGAAATTATCGATGATTGAGGGAATTTTCTTTCAGCATAACCGCATATCAGGCCGCGGATACTTCATTCATCGCCACACGGAATGCAGAAGAAAAAGGCAAGCGGGCCAGCAGCAGGAAGTGTGAACACCATCGATTGTCTAGGAGAGAGAAATGCTTGAAGTTCGCCCATCCAACCACCGCGGTCGCGCCAACCATGGCTGGCTGCAATCGCGCCACACCTTCTCCTTCGGCCACTACCGTGACGCCAGTCAGCAAGGCTTTTCGGATCTGCTGGTCATCAATGACGACCATGTGTCCCCCGGTCAGGGCTTCGGCACCCACGGCCACCGCGACATGGAAATCTTCTCCTATGTGCTCGATGGCGCCCTGGAGCACAAGGACTCCATGGGCACGGGCTCGGTGATCCGTCCCGGCGACGTGCAGATGATGAGCGCCGGTACCGGCGTGGAGCACAGCGAGTTCAACCACTCGGCCCAGGATCCGGTGCACTTTCTGCAGATCTGGATCGTTCCCGCAGAGCGTGGCGCCGCTCCACGCTATCAGCAGGTCCATGTGGACGATGCCGACAAGCGCGGCCGCCTGCGCCTGATCATCGCCCCCGAAGGCACAGACGGCACGCTGGCCGTGCGCCAGGACGCCCGGGTCTATGCAGGCCTGTTCGACGGTGAAGAGTCCGCCGAACTCGATGTGGGGCCCGAGCGCCATGTCTATGTGCATGTGGCCCGCGGCAGCATCAGCGTGAACGGAGCGCACCTGTCCGAAGGCGACGGCGCCCGCATCCGCAACGCCGGGGCCATGCGCTTCGATCAGGGCGAGCAGGCCGAGGTGCTGGTCTTTGACCTGCGTCCCCGCGAACTGCCCACCTTGTAAGCAACAGTTTTCACACCCCGGTTTCATCCTGCTTTCTTGTTTCCCCTGCAGCCTCTCGCTCACCTTTTACCCAGGAGTTTCTCCATGACCAACGCCAACGCTTCCATCGCCCGTCCCGTCGCCGTCGCCAAGCCCGGTGCCAAGCTGCTCAACCCCCATGACCACACGCTGATCATGATCGACTTCCAGTCGCAGATGGCCTTTGCCACGCACTCCATCGACCCCGTGCAGCTGCGCTCCAACGCCGCCCTGGTCGCTTCGGCTGCCGCCGGCTTCGGAGCCTCGACCATCCTGACCACCGTGGCAGAAAAGAGTTTCTCGGGACCCATGTTCGAGGAAGTGACTGCGCCTTTCCCCGGCCAGACCCTGCTGGACCGCACCTCGATGAATACCTGGGAAGACGAGGCCGTGATCCGCAAGGTCAACGAGATCGGCAAGCCCCGCATCGTGCTGGCCGGCCTGTGGACCAGCGTGTGCATCGTCGGACCGGCCCTGTCGGCGCTGGACCAGGGTTTTGAGGTCTTCGTGATCGCCGATGCCTGCGGCGACATCTCCACCGAAGCCCATAACCGTGCCATGGAGCGCATGGTCCAGGCCGGTGCCCAGCCCATCACTTCCTTGCAATACCTGCTGGAAATGCAGCGCGACTGGGCCCGCACCGAGACCTATGACATGACCACGGGCATTGCCAAGAAGCTGGGTGGCGGCTACGGCATCGGCATCACCTACGCCAAGACCATGTTCGGCGCGCACGAAGGCTAAAAAAAAGGGGCAGGGGCCTGCTGCGCGGCCGTATCCTGCGCCTGTGGTCCTCGCCGTACGTCGGTACGGCTGCGGTCCTCGGCCCAGGCTGCGGCCGCTCGCCACGGCCTCTGCCTCCTTTTTTGCCCCCTCTCCGGCTTTCTCATCCCTTCTTTGCGTTGCTGACCCCCATAGGCACATCATGACCCAGCCCTCCACCCCCGATCTGATCCTGTTCAACGGCCGTTTCACCACGCTGGACCGCAGCAACCCCACAGCCACGGCCGTGGCCGTGAGCCAGGGCCGCTTCAGCGCCGTCGGCAGCGACCGCGAAGTCCTGCCCCTGGCCGGCCCGCAGACCAAGCGCATCGATCTGGGCGGGCGCAGTGCGCTGCCCGGGCTCATCGACAACCACCTGCACCTGATCCGCGGCGGCCTGAACTTCAACATGGAGCTGCGCTGGGACGGCGTGAAGAGCCTGGCCGATGCCATGGCCATGCTCAAGGCCCAGGTGGACGTGACACCCGCCCCCCAATGGGTGCGTGTGGTGGGCGGCTTCACCGAGCACCAGTTCGTGGAAAAGCGCCTGCCCACGCTGGCCGAGCTGAACGTCGTGGCACCCGACACTCCGGTCTTCATCCTGCATCTGTACGACCGTGCCCTGCTCAACGCCGCCGCCCTGCGCGCCGTGGGCTACACCAAGGACACGCCCGAGCCGCCCGGTGGCCAGATCCTGCGCGACAGCGCCGGCAACCCCACGGGCCTGCTGCTAGCCAAGCCCAATGCGTCCATCCTCTACGCCACGCTGGCCAAGGGCCCCAAGCTGCCGCGCGACTACCAGGTCAATTCCACGCGCCACTTCATGCGTGAACTCAACCGCCTGGGCGTGACCGGCGCCATCGACGCGGGCGGCGGCATGCAGAACTACCCCGACGACTACGACGTGATCCAGGAGCTGGCCGATGCCGACCAGCTCACCATCCGCTTGGCCTACAACCTGTTCACGCAAAAGCCCAAGGAAGAGAAGGACGACTTTCTGCGCTGGACCGCCAGCTCGCAGTACAAGCAGGGCACGGACTACTTCCGCCACAACGGCGCAGGCGAGATGCTGGTGTTCTCGGCCGCCGACTTCGAGGACTTCCGCCAGCCCCGGCCCGAGCTGGCGCCCGGCATGGAAGGCGAGCTCGAAGAAGTGGTGCGCATCCTGGCCCAGAACCGCTGGCCCTGGCGCATGCACGCCACCTACGATGAGACCATAGACCGCGCGCTCAATGTGTTCGAGAAGGTCAATAAAGACATCCCCCTGGCCGGCCTGAACTGGTTCTTCGACCACGCCGAAACCATTTCCGAAAAGTCCATCGACCGCATTGCGGCTCTGGGCGGCGGTGTTGCCGTGCAGCATCGCATGGCCTATCAGGGCGAATACTTCGTCGAGCGCTATGGCGCGGCCGCGGCCGAGGCCACGCCCCCGGTCAAGCGTATGCTGGAAAAGGGCGTCAACGTGTCAGCCGGCACCGACGCCACCCGTGTTGCCAGCTACAACCCCTGGGTCTCGCTGTCCTGGCTCATTACGGGCAAGACCGTGGGCGGCCTGCAGCTCACGCCCCAGCGCAACTGCCTGACCCGCGACCAGGCCTTGCGCATGTGGACCGAAAACGTGACCTGGTTCAGCAACGAACAGGGCAAGAAAGGCCGCATCCAGGTGGGCCAGCTGGCCGACCTCATCGTGCCCGACCGCGACTTCTTCGCCTGCCCCGAGTCCGACATTGCCAACACCTCGGCCCTGCTCACCGTGGTGGGCGGCAAGATGGTCTATGGCGCCGGCGCCTTCGCCGACTTCGACGAATCGGCCCCGCCCCTGGCCATGCCTGACTGGTCCCCCGTGCGCACCTTCAAGGGCTACGGCGCCTGGGGTGTGCAGGAAGGCGCGCCGCTGCAGTCCGTGATGCGCAACGCCGCTGCCAGCTGCGGCTGCGCCAGCAACTGCAATCTGCACGGCCACGCCCACGCTACGGCCTGGAGCAGCAAGCTGCCCGTGGCCGATCTCAAGGGCTTCTGGGGCGCGCTGGGCTGCGCCTGCTGGGCGGTGTGAGATGGGCGAGACACTGCATGCCGTAGCCACTGCACCCCAGGTGCAGTCGCTGGCCCTCGCAGGTTTCACGGTGCTGGCGGCCTTGCTGGCCGACCGCTTCCGGGCAGCGCCGCAGGCCGAGCGCCAGCGTGCTGTCAACGCATTTTTTGAACACTGGGGCCTGGTCGGCGGTATGCTGCTCGTCGCCTGGCACGATCTAGGAGACTCCCATGCCGGATAACACCAAAGCCGCCTCGGGCAGCTTCGCGCCCCTGGCCATTCCCGTCTTTGCAGTGCTGTGGGCCGCCACGGTGCTGGGCAACATCGGCAGCTTCATGCGCGATGTGGCCAGCGCCTGGATGGTGACCGAACTCTCGTCCAGTCCCACGGCCGTCGCGCTGATCCAGACGGCGGCCACGCTGCCCGTCTTCCTGCTGGCCATCCCCGCCGGCGTGCTGTCCGACATCCTGGACCGCCGCCGTTTCCTCATCGGCGTGCAGGTGCTGCTGGGCGCCGTGAGCGGCACGCTGCTGGTGCTGGCACAGACCAACACCCTCACGGTGGAATACCTGGTGGCCCTGACTTTTGTGGGCGGCATTGGCGCCGCCCTCATGGGGCCGACCTGGCAGTCCATCGTGCCCGAACTGGTGCCGCGCAGCGAACTCAAGAGCGCCGTGGCCCTGAACTCCCTGGGCATTAACATCGCCCGTGCCATCGGCCCGGCCGCCGGCGGACTGCTGCTGGCCAGCTTCGGTGCGGCAGCCGCCTACGGCCTCGACGTGCTCAGCTATGTGTTCGTGATCGCCGCCCTGATATGGTGGAAACGCCCCAAGGCCGAGGCCTCGGCGCTCAACGAGCAGTTCTTCGGTGCCTTCCGGGCCGGTGTGCGTTATGCCCGTGCCAGTCGTGAACTGCATGTGGTGCTGCTGCGCGCTGCGGTATTTTTCCTGTTCGCCAGTTCGGTCTGGGCCTTGCTGCCCCTGGTGGCTCGCCGCATGCTGGGCGGCACGGCCGGTTTCTACGGTGTGATGCTGGGCGCTGTGGGGGCCGGTGCCATCCTGGGCGCCGTGCTGTTGCCCAAGCTGCGCAAGCGTCTCGATACCGACGGTCTGGTGTTGCTGGCTTCTGTGGTTACGGCCTTGGTCATGGGCATGCTGACCCTGGTGCCGCCCCAGTGGGCTGCCGTGGCACTGATGCTGGTGCTGGGCCTGGGCTGGATTGTTGCGCTGACCACGCTCAACGGCGTGGCCCAGGCGGTGCTGCCCAACTGGGTGCGCGGCCGGGGTCTTGCCATCTACCTGATGGTATTCAACGGTGCCATGGCCCTGGGTAGCCTGGGCTGGGGCCTGATTGCCGGCCAGTTGGGCCTGCCGGTCACGCTGCTGATCGGGGCCCTGGGTCTGGTGCTGGTGTCCCTGGTCTTTCACCGCGTCAAGCTGCCAGCTGGCGAGGCGGATCTGCAACCGTCCAACCACTGGCCCGAGCCCCTGCTGGCAGAACCCGTGGCCCACGACCGTGGTCCGGTCATGATTCAGGTCGAGTACCGGATTGCGCATCAAGACCTGGGCGCCTTTTTCCAGGCCATGCAGCAAGTGGCCCAGGAGCGTCGTCGAGATGGGGCTTATGCCTGGGGCGTGGCCGAGCACACCGGCGAGCCGGGCCGGGTGATCGAGTGGTTCCTGGTCGAGTCCTGGGTCGAGCACCTGCGCCAGCATGGTCGCGTGTCCAAGGCCGACGCCGATCTGCAGGCCGCCGCTTTGCGTTACCACCAGGGGCCGGACAAGCCCGTGGTTCACCATTTCCTGGCCCTGGATGCGCGCAGCGCCCAGCAGGAAACGGGTTCCCCCACTCACTGAGCGGCGCTGGAATCGGCATTCATCGCTGACGGGGCCGGCGATGAATGCAAGGCCGGCGCGTTACTTACTTGACGGGCTTGGCGGCGCGCACGGCCACGACCTCGATTTCCACATACCAGGCCGGGTTGGCCAAGGCTGCAATCTGGAAGGCCGAGCGTGCGGGCAGGTTGGGCTGGGCGGCCGTGCCAAAGAACTGGGTGTAGCCACGCATGAAGCCGGCAAAGTCCATCTTGTTGCCCTTGGCGGGGTCGGCCACCAGAAAGACCTGCATTTTCACCACATCGCTCATGGTGAGATTCATGCTTTTGAGCTGCTCTTCCAGGCCTTTGAGGATGGCCACGGTCTGACCCTCGGTATCGCCGCCGTAGGCCGCAGGATCAGCAGCGGGCTTGGATTTGTCCACCACGGGCGGCACCTTGCCGGAGAGATAGACAGTGCGGGCATCGGTGGGAATTTCCACGGCCGCAGCGATGGGGAAGGTCGAGCCCGGTGTCTTGTAGCGCAGCACATCGCCGCTTCCGGAGGTGGTGGCAGCGCAGCCGGTGAGCAGGACTGCAGCGCCCAGCAAGGCGGCGGTGGTGGCGGTCTTGAAGATGGATGGAACGTTCATGTGATCTCCTGAATGGGTTTATGGGGTGACGCGAAAGGGTTTGACGTCGGCGGCAGACAGCTTGTCCGGGTACTGATTGCCGAAGTTGCTGCGCACATAGTTCACGACGTCGGCAATCTGCTCATCGGACAGCTTGCTGGCAAAGGACGGCATGCCGTGCAGGCCGTTCATGACGACCGAGGCCGGGTAGGCAGCGGCTGCCAGCTTGGGGTTGGAGGCCAGCGCTGGGTAGAAGCCGGCGCCCTTGGCGCCTTCGCCCTTGACCATGTGGCATCCCTGGCAGATGGCCTGGTACAGGGTCTCTCCGCCGCTCTGGCTGAAGCGCGGGCGGACCGCAGAGAAGTTCTGCATCAGCGCCTGGGTATCGGCGGGCGAGATGGAAAGAACGGCGGCAGACTGCAGTGTTTGCAGGTTTTTCACATCCTGGGCTTTCATGCTCTGTGATTGGGCCAGGACGGCGCCGGAGAGACCCAGGGCCAGGGCGAAAGCGGAGCAAAGACGGTGCAATGTGTGCATGGTGAAGTTCCTTGTTGCAGACATGGGCGATCAGAGGCTGGAGGCCTTGGCGTGCAGGCGCTGGATGGCGTCCAGCGAAGACAGCACGGCACCTTCCTGCCAGGCGGGGATGTACGAGACATGCTCGCCCGCCAGCACCAGGCGGCCATCGATCTGGGCCAGATCCTTGTAGTGCTGCTCACGCAGCGCATCTGTCCAGTTGCCGAAGCAGCCATTGATCCAAGGCATGCGATGCCAGGCTACTGACACACCGTTGAGGAACTCCTGCTTGTACTGAGGATGGATCTGCGCGCCGTACTCCAGCGCCAGACGAATGCGCTCGGCCGGCTTGAGCGAGGAGAAGCGGTAGCTGTTGGAGTTCTCGAAGGCATAGGCGCCCAGCAGCACGGCGGGGCCGTTGCCCATATAGCCGGTGGAGGGGTAGGAGATCTGCTGGATCGGTAGATCGGTGTAGCTGATGCCGCCATAGATGCGTTCGTCCTCTTCCCAGAAGCGGCGCTTGAACTCCAGACCGACCTTCATGGAGCTGCCGTAGGGTACGGCAGCAATCGCGTTCTGCATGGCGCTTCCGGCCTGCACTTCGATCTGGCTCAGGATGGACAGCGGAATCGTGCACACGCACCAGTCGGCGCGGGCCTGCAGCGTGGCGCCGGGCTTGAGGGCGTCCACATAGTCCACGGTCACGCCCTTGTCGTTCTGGGCGATCCTGGTGACCTTGGCGTTGTAGCGTATGGCCGAGCCCAGATCGCGCGCCATGGCCTGGGCCAGCATGTCCATGCCGCCTTCGGGCTGGAAGATGGCGCTGTGGAATTCGTAGATATTGCCCACGCCCATCTGGCGCCACAAATTGGATTCGAGCAGCTCGTGCAGGCCCATGGGCGTCGAAGGTTTGGCCTGCGTCATCAGGCCGCCGCCTGGGTCGATGTCGTAGCCGCGGAAATCGCTGACCGCATTGCTGGCGCGGTAGCGGTATTCCTTGTCCAGCACGCCCCAGGCCTTGAGGCTCTCCAGCAGGCGCTCCTTGTCTTCCCGGCTGACGCTCTGGTCCAGTGCGCCCTGATTGGTGGCCTTTGACAGCAGTTCGGCCACATGGCCGTAGACATCGGTCTGCACATGGCGAAAGCGCTGAGGCTTGCCGGCCAGGGCCTTGCTGTTGTGCAGATATGCGTTGTAGTTGACCTGGTTGAAGGCTTCGAGCTTGATGCCGAAGCGCCTGTAGTAGTCCAGCATCGCATGGTGGTGGTAGGGCACGCGCCAGGGGCCGGGGTTGAAGTAGTTGCCCTTGGCAAAGCCCACTTTCTGGCGCGTGCCGTCGAGTTCGCTGAACTCATCGCCGCCGCGCAGCGTCCAGCATCGGCCTCCGGCGCGGCTCTGGTATTCAAGCAACTGCACCTTGTAGCCGGCCGCACGCAACTCGTGGGCTGCCACCATGCCTGCCAGGCCAGCGCCCAGCACCAGAACCGATGCGCCGGGTTTTGCGTTGCCGAGCTTGACCGGACCGCTGTAATGCGATTCGGCGGCATAGCCCAGTGAACTCATGGCTTGATACATGGCACTGCCGCCCGCGACCTTTCCGATCATCGAGAGCAGTTGTCTGCGACTGACATGCTTGCTTGGCTCTGGCATCTGAAATTCCTTTGCTGTTGTGTATTCCGCTGTCCATCCGGGGCTGCGGGGCAAGGGTTTTCAGCAAGAGCTGTGCCAGGTCAGAGGGCTCAAGGCATTAGTTCAATGAAATCAGTTACTTGTTATGAAATTCAGATCAATTTGCGCTCAATCCTCTTGACGCTTATGGTGCATGCTCACTAATTTGAAGCGTCAATGGCCAAATTGGTGCAACGGAGTCACACAATAAGCTGCAAAAAAAGCGTATCGGCTGTGACAGCGGATACGCCTTGAGTGTGGGAGCGGAACTACGGTGCTGCCGGGCTCAGAGCTCGCTGGGAGGCTCGCAGGCCTTACTGACCATGACACGATTGCGTCCACCTCGCTTGGCGGCATAGAGCATGGCATCGGCCTGCTGGAAGACGGCCTTGATATCGGGATCGCTGTCGGGCCAGTGGGCCACGCCCAGCGAGATGGTGATATGGCCCACTGGCGGTATCTCCATTTTCTCGACCAGCTGACGCAGGCGCTCGGCGGCATGGGCGGCGGCCTCCAGCCCCGTGCCGGGCAGCAGCAGCAGAAACTCCTCGCCACCCACGCGGCAGGGCAGGTCATCGACACGCGAGACCTCGCGCATGGTGCGTGCGAGCTGTCTGAGTACCTCGTCGCCTGTATCGTGGCCAAAACCGTCGTTGATATGCTTGAAGTGGTCGATGTCGATGGCAATCACCGAGAACGGCAGCGCTTGCGTCTGAAAGGCGCTGATGGCTGCCTCCAGATGGCGGCGATTGCCCAGCCCGGTCAACGGATCGGTGTTCACGTCCTCGCGCAGCTTGGTGATATTGCGTTGCAGCAGGCCCAGGCCCTTGAGCATGGCTTTCTTGAGTTCGTAGGACTCGAAGTACCAGGACTTGACGGCCTGGATGTTCTGCGCCGTCTCGGGCTTGTCCATATCGTGAGCGCCATTGGCGAGCTGGCGCAGCGGGCTGGCAATGCGGCGCGCGCTCCACCAGATGACCACCAGCATCAGCAGGGCGATGGGCAGGGTCTTGTAGAGCACGGAGCGCATCAGCTTGTTGAGCGGGGCCAGCGTGGCCGCCTTGGGGCGCTGGGCCACAATGCCCCATCCCGAGGCATGGATGACGGCATAGCCGGCCAGCATTTCCACTCCCTTGCTGTTGACGACTGGCGCCGTACCCGACTCGCCTCGGATCACGGCGTTGATGACATCGTTGTTGATCACCTGATCGCCGATACGGTGGTTGTCGGGGTGATAGATGATGTGCTTGTTCTGGTCCACCACATAGACATAGGTGCCATCCTGGTAGAAGTGCGAGCCCAGCAGGGTGTCGAGGATGCTGTCTTCCTTGAGGTAGATGCTGCCGCCTACCGCTCCCAGGAATTCGCCCTGAGGGTCGAAAATGGGCTGAGAGACAAAGACGATGTAGTTGCCGGCCGTGGACATATAGGGCTGGCTGATGACGGGCCCGCGAGTGCTCAATGTCTGTGTCACTCCGGCGCTTTGCAGCGTCTTGCCCTTGATCTGCAGGGTTTCGGGCGATGTCGCCAGCACATAGCCCGTTGGGTCGATGATGGTGACGGAGTTGAAGCTCTTGGTTTGCAGGCGCAGACGTGTGGCCTCCTTGGCCAGATAGTCCACGTCATCCATGTGCGCGCCCATCAGATTGGCGCTGTATTCCAGCTGCTGCAGGGCGGACTGCAGAAAATCATCCGTGCTCTGCGCCAGCTTGGTCGCATAGGCATGGTGACCTTCAAGCGTGTTGTCTATCAGCTGCTGGCGCTGCACCAGATAGCCGGCATAGAAGGTGTTGAGAAACGGGATCAGCGCGCTGCAGATGGTCAGGACCAGGATCAGTCGACGCAAATCAAGCCGGTTAGGCGCAAGCCGGCGGTGCCAGGGGAGAGATTTCTTCACAGATGATGTCGCGAGAGCAGGGCGGCTCTGCGCTGTACCTGTGTGCTCTGACAGGCTCAGACCCCGGCCGCATATTCATTGAGTGTCTGCATTATGGTTGCTCGCGCCGTGGCCCTGCTCATGGTCAACCACAATGCAGCCGCGTCAGGCTGACAACTCCTTGAACTTTTCCACCTGTACCGCGCAGTCGTAGAAGCAGGGCGCTCGGCCAATATCGGTGAGCTGCTGATGCGTCAGCTCGTTCACATTCGTTCCGTTGGCTCCCTGCTTGCGCCACCAGATGCCCAGGCCCACCACCACGCCGGCGCGAGCGCGGCCGTTGACGGCGGCGTGGCAGACATGCTCGCCGCGCTGGTTGAAGACGCGTAACCGGTCACCGTCGGCAATGCCGCGCGCAGCTGCGTCATCGGGGTGCATCTCCAGCAGCGGGCGCTCTTCCATGCGGGACAGACTGGCCACATTGGCAAAGCTGCTGTTGAGGAAGTTGCGTGCCGGCGGCGAGATCATGGCCAGCGGGTAGGCGGCCGTGGGCGGCTCGTAATTGGGCAGGTAGTCGGGCAGGGTGTTGATGCCCAGCCGCGCCAGGGCTGGGTTGTCGAATTCGCATTTGCCCGAAGGCGTGGCAAAGCCACCTTCAGCAAATGGCGCATCGGGCAGCGGAATATGGGCAAAGCCCCGTTGCAGAAGGTCGTCGAAATCAATCGCAGTATGTGTAACTGCTGCACGGCATAGAGCTTCGTCGGACTCCGAGAAACATGCCGCAGCAAAAGCGGGGTCCAGCCGGGCCATATGCATGGCCAGATCGCGAAAGATCTGCGCGTTGCTGCGTGCCTGGCCCTGGGGCTCGATCGCGGGGCGATTCAGCAGCACATCGGTATGGCCGTAGCTGCCGTGGACGTCCCAATGCTCTAGCTGCGTGGTGGCGGGCAGCACATAATCGGCAAGGTCTGCGGTGTCGGTCAAGAAATGCTCAAGCACCACGGTGAACAGATCTTCGCGCGCAAAGCCCGCAGCCACCTTGGCCGACTCTGGCGCCACCGCCACGGGATTGCTGTTATAGACCACGACGGCTTCCACCTTGGGGCCGAAGCCGGCATCGCCCCCATGCAGCAGCACATCGCCAATCTGGCTCATGTTCAGCGTGCGTGGGCGACGCTCACCCAGCAGCTGGGGCATTTGCAGATCTGCGCGCTTGAACGGCGAGACCCCCGAGGCGGACAGCAGCAGCCCGCCAGCACGGTGGCGCCAGGCGCCGACAAGAGCCGGCAAACAGGCCACGGCGCGCACGGCATTGCCGCCGCCACGCGCCCGCTGCATACCGTAATTGAGGCGAATGGCCGCTGGTCTGGTCGTGCCGTAATCACGTGCCAGGGACTGAATCTGTTCCACGCTCAGGCCACAGACACTGGCCGCGCGTTCGGGTGGCCATTGCAATGCTCTGGCCCTGAGTGCGTCCCAGCCCTGGGTGTGTTGGGCGATGTAGTCATGGTCCAGCCAGTCGTGCACGATCAGCTCGTGCATCAGCGCCAGAGCCAGTGCCGCATCGGTGCCTGGCAGCAGTTGCAGGTGTTCCTGGCATTTGTCGGCGGTCTCGCTCTTGCGCGGGTCTATGCAGATCAGCTTGGCGCCCTGGCGCTTGGCTTCCTGCGCATAGCGCCAGAAATGCAGATTGCTGGCAATGCTGTTGCTGCCCCAGATCAGGATCAGCTTGCTTTCGGCAAAGAACTCCACACGCATGCCCAGCTTGCCGCCATAGGTGGCGGTCAGCGCCTCGCTGCCGGCACTGGCGCAGATGGTGCGATCCAGCAGGCTGGAGCCCAGCTGGTGGAAAAAGCGCCGGTCCATGCTCTCGCTCTGTACCAGTCCCATGGTGCCGGCATAGCTGTAGGGCAGTATGGCTTCGGGCGCGCGCCGGGCGATGCCGTGCAGGCGCTGGGCAATATCGCTCAGTGCTTCGTCCCAGCTCACGGGGGTGAAGTGGCCGCTGCCTTTGGGGCCGCTGCGTTTGAGAGGCTGCAGCACTCGCCCGGCGTGGTAGGTGCGTTCGGTGTACTTGCTGACCTTGGCGCAGAGCACGCCGCCCGTGTGAGCGTGTTCAGCATTGCCTTGCACCTTGGTGGCCGTGCCATCGACCACCGTGGTGAGCAGGGCGCAGGTGTCCGGGCAGTCATGCGGGCAGGCACCGCGTACTTGAACGATATGAGGCATGTCGTGGGCTCGAAAATCTGGATCGGTTTGCGTCTGAAGACCGTTTTGTGGGCCTATTATGCGGCGCGCATCCATGTCAAAAAACCTGAGATGCAAGACCCCAGGAGCGGGCTGATCCAGCCCGTAGCAATGAGTAGCCCGTACAGAGAGATCAAGAGCAATGCCGTACAAGCGAGTGGAGTGGAATCGTCGTCAATTCATGACTGCTGGCGCAGCTGTGGCAGCCGGGAGCTGGATAGGCGCAAGTCATTCCCAGGATTCGAGCGGGCCCATTGTGCTTGGGCAGTCCTGCGCGCTGAGCGGCCCCTCGGCACAGCTGGGTATGCAGTTTGTGCAGGGCGCCAAGCTGTATTTCGATCAACTCAATGCCCAGGGCGGTATCGGCCGCCGCCAGGTGGAGCTGCGCACGCTGGACGATGGCTATGAGCCAGAGCGCTGCGTGGCCAATACCCAGAAATTCATTGCCGATGATGTGATGGCCTTGTTTGGCTATCTGGGCACGCCCACCAGCATGGCCGCACTGCCTTTGCTGCAGAAAGCCAAGCTGCCGCTGATTGCTCCACTGACGGGGGGCGCCGGCCTGCGCGACCCCAAGCTGGCGCAGGCGGTCTTCAATCTGCGTGCTTCCTATGCCGATGAAACCGCGCTCATGGTTAGGCAACTGGTTTCTTTGAGCCTCAAGAAGATCGCGGTGTTTCATCAGAACGATGCCTATGGCCAGTCAGGTCTCGAGGGGGTGATGCAGGCGCTGCAAGGCCATGGCCTCAAACCCGTGGGTGCAGCCACGGTGGAGCGCAACTCCCAGGATGTGACCAAGGCCGTCAAGACTCTGGTGCCGCTGGGGGCCGATGTCATCGTGCAGGTCGGCACCTATGCGGCCAGCGCTGCCTTTGTGCGAGCGGCACGCCAGGCAGGCTATGGCGGTCAGTTCTACAACGTGTCGTTCGTGGGCACTTCGGCACTGGCAAAGGCCCTTGGCAAGGAGGCCGAGGGGGTGGTGGTCACCCAGGTCGTGCCCTCGCCCTTCAAGACATCGCACCCCCTGGCGCGTGAGTTTCAGGCAGCCCTGCAGAAAGGAGGTGCTTCGCTGCAGCCCGATTACTCCAGCATGGAAGGCTATCTGGCTGCCCGTGTCGTGGGCGAAGCGCTGAAATCTGCCGCTGCCGCTGGCCGGCTGCAGCGCGATGGCCTGGTGGCGGCACTGGAGGCCATGAATGGCCAGCAGGTTGCGGGCTTTCCCATCGCCTTCCGCCCACAGGCTGGCAAGCCGCGTTTTGTCGAGCTGTCCATGCTTACGGGCGACGGAAAGGTCCGGGTGTGAGGCTTTGAGGCGCGCAGGGCGCAAGCTCTCTCGCTTTGGGCCATCATGGCATCTTTGCCATTGATGACCCCAAGGAGAGAGCGCATGGCCCTGCTGCCCGAACTTCAAGCAAGCGCCCCTGACATTGCCGCGCTGCGTCGCGATATCCACGCCCACCCCGAGCTGTGTTTCGAGGAAATACGGACCTCGGATCTGGTCGCGGCGAAGCTGGAGCAATGGGGCATAGCGATCCATCGCGGTCTGGGCAAGACCGGTGTGGTGGGCGTCATCCATGGCCGCGACGGCGGCAGCAGCGGCCGAGCCATCGGCCTGCGCGCCGATATGGATGCCCTGCCCATGCAGGAGTTCAACACCTTTGACCATGCCAGCCGCCATGCGGGCAAGATGCATGCCTGCGGTCACGACGGTCACACGGCCATGTTGCTGGCGGCGGCGCAATATCTGGCCGCACATCGCGACAGCTTCGAGGGCACGGTCTACACCATCTTCCAGCCTGCCGAGGAAGGCGGTGGCGGTGCCCGCGAGATGGTCAACGACGGACTGTTCGAGCAGTTCCCCATGCAGGCTGTGTTTGGCATGCACAACTGGCCGGGCATGAAGGCCGGCACCATGGCCGTGGGTGCGGGGCCCGCCATGGCATCCAGCAACGAATTCAGGATCGTGGTACGCGGCAAGGGCGGCCACGCGGCCATGCCGCATATGGTGGTGGACCCGGTGCCCGTGGCGGCCCAGCTCATCATGGCTTTCCAGACCATCGTCAGCCGTAACGTCAAGCCCATTGAGGCGGGCGTGGTGTCGGTCACCATGGTCCATGCCGGCGAGGCTACCAACGTCGTGCCGGACAGCGTGGAGCTGCAGGGCACGGTGCGTACCTTTACGCTGGAGGTGCTGGACCTCATCGAGCAGCGCATGCAGCAGATCAGCGAGGCCGTCTGTGCGGCGCATGGCACGCAATGCTCGTTCGAGTTCGTGCGCAACTACCCGCCAACCATCAACACGGCCCCCGAGGCCGAATTTGCCCAGGCCGTGATGCGCGAGATTCTGGGCGATGCCGGTGTGGTGCCGCAAGAGCCATCCATGGGGGCCGAGGACTTTGCCTTCATGCTGCTGGAAAAGCCCGGTGCCTACTGCTTTATCGCCAACGGCGATGGTGATCATCGCGCCCTCGGGCATGGCGGTGGCCCCTGTACCTTGCACAACCCCAGCTACGACTTCAACGATGCGCTGATTCCGCTGGGTGCGACCTTCTGGGTCAAGCTGGCCCAGCGCTGGCTGGACCAGCCTACGCGCGGCTGAAGGCTTGGCCCCGCCGCTGCGGGCTGGGTGGAAGATTTCTTTCACGCCAGACCTCGGGCGGGCAGCCAAAGAGCGTGCTGAACCAGCGTGTGAAGGCACTGTGGCTGTTGTAGCCCAGCATGGAGGCGATCTGACCCACAGGGTAGTCAGGGTTGCGCACATAGCGCTGGGCAAGATCCGAGCGAACCTCCTGCAGCAGGTCGGTAAAGCTCAGGCCTTCACCATCAAGCTCGCGCTGCAGGGTCCGTACGCTGCGCCCCAGACCCTGGGCCACGCAGATGCAGGTGGCATTGCCCGAGGGCAGCATGAGATAGATGGCCTTGCGCACCTGCTGGCCGATGGAGGCCTGACGGCCTTGCTGCGTGGTGTCCACCATGGTCTTGGCATAGCGCACCAGAACCGGGTCGGCCAAGGGGTTGGGAGCATCCAGGTCCTCGGTGCGAAACACAATGCCGTTGAAGTCCGCATCAAACTCCACGCGGCAACGAAACATCTGCTTGTGCAGGCCGGTGTCGCCGGGCGCGGGGTGGCTGAAGCAGACCCGCAGCGGGCGCCATTGCTCATGCAGCAGCAGGTTGCAGGTACGAAACAGCACGCCGATTGCCAGTTCCATGGATTGCGGCAATGCATCCGGCAGGGTGAACTCTTCGCGCAGCACCACGACGCCATTGGCGTCGTCCATATGAATCACCAGAGACTCATTGAGCATGTGCACATGCTCGATCAGCGTGCTCAGCACCTTGCGCAAGGTGGGCTGGTGCAGCAACAAAAGGCTGACGACACCGAAGTTTGAAACCTGCCGTGATTGCGCCATGCGCAGCCCGAAGTTTTCGCAACCCGTGATGCTTGCAGCTTCTTCCAGCAGGCGTCCGGCCGTCAATGCATCGATCAGCTGATCCTGCTCGCGCACCACGGCTGGGCGCAGGCCGGCACGACGCAATGCCGCATCAGGGTCTCCTCCCAGTTCGCTGAAGAGTTCCGAGAAATTCGTCAGAGATGCCGCGCGCACAAAAGTGACCATGACTGCTCCACGCAAAAATTCGGAGAAATTCTGGCATGAGATGCATAGCGTGCGGCATGAAATGCACAACCTATGTGACACAGGTTTTCTACAGTGGACTTACCGGGCGGCAGAGACTAGCAACAAGCCTGGGTTCAAAAAAGTGTAGGAGACAGTGATGCAGATAAACCCTCTGACCTGTGCCATAGGCGCGGAGTTGGTCGATGTGCAACTGGCGGATGCGCTGCGCGATGATGGGCTTTTCGCAGAGATCAAGACGGCCTTGCTCAAGCACAAGGTGCTGTTCTTGCGCCGCCAGAGTATCAGTCGCGCCGAGCATGTCGGTTTTGCCCGGCGTTTTGGCGAGCTGGAGGACCATCCGGTGATCGGCAGCGACCCCGAGCATCCCGGCCTGGTGCAGATCTACAAGACGCCGGACAAGCCGCTGGACCGGTATGAAAACTCCTGGCATTGCGATGCCACCTGGCGCGAGGTGCCGCCCATGGGCTGCGTGCTGCGCTGCGTCGAATGTCCGCCGGTCGGCGGCGACACCATGTGGGCCAATATGGCGCTGGCTTACGAGATGCTGCCATCGCATATCAAGGACGTGATAGCCCCGCTGCGGGCACGCCACAGCATTGAGTGCACCTTTGGCGCCGCCATGCCTGCGCAGAAGCGTCTGGCCCTCAAGGCGCAGTTTCCGGATGCGGAGCACCCGGTGGTTCGTACACATCCGGAAACCGGTGAAAAAGTGCTGTTTGTCAGCGGCTTCACCACTCATTTCACGAACTTCCACACGCCCGCCAATGTGCGTGTGGGCCAGGACTTCACCCAGGGCTCATCCAGTCTGCTGCAGTTCTTGATCAGCCAGGCCGCGATCCCCGAGTACCAGGTCCGCTGGCGCTGGGAGCCCGGCAGCATCGCCATCTGGGACAACCGCGCGACACAGCATTACGCGGTGATGGACTACCCGCCCAGCCATCGAAAGATGGAGCGCGCCGGAATCATCGGCACACCGACTTTCTGAGCATCGAAAGACGTTCGTGGCAAGGCGCAGAACCTGGCCGGGCGGTGCGAAGCACAGTTGTACGCAAGGCTCTGAGTGCGGGCATGGCATTCATATAACAACGGAGACATCATCATGAATTTCCTCGACGGTCACCTGGTTGCCGAACATCAGCAGCCTCTCATCATCACTGCAGCTCCTTATGCACCTTCGTGGCTGCCGGAGGACTTCCCCGGCGAAATTCCCGTCACGATGGAGGAGCAGATTCAAAAAGCCGTGGACTGCTACAACGCCGGCGCCCAGGTGCTGCACTTGCATGTACGCGAGCTCGACGGCCGCGGCAGCAAGCGGCTTTCCAAGTTCAACGAGCTGATTGCCGGCGTGCGTGCCCGTGTCCCGGACATGATCATCCAGGTAGGTGGGTCGATCAGCTTTGCACCCGAAACCGATGGCGCGGCCGCCAAATGGCTGTCTGACGATACCCGCCACATGCTGGCCGAGCTGGACCCCAAGCCCGATCAGGTGACGGTGACCATCAATACCTCGCAGATGAACATTCTGGAGCAGTTCGATGTGCGGGATATCGAGGGCACTTCGATGGAGGACCCAGCGGTGTTCAATGCCTACAAGGAAATGACCGTGCCAGCGCAGCCGGGCTGGGCCGAAGAACATATACGCCGCCTCAGTGCGGCCGGCATTCAGAGTGCCTTCCAGTGCTACAACATCAACAGCTTCGAGTCGGTGGAGCGGCTGATGCGTCGCGGCATCTACAAAGGTCCGCTGGTGCTGAACTGGGTGGCCATCGGCGGCGGAATGGACCAGCCCAGCGTTTACAGCCTGGCCAATTTTGTGCGCGCCGTGCCCGACGGTGCGGTGCTCACGGTAGAAGCCTCGGTGCTGAACGTGCTGCCCATCAATCTCATGGGCATTGCCATGGGCCTGCATGTGCGCTGCGGCACCGAAGACAATCTGTGGAATCAGACTCGAACCCGAAAAATGGGCACGGTGGAGCAGATCGAGCAGTTGGTGCGCATTGCCAAGGAATGCAGCCGCCCCATCGCCACTCCTGCCCAGGCGCGCGAAATCTGCCAGATCGGCGTGTTCTACGACACGGTGGAGGAGAGCCTGGCAAGGAACGGCTTTGCTCCGAATCGCAACGGTGCTCAGCAGGGTTTTCTGCGCAAAGTCGCCTGAGGTCAAAGGAGCGCACGATGCAACGCATTCCAGTCCTGCTGTCCATTGCTCTGGCTGCAGCTATGCCAACTGGCAGCGCCTTCGCTTTCACCGACAAGCCCGTCAAGCTCATTGTTCCTGCCCCGCCCGGCGGCACGATCGATGTGTTTGCTCGCATCATCAGCGATCAGCTGGCGCATGAGCTCAAACAGCCTGTGATTGTGGAAAACCGCCCCGGTGCCGGCGGTGCCATGGCGGTGAAATACATGCTGTCCCAGCCCTCAGACGGCAATACCCTGCTGGTGACGGTGACCAATATCCTGACCGAGGTTCCGCATGTGCTCAAGGGGGGCTTTGATGCCATGAAGGATGTCAGACCCGTCTCGCAGATGGCACGCTCCGTCATGGTCTTCATTGCTTCGCCTCAGTTCCCGGCCAAGGATGCCAAGGAGGCTATTGCCTATATCAAGGCCCATCCGGGTCAGCTGTCCTTTGCCTCCTACAGCCAGGGGACGGCATCGCAGTACGCAGGGGCGATCCTGAATCAGAAGGCCGGCCTGGACATGCAGCATGTGCCGTTTCCAGGTTCTGCACCGGCACTGGCACAAATCATGGGCAATCAGATTCCGCTGATGTTCGACGGCTCCGTGACCACCAAACCGCTGGTTCCCAGCGGCAAGGTCAAGCTGCTGGCCGTTGCTTACAAGAGCCGCTTGTCCGATTTTCCCAATGTGCCGACGATGGCCGAGCTCGGCTATCCGGAGCTTGATTTCAGCAACTGGGCCGGCGTCTTTGCCTCGGCAAAGACGCCGCAGCCGTTGCTGGAGAAGATCAATGCCACGCTGCAAAAGGTCAACGCCAGCCAGGCGGTGCAGGCACGTTATTTGTCCACCGGCTTCGAGCCCATCAAGCAGGAGCGCACGCTGGAGCAGCTGTCTACCGATCTGCAGGCCGAATACCAGCGCAATGGCGAGATCGTCAGGAATTTCGGCATCAAGCTGAACTGAGCCGGCTCGTCAATCGGTCCGGGCATGTCTGCGACTGAGGATGCCCGGATTTTGCTTTGCAGCGCTTGCTGCACCTCAATAGATACAGGAGCATTTCATGACTCAGGCCATTCGCTTTTACGAGACTGGCGGTCCAGAAGTTCTGCGACTGGAAAACGTTGCTGTGGGAGACCCCGGCCCAGGCCAGGCCCGTGTGCGGCATAGCTATATCGCGCTCAACTTCATCGATGTGTACTTCCGCTCCGGGCGTTATCCGTTGGCCCTGCCCAACGGGTTGGGTTCGGATGCCGTCGGTGTGGTCGAGGCCGTCGGAACGGGTGTGACGGATATCCGGGTGGGTGACCGCGTTGGCTATCTGATCGGTCCGCAAGGCGCTTATGCACAGGCGCGTGTGATGCCTGCAGAAGTGCTGATTCCGTTGCCCGACGGAATCTCAGACCGTACTGCAGCCACACTCATGATGAAAGGCATGACGGCCCAGTATCTGTTCCGTCAGGTCTATCCGCTGCAAGGCGGTGAAACCATTCTCTATCACGCAGCTGCCGGAGGTGTAGGCCTGATTGCCTGTCAGTGGGCCCGCGCCATGGGGGTCAACATGATTGGTACGGTCAGCACGGATGAGAAGGCCGAGCTGGCCAGGGCGAACGGATGCGCGCACACCATCGTGACTTCGCGTGAAAACATCGTCGAGCGAGTGAAGGAAATCACGGCAGGCAAGGGCGTTCCCGTGGTGTACGACTCGGTAGGCAAGGACACATTGATGGACTCGCTCGATTGCCTGCAGCCGCGTGGCTCGCTGGTCAGCAACGGAACCTCTTCCGGCTCCGTGGTGGTGGACTCATCGCTGCTGGCCGCCAAAGGCTCGATCTGGATGACCAGGCCGGCCATGATGCATTACATCCAGCCCCGTTCACATATGCTGGAGATGGCTGCAGAGCTGTTTGAGCACGTGCTGGCGGGGCGCATCGTGAGCGAGCCTCAGCAGGAGTTTGCCCTGGCCGAGGCGGCACAAGCCCATCGTGCATTGGAAGCGCGCAAGACTGTGGGGGCCACGGTACTTGTGCCATGAGCTGCTGGGCGCAAATATTGGGCGGGTAAAACCATTGCGAAAATCCGTGCCGGTGCCTTTTCCAAGGCGCCGGCTTTTTTCTGTCTGACATTGGCCATGCGGCAGGGCGACATTCCTAGGGATTTCACCTTGGGATCATGGCACCAAATAAGCAATGAATGGCATCAACTGCACAAGAGCTGCAGCCTTCCTTTTCTAGAGTGATTTCGCGGATCAATACCGCGAATTCATAACGAAAAGGAGACATGAAATGCCACGTATTTCACGCTATATCTGGAGTCTTTTTGCCTTGTCCGCCAGCAGCCTGGCCAGCGCTCAGTCATCCGTGACGCTGTTCGGTGTCATGGATGCGGGCGTCAGCCGCTACATGGTGCGCAGCAATTCCTGGGATGGCTCCGGCCGCACGGCCAGCCAAGGTATATGGGCGCTGTCACCCTCGGGTAATCTGGCCAGCCGTCTGGGTGTTCGTGCCGTTGAAGATCTGGGTGCTGGAATGTCTGCCAGCATGTGGCTGGAAGCGCCAGTGACCAACGACACGGGCGGCGGCGCGCTGAACTTTGGGCGACGCTCCACCGTCAGCCTGGCGGGCAATTGGGGCGAGCTGCGCCTTGGGCGTGATCACACACCGTCGTTTCTGAATGACTGGGCCTTTGATCCCTATTCCGTCAACGGCGTGGGCGTCAATTTGCTGGCGGTGGTCAGCAGCAACCTGGCCATCAACCGTGCGCTGAGTACGCAGACCAGCGGTACGCTGCCCGAACGCTTGCTGGGAAACGGTTTGTCGGCAGGCACGGACAATTATCTGCGCGCCAACAATTCCATCGGCTACCACCTGCCTACAGGGCTGGGCGGAATTTATGGTCAGCTGATGTATGCCTTCCCGGAAAATGATGCCAGGCGCGGCCGCTATGCCGGTGGGCGCATTGGCTGGGCCAGCGGCCCCACCGATATTGCGCTGGGCTATGGCGAAAGCATGCTGGGCACTTTCAACGGCCGCAAGGAAACCATCAAGTCCTTGAACCTGGGAGGTTCGTACAACTTCGGTCCGGTCCGTGTGTTGGGCGAGTGGTCGCAGGTGCGCAATGCGCGCAGCGATGTGCGGGCCACAGACCGCTATGACGGGCTTCTGGCTGGTGTGCAAATCCCTGTCGGACTGCATCAGCTCAGGGCGTCGGTGGCCAGGGTGCAATTCAAAAATGGGCAGGGAGCCGGCGACGCATCGGTGAACAAGCTGGCCTTGGGTTATGTGCATAACCTCTCCAAACGCACGGCGCTCTACACCACGGTGTCGCGCATCAGCGTGAGCAATGGACACAACAATCCTGCGGTGATGGGTGTGACGCCGCTGGCCGTCAGCAGCCCGGTCATCATGCCGCAACCGGCCTACAGCAACAGCCCCGGCATGCAGCCACGCAGCGCATTGGGCTTTGATGCGGGTCTGCGCATGATGTTCTGAAGGCAGTCCGTTGCTGCTGCCGCGAGGCGAATCACGAAGAGGCGGATTTGAGGGAGTGCGTGCCGCAAAGGGCTGCTTGCTTGCCGGCGTTGCAGTACTTTGTGAAATAAAAAGAACGGTCGTTCTAATTTTCCGGATTTTTGGCTACACTGGCCTCGACTATTAAAGCCCAGGAGACCTTTCATGTCCGATCTGAACGCCCGGTTTGAAGAGACCGTCAAGAATTCCACCTCGCTTGGCGAGCGTCCCGACAACGCCACCTTGCTCAAGATTTATGCCTTGTACAAGCAGGCGACCGAGGGTGACAACGAAGCCAAGAAGCCCAGCTTCACCGACATGGTGGCCCGCGCCAAGTGGGATGCCTGGGCCAAGCTGGAAGGCACAACGCCGGATGAGGCCAAGCAGCAGTACATCGATCTCATCGAGTCGCTGCGCTGATCCGCGCCACCCCTGATCGCCGACAAGGCCCCGGGCTCCGGGGCTTTGTCGTTTCAATTCGGACCACATCACACTGCACCAAAGACGGAGGGCTGGAACCTGGCGCACCCCCCAGCCAGGGACACCGAGGAAGGGCCGCCCCGAAGGTGTCGTCCCCTTGGAGGAAGCGGCAGGGCTGCTCAGGGGGTGTCAGTACCTGTTCGAGAAATTGGCGCTGATGCGCTGACGCAAATATTCCGCCCCTGTGATGGGCGGATATTTTTTGGCCGGCCCTTCTATCACCGCATCCTCATTGGCCTGGCAGAAGAAGGCCAGGCTATAGCGGGCCCCCTGGTACTCATGGGGCTGAGGGTTGCGCACGCGGTGGAAGTTGCTGGGCAACTGGTCGTCGCTCCAGCGCATCAGCATGTCGCCGATATTGCAGGTGATGACGCCATCCACGGGCTTCACGGGCGTCCATTGCTGGGTCTCGGCCTCCTTGCCGGGCAGCACCTGTAGCCCACCCTGGCCGGCGCGCTGGAACAACAGCGTCAGGCAGTCGAAGTCCGTATGTGCGCCTGCACGCCACAGGCCGATTTCGTCCTTGAGAGCAGGGTCCACTGCAAAGTAATGCAGCATGCGCAGCGTGCTCTGGTAGCTGGGCACGGCGGGGTCATGTGCGCGGGTGAAGAATTCATCGTCAAAGCCCAGCTTGTAGGCAAAGCAGGACAGCAGTTGCATGCCAACCTGCCAGCATTGATGCTCAAAGGCCAGAGTAGCCTGCTTGAAGCCGGGCAACTCCTGCTCGCTGGGCCACAAGCCTTGCATGCGCGGGCGTGTAACCTGATAGGACTCTTTCTGGTCGGGAGTGCGCGTGGAAGGGCGAATCTGTGCCTTGTGCTCCCAACCTGCATTGCGCGACAGCGGCCATTGAGCCTTGGTTTCGGGCGGCAAGGCGAATAGCTGCTCGGCTCTGCAGAACGCGGCGTCGATATCGGCCTGGGCAATGCCGTGGCCGGAAACCTGGAAGAAGCCGATTTCCACCGATGCGCTCCAGATCTGCTCGGCAATCTCCTGCTTGCGCTGCTCGAAGTCACTGATGTCTATGACGCGAACTTCGCGCGCCGAGGTTTCTGCACCTTGCCCGCCCATGTGGGCTTCCTTGTTCAGTTCGCCAAGGCTGTAAGAGTGGCTGGTCATGGTCTGCATAAGAATCTCTCTTGCGATGACTTCAGGCACCGGCGTTGCCAGTGAGGCTTGGGGCTGCGGGCATCTGAAGTGTGGATACCAGGCACGGCCGGCTGCCGCACCCACTTCAAGAGCAATGACCCGCGAAGCTGCTGACCGAGGAAAGGTCAGAGCACCGTGCTGAACGCTTCTACTCTTGATTTGAGTGCAGCAAACAGCGTGCCAGCCATTTTCCAGGGCGCGGGCACTCTTGGTTTTGGTGCATGACTTCAATCTGGTGCATTGCCGTGCATGAATCCATGCATCCATCTCTTTTGCATGCACTTTGTTGATACCTGGCAAGGCGCAACCCAAAGCAGGCACGCCAATTGCTAGAAGGTTGAACGAGTAGAAGCGTTCAGCCTGCATCCGCGTGCAGTGCCCGGAAATTGCTCAAGTCCTGTCAGCAGCGGCAGCTGCTGGCGTTCCTGTCGCCAGAGACCTGAGAGTTCCACCATGCTACGTCGCCATTTCCTTGCTGCCCTGCCTCTTTGCGGCGCACCCTGGGTTCATGCCCAGGGCAAGTCGCTGACTCCGCTGAAATTCACGCTGGATTTTCGCGTCAACGGCCAGACGGCGCCGTTCTTTCTGGCACAGCAAAACGGCTACTACCGCGATGAAGGGCTGGATGTGAGTCTGGACGTAGGGGCGGGCTCGGTGGCTTCGATTACTCGTATCGCCAGCGGTGCCTACCAGCTCGGACTGGGCGATGTCAGTTCGCTGATCGAGTTCAATGCGCAAAACGCCGGCACACCTCGCGTGCAGGCCGTCTACCAGTACTACAACCGCGCGCCTTTTGTGATCATCGGGCGCAAGGACAGAGGCATCACTTCGGATTTCGCAAGTCTCAAGGGCAAGAAGGTGGCTGCAGCGGCAGTGGAGTCCACGCGCCGTGCCTGGCCCATGGTGGCGCGGCGAAGGAATCTGCCCGCCGATCTGTTTGCCTGGTCGACGACGGAGTTCTCGGCACGCGACAACGTCATGGTGCGTGGCGATGTGGATGCCGCCACCTATTTCCATGACTCGGCGGTGTCGCTCTTTGCGCGCCTCAAGCCCGAGGAGCTTTCCATACTGCGCTACAGCGATGCCGGCGTTCATCTGTATGGCAATGCGATTCTCGCGTCCAGCCAGTTGATCGCCGAGAAGCCGCAGGTCGTGGCCGCCTTCCTGCGCGCCACCAACCGTGCGATTGTGGAATGCCTTGCCAACCCCGCAGCAGGCATTGCCGCCGTGCGCCAGCGCGAGCCGATTCTCGATGAGAAGCTGGAGCTGGAGCGCTGGTCCATCACCGCACAGTATGTGGCAGCAGCAGACACGAAAAGCCATGGACTGGGCGACTTCAGCAAGCGTTTGATGGAGCAGCAGCTGGACAGCGTGGTGCAGACCTTTGCGCTCAAGACCACGCCATCTGCCGACGCACTGTTCAACAGCAGCATGCTGCCCGCCAGGTCGGCGCGCATGCTCAAGGCCTGAGGAGGAACCAAGCATGTCATTGCCTCAAGCCCAGGCCTTGAATGACGCCGATGGCTGTTATTTGCGCGAAGCCATTGCGCTCGCGGATACGGCACGCGAGCGCGGCAACCGGCCGTTTGGAGCGCTGATCGTGGCGGCCGACGGACGCGTGCTGGCCCGGGCCAGCAATGCCAACGGCGAGAGCGGCGATTGCACGGCCCATGCCGAGCTGTCCGCCATCCGCCTGGCCAGCCCCCTGCATTCCCGCGATGAGCTGGCCGTCGCCACGCTGTACTCGTCTGCCGAGCCCTGCGTGATGTGTGCCGGCGCGATCTTCTGGTCCGCCATCGGCCGCGTGGTCTATGGCATCGATGCCGAGCGGCTGCGCGTGTTCCGTGGCGAGCGGCTCGATCAGAAGGATGCCGAGCTGTCCTGCCGCGATGTGTTTCAGACCGCTTCGCACGCCATCGAATGTATCGGGCCGGCCTTGATCGAAGAGGCCAGCAGTTCACACCAGGGCGCCTGGAAAGTCTGAGCCCCGGCACGCATTCAACCGCAATTCATTGACATAGAGAGAGGGAAGCCACCATGCAAACCAAGCGCCTGTTCCTGCAATCCGTTCTGGCCCTGGGCAGCTTTGCCAGCGCCACGGCAGCCTTTGCCGCAACGCCCATCAAATTCCAGCTCGACTGGCGTTTCGAAGGACCTGCGGCGCTGTTTCTGCAGCCAGTCGCCAAGGGCTATTTCCAGGCCGCAGGGCTCAATGTGACGGTGGATGCCGGCAGCGGCTCGGGTGGTGCCATCCAGCGAGTGGCATCGGGCTCCTACGACATGGGCTTTGCCGATCTGGCCGCGCTCATGGAGTTTCATGCCAACAACCCCGAAGTCAAGGACAAGCCCGTGGCCGTGATGATGGTCTACAACAACACGCCGGCCTCGGTCATGGCGCTCAAGAAGAGCGCCATCGCCAAGCCGGCGGACCTGACGGGCAAGAAGCTGGGAGCGCCGGTCTTTGATGCAGGCCGACGCGGCTTTCCGTTGTTTGCCAAGGCCAACAAAGTCGGCGATGTGCAATGGACCACCATGGATCCGCCGCTGCGCGAGACCATGCTGGTGCGCGGCGATATCGATGCCATCACGGGCTTTACCTTTACTTCGCTGCTGAACCTGGAGGCGCGGGGCGTGAAGGCGGCCGATGTGGCAGTCATGCCGTTTGCCGACAACGGCGTCAAGCTCTATGGCAACGCCATCATCGCCAGCGCCAAGCTGGTGCGCGAGAACCCCGAAGCCGTGCGTGCCTTCCTCAAGGCCTTTAGCAAGGGCGCCAAGGAAGTCATGGCCAACCCCGGTGCCGCCATTGCCTATGTGAAGGAGCGCGACGGCATCGTCAACACGGCGCTCGAAACCCGCCGTCTGCAGCTGGCGATCGACACCGTGATCAACACCGCCGACGCGCGTGGCGAGGGCTTTGGCCAGGTCAGCTCCACACGCATGGCGCTGATGGCTTCCCAGATCTCGGACGTCTATGCGACCAAGACACGCGTGAACCCCGAGACGCTCTGGAACGGCCGCTTTCTGCCGCCAATCGCGGATCTTGACGTCTTTCCCAAAAAGTAATTGCTCATTTATTGATAGCTTTATGCGTCTGTGTGACAGGCGCTACAGCCTGTTTTTATGAAGTCATCAGATACAGAAGCTGTCCGGCCCTTCGTCGAATTCAAAGACGTCTGGCTGGCCTATAACGAAGAGCTGCTGCAGGCCAACCACTTTGCGGTGGAGGCCATCGACCTCACGGTGCAGCGCGGCGAGTTCATCGCCATCGTCGGTCCTTCGGGCTGCGGAAAGTCCACGTTCATGAAGCTCACCACGGGCCTGAAGATGCCGTCCATGGGGCGCATCACGGTCGATGGCCAGCGCGTGATAGGGCCGCTCAAGATCTCGGGCATGGCGTTTCAGTCCTCCTCGCTGCTGCCCTGGCGCACCACGCTGGACAATGTGCTGCTGCCGCTGGAGATCGTGGAGCCGCACCGTTCGCAGTTCAAGCAAAAGCGCAAGGAATACGAGGCGCGTGCCATAGAGCTGCTGGGCAAGGTGGGTCTGGCAGGCTATGAGCGCAAGTTTCCCTGGCAGCTTTCCGGCGGCATGCAGCAGCGCGCCAGCATCTGCCGCGCCCTGATTCACGAGCCGCAGATGCTGCTGCTCGACGAGCCCTTTGGCGCGCTTGACGCCTTTACCCGCGAAGAGCTGTGGTGCATCTTGCGCGACCTTCAGGCCGAGCAGAAGTTCAATGTGATCTTGGTCACCCATGATCTGCGCGAGAGCGTGTTCCTGGCCGATACCGTCTATGTGATGAGCAAGAGCCCGGGCCGCTTCGTGGTGCGCCGCGACATCGACCTGCCGCGCCCGCGTGATCTGGAGGTCACCTACACCCCCGAGTTCTCGGACATCGTCTACGAGCTGCGCGGCCATATCGGCGCCCTGCGCAAGAGCGGCCCCGAAACCGCTGCAGCCATTCCTCAATAAGGCGCATCATGAAACATCAAAAAACCGCCGAGCGCTGGGCTCCCTGGCTGCTGTTGCTGCTGATCGTCCTGCTCTGGCAGATCATCTGCTCGGGCCTAGGCGTCTCGGAGTTCATCTTCCCCAGCCCCTGGGCCATAGGCCATCAGCTCTATGAGTTTGCGGGCACGATTGCCATGCATGCCTGGCGCACCTACTGGGTGACGATGGCAGGCTTTGCCCTGGCGATCGTGGTGGGCGTGCTGCTGGGCTTTCTGATCGGCTCCTCGCGTCTGGCCTATGCGGCCTTCTACCCGCTGATGACGGCTTTCAACGCCTTGCCCAAGGCAGCGTTCGTGCCGATTTTGGTGGTCTGGTTCGGCATCGGCGCAGGCCCGGCCATTCTCACGGCCTTTCTGATCAGCTTTTTCCCTATCATGGTCAATATCGCCACGGGTCTGGCCACGCTGGAGCCCGAACTGGAGGATGTGCTGCGCGTGCTGGGAGCCAAGCGCTGGGACGTGCTGATCAAGGTCGGCCTGCCGCGCTCCCTGCCGTATTTCTACGGCTCGCTCAAGGTCGCGATCACGCTGGCCTTCGTAGGCACCACGGTCAGCGAGATGACGGCTGCCAACGAGGGTATCGGCTATCTGCTGGTCTCCGCCGGCTCTTCCATGCAGATGGGCCTGGCCTTTGCGGGGCTGATCGTGGTGGGAGCCATGGCCATGGTGATGTACGAGCTGTTCAACCTGCTGGAAAAGCACACCACGGGCTGGGCGCGCCGCGGCTCTCAGGGCGAGTGATACGCAGCTGCTGAAAGCGGAAAAGCCTGCCGGATCGTGCATCCGGCAGGCTTTTTTTGTGCTGCGCAGTCAATGGCTAGCTGGCCGTGCGGCAGCTGGCAAATGCATCCAGAGGCTGCTTGTAGGTTGGAGAAGTGACATCCATCAATCCCATCACCGTATGGAACAGGTTGTCGTGCGAGAGCGGCTGGTCCAGAGTCTTGCTCAGACAGGCCTGATTCAGGCCGGTGCGCGCACCCAGCGTTCCCAGCCAGGCAATCATGGGCACATGTTTTTGGTCGTCGGGCGCCATGGCGTAAGGCATGCCGTGCAAATAGACACCGAGCTCGCCCAGCGATTCGCCATGGTCTGACATGTAGAACATGCCGGTTTCAAACTGGTTTTGTTGGGTCTTGAGCCAGTCTATGGTCTGGGCCAGGAAGTGGTCGGTATAGCGAATGGAGTTGTCGTAGACATTGACCACGCTTTGCTGCGAACAGCTGGACAGTGCATTGGTGGCGCACTCGGGCTTGAAAGCCTTGAGGTCTGCAGTGGAGCGTTTGAAGTAATCGGGGCCGTGACTGCCCATCTGGTGCATGACCAGTACCAGGCCCTTGGCGCGGCGTGCGGGATCCAGCTTGGCGATGCGCTCGTCCAGGCCGCTGAGCAGCAGAGCGTCCAGGCATTCGCCATCCTGGGCGCACAGGGCCTTGCCAGTCGATGTATTCACGCTGTCGGCGGTATTGGCCATGGGGATACGCTTGCACACGCCTTTGCAGCCTGCCTGGTTGTCCACCCAAAGTACGGCCAGGCCGGCGGCCTGCAGAACGTCGAGCAGGTTGTCATGCTCGACCTTGGAGGCGTAAAAGCCTTCGCGGCCCAGGTTGGAGAACATACAGGGCACCGATTCGCGAGTGCTGGTGCCGCAGGAGTGGGCATTGCGCCAGCTCAGCACATCGCGCTTGGCCAGCTCGGGGTTGGTATCGCGCTCATAGCCGTTGAGGCTGAAGTTCTTTGAGCGTGCCGTCTCGCCCACCACCAGCACCAGCAGCGGCGGTTTCTGGGCTGCGGCATAGCTGGCGCCCAGAGCTGCGCCACCCGTGATGCTGTCAAAGGGCCTGGGCTTGTTGAGTAGAGGATCCAGGGCCACCGAGGCGGAGGACAACACGGGGTTGATGGGGTTGATCATATAGCGCAGCCAAAGATTGTTGCGCACCACGGGGGCCAGATCGCGGTAGGAAACGATCAGCGATGCGGCTATCAGGGCAATGCCGCCCAGTAGCAGCCAAGCGGTGCGCAGCATATTGCGCCAGACGCTGTTGGCGCGTTTGAGCGGCGTTTTCCAAAGCCAGATGGCTGGCAGTATGGCGATGATCAACACCTCGGCCAGCAGCTTGATGTTGAACAAGTCCGAGCTTTCGCGTGCATCGGTCTGCAGGATGTTGTGAATCATGCCCTTGTCCATCACGGTGCCGTAGCTGACCATGAAGTACTGGGAGCTGGCCGCCACCAGCAGCAGTGCAACCCAGAACGGCTTGGTAAAGCGCGGCCAGGCAAACAAAGAGGTCAGCAGAAGGCTGGCGCCCAGCACCAGCGGTGCAACCCGCAGGGCCAGCAGGACCAGACTGCCGTGATAGCCATCCAGTGAAGGCAGGCGCAGCCACAGGGCCCAGTTGGCTGTCAGTGTCAGCCAGATGGCCAGGGCCAGAGCGATGAACTGAGGCGTGCGAGGTTGAAAAAGCCCCTTGAAGAATGGGGCAGAAGCGGAGTCTTGGGTAGCCACGGCAGACGGCAAAAAATAGGTATCGAAGAAGTCTGGCGGGACTTTCTTAAAAACCGCTGAAGCCTCCTATGTGGCGAACCCTTGTAAAAAATTGTTTTATGTCAATTTGAAGTATTTATTGGCACTGAGTCGCTGTTTCTGCAGCTTCTCCCCATTGGGTGCATAGCCGCAGCTTGCGCTCTTCAGCGGACAAGGCTGCCAGCTCGCGCATCTGCGCATAGAAGCTGCGCCAGGTCTCGGGAGTGGCCGGGCCTTCGCCGCGCAGTTGCAGCCACCAGCGAGTCATGGCAGGCACCCAGTCGTCATAGGCGGCCAGGGCGCCGAAACTGGCGTTATTGGACTGGGCCACCCATTCGTCGGTCTGGGTCAGGCGCCGGTAATATTGCTCGCGCAGGGCGAGGCTGCTCAGCAGGGGCTCGTCAGTGGCAATCCATTGCGCTCTGAGCTGAGCATAAGTGGCGCGGAATTCGTCAAATACTTTGCTTTTGATGGCTTCCAGCGCTTTGGCATCAAGGGCTTCAGTATTTTTCTGTTCATAAATCTGTTGCAGGCGCTGACGGGTCTCGCGCGTCAGCTGCTGCCATAGCTCGCGTCGCTGCAGGCTCTGCTGCCAGCGCTGCTGCGTGGCGGCGCTGGCATGGCTGTGCAGCCACAAGGGTGTGGCCATGCGCTCCACCGTGGTGGCAAAGGATTCGTTGAAGGCCGTGTCGTTCTTCACATACAGCAGCTGGTGGGCCAGTTCGTGGAACAGCAGGCCGGCAAAGTCGCCCTCCTGCCAGGAGGTGAAGGTGCTGAGCAAGGGGTCGCCGCCCAGCCAGTTCAGATAGCCCAGCGTGGAGTAGGCAGGCACGCCATAGACGCTGGTTTCCAACCCCTGTGACTGAAGCGTCAGTGCCTGCGCCTGTGCGTCGCTCTTGCTGAAGTAGCCTCGGTAGGCAATGCAGCCGGTGACGGGAAAGCACCATTGGTGCATCTCCAGGCTGTAGGCCGGGGCCGCCACCACGTTCCAGACTGCAAACGGACGCTGCAGCTGGGCGTAGCGGGTGTAGCTGGCGTTGTCGGGCAGAGCCAGCTCCCGGCTGGCGAAGCGGCGCATCTGTTGCGCGGTCTGCAGGCGCTGACGCAGTGCTGCGGAGGTACTGTCTTCGGCGAGCCAGTCATCAATAGGTCGTGCAGCCTGAAGAATCTGCATCTGTCCCTTGAAACCTTGCCAGTAATAGCCGGCGCTGCTGCAGCCCGTCAGGCCTGCAATTGCGGCACTAATTCCCAGCAAAGCCCTCAGGCTGACTACACTCATCCTTTTTCTCATTGCGCTTGTCCGCCTGTCTGGTTTCGCTTCATGGATTTTCTAACGCTCGCCATCATTGTCACCACCGTGCTCTACGTGCTCAAGAAGCAGGAGCAGCGTCAGCACACCCAGCTTCTGGCCCAGCATCTGGCACGCTTTCAGATCGAGAAGCTCATGGCCAATCTGATGGAGGGATATCTACGTGTCATCGGCGAGAAGGATGCGCAGAGGCGTGAACAGATCTGGCCCGTGCTGGCCAATACCGAGAGCAGTCTGGTGAGCCAGTTTCAGCGTTTCGCGGATGAGTTCGCCACCCTGCCGGCCGAGCAGACGCGTGCCAGTACCCTGCCGCTGGCGCTGCCCTATATGACCAGGGTTCTGCCTTCGGCCACCATGGATGTGCGCGAGACCATGAAGCTTCATGCCCAGGCGCTGGCGGCCGCCCGTGTGGGGGATGCGGCTGACGAGGAGGAGCGCAAGCGCCGAGCCTTCACCATGACGGCCGAGCTGATGCTGATGCAACACACCTGCCACTGGTTCTGCCGCAGTCGCACCGTTGCCTCCATGCGCTTGCTGGCGCGTCACAAGACGGCTTATGAACAAGTGCTGCAGTCTGTGGCCCCAGCCACCCTCAAGGCCTACGACAGGCTGGTGAAAGCCCGTAACTGATCCTCTGCCAGACCTGGAGGCAGTTTTCGGCAGGGATGTTTTCCGTCTTGACCCTGCCATAGTCGATGTGAACAATGGTTTTCATGAAAAACCTGTTGAGCACATTGGAGCCGCTGCTAGCAAGACTTCCTGTGACTGCATCGATACAGCTTCCCTCGGGCGAGCGTATCGGGCCTGAACACAGTGCGGTTCAACTCATTTTTCGTTCTCCCAAGGCTGTTGCGGCGCTGCTGGACGGCCAGATCGGCTCGATTGGTTCGGCCATCGTCGAAGGCTGGGTGGAGGTCAAGGGCAGCTCCCGCGACATCATGGCGGCAGCGGCCGGGCTGCTGCGCGGTGATCCGGTCAGTCGTACGCCCTCCTGGCTGGGGCAGACGGTCTCCAAGGCCAGGTCGCTGGCCATGCACACGCTGACCCGCGATGCCGAGCAGATTCAGTTTCATTACGATCTCTCCGACGACTTCTACGCACTGTGGCTGGACCCGCGCCGCGTCTATTCCTGCGCTTACTACAAGGAGCAGGGCATGAGCCTGGCGCAGGCGCAGGAGGCCAAGCTCGATCACATCTGCAAAAAGCTCAAGCTCCAGCCTGGCGAGCGCTTCTGGGACATAGGCTCCGGCTGGGGCGGGCTGATCTTCTGGGCGGCCGAGCATTACGGCGTGCAGGCCCATGGCATCACGCTGTCGCGCAACCAGTTCGATCATGTGCAGCGTCTGATTGCCGAGAAGGGCCTGCAGGGCAAGGTTCAGGTCGAGCTGCGCGACTACCGGCAAATGGGCGATGTGGCGCCGTTCGACAAGATCGGCTCGGTCGGCATGTTCGAGCATGTGGGCAGCGCCAATCTGCAGGAATACTTCGAAACCATTTATTCCATGCTCAGGCCCGGCGGACTGGCCCTGGTCCATGGCATCACGGCGGGCGGTGTCAGCAATGTGGAGCTGGGTGCCGGCATGGGCGAGTTCATCAACCGCTACATCTTTCCCGGTGGCGAGCTCATGCATGTCAGCCGCGTGCTGCATGATCTGGCGGCCAGCGGACTGGAAATGGTGGATACCGAGAACTTGCGCCCGCATTACGCGCGCACGCTTTGGGCCTGGTCGGATGGGTTGGAGGCCAGGCTGGGCGAAGCTCAAAGCATTTTGCAAGCCCAGTACGCCGAGGAAAAGGCCGCCAAGGCTTTGCGTGCCTATCGTCTTTATCTGGCGGGCTCGGCCATGGGCTTCGAGCATGGCTGGATTGCGTTGCATCAGATGCTGTGCAGCAAACCCGATGGCGATCTGCGCAGCGGTGCGATGGCGGGTGCGCAGAGCGGCTATCCTTTCAACCGCGAATACATCTACCGTTGAAGGAATCGCTCCATGCCCTACAAATTCAAATCGCGTGCCACGGCAGACCTCATCATGCTGGACGCCAACGGCCGCAAGCTGCTGGAAATCATCGGCAAGTCTCCCGATGAGGTGCATGGCATCATCACCGTGGAGCAGATTCCGGCCGCCATCGTCGCGCTGGAGGCTGCTGCCGCCGAAGATGCGGCCAGACGTGCGCAGCCGCAAGACGAAGCGCAGGAGGAGGATGCCGTGCCTGCAAATCAGGACGGCGTGGCCCTTGGCCGGCGCATCGTGCCTTTTGTCGACATGCTCAGGCGCAGCGCCGCCGATGGCAAGGAAGTGACCTGGTAAGCGGCCTTCTTCGGTCGCCCCATGCAAAAAGCCTGCAGATGCAGGCTTTTTTGCGTTGAACGGATCGTGCGTTCTCAGTCGGCGTAGATGCCGGCGGCCTTGATGACCTTGCCCCACTTGGCGATTTCGGCTTCCACAAACTTCTTGTGGCCCGCAGGGTTGGTACGGTCGTCGGTGGCAATCACGGCTCCCAGGGCTTCCTGGCGCTTGATGAACTCGGGGTCCTTGAGCGAAGCCTTCATGGCCTCGTTGATCTTCTGCACCACATCGGCAGGCGTGCCCTTGGGCGCGTACAGACCGTGCCAGATGGTCACGTTGAAGTCCTTCAGGCCCAGGGACTGCAGCGTGGGCAGGTCCTTGAGTGCAGGCGTGGTCAGAGGCTTGGCAGTGGTCACGGCATAGGCCTGAACCTTCTTGGCGGCAATCTGCGAAGTGGTGTTGGTGGTCTGGTCGCACAGCAGGTCCACCTGGTTGCCCATCAGATCGGCAATCGCAGGAGCTGCGCCCTTGTAGGGCACGGGCGTCATGTCCTGCTGCAGCGAGGCCTGGAACATCAGGCCGCACAGGTGCGATGCCGAGCCCACGCCGGCGTTGGCCAGATTCACCTTGCCCTGGTTCTTGCTGACCCAGTCCTTGACTTCGGCGAAGTTCTTGGCGGGCAGGGTGGGGCGGCCGATCAGCGTCATGGGCACATCGTTGATGATGCCGGCGTACTCGAAGTCGTTGAGTACGTTGAAGGACAGCTTGCGGTACAGCGTCGGGATGGTGGACATGCCGATATGCGTCAGCAGCAGCGTGTAGCCGTCATTGCGTGCACGTGCGGCCTTGGCCGTGCCAATCGTGCTGCCGGCACCGTCTGCGTTGTCGATGACGATGGTGGCATTGTTAAGCTGCTTGCGCATGGATTCGGCCAGGTCGCGAGCCACCTTGTCGGTGGGGCCGCCTGCCGTGAAAGGCACGATGATCGTGATCGTCTTGCCAGCGGCTGGGTAGCTGTCGGCATGGCTGCTGATGGCTGCGGTAGCGGCCAGAGCGATGGTGGCGATCTTGAAAATAGTTTTCACAGTGTCTCCCTAAAAATAATGTGCAAGCAGACCAGGACGGTTGACTTGTCGTGACGTAAAGCCGGATTCTAGGTAGCGCTAATCTGTGGGGTTTTTGTTATTTTCTAAGTGTTATCCCTTGATGGAGCGGGCGATCACATTGCATTTGCGTTAAAGCAAACCGATTGCCTGTCGCGTATTGGCGACACATGTGCAGGGGCTTGGCCAAGCTCAAGTCCCAGTACAAAACCTTTAGGTCGCAGAGCCAGTCGAATGCCGGCAGCTCTTCAGAGCTTCACTGATAGGAGCGCGCGTCCTCGATCACCTTGCCGTCATTGGGCAGGCTGCCGGGAGACACCATCTGCACTTCGCCACGCAGCTTGGTGACTTCGCGCAAGGCGTCGATCACCTGCAGGGCAAAGCCCGGTGCGGTTTCCGTGGTTTCAACCAGCAACTGCATCTGGTCGTTGGCCATCTCACCCGTCACCACCAGCCTGGCCCTGACGATCTGCGGAAAGCGCTTGACGACCTCGGCCACCTGTTTGGCATGCACGAACATGCCGCGCACCTTGGTGGTCTGGTCGGCGCGGCCCATCCAGCCCTTGATGCGGGCATTGGTGCGACCCGTGGGGCAGGTTCCCGGAAGATAGGCCGAGAGGTCACCCGTGCCAAAGCGGATCAGCGGATAGTCGGGGTTGAGCGTGGTGATGACCAGCTCGCCCACCTCGCCCTCCGCCACAGGGTCGCCGGTTCCGGGGCGCACGATCTCCACGATCACGCCCTCGTCCAGCACCAGACCTTCACGGGCGCTAGTCTCATAGGCAATCAGGCCCAGATCGGCCGTGCCATAGCTCTGGTAGGCATCTATGCCATGCTCGCGCATCCATTGGCTGAGCGAGGGTGGGAAGGCTTCGCCGCTGACCATGGCCTTGGTCAGGCTGGGCAGCTTCACTCCCATCTCCAGGGCCTTTTCCACAATAATTTTCAGAAAACTGGGCGTACCCACATAGGCCGCAGGCCGCAGATCGGCCATGGCCTGCACCTGCTGCTCGGTCTGGCCCGTGCCGCCCGCAAACACCGTGCAGCCCAGGGCCTGGGCGCCGGTTTCCATCATCGATCCGGCGGGCACGAAGTGATAGCTGAAGCAGTTATGCACCAGCTCACCAGCCCTGAAGCCTGCGGCGTACATGGAGCGGGCCATGCGCCAGTAGTCGGGGCGGCGGCTTTCGGGCTCGTAGATGGGGCCGGGGCTGGAAAACAGCCTGGGCATGTCGTGGCCAAGGCCAATGGCATTGAATCCGCCAAAAATCTGCTGCGGACGCTGTGCGGCCTGGCGCTCCAGCAGCTCGCTCTTGCGCGTCACAGGCAAGGTGGCCAGCGCTGCGCGACTGGTGATACGGGATGCATCCACACCTTTGAGAATTTCGGCAAAAGCGCTGGAGCGCTGCTGTGCATGGGCAATCTGCAGCGGCAGGCTGGCCATGCAGTCGGCTTCGCGCTGTTCGGGGCTGCGGGTTTCCAGGGCATCGTAGAAATCACTCATGGCAAATCCTGTAGAGAAAATCTGCAAGCAAAACGGAAGTCAATGGCGCAAGCTAAAAACTGGCGCGCACCAAGCCAGAGACAGCGAGCAAGCACCGCCGCGCAGCGAGGCTGTCGTCCCCTTCGGGGGAAGGCGCGAAGCGCCTCAGGGGGCCGCCATCAAGCCAACCAGCGTTTTCTGCGTTTGTAGCTCTTGACGTCCTTGAAGCTCTTGCGTTCGCCGCCGCCCACGCCCAGATAGAACTCCTTGACGTCCTCGTTGCTGGCCAGATCCTTGGCGGAGCCGTCCATGACGATGCGCCCGCTTTCCATGATGTAGCCGTAGTCGGCGTATTTGAGCGCCATGTTGGTGTTCTGTTCGGCCAGCAGGAAGGTGACTTTTTCCTTGCTGTTGAGGTCTTTGACGATGTGAAAGACCTCGTCCACGATCTGCGGCGCCAGGCCCATGGAGGGCTCGTCTAGCAAAACCATACGCGGGTTGCTCATCAGCGCACGGCCAATGGCACACATCTGCTGCTCGCCGCCCGAGGTGTAGGCCGCCTGGCTGGTGCGCCGGGTCTTGAGGCGCGGGAAGTAGTTGTAGACCTTCTCGAGATTGGCGGCAATCTCGCCCTTGTCCGTACGGGTGTAGCTGCCCGTCAGCAGGTTTTCTTCAATGCTCAGGTGGGCAAAGCAGTGCCGGCCTTCCATGACCTGCACCACACCGCGCTTGACCAGGTCGGCCGGCGAGAGGTTGGCGATCTGCTCGCCCTCTAGCGTGATGCCGCCCTTGGTGACTTCGCCGCGCTCGCCTTTGAGCAGGTTGGAGATGGCGCGCAGCGTGGTGGTCTTGCCTGCGCCATTGCCGCCCAGCAGAGCCACGATGCTCTGGTGGGGTACTTGTAGCGAGACGCCCTTGAGCACCAGGATCACATGGTTGTAGATGACCTCGATGCCATTGACTTCCACCAGCGGTGCGGTCTGGGCAGAAGTGGAAACTGTGTGCGCGATATCGGTCATGCGGTCACCTGATAACTCAAAATAGATAGCTGTCTGCACTTTATGGATAAGCGCTCGAGGCTGATTTTTATAAATCCGGTTGCGACGAGGCGGGCCTTGGTCAGAGACATCAAGCAAGGACCTGGGCAGGCCGCGCCGTCGTCCCCCTCAGGCGCTTGGCGCCAGTGAGGGGGAAGGCGTGAATCGCCTCAGGGGGTGCAGGTTCTTACCTTGACGTTCTTTTCCTTGGCGTACTTTTCCGCAAATTCCTTGTAGAGCGGATCGACCATGGACTTGTCGGCCTGGTACCAGTCGGAAGTCACCTTGAACTTGCTGCCATCCCAGGTGGCAATACGGGCCCAATCGGCGCCCAGGTGGTTGTCGCAGCTGGTCTTGAAGGGGCGGATGATCTTGCCGAAGCCCAGTTCGTTCAGGCGTTCCTGCGTCATGTTCAGGTTCTCCAGGCCCCAGCGCACCTGCTCGGGTGTCATGACCTTGCCCTTGCCGAACTTTTCCTGAGCGGTGCGGATGGCCTCTACCTGCAGCATGGAGATCACCATGCCGCGAGTATGTGCCAGCTGGCCCAGTTCCTTGGCGTCCTTGGCCGTGCCCTGACCCTTGTCGTAGAGCATGGACTTGATGTCGCCATGCACCTTGTCGCTCTCGGCCGTGTTGTGGATGGTTACCGTGTTGTAGCCCTTGGCGCCGGCACCGATGTCCTTGACGTCATGGTCGGAGCCGCCCCACCAGACGGCATACATCTTCTCGCGTGGGTAGCCCGTGGCCTGCGCCTCACGCACGGCCGTAGGAGTCATCACGCCGGCCGACCACAGCAGCACATAGTCGGGGCGGTTCTGGCGAATCTGCAGCCAGGTGGATTTTTGCTCCACGCCGGGGGCGGTCACGGGCAGCTTGATCAGCTCAAAACCATCCTTGGCGGCGCGCTTTTCCAGCAGCGGAATCGGCTCCTTGCCATAAGGCGAGTCGTGATAGACCAGAGCGATCTTCTTGCCCTTGAGGTTGCCTTTTTCCTTCTTCAGAATGTCCTGCACGATGGAGTCGGCGGCTGTCCAGTAGTTGCCCAGCAGCGGGAAGTTCCACTCGAAGACCTTGCCGTCCACGGACTGGGATAGACCATAGCCCGGAGTGACCACCGGCACCTTGTCGCCGGGAGCCTTGTCGGTCACGGCAAAGGTGATGCCGGTGGACTGGGTGTCAAAGCCCGAGGCGCCGCCGTCCTTGTTCTTGAGGCGCTCGTAGCATTCCACACCCTTGGCCGTGTCATAGGCGGTTTCGCATTCCTCGAATTTGATCTTCACACCGTTGACGCCACCCTTGGCATTGACCAGCTTGAGGTAATCCTGCTTGCCGTCCGCCCATGGAATACCCAGGGGCGCGAACTGGCCCGTGCGATACACCAGCAGAGGCACGAACTGCTCCTGGGCCTGAGCCGCAGGCGAGGCCATCAAGGCTCCCATGCCTGCAGCAATAGCAGCGGCAGCAATCGCAACTTTCTTGAACATCATCGACTGTCTCCTTGGGTTGTATGGGACGCTGTCCCGGTTGCAGGCACTCTGCGGTGTCTTGATTAATAAGAGCTAGGGCTCAAGCATTGGAAACTGTCTTTGGATTTGGCAACAGCCATCTCAGAGACATCGAGCAAGGGGCGTCCCGCCGCGAGGATGTCGTCCTCCTCCCGCGAAGCGAGAGAGGAGGAAGGCGCGTAGCGACTCAGGAGGTGTTTCATATCAATGCGGAAACGGCCAGACGCGCAGCTTCTGACGGGCCGTGGCCCAGAGCTTGGCCAATCCGTGGGGTTCCACAATCAGGAAGAACACGATGAGCGCACCAAAAATCATGTGCTCGAGATAGGTCGCCGTGGCAGTGGACAGCGGCAGGCCCAGCCAGTGGGGCACCTGGTTGAGCAGCAGCGGCAGCAGCACGAAGAAGGCGGCGCCGAAGATGCTGCCCACGACCGAGCCCAGGCCGCCGATGATGATCATGAACAGCAGCTGCAGCGAGCGGTCCAGGCTGAAGGCCGCGGGTTCCCAGGCACCCAGGTGGACAAAGCCCCAGAGCGCGCCGGCCACGCCGACGATAAAGCTGCTGACCGCAAAGGCCGACAGTTTGGCGTAGGTGGGGCGAATGCCGATCACTGCAGCTGCCACGTCCATGTCGCGCATGGCCATCCATTCACGTCCTACAGAGCTGCGCACCAGATTTTTGGCGGCCAGGCCGAGCAGACACAGAATTGCCAGGCAGAGCAGGTACTTTTCCATGGGCGTGTCGATGGCCCAGCCCAGAATGGCCAGGGGCTTGGCGCTGACCGAGCCGGAAGAGGAGTTGTTCGTCACCCAGGCCGCGCGGGTCGCCAGCCAGTCCACAAAGAACTGGGCGGCCAGCGTGGCCACGGCCAGATACAGGCCGCGAATGCGCAGGCTGGGAAGACCGAACACCACGCCGAACGCCATGGCCACCACGCCACCGCCCAGAAGTGCTACCAGCAAAGGCATGCCTTCAATGCGGGCCTGCAGGTTGTAGGCCGCATAGGCACCCACGGCCATGAAGGCGGCGGTACCCAGCGAAATCTGGCCGCAGTAGCCGACGAGGATATTGAGTCCCAGCGCCGCCAGCGACATGATGACGAAAGGAATCAGAATCGCCTGAAAGGTGTAGTCGCTGGCAATGAAGGGAATGGCCAGGAAGGCAAAGGCCAGCACCAGCAGGATGACCCAGCGGTCCTGCGCGACGCCGAAGATCTGCTGGTCTGCCGCGTAGCTGGTCTTGAACTGGCCGTTTTCACGATAAAACATATTCTTGTTCTCCCCGTTCAGACGCGGTCAATGATCTTGTCGCCGAACAGACCTTGGGGTCGTACCAGCAGGAAGCAAAGGGCCAGACCATAGGCAAACCAGGTCTCGATGCCGCCGCCCACCATGGGGCCGATGTAGACCTCGGAGAGCTTCTCTCCCACGCCGATGATCAGGCCGCCGATGATGGCGCCGGGCAGTGATGTCAGGCCGCCCAGAATCACCACGGGCAGGGCCTTCAGGGCCACCAGCGACAGCGAATACTGAACGCCCAGCTTGCTGCCCCAGATGATGCCGACGACCAGAGCCACGCCGCCGGCCACCGACCAGACGATGACCCAGATGCGCGACAGCGGAATGCCGATGGACTGGGCGGCCTGGTGGTCGTCGGCCACGGCACGCAGCGCGCGTCCGGTTTTGGTCTTCTGAAAGAAAAGGCTCAGGCAGATCACCAGGATGGCGGCGATGCAGGCCGCATACAGGTCTTCCAGGCTGATCATCACGCCGCCCTGAAACAGGCTGTCCATGATGAAGACGGGGTCCTTGGGCATGCCGACGTCAATCTTGTAGACCTCGCTGCCGAAGACCATGGGGCCGAGGCCATCGAGCAAATAGGCAATGCCCAGTGTGGCCATCAGCAAGGTAATGGGCTCCTGATTGACCAGATGGCGCAGGGCCAGACGCTCGATCACCCAGGCCACGCCCACCATCAGCGCCAGGGTGACGACGATGGCCAGCAGGTTGCCGACCAGCCCCGGCTCCAGGCCCAGCCAGCCGGGAATCCACTGCGAGAAGCGCGCCATGGCCAGGGCCGAAAACAGCACCATGGCGCCTTGCGCAAAGTTGAAGACACCAGAGGCCTTGAAGATCAGCACAAAGCCGATGGCGATCAGTGCATACAGCGTGCCCACCATGAGGCCGCCGAACAATGTCTCTAAGAAAAATCCCATGACTGCTCCTTCAGTGGCCTGCGCCCAGATAGGCGCGGATCACGTCTTCGTTGTTGCGTACTTCATCGGGAGCGCCGTCGCCGATCTTCTTGCCATAGTCCAGCACCACGACACGGTCCGAAATGTCCATGACCACGCCCATATCGTGTTCGATGAGCACGATGGTGGTGCCGAACTCCTCGTTCACATCGAGGATGAAGCGGCACATGTCCTGCTTTTCTTCCACATTCATGCCGGCCATGGGCTCGTCCAGCAGCAGAACCTGAGGTTCCATGGCCAGGGCCCGGCCCAGGTCCACGCGCTTTTGCAGGCCATAGGGAAGCTGGCCCACGGGAGTCTTGCGATAAGCCTGGATTTCGAGAAAGTCAATGATGTGCTCGACGAACTCGCGGTGCTGCATTTCCTCGCGTTGCGCAGGGCCGATGCGCAGGGCCTGCATGAGGATGTTGCTCCTGATCTTGAGGTTGCGGCCGGTCATGATGTTGTCGATCACGCTCATGCCCTTGAACAGCGCCAGGTTCTGGAAGGTGCGTGCGACACCCATCTCGGCCACCTGGCGGCTGTTCATATGACTGAAGGTCTGGCCGCGAAAGGTGATGGAGCCTTCGGACGGTGTATAGACGCCGTTGATGCAGTTGAGCATGGAGCTCTTGCCGGCGCCGTTGGGGCCGATGATGGAGCGGATTTCGTGCTCTTTGACATTGAACGAGATATCGGTCAAGGCTTTGACGCCGCCGAAACGCAGACTGATGTTCTTGATGTCCAGAATCACTTCGCCGCTGGTTCTTGTATTCATGAAAATTCCTCTCAGGCGGCAGCCGGGTGGAGCTTGGCTTCGACGATGGTCAGCGTGGCGCTGACGCTGCCTGTGCGGCCGTCCTCGAACTTCACCAGGGTCTCGATGAACTGCTGCTGCTTGCCGGTGTAGAGCGCATCCACCAGCACGCCGTACTTGTCGGCGATGAAGTTGCGGCGTACCTTGCGGGTGCGGGTCAGCTCGTCGTCATCGGGGTCCAGTTCCTTGTGCAGCACCAGAAAGCGCGCCACCTGGGTGTCGGCCATGCCGGGCTCGCTGGCCAGGTCGGCGTTGACCTTGTCTATGCAGTCGGCCACCAGCTCCAGCACCTTGGCCTTGCTGGCCAGGTCCACATAGCCGCCGTAGGGCAGGCCCTGGCGCTCGGCCCAGTTGCCCACGGCCTCGTAGTCGATGTTGATGAAGGCGCAGACCTCGTCCTTGCCATGGCCGAAGCAAACGGCTTCCTTGATATGCGGGAAGAACTTGAGCTTGTTCTCTATGTAGTTGGGCGCGAACATGGCGCCGCGGCTGGTCTTGCCCACATCCTTGGCGCGGTCGATGATGCGCAACTGGCCGTTGGCGTCGATCACGCCGGCATCGCCGGTATGGAAGTAGCCGCTGGCGTCGATCACCTCGGCCGTGGCGTCGGGACGCTTGTAGTACTCCCTGAGCACTGACACACCCTTGACCAGCACCTCGCCATTGTCGGCAATCTTGAGCTCGATGCCCGGAGCCGCCTGGCCCACGCTGGAGAGTTCCACCTGACGGTCGCGCTGCAGGCAGACATAGGCACAGGTTTCGGTTTGACCGTAGAGCTGCTTGAGGTTGATTCCGATGGAGCGGAAGAAGCGAAACAGCTCGGGGCCGATGGCAGCGCCTGCCGTATAGGCCACGCGGATGCGCGAAAGGCCCAGAGCATTGCGCAGCGGCCCGTAGATGAACAAGCTGCCCAACTGGTATTTGAAGCGATCCATGGCACTGACGCTCTTGCCGTCCAGAATGTCCGAGCCTACGCGACGTGCCACCTCCATGGCCTTGGCATACATCCATTGCTTGAGCGGCGAGGCATCTTCCATGCGAATGGAAACCGAGGTCAGCATGCCCTCGAATATGCGCGGCGGAGCAAAGTAGTAGCTGGGTCCGATCTCGCGCAGGTCGATGGCGATGGTCGAGGCGGATTCCGGGCAGTTGATGGTGAAGCCCGCCACCAGCCATTGCGCAAACGAGAACAGATGGTCTCCCACCCAGGCCGGCGGCAGGTAGCAGATCACATTGTCCGAAGCATTCAGGCCATCGGTCTGCACGCCGCCGCGGGCAGATTCGCCAAAGCTGGCGTGGGTCTGGCACACCCCCTTGGGCTTGCCCGTGGTGCCCGAGGTGTAGAGGATGACCGAGACATCGCCTGGCGAGACAGCCTGGACCATGGCCTCATAGGCTCCCGCGTGCCGTGCATCCCATTCCTTGCCCTTGGCCAGCAGCTCATCGGTGCTGATGAGTCCGGGTTGGTCATATTTGCGCAGGCCGCGCGGATCGTCATAGATGATGTGACGAATGCCGGGAACGCTCTCGCGCACTTCCAGCAGCTTGTCCACCTGTTCCTGGTTCTCGGCGAAGGCGAACGCGATCTCCGCGTCCTCCATCACAAAGCGCATCTCGGCGGCCACGGCATCCTGGTACAGCGGAATGGGCACTGCGCCACAGGCCTGAACGGCCAGAAAGCCCATGTAGACATGGGGCCGGTTATCGCTGATGAACGCCAGGTTCTGGCCACTTTCAAGCCCCAGTGCGCGCAGGCCGCAGGCCATGTGGCGCACGGTCTGTGCGGCTTCGCGCCAGCTCCAGGTTTGCCAGATGCCATACTCCTTTTCGCGCAGGGCGGGCGCATCGGGGCGTTCTGTCGCGTGCTTGAGCAGCAGTTGCGGGAACGTGGTTGTCATGCCTGATCCTCTTGGTTGGGGTTGGAGCCGTCGCGGCTACCCTTCACGAAAGTCTTGCAGACATGCTATGAGCGACTTTGACGTCAGGATGTCTGTTTGACGACAATTTGAGGGAAAGCCTGCATAGTGAAAATCCGCTGTAACAAATGCTGCTGAAAATGGCGCATTTGCTGCCTCGTGGAAATCCCGCTGTTGCGCCAGCGCGGCTTTGGCAATGCTTCTGGGCATGAGTCAAGAACTGTCCCTGCATCAAAGGCGGCGCAAGCCTTTGAGCTCAGAACTCGATGGCATTCCCTGGTGGCCCGTTCTGTTGCCCATAGAGCGTGAAAACGTGGCACGCGTGCTGCTCGTCGGCGATGCCGAGCCGGGTGACTATGTCTGCCGCACCGGTCGCCCGCCTACCTACTGGTTTGGCGTGGTCGACGGCCTGCTCAAGATGAACACCGAAAGCGCCGACGGAGTCAGCATGACGCTGGCCGGCCTGCCTCCCGGCGGCTGGTTTGGCGAGGGAACGGTCATCAAGCGCGAGCCCTATCGCTACAACGTGCAGGCCATCCGCAAGACTGTTGTGGGCGGCCTGCCCATAGACATGTTCCACTGGCTGCTTGATCATTCCATAGGTTTCAACCGTTTTGTGATGAACCAGCTCAACGAGCGCCTGGGCCAGTTCATCGCGGCGCGCGAGATCGACCGCATGAGCAATCCCGATCTGCGCGTGGCGCGCACTCTGGCCGCCTTGTTCAACCCCTTGCTCTATCCCGGCGTGGGGCAGATTCTGCGCATCACCCAGCAGGAGCTGGCCAATCTGGTCGGCCTGTCGCGTCAGCGTGTGAACGAGGCCTTGTCCGTGCTGCAGCGCGAGCGCGTGATCCAGATCGAGTATGGTGGCCTGCGCGTACTGGACCTGGAGGCACTGCGGCATGGAGAGTTCTGCGCGTCGCGCAAGGCGCTTGCCTGAGGTACGCCCTATAACCTAGCTCCGCGCTGGAATTGTGGATAACTCTCGCCTCGCGCCCGCGCGTCGCGAGACAATTACGCCCAAATGTCAGTCAAACCTCCTAAAGAGTCCGGCGCCCCTGGTGCTGGCAAATCCTCCGCGCCCTCGGATTCCTCGTCGGCGCGCCCTGTTTTGCGTGCACCGGCCAAGCCAGCCAAGGCCGAAAAGCCTGCGGCAGCCCGTGGCTCCAGGCCCGCAGGCGGCACCGATCGCGGCTCGCGCGGCGAAGGCCCGCGTGGCGAGCGCGGCGCACGCCCTCAGCGTGAGCGTGACGAGCGCCCCCGCGCTTCCGGCTTTGGTCGACCGGACGGCGGCCGTCCTGCTCGTGACGACGGTGAACGTCGCGGCGGCTTCTCGCAGCGCGATGAGCGCCGTCCCCGCGCCGATCGCGACGAAGGCGGCGAGCGCCGTTTTGGCGGCGGTGACCGTGGTTTCCGCCCCTATGGCGAGTCGCGTGATGGTGATCGCAGTGGCGAGCGCCGCGAGTTCCGTCCTCGTGACGACCGCCGTGATGACCGCCCTCAAGGCGGCCGCGACTTTGGTGACCGTCCACGTTCGTCCGGTTTTGGCCGCCCCGACCAGGGCCGCTTTGAGCGCTCCGAAGGCGGCGAGCGTCGTGAATTCCGTCCTCGTGACGACCGCCGTGATGACCGTCCGCAAGGCGGTCGTGACTTTGGCGACCGTCCACGTTCGTCCGGTTTTGGCCGTCCTGAACAGGGCCGTTTTGAGCGCTCTGAAGGTGGCGAGCGCCGTGAATTCCGTCCACGCGACGGCGAACGTCGTGGCGGTGATCGCTTTGAAGGCCGCCGCGATGAGCGTCCTCAAGGTCGTGACTTTGGTGACCGTCCGCAAAACCGTGGTTTTGGTCGCCCAGACCGCTCCGAAGGTGGCGAACGCCGCGAATACCAGTCCCGTGATGGCGAGCGCCGAGGTGGTGATCGCCCGCAAGGCCGCGACTTTGGTGATCGTCCGCAGAACCGTGGCTACGGTGACCGTCCCGAAGGCCGCTCCTTTGACCGTGACGACCGTCGCAATGACGAGCGCCGTGGCGAACGCCGCCGCGACGAGCGTGGTGGCGAGCCGGAAAAGCGCCATATCCCCGGCTCGTTTGTGTCGGAGGCGACCCGTCGCCCCACCACCGGTATTCGCACCTATCGCCCCGCAGCCGATGGCTCGGACCGTGCGATTCCCGTCAAGCGTGCTCCCGAAGCCGAAGCGCGTCAGGACGACCGTCCCGGTGCCGTGCGCATCAACAAGCGCATTGCCGACATGGGCATGTGCTCTCGTCGCGAAGCCGATGAGTGGGTGGAAAACGGCTGGGTCACAGTCAACGGCGAAGTCGCAACCATGGGCCAGAACGTGGTGCCCGGCGACAGGATCGAGATCGACCAGAAGGCTCAGGAGCGCCAGGACCAGCAGGTCACCATCCTGCTGAACAAGCCCATGGGCTATGTCAGCGGTCAGGCCGAGGACGGCCATGAGCCCGCCGTGGTGCTGATCACCAACGAGAACCGCTGGAACGAAGACCGCAGCAAGACGCGCTTCAACTTCAGCCAGCTCAAGGGCCTGGCTCCCTGCGGCCGTCTGGACATCGACTCCGTGGGTCTGCTGGTGCTGACGCAGGACGGCCGCGTGGCGCGCCAGATCATTGGCGAGGACTCGGAAGTCGACAAGGAATACCTGGTGCGAGTGACCTTCGGCGATCGCGACGTGGATGTGCAGTCCGTCTTCCCCGAGGAAAAGCTGGCTCTGCTGCGCCACGGCCTGTCGCTGGACGAGCAGCCGCTCAAGCCGGCCCAGGTGGACTGGCAAAACCCAGAGCAGCTGCGCTTTGTGCTGACCGAAGGCAAGAAGCGCCAGATTCGCCGCATGTGCGAACAGGTCGGCCTCAAGGTCGTGGGCCTCAAGCGCATCCGCATCGGCGGCGTGACCCTGGGCAATCTGCCCACCGGCCAATGGCGCTATCTGGCTGCGCATGAAAACTTCTGACACCCCCTGAGGCGCTTCGCGCCTTCCCCCTCTCTCTTTGGGAGGGGGACGACAGCCTCGCTGCGGGACGGCGGGGCCGCCCAGGCCCTTGCTCGCTGTCTCCGGTTGTGGGGTGCGCCAGTTTTTCAGTGAAATTGGCCTATGCCCCTTTATTGATAAGCGCAAGTAGCTATTCTTTTTGAATAAGCGCTTGCGCTTTTTTCTTGCCCGAATAGCCCTTGAAATATCAGGGGCAGGCCCTAGCTATGACTGCGAATCGCCTTGAGAGGTTCTCCGGGCGGCTTTTGATTTTCAGTTTTTCGCTCACAAAGACATGACAAAGCAAACCCATTCCTTCCAGGCCGAAGTGGCCCAGCTGCTGCACCTGGTCACGCATTCGCTGTATTCCAACCAGGAAATCTTCCTGCGCGAGCTGATCTCCAATGCTTCGGATGCTTGCGACAAGCTGCGCTTTGAGGCGCTGGGCGATGCCAGCCTCTACGGCGATCAGCCTGAGCTGGAAGTGCGCGTTTCCTTCGACAAGGCTGCCCGCACGCTGACCATCACCGATACCGGCATCGGCATGAGCGAGCAGGAGGCCATCGACAATCTGGGCACGATTGCCAAGAGCGGCACCAAGGCCTTCATGGAAAAGCTCAGCGGCGACCAGAAGGCCGATTCGCAATTGATCGGCCAGTTCGGCGTGGGCTTTTACTCGGGCTTCATCGTGGCCGACAAGATCACCGTGGAAACCCGCCGCGCCGGTGCTCCGGCATCGGCCGGCGTGCGCTGGATCAGCGGCGGCACGGGCGACTTCGAGATCGAGCAGATCGAACGCGCCCAGCGCGGCACCAGCATCATCCTGCACCTGCGTGAAGATGCCGAGGAGTTTCTCAACGGCTACAAGCTCAAGCAGGTCATCTCCAAATATTCCGACCACATCAGCCTGCCCATCCTGATGGAAAAGGAAGAGTGGAAGGAAGGCGAGAACGATCAGCCCGGCGAGATGGTCAAGACCGGCGAATGGGAAACCGTGAACAAGGCCAGCGCCCTGTGGACCCGCGCCAAGAAGGACATCACGGAAGAGCAGTACAAGGAGTTCTACAAGGCCATCAGCCATGACTTCGAGGACCCGCTGACCTGGAGCCACAACCGCGTCGAAGGCAATACCGAGTACACGCAGCTGCTCTACATCCCCGCCAAGGCCCCGTTCGACCTGTACCAGCGCGACAAGCACGCCGGCATCAAGCTCTATGTGAAGCGCGTCTTCATCATGGACGATGCAGAAGCGCTGATGCCCCAGTACCTGCGCTTTGTAAAGGGCGTGATCGACTCCGCCGACCTGCCGTTGAACGTGAGCCGCGAGCTGCTGCAGGAAAGCCGCGATGTGCGCCTGATCCGCGATGGCTCGGCCAAGCGCGTGCTGTCGATGCTGGAAGACCTGGCACGGCACGACAGGCACGAAGCTGCGGCCGAGGCTGCCGATGGCGTGCAGGACGTGGTCAGCGAAGAGGACAAGGCCAAGGAAGGCAAGTTCACACAGTTCTACAACGAGTTCGGCGCCGTGCTCAAGGAAGGCCTGGGCGAGGACTTCGGCAACAAGGAGCGCATTGCCAAGCTGCTGCGCTTTGCCACCACCACGCACGAAGGCCTGAACACCTCGTTTTCCGACTACAAGGCACGCATGAAGGAAGGTCAGGACGCGATCTACTACATCACGGCCGACACCCTGGCTGCGGCCAAGAACAGCCCGCAGCTCGAAGTGTTCAAGAAGAAGGGCATCGAAGTCCTGCTGATGACCGATCGCGTGGACGAGTGGGCGCTCAACTATCTGCACGACTTTGACGGCACGCCGCTGCAGTCCGTGGCCAAGGGCGCCGTGGATCTGGGCAAGCTGCAGAACGAGGAAGAGAAGAAGGCCGCCGAGGAAGCCGCCGAAGCCTTCAAGCCCGTGCTGGCCAAGCTCAAGGAAGCACTCAAGGACCGTGCCGAAGACGTGCGCGCCACCAGCCGCCTGGTCGACTCGCCCGCCTGCCTGGTGGTCAGCGACGGCGGAATGAGCCTGCAACTGGCCCGACTGCTCAAGCAGGCCGGCCAGGCAGCGCCCGAGTCCAAGCCGGTGCTGGAAGTGAACCCCGATCACGCCCTGGTCAAGAAGCTGGACGGCTCGGTCCACTTCAACGATCTGGCCCAGATACTGTTCGACCAGGCCGTGCTGGCCGAGGGCGGCATGCCCGAAGATCCGGCTGCTTATGTCAAGCGTGTGAACGCACTGCTGGCCTGAGCGGTTCGTTCTCCCCGATAAAAATCCCCGCAGAGTGGTGGCTCTGCGGGGATTTTTTCATGATTTCTGGCTGTATCGCTTATGGGTAGAGTGCTAACAGCTATCAAAATTGATTAGCTGCGTGAACGTTCAAGCAGGCTGCGATCCCAGAGCACCATGGTCAGGGTGAGCAGGCCCAGCAGGCCGCCCATGAGACTGGTGCCGGTCCAGCCATGTACCAGCCAGGCCCAGGAGCCCAGTGCCGAACCGAGGGAGGCGCCGAGGAAGTACGTGGTCATATAGACGGCATTGATGCGCGATCTGGCTTCGGGCGCCAATGCATAGACCACGTTCTGGTTGCTGATGTGCAGGGCCTGCAAGGCTCCGTCGACCACCAATAGGCCCAGCATGAACCACCAGATGCTGCTGCCGCCCAGCCACAGGCACAGCCAGCCCAGCAGCATCAGAATGGCGCCGGCCAGCGTGGTGGACTGCTCCAGCCCTTTGTCGGCCATGCGGCCTGCCACATTGGCCATCAGTGCGCCGGCAATGCCGACTATGCCGATCAGGCCGATCATGAGATCCGAGAGTTCAAAGCCCGGCCCGGCCAGCAGCAGCGCCATGGTGGAGAACAGCACGCTCACGGTGGCAAAGCCGGTGCCGCCAATCAGCGCGCGGCTGCGCAGGCGCGGATGCCGGCGCAGCAAGTCCCCCAGGGACTTCATGACTTCGCCATAGCTGACGGGAGCGGCGGGAGCCGCCTTGGGCAGGGCACGTGCCAGCAGCAGGGCCATGAAGGCCGTAGCGATGGCACCTGCCCAGTAGACGGTGCTCCAGCCGCCCAGATCGGACAGGATCCCCGCCACGCTGCGCGAGGCCAGAATGCCGATCAGCAGACCGCTCATGACCAGCCCTACGGCGCGGCCGCTGGTGCCGGGGGCGGCGAAGGTGGCCGCCATGGGCACCAGTACCTGGGCGGCCACCGAGAAGACACCGGCCATCAGCGTGCCGGCAGCCAGCAGCGCAAAACTGCCTGCCAGGCCGCTGATACCCGAGAGCAGCATGCCGCAGGCGGCCAGCAGCATCAGCGTCAGAACCAGGCGGCGGCGCTCCAGCATATCGCCCAGCGGCACGAGAAACAGCAGCCCTAGGCCGTAGGAGACCTGGGCCATGGTCACGGTGCTGGAGGCCTGGGCATCGCTGATCTGCAGATGCCGGACCATGGAGTTGAGCAAGGGCTGGTTGAAGTAGTTGGCTCCGGCGCACAGACCGCAGGCCGTGGCCATGAGCAGCAGGGTGGTTCTGGAGAGGACGGTAGTGGCCGCTGGTGTTGTGGTCTTCATGAGGCGTTCAGGTGCAGGGTGTCAGGCGGGAGTGGCGGCTTTGGCGCCCACCGCCATGGGCAGGGCCGCCGTGGCCTCCACCTCGATCAGCATGCCGGGCAGGGCCAGCTTGGGCACGGGAATCAGCGTGCAGGCCGGAAAGCGCGGCCGCTGGTCGCCGGCCTCGCCGCTGCCCCAATGCTGTCTCACGGCGCTTTGCCAGTGCTCGAAGCGCTCCAGCGAATGATCGACGATGAGCACGGTGAGCTTGAGCACATGGCCCATGTCCGCGCCGCCGGCGGCCAGGGCGGTCTTGATATTGGCCAGAGCCTGCGCAGCCTGCCGGGCAAAGCTGTCTGGCAGCTCGGCCAGGGCGTTTTCTCCGCCCTGGCCCGAGACGAAGAGCCAGCGCAGCGGCTCCTGGACGGTGACCACGTGGGTGTAGCCATTGGGCAGGCTGTCATAAAGACCGGCGGGCTGCAGATAGCACGGTTGCGGGGAAGGGGCTTGGGCAATGAAACTGGGCTTGGCGTCCATGAAAGTCTTTCAGGCAAGGCGGCTTCGGCAGGGCCCGTCAGCGGCAGGCCTTTGTCTCGGAAGCTGCTGGAATTGTTCAACCTCAACTAAGCTTGAGGTCAAGCGGTTTGTATGACCACACAGGATTGCGGTCATGGCGGCCAGGCAGGGACAACGGGAAGCAGCGGGAGATGACTGTGCAGTGTGAAGAGGCTGGCGATATGAATGGATGCGGCAGCGGCCTGGTGGCCGAGGCTGAGGGAATGCCGGATCTCAGTGTGGGAGAGGTCGCCAGCCGCAGCGGGGTGGCGGTATCGGCCCTGCATTTCTATGAGAAGCAGGGCCTGATCGAGAGTGCGCGCACCGCAGGCAATCAGCGCCGCTATGCACGAGCGGTGCTGAGGCGGGTGGCCGTGATCAAGGTGGCCCAGCGCATGGGAGTGCCTTTGGCCGAGATCGCGCAGGCACTGGCCCATCTGCCGGCCAACCGCGTGCCCGGCAAGGCCGACTGGAGTCGCCTGTCCTTGCATTGGCAGGCACAGCTCGATGCACGCATCGCGATGCTGACTCAGCTCAGGGATCAGCTCGATTCCTGCATAGGCTGTGGTTGCCTGTCTCTGCAGGCCTGCCCGCTGCGCAACGACCATGACTGTCTGGCGGCGCAGGGAGCCGGCCCGCATTTCAGATAGTCGTGCCTACTGGCGCGGAACGGGCAGCACGCGTGCCCTTGCGCTGATGATGCCAAGCAGTGCGGACAGCAGGCCCAGACAGGCACAGAAGGCTATCAGTGCGCCCGTCAGCCCGATATGGTCGGACAGCCAGCCCATGCCCAGGATGGGGACGATGGTGCCTACATAGCCCACGACCAGATAGGTGGAAAGCAGGCCAGTGCGGTTGACGGGCTTGGAGACCTTGTTGACCACGGCCATGCCCGACAGATTGCACAGTGCATGACCGCAGGACATGCTCAGAACACTCAGAGCGAACAGCCATGGCGAGCCGGCAAACAGATTGAGAACCAGCAGGGCATTGGTCGCCGCCAGGGCGAAGAAGCCGATGATGATCAGTTGCTTGGTGGGGTAGGGCCGGGCGATGAGCTGGATGCCGGCCGACAGAAACAGGATGACGCCAATGGACAGGCCAGAGACTGCCGGTCCGTGCCAGGGCAGCATCTGGGCCATGAAGCTGGGGGCCATGGCGGCAAACAGGCTGAACATACCGAAGGCGGAGAACGCCGCCATGCAGCCCAGCGCATAGTGGTAGAGAAAGGGCTTGCGCGGCTGGGAGATGCTGGGCAGAACATCTTTCAGCGTCAGGCCGGGAGCGTTGTGGACAGGCGCACTGGTCGCCGGCAGCTGGATCTTGAACAGCGCATGGATGCCCAGAAAGCTCAGTGCGATGGGCGGCAGATAGCTGCTGACCAGGGGGAATGGCACCCATTGTGCTATCAGGCCGCCCACCACGGGCCCCAGGCCGAAGCCGAAGGCAATCGTCAGGCTGGTGGTCGCAGCCGCACGCTGCAGGTCCCCCTTGTTGTTGAGCTGGGTCATGCCTATGGAAGCCGAGGTGGTGATCAGGCCCGAAGCCAGGCCGATGACGAAGCGGGAGGCACCCAGGCTCCAGGCATTCCAGGACAGGGCCGAGCCGATGACGCCCACGGTCATCACCATCAGTCCCAGGCGCAGCACTTTGAGAAAACCGAAGAGGTTGGTCAGACGGCCCAGAAACAGCAGGCTGATCAAGGCGCCCAGCATATAGGTCACGAAAATCTGCGTGATATGGCTGGGTTGCAGCCCCCAGGCCTGCTGGTAGAGTGGGTAGAGCGGGCTGGCAAGCGCCGTTCCCATGACGCCGACGCACATGGAAAAGCACACCCAGGCATAGGGGCTCAGACGGGATTGCATTGGGAAGGCTTTGGTGGAGCAGTCATCCGCATGCCCGGTGCGGGCAAGTCGGCTTGGCCTAAAATTATTAAAAATGACTAATTGGTCAATTTTATGAATTCTAGAAAAGGATTTCAGCGCATGGCGAATGGCGCAGCGGCTGCCCCTTGCGCAGACCCGGATATCGGCACCCAGGCAAAGCGTCAGCGGCGCACGCGTGGCCCTAGTCTCGACAAGACAGCGCAGACCCGTCAGCAGATTGCGGAGGCCGCACTGGCCGAGTTCGTGGAGTGTGGCGTGGCCCGCAGCACCATGGAGCGCATTGCCTGCCGCGCGCAGGTGGCCAAGGGCACGCTGTATCTCTACTACCCCTCCAAGGACGAGCTGCTGCGGGGTGTGGTGGAGCATGCGCTGCGGCACTCGGCCGTCTATCAGCCGCTCCGGCGCCGCAAGGGCGAAACGGTGCGCTCCTTACTGCGCCGCAGTCTGCTGCCGACGCTGGAGGCCGTGGACAGCAGCGAGCGTGGCATGCTGGCACGCCTGGTGCTCAGCGAGGCACGGCATGCGCCCGAGCTGGCCAGACTGTACAAAGAGCTGGCTTTTGATGCCTGGCAGAACTATGTGCAGGACTTGCTGGCGCTGGCCGTGAAAGAGGGTGAGCTCAAGACCCGCTCGGTCAGCCGCAGTGCCCAGTTGCTGGCCAGCCCGTTCTGGATGGCGCTGGTGCACAACAACCTGCTGGCCTCCGAGGGCTCGCAGAAACTGGCCCTCAAGCCGCTGGTCGAGCTACTGATTGATAACCTTTTTGCGGGCACGGCCGGTGACAATGCGGCTGTCAAACGTCAGTGAGAGTCAGTGAGATGAATTCCATGCCAGTCACCATCAAGCCCGGTCATCACAGAATCCTGAGCACGGTTTGCGCCGCTGCTCTGGTGCTGGCCTTGCCCGCCTGCGGCTCCGTCGGGGCCGGAGTGGGCGTCGGGATTCCGGTGGGGCCGTTTTCCGTGGGCGTGGGTCTGGGTAGCGGCGGTCTCAGCGCAGGCGTCGGCACGGGCGTCGGGCCTGTCGGTGTGGGCGTAGGCGTCAATCAGCGCGGGCAGGTGCTGGGAAGTGCTGGTGTCGGCGCTTCCACTGGTGTGGGCGGTGCCAGCGTGGGTGTCGGGGTGGGATCCTCCACCGTGCTGCATGATCCCAACCGCCCGCAGGCACCGCAGGCACCGCAGGCACCGCAGGCGCAGCCCGCGCCGCCGCCGGCCCCCGCGCAGAGCAGCGATGCCGTGCAATGGCGCGATGCACGCGGGCAGCTCGTGCCCGAATGCCGCTTGCAGGGGCGCTGCTAGCTCTTTGCAGGTATGGACCGCCCTAGGCGTAGAGTGGCTCCTGCTGCATGGCTTCGATCTGTTCGTTCAGCATGTCTACCTGGCTCTGCCAGTAGTCTGTGCTGCCGAACCAGGGGAAGTTGATGGCAAAGATCGGGTCCTGCCAGCGGCGCGCCAGCCAGGCGCTGTAATGCAGCAGGCGCAGGGTGCGCAGCGGCTCGATCAGTGCCAGCTCGCGCCGGTCGAAGCTGCGGAACTGTTCATAGCCTTCGAGCAGGGCCGACAGCTGCTGGGTCTGCTGGCCCCGGTCGCCCGAGAGCAGCATCCACAGATCCTGCACGGCAGGACCGCTGCGTGCATCGTCCAGATCGACAAAATGCGGGCCGCCGTGGCCTTCGTCATCCAGCGGCGTCCAGAGAATGTTTCCCGGGTGGCAGTCGCCATGCAGGCGAATTTGCGTTGCAGAATGCAAGCCAAAATGGCCTGCGGCGCTTAATCCGTCAGCGGATGGTGCTATTAATGAGAGAGCTTTGTCGCAAGCCTGCTGCCAGCGGCTGCGCACTTCGAGCGCCACGACCTCATGTTCGAGCAGGTAGTGCATGGATTCGTAGCCAAAGCTTTTCAGGTTCAGCGCCGGGCGATGGGTGAAGGGCTGGGCGGCACCCACGGTGTGGATGCGGGCCAGAAAGCGGCCTGTCCATTCCAGCACCTCCCAGTCGTCCAGCTCGGGGCGGCGCCCGCCGCGCCAGGGACTGATGCTGAACAGAAAGCCCGCATGCTCATGCACGGTCTGCCCTTGCAGCACCAGCGGCGCAACCACGGGAACTTCCCCGTCCGCCAACTCCTGGGAGAAGGCGTGCTCTTCCTCGATCTGGGTGCGGCTCCAGCGGCCGGGGCGGTAGAACTTGGCGACGACCTTGTCGCCCTCGTCCTGGTGGGCCAGATAGACGCGGTTTTCATAGGAGCTCAGCGCCGTCAGCCGCCCGTCCGGCACAAGGCCCGTGCTGCACAGCGCATCGATCACGCAGTCCGGCGTGAGGTCTGCATAAGGGTGAGATGGGTCTTGGGTATCGCTCATCGCAGTATTGTCAGGCTCAAACAGGCTCTTGCGAACCGGACGGCATAGCGCATGCGTCGGCAAAATTGCTTTTGATTTGATAGCTGCTGCCTGATTCTCAGGTTGATGTTGACGGCCGGAAATCCCTGGGAAACCGAGCGGGTGCCGCGCATGTAGCCGAAGCTGGCACACTGCCCGCATGCAAGAGAGCGAAGAACTTTCACAGCCCTGCGAGGACCGGGATTTTGCCGAGTGGCACAAAGGCTGCCCCTGGTGCGCCGTCTGGGTGGTGATGCTGCAAGGCCCTGACCTGGAGTCCTTGCTGCAGCAGGCCAGATCCAGACTCGGTGATGCCCTGTTGCCGCGCCATGCGCGCCAGCCGCATATCACGCTGGCCTATAGGGGGCTGTGCAGGGGCGGGGACAGGCATGAGGCGCGGGAATATGACCGGCTGGCGCTGCGCGCCGATGTCGCCATGCTGCAAAGCCTGCGGCTGCGCCCTTTTGCCGTGCAAGTCGCGGGGGCTGGCAGCTTCACCACCGTGCCTTATCTGGGCGTCGGCCGGGGGCAGGAATGCTTGCAGCGCCTGCATAAGGCGCTGGTGCCCATGGAGCCCGCGCCGGGCTGGCGCTATGTACCCCATGTGACCCTGGGCCACTATGCGAGACGGCTGCCACTGCGAGAGGCTGTGGACAAGTTGCTGGCACTGATCCAGGACTTGCCGGTCTTCGAGGTAAGGGTGTTGGCGCTGGCCCGCTATGCGGCGGCCGATATTGCCGGGCCGCTGACGCTTGAAGGCATCTTCGAACTGGGCACCGGGCGCTATGTTGCAGCGCCCGGTGCCCTGTGGCCTGAGCCGCTTTAGGCGATGGTCAGCGTCACGTCGATATTGCCGCGCGTGGCGTTGGAGTAGGGGCAGACCTTGTGAGCGGCGTCCACCAGTTGCTGGGCCGCAGCCTTGTCCATGCCGGGCAGGCTGATCTTCATGCGCACGGCGATGCCGAACACTTCGCCCACGGGGCCCAGATCGACTTCTGCGTCTACCGACAGGTCGGCAGGCAGGGTCAGCTTCTGGCGAGCGGCCACGGCCTTCATGGCGCCGATAAAGCACGCGGAGTAACCGGCAGCAAACAGCTGCTCGGGATTGGTGCCCTTGCCGGCGCCGCCGGGCGAGCTCAGCTGGATGTCCAGACGGCCATCATCGGTGCGCGAAGCGCCTTCGCGGCCGCCGGTGGTGTGGGCGTGGGCGGTGTAGAGAACCTTGTCGAGTTGGGCCATGGTGTCTTCCTTTGCGAGATTGCCCGGCAATGCGGGCGGGTGGAGGAAATCGTCAGGAGTGGCTGCGGCGCGGTGCCAGCCGTGCGCGCAGTGTGCCGAGCTGGCCCGTGAGAGCCTGCAGTTCGGGCAGGGTGCACTGCGTGCTCCGAAGCACGCAGGCAGGTATTTTTTCGGCTTCGGCGCGCAGTGCCCGGCCGGTATCCGTGAGGGCGATGCGCACGCGACGTTCGTCCTGTGCATCGCGCTGGCGTGCCAGCAGGCCTGCGCTCTCCAGTCGCTTGAGCAAGGGCGTCAGCGTGCCTGAATCCAGGTAAAGACGTTCGCCCAGTTCCGAGACCGTGAGCTGGTCGCCTTCCCAGAGCACCAGCATGACCAGATACTGAGGGTAAGTCAGGCCTATGGCATCCAGCAAGGGTTTGTAGAGCTTGGTCATGGCCAGCGATGCCGAGTACAGCGCAAAGCAGACCTGATTGTCCAGGCGCAGCAGCTCGGAGCCGTCGGGGAGAAGGTCGTCATCGGATCGCATGGGTTGAATTATTGCAGACAATTAAATTGTATGCAATTTAATTTGCAGATCACCAAACCGCAGGAGACAGTGCAGAGGTCTGGTGCAATGCAAACAGGCTCCGTGAGCGGAGCCTGTCGCGGCTGAGGCTGTCTCGTGCCTAGCGGGCAAGTGCCTAACGGGTGGTCAGTGCATCGGCCAGCGCCTGGTACATGGGCAGGCTGGTCGGGTCTATGCCCGCATTGCCAGCAATCGGGTGGGAGGCGTAGCGCACCACCACCATCTGGGCCTTGGGGTCGATGTAGATGGCCTGACCGTGAATGCCGCGCGCCATATAGGCCCCGTTGGGGTTGTGCGAGACCCACCACATATTGCGATACGACCAGCCGGGCAGCGTGGCATAACCGGCCTTCACGAACTTGGCCGGGTCGGCGCCGCGGCGGATGTCCTGGACCACGGCCCTGGGCAGCACCTGCTGGCCGCTGGCGGCGCGGCCTTCGTTGCGCATCAGCTCGCCGAAGCGGGCCAGGTCGCGCAGCGTGGTGTTGAGCCCGCCGCCGCCCGATTCCGTACCTATGCGATCCACCATGAAGTAGGCGTCCTGCTCGGCTCCGATGCGGCTCCAGATGCGTTCGGACAGCAGCTGGGCCAGAGGCTTGCCGCTGGCGCGGCGCACGATCCAGGCCAGGACTTCGGCGTTGGCCGTCTTGTAGGCAAAGCCCTGGTCATGCTCGCCCTCTTTTTGCAGGGTCTGCAGAAATTCGTAGAAGCTCCTGGGGCCGGCATAGTCCTTGCCCTGGGGCATCATGCCGCCGGCACGGGCGTAGTCCCAGACTTCGGCCTTGGGGTCGGCGTAGTTCTCGGAGTATTTCACGCCGATCGTCATATCCATCACCTGGCGCACCGTGGCGTCGCCATAGGCGGTGTTCTTCATCTCGGGCAGATAGTCGGTCACCGGTGCCTCGGGCTTGATGAGCCCCTCGTGGGCCAGCAAGGCGGCCAGGGTACCGACAAAGGACTTTGTGACCGACATGGCCAGGTGCGGGCGCTGCGGCTCCAGTGCGCCAAGATATTTCTCATAGATCACGCGGCCCTTGTGCATGACCAGAATGCCATCGGTGTAGTTGCGATCCAGTGCCTGGACAAAGCTCAGTTCCTCGCCCGTGCCCATGACCTTGAAGCGCACCTGCTCGATGTCGACCGGAGCCGAGCGCAGGGCGCTGGGTGCTCCGGGACCGCGCCACACATTGGCAGTGGGCGTGATTTCGCGGATATGCGAGAAGGTCCAGCGATTGCGTGGAAAGGTATTGCCCAGGGGGTTGTCGAAGGTGATGAGCTTGTCGGCAGCGGGCGGAAAGCCCTGCATCCAGCCCATGGCCTGCACGCTGGTGCTGGCCGGGTCGGGCAACGCGGGCGCGGCAGCCTGTGCATAGACTACAGAAACCATAGCTGTCAGCGCAAGTGGCACAAGCGCTTTGCGCGAAAAAGACTTCAAGCTCATCATCACCTCTTGGACTTGGGGTTAACGACCGGTAAAACGGGCTGGGCGTTTCTCGATAAAGGAGCGCACGCCTTCGGCGGCGTCCTCACTGTTGGCTAGGCGCTGCTGCACGGGGATGAAATCGGCCACGGCGGCGGCCTGGCCCAGCTCTATGGCCTTGAGGACATTGAGGCGCGTGGCCACCACGGCCTGCGGCGCCTGGGCGGCAATGCGCTTGGCAATGCGAAAAGCTTCGTCCAGTTCCTGGCCTGCAGGCACCACTTTTTGCACAAAGTGGCAGCGCAGGGCTTCGGCTGCATCGAAGGCGTCGCCGGTCAGCAGATGCAGCATGGCATTGCCCACGCCGGCGCGCTCGGGCATGCGCAGCGTGGCGCCGCCCGTGGGCATGATGCAGCGCTGTACTTCCATCTGTGCAAAGCGGCTGCTGTCGGCTGCGACGACGATATCGGCGCCCAGCATCAGCTCTATGCCGACGGTAAAGCAGATGCCCTTGACGGCTGCGACCATGGGCTTGGTGCGGCGGCGGTAGCCGGGCAGGCCATAGTCATGAGGCTCCACGAGACCTGCAGGGATGACCTTCTGGCCGCTTTTCATGAACTCGGCGATGACAGGCAGATCCAGTCCCGCCGTGAAATGTTCGCCGAAAGCATGGAGCAGGCCCACGCGCAATTCTGGCTCGTCGTCGAGCCGGGTATAGGCCTCTGCCAGTTGCTGGAACATGGCCGGCGTCCAGCCATTGCGCTTGGCTGGGCGGTTGATGCCTATCAGCAGCACATGGCCGCGGACTTCACAAGAAATGCAGCCCTCGGGCGGAGGGCTGGGATGGTCGATTTGCATGGCAGGTCTCCTGCTGCAACCTTAGACGGCTGTCGCAGCCGCCGCAGTCGCGCACAAGACCTGGAGGCCGGCGATTTAGTAGGTGTAAACACCCTGGCCGGTCTTGCGGCCCAGACGACCGGCAGCCACCATTTCGCGCAGCAGGAAGCAGGGGCGGTACTTGCTGTCGCCGAATTCCTTGAGGTAGACCTCCATCACGGCCAGGCAGACGTCCAGACCGATCATGTCGGCCAGGGCCAGCGGGCCAATCGGCTGGTTGCAGCCCAGCTTCATTCCGGCGTCGATGTCCTCGGCCGAGGCCGTGCCTTCGCTGAGCACCTGGAAGGCCTCGTTGATCATGGGCACCAGAATGCGGTTGACCACAAAGCCGGGAGCGTTCTTGACGGTGATGGGCGACTTGCCCAGTTTTTCCGACAGGGCCTTGACGGCATCGTGGGTGGCGTCGCTGGTCTGCAGGCCGCGGATGATCTCCACCAGGGCCATCATGGGCACGGGGTTGAAGAAATGCATGCCGATGAACTTGTCGGCACGCTGCGTGGCAGCTGCCAGCTGGGTGATGGAGATGGACGAGGTGTTGGTGGCAACGATCACGTCCTGTGCCAGCAGGGTATCGAGCTGCTTGAGGATCTTGACCTTGAGCTCGTAGTTCTCGGTGGCGGCTTCGATCACCAGCTGGGCCGACTTCAGATCGTCGTAGCTGGTCGAGGTCTTGATGCGTGCCAGCGCTGCGTTCTTGTCGGCTTCGCTGATCTTTTCCTTCTTGATCAGGCGGTCCAGGCTGCCGGCCACGGTGGCCAGGCCTTTTTGCACGGCGGCCTCGGAGATGTCCACCATCACCACGTCGATGCCAGACACGGCGCAAGCCTGCGCGATGCCGTTGCCCATGGTGCCGGCGCCGATGATGCCTACGGTTTGGATTGCCATTTTTTGTCTCCATTCAGATAAGTGCGTTTGAACGGGAAAATGTTATCCCGGTTCTGACCGGGTTTGACCCTAGTCGGGCATGGTTAGGGTGTTAAGAGTCATCACGATGACAGTATTTTTTCTGCACGACCGTGTTTTTCCGCGTTTCGCCGCTGCAGACCTCTGGTCAGAATTTGCGGCAAAAGGAGTGCGGACATGCGTGACTATCTGGTAGTGGGAGGCGGCTCCGCTGGTGCGGTGCTGGCAGCCAGGCTCAGCGAGAACTCGCAGGTCAGCGTGACCTTGCTGGAGGCCGGTGGCGAAGACAAAAGCGTGCTCATCCACTGCCCGGCAGGGCTGGCGCTGATGGCCAAGCAGAAAAACTTCAACTGGGCCATGAGCACAGTGCCGCAGGCCGGCCTCAATGGTCGGCGGGGCTACCAGCCGCGCGGCAAGGTGCTGGGCGGCTCCAGCTCCATCAATGCCATGATCTATCTGCGCGGCCAGCCCGCGGACTACGAATATTGGAGCGCTCAGGGCAATCCAGGCTGGGGCTGGAGCGATGTTCTGCCCTATTTTCTGAAGGCCGAATGCAATACGCGTGGCGCGGATGCGCTGCATGGTGCCAGCGGCCCTTTGCATGTCAGCGATCTCTGCGACCCGAACCCGCTGGCCCAGGCCTTTGTGCGCGCGGGCGTGCAGGCCGGTCATGCGCACAACCTCGACTTCAACGGCACTGCTCAGGAGGGCGTGGGTCTGTATCAGGTCACGCATCACAAGGGCGAGCGCTGCAGTGCCGCCAAGGCTTATCTGACACCGGTGCGAGGCAGCAGGCCCAATCTGGAAATCCTGACCGGTGTGCAGGTGCTGCGGGTGCTGATGGAAGGTCGCCGAGCTGTCGGAGTGGAGTATGTGCAGGGTGGTCAGACCCGGCAGCTGCGCTGCCGGCGCGAGGTCTTGCTTTGTGCGGGGGCGCTGCAGTCGCCGCAGCTGCTGATGCTCTCTGGCATAGGGCCGGGCGAGCACCTGCAGCAAACAGGCGTTGATGTCGTGCATCACCTTCCCGGTGTGGGCGAGCATTTGCATGACCACCCCGATGTGGTGCAGGTGGTGGACGGCCCGCAGATGACGGACAGCTTTGGCCTGTCGTTTGCCGGCCTCAGGAATGTCTGGCAGGGCATGGGACGCTGGCGCAATGAGCGCCGGGGCATGCTGACCAGCAACTTTGCCGAGGCCGGCGGCTTTGTCCGCAGCGGGCCGCAGGAGCGTGCACCCGATCTGCAGCTGCATTTTGTGGTGGGCAAGCTGGTCGACCACGGTCGCAAGACGGTGCTGGGTCACGGTTATTCCTGCCATGTCTGTCTGCTGCAGCCAAGGAGCCGGGGCAGCGTGAAGCTGGCCTCTGCCGATGCCAGAGCCATGCCGCTCATAGACCCTGCCTTCTTTGCCGAGGCCGACGATATGCAGCGCCTGGTGCGCGGCGTACGCCGCATGCGCGAAATTCTCGGGCAGCCTGCGCTGGCCCGTTTCGAGGGGCGGGAGCTGGAGTATTCGGCACAGGCGCGCAGCGATGCGGAGATCGAGCAGTTCATCCGCAATTACGCCGACACCATCTATCACCCTGTGGGAAGCTGTCGCATGGGGCCTGGCGTGAAGGATGTGGTCGATGCACGCTTGCGGGTGCATGGCGTGCAAGGGCTGCGCGTGGTCGACGCATCGGTCATGCCGCGCATCGTGAGCGGCAATACGAATGCGCCGACCATCATGATCGCCGAGAAGGCGGCAGATCTGATCAAGGCCGAGTGCTGACTCAGGCCAGCGGAGCCAAGTCGGAGGGGGCATGATCCTCGCCGGGCGGAGGCGTCAGAGTGGTGCATTCCACCCTTCCCCGGCCCTGATTCTTGGCATGTTGCAGGGCGGTGCCGGCATGGCTGGCCAGCTCGTTGAGGCTCAGGCTCTTCCAGGCTGAGGGGACCAGGGCACAACCCGCACTGAAGTCCAGATCCATCTGCAGTTCGTACTGCGCGCCGATCTGGAATGCGGACTGGATGCGGGTCAGCAGCGACCTGGCACCCAATTGATCGGCGTGAATCAGCAGGCAAAAGGATTCACCCTGCCATCTGGCCACGACCTCGTCGCCGCGCATCTGCTTTCGCAGAGTGCGTGACATGAGCTGCAGCGCCGCGTCTCCGGCCTGATAGCCATGGCGGCTGTTGACCCGGGAAAAGTGATCCATGTCGATCAGAATCAAGGCCAGCGGCAGGCCTTCGCGTCGAGCTCTGTTCAGCATGAAGCGGGCCTGGTTCTTGATGGCCTGGCGCAGCGGCAGGCCGGTCAGGCTGTCTTCTGGTGCGTTTGCGGATCGCTGGCGGACTTCTTCGTCACGGCAGGCCATCAGGATCGATACGAAAAGAATGGCGGAACCCATGGGGATCAGCCACGAAAGCAGCATATGTGGGCTGGGTTCCTCTGCAAAGCTGCGCAGCCAGGGAGCGTTCAAGGTGAAGTAGCCGCGTATGAGCAGAATGCTTGCGATGCAAAGGCCAGCACCCAATAGCAGATAACGCCAGGCCGTGGCCGAGTTGGTTTGAGGCGATAAGGTCAGGCAGACCAGAGTGACAAGGCTCAAGCCGTAGCTGATATTGAACCAGGCCAACCGGTAGGGCTTGCTCTCGATCAGAACCAGCACGCCCGCAAGTGTCAGCAGGCACAGAACGGCCAGGGAGCGGGTGAGTATCTTGTTGCGAGGTCCAAGCCAACCCTTGAGTGCTTTATGCAGCTGCCACAGTGCGCCGGTTGCAGCAGCGGCACTGGATATCGACAGCAGCGCATTCCATGTGAAGGGGAGTACATGCCCGGCGCAGAAGACGAGCAACCAGGCCAGCCCCTGCAAAAGCAGGAATTGCTGAGCATTTCTGGTCGCGCGGCTCATTTGCTGACCCATAAACCATGGCAGTGCAAAAGCGACCGTCATCAAATTGACGGCCACCATCAATGTCATGGAAAACGGGTCGGTTTCCGGCATGGCTGGGCTTTACTGGAAGGCCACTTCGTCAAAGCTGCGCAGCTTGCGGCTGTGCAGGCGGTCGGAGCCGCCTTCGCGCAGTATGTCGACGGCACGCATGCCGATGCGCAGGTGCTGGTCCACACGCTCTCGATAGAAATGGTTGGCCATGCCAGGCAGCTTGATTTCGCCGTGCAGCGGCTTGTCGCTCACGCACAGCAAGGTGCCATAGGGCACGCGGAAGCGGAAGCCGTTGGCGGCAATGGTGGCCGACTCCATATCCAGCGCCACGGCTCGACTCTGGCTGAAGCGGCGCTGGGGCAGGTTGTCGGGCAGCAGTTCCCAGTTGCGGTTGTCGGTGCTGGCCACGGTACCGGTGCGCATGATGCGCTTGAGATCGGCACGCTCCATCTGGGTCACATCGGCCACGGCCTGCTGCAGCGCGACCTGGATTTCGGCCAGCGCAGGAATCGGCACCCATAGAGGAAGCTCTTCGTCCAGCACATGGTCTTCACGCACATAGGCGTGGGCCAGCACATAGTCGCCCAGCTGCTGGCTGTTGCGCAGGCCTGCGCAATGGCCCAGCATCATCCAGGCATGGGGGCGCAGCACGGCGATGTGGTCGGTGATGGTCTTGGCATTGGCCGGGCCCACTCCGATATTGACCATGGTGATGCCGCTGTTGTCCGCGCGCACCAGGTGGTATCCCGGCATCTGCGGCAGGCGCGGCGGCGCCGTGCCGAGTTCGTCGACGGCTTCTGCAGGCAGGCCTGCGCGGCGGGTCACCACATTGCCGGGTTCGACAAAGGCAATGTATTCGCTGTCCTCCTTGGCCATTTCGGCGTGGCCCAGGCGGATGAATTCGTCGATATAGAACTGGTAGTTGGTGAACAGCACGAAGTTCTGAAACCAGTCGGGGGCCGTGCCTGTGTAGTGGCGCAGGCGGTGCAGCGAGTAATCCACGCGCGGGGCGGTGAACAGCGACAGAGGCAGGGCCTCGCCTGCCGCCGCGCGCCAGGTGCCGTTGGCGATGCCGTCGTCCATGGATTCCAGATCGGGCAGATCGAACACATCGCGCATCAGCATGCGGCGCTCTGGCGAGAGAGAGCCTTCGATATGGTCGTTGTCGGCGAACGAGAAATGAATCGGGATGGGGTTGTCGCTGAGGCCCACTTCGATGGGGACCTGGTGGTGCAGGATCAGCAGGCGCAGTTGCTCGCCGAAGTAGCTGGCAAACAGGTCGGGCCGGGTCAGCGTGGCCTCGTAGGTGCCCGGGCCTTCCACAAAGCCGTAGGTCAGCTTGGTATCGGCTTGCGCCACCGTGGTGGTCTTGATGCGTACGAACGGGTAGTAGGCATGAATGGGCGCGGCCGGAGTTTCACCCGCCACGAAACGCTGCATGGCAGCTCGCAGATGATCGATTTGCTCGCGGTACAGCTGCTGCACATGGGCCAATGCCTGAGGGGCATCCGTATGAAACATGCTGCTGCTTTTATGAGAGGGTGTCGGTGTATTCGAGGCCATGCACTATTGTCTTTGTAGCAGTTGACAGTGTTGCGACATCCATGCCGAAGCCTGCTCGGCAGATAATGGCGCTGACACGAGAAACCCTTGCATCATGGCACAGCCCATCTCCCTCAGAAGTTGCAGCTGTTCAGTGCTTTCCACACCCTCGGCCAGAATCTCCAGATGCAGGCTACGGCCCATCTGCACGATGGCATTGACAATGGCGGCCGCATCAGGGTTGTGGGGCAGATCGGTCACGAATGAGCGGTCGATCTTGAGTCGGTCTATGGGGTGCTTGCGCAGATAGGCAAGAGACGAGTAGCCGGTACCGAAATCGTCGATTGCCAGTCCCACGCCCAGTGCCTTGAGGGCATGCAGAGTCTGCTGCATCTGATTGCCCGAGAGCATCAGCGTGGTTTCTGTGACCTCGATGTGCAGATAGCAGGCGTCCAGCCCCGTGTCGGCCAGTGCCTGCGCCACTTCCTTGACTACATCGCGCTGGCGGAATTCCTGTGCCGACAGGTTGACGGCCACGGGGATGGCGGGAAAGCCTTGTTGCTGCCAGGCACGGGCTTGACGACAGGCCTGATAGAGCACCCAGCGGTCCACGGCCGCGATCAACCCCCGGTTTTCAGCAAAGCCGATGAACTCGTCGGGCGAGACTAGGCCGCGGTGCGGGTGCTTCCAGCGCACCAGGGCTTCAAAGCCTGAAAGCTCGCCGGTCTGCATGAGGGTCTGCGGCTGGTAATGCAGCTCGAACTCACCGCGTTCCACGGCGTTGCGCAGCATTTGCTCCTGCATCAGCATGCGTGTGGCCCGGCTTTCGAGTGCAGGAGTGTAGAACTGGGAGAAGCTGCGGCCGCGACTCTTGGCCATCTGCATGGCGGCCTCGGCATTGCTCAGCAGGGACGCCGGACACTTCCCGTCCTTGGGATACATGGCGATGCCGACACTCACGGAAATCACCAGTTGGGTACCCTCGATCAGATAGGGAGCCTCTGCTGTGGCCCGAAGTCGAGTCAGCAGGGCCTCGGTCTCCAGCAGGCCGGGGTTGTCGGGCAGCACGACCACGAAGTCGTCGCTGCCGGTGCGGGCCACGATGTCCTGAGCACCCACAGTGCTCCGGAGCCGCTTTGCAAGCTCGCACAGCAGCAGATCCCCTGCCTGATGACTGAGCGAATCGTTCACCGCCTTGAACTGGTCCAGGTCCAGTGACAGCACCGCCAGTCGTGATTGCTCGCCGGCAGCCCTGGCGATGGCATCGGCCAGCAAATGGTTGAGACGCGCTCGGTTGGGCAGATGTGTCAGCAGGTCATGCTGGGTCAGATAGTCCATGTGCTGCCGGGTCTGAAGGCTTGCGGTCAGGTCGCGCAGCAGGACGATGCGATGCCTGTCCTTTTCTCCAGGCATGGTGCAGGCCTCTATCTCTACGGGGATTAGCTGGCCGTTCTTGTGCATGATCACGGACTCGAGGCGATCTTCTCGCTCGCTGCGCATGTTCTGCAGCGCCCGCAGGCGCGCTTCAGGTGCCACGTAATCGAGAACCGGCGTGCCGCGCAGTTCGCCAAGCGAGTAGCCAACCAGCCGGGCCAGTGCGTCATTGCCGTCCGTGATGATGCCGTCACGATGCAGCACGATGGCCTCGGTGGTGATGGCAGCGAACTTGCGCATGCGCTCTTCGCTGTCGCGTATCTGCTGTGTCGCCAGATGGTGGTGGCTGACATCGGTCATCAGCGCCACAACGCCCTTGAGTACGCCTTTTTCCTCGTGAGGGCGCAGCACTGCCTCGATGTGCTGCAGCCGGCCAATTTCGTTTTCGACCTGGCGGGTGTAGCGCAGCGTCTGAGTGTTGTCGACGGCCACGGAGTCCAGATAAGGTTCGATCTGTGTCCAGACCAGCTCGCCCACAATGTCACGCACATCCATGCCCACTATGGTTTGCATGGTGTGGCCAAAGTGCTCTGCATAGCGCGCGTTGGCAAAACGACAGGCGCGTGTGTCGGCATCAAAATAAGCCAGCATAGCGGGCGCTGTATCGGCCACCAGTCGAAGAATGGCGTCCTCATCCCTCGGTTGCTGTGCTATCAACGTATCAGGCATGCGCCTCCCTTTTTTCTGGGAGTATTTATATAGGAATCAGGTCAGCCTCGACCATGACATGTCCATCACGATAAGGGATTCTGGGTTGCTTTATAGACAACTTGCAAAGACTATTGATGTATCAAAGCACTTGGTGATATAGAGGCTGTAGAACCTGAACATGTCCAAATCTGACGTCTCAACATATTCACAATGGCTGCAGCCGCACAATTTGCTGCGCCTCTCCGTGGTGGTGGCACTGCTCACCATTGTGCTCAAGACCCTGGCCTGGTGGCTGACCGGTTCGGTAGGCCTGCTGTCCGATGCGCTGGAGTCCTTTGTGAACCTGGCCGGAGCCATGTTTGCTCTGACCATGGTGACCGTGGCCAAGCGACCGGCGGATACCGAGCACCCTTATGGACATTACAAGGCAGAGTACTTCTCGGCCGGTTTCGAGGGCGTGCTGGTCATAGGCGCCAGCCTGGCGATTGCCTGGGCGGCGCTGTCGCGGCTGTGGAGCCCGCAACCACTGGAGCAATTGAGCTGGGGCCTGATGCTGTCGCTGCTCAGCACCGTCTTCAACGGGCTGCTGGCCTGGGTCATGCTACGCTCTTCACGCAAATACCGCTCCATGGCGCTGGAGGGCGATGCGCGGCATTTGCTGACCGATGTCTGGACTTCGGTGGGCGTGGTGGTCGGGCTGCTGGCCGCCGCCTTGACGGGCTGGCTGTGGGTGGATGCACTGGTGGCTCTGGCAGTGGCTGTGCATATTTGCGTGCAGGGGGTGCAACTGGTCTGGCAGTCCTCGCAAGGACTGATGGATCAGGCGCTGGACGCGCCGCAGCGTCTCAAGATTGACACTTTGCTGGACGGCTATGTCAAGAGCAACGAGGGGGTGAACTTTGACAATATCTCCAGCCGCCAGGCGGGGGAGCGCAGCTTTGTGGACTTTCACATGCATGTTCCCGGCCAGTGGAGCGTGCAGCGAGCGGCACAATTGCGCTCCGAGATTGAAGCCGCGCTGCTGCAGGCCATTCCAGGCCTGTATGCCCGCATCGAGCTGCTGCCCATGGGCATGAACACGGTCAGCGAAGTGGCCGATGGAGAGCAGGGCGGCGAAGCACAGGGTGCGGCCAAGGAAGGTTTGAGTACATGATGAGTGTGATTCAGCGCGTCAAGCAGGCGCGCGTGGAGGTCGACGGCCGTATTACGGGCCAGATCGACCAGGGCTTGCTGGCGCTGGTCTGTGCCGAGCGCGGCGATACCGAGGCCGAGGCCGACAAGCTGTTGGCTAAGATGCTCAAGCTGCGCATCTTCAGCGACGAGGCCGGCAAGATGAACAAAAGCCTGCAGGACATTGGCGGAGGACTGCTGGTGGTCAGCCAGTTCACGCTGGCGGCCGACACCAGAGGCGGCAATCGCCCCAGCTTTACCGCAGCCGCCGCGCCCGACGAAGGCCGACGCCTCTACGAATACTTTGTGGACCAGGCCAGGCTTGCCCACGCTCAGGTGCAGACCGGCGAGTTCGCCGCCGACATGCAGGTGCACCTGGTCAATGACGGACCCGTCACCATTCCCATGCGCATGGAGCCGCAGGCCTAGGCAGTTCCGGGCCTGCGAACCCATCCGTCACCACGATTCCACCAAGAGCTGTTCATGAAGCAATCCTGCAATTCCTCTTTGTCCCTCATAGCCGCCGGCCTGATTCTGGGTCTGGCAAGCGCCAGTCTGCCCATCCAGGCGCAGACCTTGAAGAAACCCGCGCTGGACGCACTGATCGCATCGTCCGCCCCGACCCCGCCCGAATCCTTCAAGGCCTTTGCGCAGCAGGCTGCCAGGGCCGAGCCGGGTGTGGCGCCAGCCGTGCAGCGATACACGCGCGGCCAGACGCTGTCGGATGGCGAGCTCGCGGATATCGCGCGATTGTTGGGTGTGTACAACCGTCTGACACAGGAGACAGCGGTGCTGGAAAGCCTGCAGCGCATGGTGGCGCTGCCCACGGTGCGCGATCCCAAGGTGCCCCCGCATGAGAGTCCGGCCATCCTGGACTTCGGCAAGCTCGTGGCATCCATGGCCACCGAGTTCGGGCTGCGCTTTCGCAATGTGGACAACCGCATTTTTGAAGTGACGCTGCCAGCCGATGCGGCGAGCCGCGCCAGCGAGGCCGCCGAGTTCGGCATCCTGACCCATGCCGATGTGGTGCCGGTGGTGGCCGCCGAGTGGGTGCTGGACGGCAAGCAGATCAACCCTTTTCAGGTCACCCGCGTGGGCGATCGGCTTTATGGGCGCGGCACGATTGACGACAAGGGCTCCATCGCCACCGTGCTGTATGCGATGAAGGCGGTCAAGGACAGCGGTCTGCCGCTGTCGCGCAGCATTCGTCTGATGATAGAGACTACCGAGGAAACCGGCGGCGATGCCATGAAGTACTACCAGAGCAAGACCTCGCTGCCGCAGTACAACATCGTGCTGGACAGCAAGTACCCGGCCGTGGTCGCTGAAAAGGGCACGGGCGCGCTCAAGGCCTTGTTTGCGGATGTTCCCGTGGATGCCGCCAAGCCCGCCATCACCGCCATGGCCGGCGCCGCCTCGGCCAACTCCATTGCGCAGACGGCCTCCGCCTCCGTCTCTGCCACCGATGCAGCTGCGCTGGATCAGATCGCGCAGCGGCTGTCCAAGGACAAGGACGACTTTGTGCGCAGGCATGAGGGGCAGGGGAAGTTCTCCATCGATGTGCAGCGCGCCGAGGGGCAGGTCACAGTCAAGGTCAGCGGTGCTTCCGCTCACGGCTCGCGCCCTGAGGAGGGGGTGAATCCCGTGCCGCGCCTGGCGCTGTTCCTGCAGCAGAGCCTGATGCCGGAGCAGGGCGCAGCACTGGTGCAGCCCAATCAGTACAGCCAGGCCGTGCGCTATATCAATGGCGTGTTCGGCCTGGACTATCTGGGCCGGCAGCTGGGCATTGCCTATGCCGATGATTTCATGGGGCCGCTCACGCTGTCGCCCAATCTCATCAAGTCCGCGGACGGCAAGCTGGAGGTGACGGCCAATGCGCGCATGCCGCGGGGCAAGACGCCGGAGCAGCTGCGCGCCGAGGTGGAGCAGGGCATTGCCCGCTGGAGTGAGGCGGCCAAGGTGCCGGTCAGCGTGCAGTACACCCAGGGCAACTGGATGGCTCGCGACCCCAAGGGCGCATGGCTGAGCACCCTGCTCAATATCTTTGGCGACACTACGGGACTGGACGCCAGGCCCGTGCCGACCGCAGGCAGCACCACGGCCAAGCTCATGCCCAACGCCATCAACTTCGGCCCGGCCATGCCCGGCAAGAAGTACACGGCCCACAATGCGCTGGAGTACCAGGAGCTGCCGGATCTGCGCACGGACATGCAGATGTTCACCGAGATGCTGGTGCGCATCGGCAATCTGAAGCAGATGCAGTGACGCGCTGAAGGCAAGGCGCAGCCCCGATGGCGGGGCTGGCTTGCGGTTACTGCATCACGTTCATGACCGCCAGGGTCATGGTTTCCACGCCGGTCTTGAACGTGGGTTCTGGCTCGGGGGCGAAGAAGGGTGAGTGATTGAAGGGCAGCGGCTTGCCACCGGGCTGACTGGCCTCGGCCACCTTCTTGGGGTCGTACACGCCCAGGGTGTAGAACATGGATGGCACACCCTGATTGATGAAGTCCGAGAAATCTTCGCTGGCCGTGATGGGTGAGATGGGGATCACATTGCGGTCGCCGAGTGCGGCCTTGAACAGCTTGACCGTGCGGTCTACCAGTGCCGCGTCATTGACCACTGCATCCGAGCCCTTGGTCAGTTTGATCTCGGGGGCAGGAGCGCCCGACATGGCGGCTTCGGCCTTGGCCGTGCGCTCAATGCCTTCGTGCATTCTGGTGCGCACCTCGCTCTTGTAGCTGCGGATTGTTCCGAGCAGCCGCGCCTGGTCGGGAATGATATTGCCCGCGCTGCCCGAGTTGAAGGCGCCCACGGTGACCACGCCGAACTCCATGGGATCTTTCTCGCGGCTGATCACGCCTTGCACATCCACCACGAAGCGCGAGGCCATGAGCACGGGGTCTATGCCTTTGTCGGGCATGGAGCCATGGCTGCCACGGCCGTGAAACGTGATGTCCAGCGAGTCCGAGTTGGAGGTCGCCGGCCCGGCCACATAGCCGACCATGCCGTAGGGCATGGAGCCGGTATGCAGAGCAAAAGCGTAGTCGGGTTTGCCGAATTTCTTGAACAGACCGTCGGCCAGCATGGCCTTGGCTCCGGTCACGGTTTCCTCGGAGGGCTGGGCCACGAACATCAGCGTGCCCTTCCATTGCTTCTTCAGGCCCAGCAGCGCCTGCGCCGTGCCCAACCAGCTGGTCATATGCATGTCGTGGCCGCAGCTATGGGCGACAAAGCTCTCCTTGCCGTTGTACTGGGCCTTGGCCTTGCTCGCATAGGGCAGGCCGGTTTTTTCCTCCATGGGCAGGGCGTCCAGCTCGGTGCGTACCATGACGGTGGGGCCCGCGCCATTGCGGTAGATGGCGACCAGGCCGGTCTTGCCAATGCCCTCGGTGACTTCAAAGCCCAGCTTGCGCATCTCGGCAGCCAGCTTGGCGGCGGTGCGTGTTTCCTGAAAACCCAGCTCGGGGTTGGCATGCAGGTCTTCGTAGATGCCGCGCAACTGCGGATACATCTGGGCGATCAGCTGCTGCAGCTGGGGTTTGAGCGGCTGGGGATCCAGCTCTGCTGCCTGGGTCGAGCCCAGGGTGAAGGCCAGCGTGGCGACGGCGCAGAACTTGCGGGTAAGGCTAGGGTGCATGTGAGGGTCTGTGGTTGGCTTCAAACAGAGGCGGCCATTGAAGACCGCGCTTTCAGACTAGGAGCATGGCCGGCTCGAATTGAAGAGGGGCAACCCGCAAACGACACCGTGAATAGCGATGGCTCAAGGCTTTTGCGGCGCAGGCCCGGGATAATCCGCTCCCATGAATACCTCCACCAGCGCCGCCCAGGCCTCTGATTCCACCGCTTTCTCGGCGCTGCCCCTGTCCCCCGAAATGCTGGCCAACCTCCAGCAGCTCGGCTATGCGCAGATGACGCCCATCCAGGCCGCCAGCCTGCCGTTGACCCTGCAGGGCAAGGACCTGATCGCCCAGGCCAGCACCGGCAGCGGCAAGACGGCTGCCTTCGGCCTGCCCATGGTGGACCGCCTGAACCCGCGCTGGTTTGCCGTCCAGGCCCTGGTGCTGTGTCCCACGCGCGAACTGGCCGACCAGGTCGCCACCGAAATCCGCCGCCTGGCGCGTGCGCAGGACAACATCAAGGTCGTCACCGTCTATGGCGGCGTGCCCTCGCGCAACCAGATCGCTTCGCTGGAAAACGGCGCGCACATCGTCGTCGGTACACCCGGGCGCGTGATGGATCTTATGGAGCGCGGCAAGCTCGACATCGGCAACCTCAAGACCCTGGTGCTGGACGAGGCCGATCGCATGCTGGACATGGGCTTTCTCGGCGACATCGAAACCGTGGTGCGCCAATGCCCGGCGGATCGTCAGACCTTGCTGTTCTCGGCGACCTACCCCGATGGCATTGCCTCGCTGGCCAGCCGCTTCATGCGCGATCCTCAGACCGTCAAGGTCGCGACCCAGCACAGCGCCGGCAAGATCGCACAGCGCTGGTACGAGGTTGGCGCTCGTGACAAGGTGGACACCGTTGCCAAGCTGCTGGCGCACTTCCGCCCCGAGTCGAGCATTGCCTTTTGCAACACCAAGCAGCAATGCCGCGACGTGGTGAGCGAGCTGCAGGCTCAGGGCTTCAGCGCTCTGGCCCTCTTCGGCGAGCTGGAGCAGCGCGAGCGCGACGAGGTGCTGGTGCAGTTTGCCAACAAGAGCTGCAGCGTGCTGGTCGCTACCGATGTGGCGGCGCGCGGTCTGGACATTGCCGATCTGTCGGCCGTCATCAATGTCGATGTCACGCCCGACCCCGAGGTCCATATCCACCGTATCGGCCGCACGGGCCGTGGCGATGCCGAAGGGCTGGCGCTGAATCTGGTGTCCATGGACGAGATGGGCAGCGTGGGCAAGATCGAGCAGCTGCAAGGCCGGGCTTCGCAGTTCTTCCCCGTGGAAGAGCTCACGCCCGCCGCCGGTGGCGAGCTGCTGCCGCCCATGATGACCATCCAGATCATCGGCGGGCGCAAGGAAAAGATCCGCGCAGGCGACGTGATGGGCGCCATGTGCGCCGACTTCGGCTACAGCCGCGAGCAGATCGGCAAGATCAGCGTCAACGACTTTTCCACCTATGTGGCCGTGGATCGCAAGATCGCCTCGGCGGCCTGCGCCAAGCTCAATGGTGGCAAGGTCAAGGGCAAGACCGTCAAGGCGCGGCTGCTCTAAGCACGTCAACACGTTCTAAGCACCGTCCATCAAATTGATCTCCAGCGCTTTCCCACAAAGCGCGGGATGCTCACAAAAAAGCCTTCTCGGTCACGAGAAGGCTTTTTGCTTTGGACGCCGCTTCAGCCTTTGGCGAAGAACAGCCCTGCCATCACCAGCCCCGTGGCCACAATGCCCCAGCGCAGGACATGGGGCGCAATCTTGCGCGCCACGTGCGCTCCCAGATAGCCGCCCAGGGTGGCGGCCGCCATCATGACCAGGGCCAGCTTCCACTCCACAATGCCGCCCACGGCGTAGATCACCACGGCAATCGCCGTCAGCAGGGCCGAGACCAGGTTCTTCATGCCGTTCATGGCGTTGAGCGAGGTCTGGCCCAGCAGGCCGAACAAGGCCAGCAGCAAAATGCCCAGGCCGCCGTTGAAGTAGCCGCCATAGATGGCCACGATCAGCATGCCTGCAGCGGCCTTGGCCATCGATGGGGTGGCATGAGCGGAATTCTTGCCCGCAGCCCAGGCGCGCAGCTGCGGGCCGAAGGCGAACATGGCGGTGGCGGCCAGCAGCAGCCAGGGCACGACCTTGCGGAAGGTGGCGTCGGGCGTGAACAGCAGCAGCGCCGCACCCGCAGAGCCGCCGATCAGGGACAGCGCCACCACCTGTTTCATGGACAGGCCTGGCGGGGATTGCATATCGTCCTTGAAACCCCAGGCGCCCGCCATATAGCCTGGCAGCAGGGCCACGGTTCCCGTGGCATTGGCAATCACGGGTGGCACGCCGGTGAAGACCAGTGCGGGAAGGGTCAGAAAGCTGCCGCCACCGGCGACGGCGTTGAGCGCGCCGGCCGTGAAAGCGGCGGCCAGCAAAAGGGCGAGGTGGCCCAGGTTCTCCATGTTCTTGTCTCCTGATTTTCTCTATCGGCATTGCGCCTTGTGGTTGGGGTCGATCTTAGGCGCTGGCCCGCGTCACCTCTTTTCTTTTTCTTGCGTGGTTAATTATTTTTGGAAATAAAAGAATGTGAAAACAGTATTTTGAGGAATAAGTGATTGTTTTGACAATCAACTCCTTAGTTAAGGAGTTTTGCCGTGAATCTGCCCCGTTTCCTTTCCCGCACCGCCTGGGCCATGCTGGCTGCAAGCTGTGTATCGGGCGCAGCCATGGCTCAGCAGCCGGAGTTTCCTGCGCGCTCCGTCAAGCTGGTGGTGGCCAACGGCCCCGGCAGCGCCCCGGATCTGCTGGCCCGTCAGGTGGGCAATCTGGTGGGCAGGGACTGGAAGCAGGCCATCGTGGTGGAAAACAAGGGCGCGGCCGGCGGTGTCTCGGCCGTGGATGCCGTGGTCAAGGCCCAGCCTGATGGCTACACCCTGCTGGTGGGCGGCGACAGCGCCATCACCATCATGCCCAATGTGCAGCGCAACCTTCCCTATGACGTCAAGAACGACCTGGTGCCGGTGACCAAGCTGGGCCAGTCCGACTTCGTGCTGGTGGCCAATCCCAGGAAGGGCTTCAAGACCTTGCAGGACTTTGTGGCTTATGCCAAGACCCACCCGGGCAAGATCAACTATGCCTCCTCGGGCGCGGGGGGCGCCCAGCATCTGGCCATGGAGCAGTTCAAGCAGCGCGCAGGCTTTTTCGCCACGCATATTCCCTATCGCGGCGGCCCTCAGGGCCTGCAGGATGTGCTGGCCGGCCAGGTCGATGTGATGCTGATTGCTGTTGCTCCGGCGCTTACCCAGATCCAGAGCGGCAAGCTCACGGCGCTGGCCGTGTCCGGCCTGCAGCGCCATGCACTGCTGCCCCAGGTGCAGACCCTGGCCGAGAGTTACAAGGGCTTTGAGGCCGGTGCCTGGTTCGGTTTGTTCGCACCCAAGGGCACGCCCGCTGCCGTGGTTCAGGCCATTGCCCAGGACACGGACAAGGCGCTCAGGGACCCCGAGCTGCGCAAGAGTCTGCTGCAGCAGGGCATCACCCCCGTGGGTGAGGGCCAACAAGTGTTTGCCAAACAGATCAGGACCGAAGATGTGCGCGTTGCCCAACTGGTGCGCAGCATTGGCCTGAGCGTCGAGTAAACGGCTTTACGCATCAGCAGAAAAAGCGGCCGAGGGCCGCTTTTTCTTTGCTCTAGAGGACTGGGTCAGAAGCTGTAACGCAGGCCGATCGAGATTTCGCTGGCCGTCAGCTTGGCACGCATCTGCTCGTCCTGCAGGCCGCGGACGTTGGCGAAGTTGTTGGCACCGCTCTTGGCCTTGCCCATGTCGACATAGCGCCAGCCCAGATCGATGCTGAGCTTCTGGACAGGCGAATAGCTGACGCCAAAACCCACGGAATACGCCAGATTGTTCTGGGTGTCGCTGATGTACTGACGGCCCGGATTGCCCTGCCAGCCGCTAGACTCCAGACGTGCCAGGCCCAGGCCGGCCATTCCGTACAGCGAGAACTGGGAGTTCAGGGGGAAATCCTTGTATGCATTGACCATCAGGCGCTGCGAGCGGATCTGGTGGTGGTTGAAGCTGGTGGGGAAGCGGGTAGAGCCGCTGGTGAACTCGTTGTTCTTGGGCAGGGTGTACTCGGCTTCCACGCGCCAGTTCGACGGGAGCTGATAACCAAGGGCCAGGGAGCCACCTGTGGCGGTATTCGACTCGTCGCCAGGCACGAACTGGCCCAGGCCGGGGCGGGCGCTGGAGTCCATGTCGTGGGCCTGGTAGCGTGCGGAATTGATCCGCAGGGCGCCGTAGTAGCTATCGTCGGCAAAAGCGCTGCCTGAAGCAGCCAGGATCAGCAGGGGGGCAAGGCGTTGAAATTTCACGAAAAATCCTAGATCCGATTACTTCAGCAGGTCTTGCACCTTGGCCAGGGCGGCCTGTGCGCATTGGTCGTCCAGATGACCGCCGGGCGCACCGGCCACGCCCACGGCACCGATCACCTCATTGCCCACCTTCACGGGCACGCCGCCGCCCAGCAGCAGGAAGCCGGGGATGTCCTTGAGGTTGGCTGCGCCGGCGTTCTTCTGGGAGTTTTCCATGATGGCAAGCGTTGGCGCCTTGGCCGATGCCGAGGTGAAGGCCTTTTCGCGGCTGGCTTCCACGGTGTGTGGGCCGGCGTTGTCGGCACGCTGCACGGCGCGCACGCCGCCGGCGCGATCGACCACGGTGGCGGTCACGGCATAGCTGCTGGCGGCGCAGGCCGAGACGGACTGGGCGGCGATCTGGTTGGCCAGCTCCAGCGACATATTCTTTTCCGTGCGCACGCCCTGGGCGTTGGCGGTGCCGGCGGTCAGCATGGCCAGAGTCAGGGCGGCAAGTGTCAGAGTGTGTTTCATACGTTTTTCCGGGTGGATGGGTATGAACGCAACTGTAGAAAAACGCCACCCGGGCGTCCATGCGGCAGGCTACGCGCCTACCTCCGTAGAACTACGGAGCGGCGTCCTCGACCAGGGCCGCGTAGCGCCGGATGAGCATGGCCAGCGAGTCGGTCTCCAGCTTGGCGAACAGGTTGGCGCGGTGGGTCTCCACCGTGCGCGGCGAGAGCGACAGCGCGCGGCCGATCTCCTTGTTGGTGAGCCCCTCCACGATCAGGCCCAGCACCTCGCATTCGCGGCTCGAGAGCTGTGCATAACGCTCGCGCGCCTGCCGGTCGGCCTGGTGGCGCTCGCGCGAGCGCACATGCTGGCGCACGGAGGCCTGCAGCGCCTCGATGAGCAGCTCGTCATCGACCGGTTTCTCAAGGAATTCTGCAGCCCCGGCCTTGAAGGCGCGGCGGCACATCTCCACGGTTCCATGGCCCGTGAGCATGATCACAGGCTGATCCACCCCTTGCGCCACCAGCCTGTCCAGCACAGCCAGCCCGCTGGTGCCGGGCATGCGCACGTCGAGCACGATGGCGCCCACGTCGCTGCGGTCGAACTCGGCGAGAAAGACATGCGGGTCGGACCAGGTTTGGACGCGCAGGCCTACCGTGCCTATGAGCAGTGCCAGGCTGTCGCGCACGGCGGCATCGTCGTCCACAAGGTGAATCAGGGGCGAGAGGGAAGAGGTCATGTCGCGTTCAAGGCAGGTGGGCCAGCGGGAGCTGCAGATGAAATTCGGCCCCAGGCCCGTCGGCAGGCGAAGGAGAGGAGGGCGCCAAAGTGAGCTCGCCTCCCATTGCCTGCGCCAGGCTTTCCGACAGCGACAAGCCCAATCCCAGGCCGCCGGAGCGTGTGGTGTAGAACGGGGTGAACAGGCGCGCTCGCGCCTCGGGCGCCACGCCGGGGCCGGTGTCGCGCACGCTCAGCAGGACTCGCGCGCCCTGGGGGCTCAGTGTGAGGCGCAAGCGGCGCTGGCCGGGCTCGGTCTGCTCCATGGCCTGCAGCGCGTTCATCACCAAGTTGTGGATGATCTGTTGCAAGGCCACAGGCTCGGCACGCACGGCCGGCAGGTCTGTGGGTGCATCCACCTGCACGGCAATGCTGCGGCGGCGCAGCTCGGGCTCCAGCAGGTGCAGTGCATCATGCACGGCGGTGGACAGGGGCAGAGCCTGGACCTGGCCCGACAGATCGGGCCGCTCGACCACGCGGCGCAGGCGCCCCACGACGGCACTGGCGCGCCTTGCCTGGGCCACGGCCTGACTCATGGCATGGCGCGCCATGTCCAGATCTGGCTCCTCATCGCCCAGCAGGCGCTGTGCCGCCTGGGTATTGGCCAGCAGCGCGGTCAGCGGCTGGTTGAGTTCATGCGCCATACCCGCGGCCAGTTCGCCGAGCTGGTTGAGACGGGCGACCTGGCCCAGACGCAGCAGCTCTTCTGCCCGGCGTGCTGTCACGCGCTGGCGCAGCAGGGTGCGCAGTGCGGCCAGTGCTGCAGCGCTGGCCGCCACCCAGGCCAGCATGGTGGCCCAGGGCAGCTCGCTCCAGCCCACGTCGCGCTCCAGCACCACATCGAAGGGCTGGCTCTGCGAGGCCAGCAGCTTGTGAAAGTCGTAATTCCAGCCATGCTCCAGACGCCGCCCGGCCTGCACGGTAAAGGCTTGGCCCTGATACTTAAGCCGCACGCGCACTGGACTGGTCTGGGCATCCATGGGCCACTCGTCCCAGGGAATGGTGGCATGCAGATCCAGCAGCAGGGCGTGGTCGGCGGCTGGGCCGGCAAGCGCCAGCCATACCCGGCCTTTGGGCAGGTCGGCCCAGGCCAGTTCGGCATGGCCGCTTTGCAGCGAGCGGGCCTCTGCCATATCCAGCGCGGCACCCAGGTCATGAGGCCAGTCAGCCGGCCAGCTGCTGTCCGGCAGGCGGCGCAGTACCTCGATGATCTGCGGATAGGCGGCTGGCAGGCGCGGCAGCGGCAAGGCCGCCTTGGCACTGCGGCCTTCCGCAGGTGGCTGTAGCAGGGGCAGCATGGCCATCACCGCATCGTGTTGCACGGCACGCTGGCTCAGCAGCCGATGCACGATGCGTGCATCCGTCACGAATGCATCCTCCAGGGCCAGCAACCGCGCATGCATGAGCCAGCCTGCGCCCGCAATGGCCACCAGGGCCCAGGCTAGCAGCCAGGCCAGGGGGCGGCGCCAGTGGGGGATGATCATGATGGCCGGTGTTGTCGCGGATTATTTGGCGTAAGGGTCTTCGTAACCCATCTCCTTCATGATGTCGGTCTCGTAAGCCTCCATCTCTTCGGCGTCTTCCTCGCTGGTCTCGTGGTCCCAGCCCTGGGCATGCAGCGTGCCATGCACCAGCAGGTGGGCGTAATGCTCTTCCAGGCTCTTGTTCTGCTCCTGGGCCTCGCGCTCCACCACGGGGGCGCAGAGCACCAGATCGGCCATCACGGTCGGCTCCTGATGATAGTCGAAGGTCAGCACATTGGTCGCGTAGTCCTTTTTGCGGTACTCGCGATTGAGCTTGCGGCCTTCCTCTGTATCCACGATGCGCACGGTGATCTCGGCATCCACGGCCAGCGCATGGCGGATCCAGCGCGTGACGCGGCTGCGGCTCAGCAGTTCGCGATGGGCGGCGGCCTCGGCGCTGGGGCCGAATTGCAGCGATAGTTGCAGTTGATTTAAGGTCATTTTGGCTTTTAGCCCTTATGAGGTAAGTGCTAGTAGCTATTGATTTTGATTAAAGTTCGTCTGCCGTTGGCAGCGGGCGGGCCGAACGGGGGCTGCTGCGGTGCTTGGGCGCCGAAGTGCCTTCGGACACGCGGCCGCGTGCGTCATAGGCGTCCACAATGCGGGCCACCAGCGGGTGGCGCACCACGTCGGCGCTGGTGAAGTGGTTGATGGAGATGCCCTTGACGCGTTTGAGGACGCGCTCGGCATCGACAAGTCCGCTGGGTGCTCCCTTGGGCAGGTCGACCTGGCTCACGTCGCCTGTGACCACGGCCTTGGCGCCAAAGCCGATGCGGGTCAGAAACATCTTCATCTGCTCGGGCGTGGTGTTCTGCGCCTCGTCCAGGATCACGAAGGCGTTGTTCAGCGTGCGTCCGCGCATGAAGGCCAGCGGAGCGATCTCCAGCGCATTGCGCTCGAAGGCCTTCTGCACTTTCTCGTAACCCATCAGATCGTAGAGCGCGTCATACAGCGGGCGCAGATAGGGGTCCACCTTCTGCGTCAGGTCGCCGGGCAGAAAGCCCAGGCGTTCGCCGGCTTCCACGGCGGGCCGGGTCAGCACGATGCGCTGCACGGCGCTGCGCTCCAGCGCGTCCACGGCGCAGGCCACGGCCAGATAGGTCTTGCCCGTGCCGGCCGGGCCGATGCCGAAGCTGATGTCGTGATTGGCGATGTTTTCCAGATACAGCGCCTGGTTGGGCGTGCGGGCGCGCAGATCGGCACGGCGCGTGGTCAGCTGCGGAGCCGTCAGGTCGGCCTCCAGCATCTCGACATCGCCGGCCAGCATGAGCTGCAGCGTATCTTCTGCAATCACGTAGTCGGCGATCTCATAGAGAGCCTGAAGCAGCTCCAGCGCCTCATTGGCCTTGGCCTTGGGGCCGTCGATCTTGAACTGCTCGTGGCGGTGAGCGATCTTGACGCCCAGCGCGATTTCGATGGTGCGCAGATGCGCATCTGCCGGGCCGCAGAGATGGGTCAGGCGCGTATTGTTATGGGGTGTGAAGGTATGGCGCAGGATCACGCGGATAATTTCTCAAAAGAATCGCCGCACGGTGCGGCAAAGGATTTCAATGATAGGCAAATTGACTGGAACGCTGCTGGAAAAAAACCCGCCCGAAGTCCTGGTGGACTGTGCCGGTGTGGGCTATGAGGTGCAGGTGCCCATGAGCACCTTCTACAACTTGCCTGCCAATGGTGCCAAGGTAGCCTTGCTGACCCATTTCGTGGTGCGGGAAGACGCCCAGCTGCTGTTCGGCTTCGCAACGGCCCGCGAGCGCCAGACCTTCCGCGAACTCATCAAGATCACCGGCATAGGACCGCGCATGGCACTGGCCGTGCTCAGCGGCATGAGCATCGATGATCTCGCGGACGCGGTATCGCAGCAGCAAGCAGGGCGATTGGTCAAGGTGCCCGGCATCGGCAAGAAGACCGCCGAGCGGCTGCTGCTGGAGCTCAAGGGCAAGATCGGCGCGGATACCGGTGCGCAGTCGCTGTTTGCCAATAACAACGACCAGAACGATATTCTGCAGGCACTGATGGCGCTGGGCTACTCGGACAAGGAGGCCTCGGCCGCCCTCAAGAAACTCCCACCCGATGTAGGGGTGAGCGAGGGCATTAAGCTCGCGCTCAAGGCTTTGACCAAATAGCTTCGCTGGCCCTGTGCCAGTCTGATCGTGAACTGCAGGAGAACACGATATGCATTGGTGGATACAGGGCAGGCGCATTCCCTCTCTATGCGCAAGCCTGATGCTGGTGGTGCTGACCGCTTGCGGCGGCGGAGGGGGCGGAGGCAGTGTTCCGGACCCAGGCCCTGGCGGCGCAGGTGTCGGTAACGGCGGCGGCAATGGTGCGGGCGTCGCAGAGACCAGTCCTCCGCCGGGTCCGCCCACGGCCTATGTGCTGGATTCGCTGATAGTGCCTGCCGCCCAGACTGCGGCTTCGGCCAGAGGCGTGGCCGTGGCATCCGTGGCCGTGCGACCCAAGGCCGTCGATTTGGCATTGCCGCAGTGGAACGACGCGCCTTTGCCGGTCATGCCCATGCCTGGTGTGCCCATGCAGATCGGGGCGCCGCGGGCGCTGTCTTCGCTGCAGTCCGCAGGCGACATGGCACGTACGTTGCGATGGGCCGGGGCACCGGACGGCGGACAGGTGGCGGCGATCAGCATCACATCGACCGGCGCCCATGGCCTGCGGCTGGGGCTGGTGGTCGATGCCATGCCCGATGCCGCCGAGCTCAGGCTGTACCGCAAGGATCGCAGCAAGACCGGGTTCGAGACCACGGGCAAGGCCATCAACGAGGCCATTGCGCGCAACCGTCGCGCCGACGGCGACACCCGGGCGGCTGGCATCTGGTGGACCCCCGACCTGGGCGCCGATGAGGTCACGCTGGAGATCGCACTGCCTGCGGGGCTGTCGACATCGCAGCTGCGCATTGCCATACCCACGCTCACCCATGCCTATGTCAACCTGGCTTTGCCCGTGGAGCTGGAGCTGCGCGATAGCCTTGTGCCCAGAAATGTGGGCGATGCCGCGGGTTGCGAGCTCGATGCCAGCTGCGCCGATCAGTACGCGGTCGAGCGCAATGCCGTGGCGCGCATGACCTATGTGGGCCCCGACAACCGCTACTACTACTGCACGGGCTCCCTGCTGAACAATACCAAGCGGGACTACACGCCGTATTTTCTATCGGCCAGTCACTGCATCTCGACGCAGGCAGCCGCCACTTCGCTGCGCACGGACTGGTTTTTCCGTTCGGCAAGCTGCAATAGCTTCGAGCCGAATGCAAGCACCTTGGCGCTGCAGCGCGGTGCCACGCTGCTGTATTCGACCGCTGTGACCGATGCCACGCTGATGCGACTCAATGAGGTGCCACCTGCCGGTGCGACGCTGGCCGGCTGGGATGCGAGAGGAACGGCGGTGACGGGGACGGCCATCTACGGACTGCATCACCCGCAGGGCGACTTGCTCAAATACAGCGAAGGCCAAGTGCAGAGCTACAGAAACTGCAGCCTGGGCGCCGGCAGCATCACCTGCAGCCCGGGCAATGCCCAGAGCGATTTTGTGAACGTCGGCTGGAGCAAGGGCGTGACCGAAGGCGGCAGCAGTGGCTCGGCCATGTTTGCGGGCGGACGCGTCGTGGGCACGTTGTCCGGCGGCAGCAGCTCGTGTACGGTCAGCGGGGGCTCCGACGTCTACAGCCGCTTCGACCGGACCTTCAGCAGCCAGATCGGAAACTGGCTGGCGCAGTGACCGAGGGCCGGGCAGGGCCTATTTCCCCTGCAACTGCCTGACGGCCGCCTTGGTCTGCTCCACATGGGCCAGCGGGTCGCTGCTGACAAGGGCGAACTTCACCTTGCCGTCCTGGCCCACCACATAGGAGATGCGGTCGGCCCTGGCAGGGTTGGCGGCAGCACCCGCGTCATAGGCCTTGATGGTGACGGCCCGAGGGTCCGAAGCCACGGCAAACTGGTCGCGGCAGGCTTCGGTGGAAAAGCGCTTGAGGGTGTCGATATCGTCATGTGACATGCCCACCACCGTGGCTTTCATGGCGGCGAACTGGGGCGTGGCTTCGGCAAAGGCATGGGCTTCCAGCGTGCAGCCCTGGGTGAAAGCCTTGGGGAAGAAATACAGCACCACCGGCCCTTTCTTGAGCGCCTCGGCCATATCGAAGTCAAAAGCCTTGCCGGCAACGGCTGCGGGCGTCTTGAAGCCAGGTGCTGCATCGCCGGCCTTGAGCGCAGCCTGGGCAGCGACGGACAGGCAAAGCAGGGCGGCCGTACAGGCCAGGGTGTGAATACGCATGAAAAAGCTCCTCGGATCTTTGCCGTCATTGTGCGCAAAGCCAGGGGCCGGCCGTCAATGTGGGGCACTGCAACTGTGGGATTTTGTTTTCCCCTGTATTTTTAATCAGTGTCCCTGTCATGCTTGGGGCACAATTGCCGCCATGACGATTCATGTGGACGAATTTGCGGCCAGCCCCGCACCTGCACGCAAGGCCAGAAGCGCGGCCGCCGACCCCGAGGCGGCTGCGCCGCGCATGGTCTCGGCCGGGCATTCGTCCCAGGGCGAAGAGGCGCTGGAGCGTGCCCTGCGCCCCAAGCAGCTCGACGAATATGTGGGCCAGGCCAAGGCGCGAGAGCAGCTCGAGATCTTCATCGGCGCTGCCAAGAAGCGCAGCGAGGCGCTCGATCATGTGCTGCTGTTCGGCCCGCCGGGCCTGGGCAAGACCACGCTGTCCCACATCATCGCTGCCGAGTTGGGCGTGAACCTGCGCCAGACCAGCGGCCCGGTGCTGGAAAAACCCAAGGATCTGGCGGCACTGCTCACCAATCTCGAGCCCAACGATGTGCTGTTCATCGACGAGATTCACCGCCTGAGCCCGGTGGTCGAGGAAATCCTCTACCCGGCGCTGGAGGACTATCAGATAGACATCATGATCGGCGAAGGTCCGGCTGCACGCTCCATCAAGCTCGATCTCCAGCCATTCACGCTGGTGGGCGCGACCACGCGCGCCGGCATGCTCACCAACCCGCTGCGCGATCGCTTCGGCATCGTGGCGCGGCTGGAGTTCTATACCTCGGAGGAGCTCTCGCGCATCGTCAGGCGCAGCGCCGGACTGCTCAATGCGCCGATTGACGCGGAAGGCTGCTTCGAGATCGCGCGCCGCTCGCGCGGCACGCCGCGCATTGCCAATCGCCTGCTGCGCCGCGTGCGCGACTATGCCGATGTCAAGGGCGACGGCCGCATCACGCGCGAGATTGCCGACAGGGCGCTGGCCATGCTCGATGTGGACCCCCAGGGCTTTGACATCATGGACCGCAAGCTGCTCGAAGCCGTGGTGCATCGTTTCGACGGCGGCCCGGTAGGGCTGGACAATATCGCCGCCAGCATTGGCGAGGAGTCGGGCACCATCGAGGACGTGATCGAGCCCTATCTGATCCAGCAGGGCTTTTTGCAGCGCACGCCGCGCGGGCGCATGGCGACCCAGGCGGCGTACCGCCATCTCGGATTGCCGGTGCCGGGCGACGACGCTTCCTGAGCGTCGCAGGCCTGTCGGCTCATTCCTCCGTGCCGGCGTTCCAGAAGGCCTGGAGCACGCCGGGCAGGGCCTCGATGGCGGCTATCACGCTGTCCAGCTCGTCGGAGTCCACCGAGGTGGCGTAGAGCATGGCCTCGATCTCGGTGTCCTGCGGGCCGAAGGCATGGGTTTCCACGCCGCGCACGGGGTAGCTGGCGTTCTCCAGCAACTCCAGCATCTGCTCGCGTACATCGCCCTGAGCCCCCCGGTGGCAGATGGCATAGACGTAGTAGGTCGATTCCGTCGATTCGTCATTCACCGGGCGGCGGTTGATGCGGTTGACCACGGGACGCAGCAAGGTGTTGCTGGCCAGCACGAACAGCGTGGCCAGGCCGGCCTCGGCCACCAGGCTGGCGCCCGCGCAGGCGCCCACGGCGGCGGAGCCCCAGAGCGTGGCCGCCGTGTTCAGCCCGGTGATGTTGGCCCCTTCCTTCATGATGGCGCCCGCACCCAGAAAGCCCACGCCGGAGACCACGTAGGCCACCACGCGCGTGGCGCCCTCGGCCCCGCCCAGGCGCACGGCCAGGTCAACGAAGACGGCCGCGCCCACGGCAACCAGGGTGTTGGTGCGCAGCCCCGCCGTGCGCTGGCGCACCTGGCGCTCCAGGCCGATGAGGGCGCCGAACACGAAGGCCGTGGTCAGGCTGACGAAGGTGTCCAGCATGGCGCCGGGGTTGAAGTTCTGGAGGGCCTGCATGGGGTTCCGGGCTTTCCTGGTGAATGTGTTGAAGGGGGCATCACTGCCAGCCGTAGCGGCGGATGTAGACGCGCTTGAGCAGCGTGGCCAGACAAGCGTATCCCAGCAATATGGCAATCATCCACGGGAAGTAGGCCGGCGGCAGCGCCTCCAGCTTGAAGTAGCCGGCCAGCGGCCCCATCGGCAGGAAGATGCCAGCCGCCATCACGGCCGCCGTGGCCAGCAGCAGCGGCCAGGACGGGCGGCTTTGCAGGAAGGGGATCCTGGGCGTGCGGATCATGTGCACGATCAGCGTCTGCGTGAGCAGCCCGATGACGAACCAGCCCGACTGGAACAGCGTCTGCTGCTCGGGCGTGTTGGCCGCGAAGACAAACCACATCAGCGCGAAGGTCAGGATGTCGAACAGCGAGCTGATGGGCCCGAAGAAGAGCATGAAGCGACCCAGGTCCTGAGGGTTCCAGCGCAGCGGCTGGCGCACCAGCTCGTCGTCCACGTTGTCGAAGGGGATGGCGATCTGCGAGAGGTCGTACAGCAGGTTCTGCACCAGCAGGTGCAGCGGCAGCATGGGCAGGAAGGGGATGAAGGCCGAGGCCACCATCACCGAGAACACGTTGCCGAAGTTGGAGCTGGCCGTCATGCGGATGTATTTCAGCATGTTGCTGAAGGTGCGCCGGCCCTCGATCACGCCCTGTTCCAGCACCATCAGGCTTTTCTCCAGCAGGATGATGTCGGCGGCTTCCTTGGCGATGTCCACGGCGCTGTCCACGCTGATGCCGATGTCGGCCGCACGCAGGGCCGGGGCGTCGTTGATGCCGTCACCCATGAAGCCCGTGATGTGGCCGTTGGCGCGCAGCGCGTGCACGACGCGCTCCTTGTGCAGCGGCGTGAGCTTGGCGAACAGCTGGAACTGCTCCACTGTCTGGCGCAGCTTCTCGTCGCTCATGTGCTCGATCTGTGTGCCCAGGATGATGTGGTCTGCGGGCAGGCCCACATCGCGGCAGACCTTGGCGGCCACCAGCTCGTTGTCGCCGGTCAGCAGTTTGACGGCCACGCCGTGCGCGGCCAGGGCGGCCAGCGCCTCGGCCGTGGTTTCCTTCGGTGGGTCCAGGAAGGCGATGTAGCCGATCAGGGTCAGCTCCGACTCGTCGGCCACGCCGTAGTCGCTCTTCTGCGGTGGCACTTCTTTCATGGCCACAGCGACCACGCGCAGGCCCTCTCGGTTGAGCTCGCGCGTCACGCGGCGCACGCGGGCCAACTGCTCCTCGTCCAGCGGACGTGTGCTGTCGCCCTCGCGCAGGTGGGTGCAGGCGCCCAGGATTTCCTCGACCGCGCCCTTGCAGATCAGCTCGTGGTGGTGGTTGCGCTCGGCCACCACCACGGACATGCGGCGGCGTTCGAAGTCGAAGGGGATTTCGTCCACCTTGCGGTAGTCCTCGGCCACGCGCATCTGGGTGTGCAGTTCCACATGCTCGAGCACGGCCCGGTCCAGCAGGTTCTTCAGGCCGGTCTGGTAGTGGCTGTTGAGGAAGGCAAAGCGCAGCGTCTCGTCGCAGGGCTGGCCAAAGGCGTCGGTGTGACGTTCCAGCACGATGCGGTCCTGGGTCAGCGTGCCGGTCTTGTCGGTGCACAGCACGTCCATGGCGCCGAAGTTCTGGATGGCGTCCAGCCGCTTGACCACGACCTTGCGGCGCGACAGCACCACGGCGCCCTTGGCCAGCGTGGAGGTGACGATCATGGGCAGCATCTCGGGCGTCAGGCCCACGGCCACGGACAGCGCGAACAGGAAGGCCTCGGCCCAGTCGCCCTTGGTGTAGCCGTTGATGAGCAGCACCACGGGCACCATCACGGCCGCGAAGCGGATCAGCAGCCAGCTGACGCTGTTGACGCCGGTCTCGAAGGCCGTGGGCGCACGCTCATTGGACGTGACCCTCGTGGCGATGGTGCCGAAGTAGCTGCGGTTGCCCGTGCTCAGAACCACGGCCAGCGCCGTGCCCGAGACCACGTTGGTGCCCATGAACAGCAGGTTGCTGGCATCGAGCACGCCTGCGCCATTCGAGGCTCCCGCGTCGGCGCGCTTTTCCACAGGCAAGGATTCGCCGGTCATGGCGGACTGGCTCACGAACAGGTCCTTGGCGCTGAGCACGCGGCAGTCGGCGGGAATCATGTCGCCGGCCGACAGCACCACGAAGTCGCCGGGCACGACCTCGCACAGCGGCACCTCGTAGCGACGCGCCTGCTGGCCGAAGCCGCTGTGCTGGGCGTCGGGGGCCTCGGCGTCGGCTGGCAGATGGGGGCCGCCGTTGCGGCGCAGCACCGTGGCCGTGCTGCTGACCATGGCCTTGAGCCGCGCGGCGGCGCGGTTGGAGCGGCCTTCCTGCACAAAGCGCAGCAGCGTGGATAGCAGCACCATGGAGGCGATGACCACCGTGGCCTTCATGTCCTCGGTGACATAAGAGACCACGGCCAGCAGCGTCAGCAGCAGGTTGAAGGGGTTGCGGTAGCAGTACCACAGGTGCAGCCAGGCGGGCAGGGGCTTTTCGTGCTCCACCTCGTTGGGACCGAAGCGCGTGAGCGCAGCACGGGCCTGCTCGCGCGTCAATCCGTCCTCGCTGGAGCCGGTGCGCGCCAGCACGGTGGCGATGTCGTCGCGCGAGGCGCGCAGCAACTCCCGCGTGAGGGCGGGAGACACCGAGCGGTGCACAGCCGTGCCCGAGGGCAGGGCGTTGCGCCGAAACAGCCCCAGGGCGTGGCGGCTGCGCAGAAAGGCCTGGAACAGGTGCTTGAGGTTTTTCATGGCGACCTCCCCGGTGGCTCAGGCCTGGCTCGAACGAAGGGTGGTGCGCAGCCAGTGCCAGTTGCGCTGGCAGGCGCACAGCAGGCGGCGGCGCAGTGGCAGGCGGGCCACGGTGGCCGACTGCAGCCATTGGCGCCGGGCATGGACGGGCAGATGGCGGTACACCTCGGCGCGCTCCTGCGCCGCCAGCAGGGACAGAACGTCGGCCTGCTGGCGCTGCGTGAGCGCCACGAGGGCATGGGCGAAGAGGTCGGGACCGTGCTGCTGCAGCAGGGTGTGCAGTTGTCCGGTGTGGCGTGCCGCAATGGCGGCTTGCAGTGCCAGCTGTAGTGTGCTGGTGCGGGACGTGCTGGCGCGTGGGGCGGCGGGAGTGGCGGGAGTGGCGGGAGCGGCGGGAGTGGCGCGCAGCGGGGTGATGATGTGTTGCATGGCGGGCTTCTTTCATTGCGGCCGAAAGAAGCCCGGCACTTGTCCGTCAATGGACGTGCACGGGCCTCCCGGCCGGGGCCTTGGGAAGGAATGGACAGGCCGCAGGCGTGCGCGGCCGGACATCAGGGGCGAAGTCAGGGCAAGATCGACTCGGATCAGGGTCCATGGCGGAACTCCTTTCTGACGGATGGGCGGGGAGGGCGGCTGCGCGCGCTCAGCGTGGCTGCAGGCTCAGGAAGCTGCGGATGCGGTGCGTGGGCCAGCTGGTCTGTAGGTCCAGGTGCATGGCATGCTCCATGGCAGATGGGGCCTGTGCCTGCATCTGTGCCTGGGGCGCAGCCATGCACGGGCCGGCGGCGCCAGGGCGAGGTGCGGCCGCAGCAGGCTGCAGGCGATGCATGGCGGGGCGAACGAACGGTGTGGTCATGGCTTTCTCCTTGGCGAACCAGGAGGACCGCCGTGAAGCAGGGCCGTCAAGCGGCGTGAGCAGGGGCAGCATCAAGGCAGCCACAGGCACGCGGTCAGTGAAAAGCAGCGCCTGGAGTCTGAGGTGCATGAGCGGCATGCTGTAGGCACGCGCCATGACCCTGATGCGCCGGCCGGGCGCAAGGATCCAAGGGGAAACGCAGCAATGGATGAGAGCCGACCGACATGGCCGCCCCCATCACGGGAGTCGGTCAGTCAGCCTGCAGCGAAGCCATTGCGGCGCGCTGTTTGTCACTGGTTGAACTGGCACTGTCCACGGGGGACTCCTGAAATTGCGATCTGGCAATTATCGGCCCAGACCGGGTTCAGGGTCAACCCTAGGTGGTTTTCAGTTGCAATTGCGGCTGGGCCTGGCGGCTTGCAGGCTCGGCCCATTGGCGCACACAGCCCCAGACGATCAGGGCCTGTGCGGTGTAATAGCTGCCGAGCACGCTCACCGACGACCAGGGCAGCGGCTGCACAAAACGATTGATGGCCAGGATGGAGTCGCTGAGCATGAAAAAGCTGGCGCCCAGTGCGGTCAGTAGTGCGGGACGGCTTTGCAGGAGTTGGTAGCGTCCCCAGGCCTGCGTCGCCATCAAGGCGATGACGCCGACATAGGCGGCCACGGGCAGACGCAGGGCGGCAGGCAGGCCATGGGTCCAGAGAAAGACATACATGGCTGCGCCGATCGCAGCCACCAGCAGTAGAGCGCGGCGGTCGGCAAACCAGGGCATATCGAACTTGAATAGCGCAACGTAGCAGACATGGGCCAGCAAAAAGCTGACCAGACCGGGAATGAACAGACTGGATGGCAGCTGTCCGTCCAGCATCAGGAAGACATCGCCAGCCATGGAAAAAACAATAGCTGCCAGCAGCAGTTGAACATGCTTTTGAGGCAGGTTTTGCATTGATTTCATTGTCTGAATTGCGCAGGAAGCTATGTATATAAGAGCAAAAGCCATGGTGGTAGGCTTGAACAGCCAATGCCATTGCTGCAGACCGAGCGCTGCCGTGGCCGTGGCCAGTGCGCCGCTTTGCAGCATCAGTGCCAGCCACAGACTGATGCGTCCCTGCATGGCAGCGCCCAGAGCCCATTGCCCAGTGAGGAGCACGCCGAACCAGATCAGATTGGCGGCCAGCGGTGACTGGTCGGCATGCCAGAGAAAGACCGAGGTGCCCGCAACCAGTGCTGCAAACTGCAGGCCGGCAAACCAGCGCAGCGCAGTGCTCATGGGAGGCGAATAGATGATTCGGTGCTCGTCCAGATCGAAGACGGGCCTGGGAAATCGCTGAGCCACATCGGCTGGCCGCCAGCCCGGCGGCTTGAACCAGACGCGAAGCTTGTCCAGCCAGCTGCGTGCATGCCAGCTGTCATGCGCCAGCTGGCGGTAGACGCTGAAGTTGGCCCAGAGCGGGTCCCAGCTCTTGAGCAGGCCGCGTGTGCCGTAGACGCAGGGCTCCTCGTCGTCCTCGGTCTTGTAAGTGCCGAAGAGCCGGTCCCAGACGATGAGAATGCCGCCGTAGTTCCGGTCCAGATAGCGCTCGTTGACGGCATGGTGCACGCGGTGATTGCTGGGCGCGCAGAACCAGCGGTCGAACCAGCCCAGCTTCCTGACCTGCTCGGTATGCACCCAGAACTGGTAGAGCAGGTCGATCAGCCCGACCACGGCAAACACCAGTGGCGGCACGCCTGCCAAGGCCATGGGCAGGTAGAAGATCCAGCCCAGCAGCGCGCCGGAGCTGGTCTGGCGTAGCGCGGTGGAGAGGTTGTAGGCCTGGCTTTGGTGGTGCACGGCATGGGCGGCCCAGAGCACGCCCACTTCGTGGCCCATGCGGTGCAGCCAGTAGTAGCAGAGGTCGTAGAACAGCAGGGCCAGCAGCCAGCCCGGCAGGCTGAGCCAGAAGGCATCGGCCTCGATCAGAGCCACATGGCTGGCCACGACGGTGTAGATGCCCAGCGTCAGCAGCTTGGTGAAGACGGCGCTGGTCTGGCTCAGGATGCCCAGGTTCAGCGAGCTGATGGCATCGGCCAGCGCATAGGCATTGCGCCCGCGTCTGAGGCTGATGATCCATTCCACGGCAATCAGTGCGAAAAAGACCGGCGTGGCCAAAACGATGACTTGGCTGGGGGAGAGCATGGTCATCGATTGTGGGCAGGGCGTGGCGCACGGCGCCTCGCATCTTCCCTAGTTGCGGCTCTTGGCGCAGGCGCTCACAACCGTATGCCGCGCTTGTGGATCAACGCACCCCAGCGCCTGGTCTCCACGGCGATAAGCTCGGTGAAGCGTGCCGCATCCAGCGCCAGGATTTCCGCATCGGTGGCTGCCAGCCGCGCGCGCACTTCAGGCATCGCCAGCGCGCGCTGGAACTGCTGGCTCAGCCACTCGACCACCGGTGTGGGCGTCTTCGCCGGTGCGGCAATGCCGTACCAGGACTGCACCAGGATATCGGGATAGCCGGCCTGTGCGATGGTGGGCACCTCGGGCAGCGAGCGCGTGCGCGCTGCGGCGTTGACAGCCAGAGCCCGTACCTTGCCGGACTGGATCAGCGGCAGCACCAGACTCTGCGAGATCAGCGCGAACTGCAGCAGGCCGGAGCCCAGGTCCAGCAGCGCCGGCGGCTGGCCCTTGTAGCTCACGTTGGTCAAGCGGATGCCGGTGCGCTCGAAGAACAGTTCCTGTGCCAGGTGGATGGAGCTGCCGGTGCCGGGGTTGGCTGCGTTGAACTCGCCCGGTCTGGCGGCAGCCAGCGCGACGAACTCCTTCAGCGTCCTGGCAGGCACCGTGTCGTGCACCACGAACACCGTCGGCGGCGCGGCCACGCCGCACACTCCCACGAAGTCCTTGCTGCGCGCCTTCATCTCGGGCATCAGGTGCTCGCCCACCGCGAGGATCGGCGCTACGCCCAGCAGCGTGTAGCCATCGGTCGGGGCCTTGGCCACTGCATCCAGGCCGATGCGACCATCGGCACCGGGACGGTTCTCGATCACGATGCGTTGCGGCAGTGCGTTGGACAGCGGGTCGCAGACGGCGCGCAGCACCACGTCGACGACGCCGCCTGCGGGGTAGGGCACCACGATGCGGATCGGTCGATCGGGGTAGCCGTCCGGGCTCGGCGCGATGCCGGCGCGGGCCATGCCGGGCACCAGGCCGGCCAGCAACAGGTGAAGGTGGAATTGCCGACGGTCCATGCTTGTCTCTCCGGTTCTAGGCGATGTAACCCGCCATTGATTGCAGGGCCTGGCGTGTCTCGGTCACCAGGCGGTCCATCACGGCGGCCACGGGCTCGATTCCGCGCAGCCAGTGCACGCTCTGCCCCGCGGCCTCGTACATCAGCGGCCCGATCTGGTGCTGTTCCACCGCCGCCAGCAGATCGCCGGTGAGAGCCTGCTGGTAGGGCATGGACAGTGGCTCGGGTGCTCCGGGCTGTGCCCAGGCGTCGCTGAACGCGCTGCGCAGCACGCGGCAGGGCTTGCCGCTGTGGGCGCGCGTGATCACCGTGTCTTCGCTGTCGGCCGCGATCAGCTTCTTCGCCAGCGCCTGCGGCATCTCGTGCTCGCGCGTGCCCAGCCATAGCGTGCCCAGCCAGGCACCCTGCGCGCCCAGGGCCAGCGAGGCCGCCACCTGTGCCCCGGTACCGATGCCGCCGGCCGCGATGACTGGCCGGCCCTCGGCTGCCGCCACGATCTGCGGCACCAGCGTGAAGGTGCCGATGGGCCCTGTGTGGCCGCCCGCGTCATAGCCCTGGGCCACCAGGATGTCGGCCCCGGCTGCGATCGCCTTCTGCGCATGGCGCACGCTGCCGACCAGGGCGATGGTGTGCAGGCCGCGCGCCTTGATGCGTGTCAGCGCCTCCACCGGCGTGCCGACGCCGGCGGCAAATACATCGATATCGCTACCCGCAATGGCGTCCACCTGTTCCTCGAACAGGCTTTGCGAGCGTACGTATTGCGAGAAGAAGTTGCCCTCGGTGGCCGGCGGCACGTCGTATTGCCTGAACAGGCCCTGCACGAAATCCCTGTGCTCCTGCGGCAGCGCGGCAGCCACGGCTACGCGGTCGTCGTGTTCGGGCAGGCCGGTGGGCAGCAGCAGGTCCACGCCCACCGGGTGGTCCGGGCACAGTTCGCGCAGCTGGCGCAGCTTCTTCTGCAGCTCGTGCGGGCCGTCACGCGCGGCGGCATAGACGCCCAGCCCGCCGGCCCGTGAGATCGCTGCGGCCACTTCGATGCGGTGGGCCAGACCAAAGATGGGCAGGAGTATGCCCAGCCGGCGGCAGAGGTCGTTGGTCAGTGCATTGCTCATGTCCACAGCTCCGGCTCCATGTCCAGGCAAGGGTGCTGCGGCAGCGCGGCGGCGCGCCGCAGCACATGGCGGCCGATCAGCGTCTTGTGAATCTCGCTGGTACCTTCGCCGATCTGGTTCATCTTGGCGTCGCGCAGGAAGCGCTCCAGCGGGAAGGCCTTGAGGTAGCCGTTGCCGCCCAGCAGTTGCAGGCAGTCGACCACGATGCGCATGCACAGGTCGGTGGCATGCAGCTTGGCGATCGATGCATGGATGGCCACGTCGGCATCGCCCGCGTCGTAGCGCTGCGCGGTGCTGTAGACCAGGCAGCGTGCGGCCTCGATCTGGGCCGCCATCTCGGCCACCATCCACTGGATGCCCTGGTGCGCACCCACCGGCTGCCCGAAGACCTGGCGCTGGTTGGCGTACTGGGCGGCAATCTGCAGCGCACCTGCGGCGCGGCCCAGCGCGATCGCAGCGTGGCCGATACGTGCGCGCAGCAATGTGTCCTGAGCCAGCGCCATGCCTTCGCCTTCCTTGCCGAGCAGGTGCTCCGGCGCGATGTGCACGTCGTCGAAGCTGACCAGCGCAATCGGCACGCCGTACCAGCCCAGCTTGGGAATCACCGGCGATACCGTGATGCCGGGCGTGTCGCGCGGCACGACGAAGGCGCTCAGTCCGCGGCCGCCGCCGGGTCCGTCGGCCTGGCGCGCCACCACCACGAACATGTCGGCTACGTTGGCGCGCGTGATGAACTTCTTCTGGCCATTGAGCGTCCAGCCGCCCTGCGGCGCCGGCGCATAGTGGGCTCCCAGCCGCGACACGTCGCTGCCTGCGCCGGGTTCGGTCAGTGCGAAGGCTGACTGGCGTGCGCCGCTGGCCAGGTCGGGGATCAGCGCGCTGCGCAGCGCTTCGCTGCCGCCGGCCACGATGGGGCGCGAGGACAGGTCGGTGCCTGTGACCAGCGAAGCGGCCGTCGAACACACGGACGCTACTTCCTCGATGATGCGCACGCGCAGCATCATCGACGCCTCGCTGCCGCCGTGCGCGCGCGGGAACGCGGTGGCGACTATGCCTTCGCGACATAGCAGCCGGAAGGTATCCCAGGCGAAGACGTCCTGCTGCGCTACGCGGTCGGCGTCCGGGCCGATGCGCTCGGCCACCAGAGTTTTCACGCGCTCAAGCAGAGCGGCTTCATCGGGCGACAGGCGCACAAGCGGGTGGTGGGGTTCGGGAATCGACATGGGGTCTCCTTTGTTTCAGATCTGCCTCAGATGACGCCTGCCTCGCGCAGGCGGGCCAGTTCGGCGGCAGGCATTGCCAGCTCGCCCTGGTAGAACGCTTCGTTGTCCTGCCCCAGTGAACCGCCGGCGTGGCGGATGCTGCCGGGCGATCGGGCAAACCGCGGCACGACATTGGCCATGCGCACGCTGCCGAAGTCCCGGTCGGGCACGTCGCAAAGGGCCTGGCGAGCGCGCATGTGCGGGTCGGCCTCGATCTGGTCAATGCCGTAGACCGGGGCGATGGTGCCCTGCGCCGCTTCGAAGGCGGCCAGTACCGCCGCCAGCGGATGTGCTGCGCACCAGGCCGCGAAGATGCCGTTCAGCTCCTGGGCATGCTGCACGCGGTTACGGTTGTTGGCGAAGCATGGCTCGTCTATCAGCTCGGGCCGGCCTATGGCGCGGCAGTTGTTGGCAAACATGGCATTGGTGCTGCCCGACAGCGATACCCATTGCCCGTCTGCAGTGCGGTAGACCGCGGCCGGTGCAGAGTACTGGTTGGCATTGCCCGAACGCTGATACACGGTGCCTAGCTGCTCGTGCTGGATGGGCAGGAACTCGAGCAGCTTGAGCGTGGCCTCGGTCAGCGATAGGTCGATTTCCTCGCCCGGGGCCTGCGGGTCGCGGGAGCGGCGCCACAGCGCAGCCAGCACGCCTACTGCGCCGAACAGTCCGCCGACGTTGTCGGCCAGTGGGTAGCCTGAGTGCATGGGCGCTCCCTGGGCTTCGCCGCTGATGTAGGTCAGGCCGCCCATGGCTTCGAACAAGCGTGCAAAGCCCGGCCGGTCGCGGTAGGGGCCGCTCTGGCCGAAGCCCGTGGTGCGCAGTATCACCAGGCTGGGCTGGGCCTGCCACAAGGCCTCTTTGGTCAGGCCCCAGCGGTCCAGCGTGCCGGGGCGGAAGTTCTCGATCAGCACATCGAACTGGGGCAGCATGCGCAGCAGCAGCGCGGCGCCCTCGGGCTTGCGCAGGTCGAGCGTGACCAGGCGTTTGCCGCGGTTGGTCACTTTCCACCACAGAGGCTTGCCGTCCTTGTGCGGTGGGAAGTCGCGCATGCCGTCGCCTGCGCCGGGCAGCTCGGCCTTGACGACGCTGGCGCCGTAGTCGGCAAGGAGGGCCGCAGCCGAGGGCGCGGCAATGATGGTGGCGATGTCCAGGACGCGCAGTCCGGTGAGAGGTCCGTTCATGGTGTGCATGTCTCCTGAAGGTCAATGTAGAAAACAGCTAGCCGCGAGCCAACCAGAAATATGAGAATCAGATATCTCGCTTTCAGATGGATGCAGAAGCTGCCATGACCCACGCCACCGAAGCCCTGGAGTTGCTGACACTGAAGTCGCTGAGGACGCTGGCCGCCGCGATCCAGGGCGGCAGCCTGACACGCGCGGCCGTCGAGCGTGGACTGGCGCAGTCGGCCGTGAGCCGGCAGATCGCCGAACTGGAGCGCGCGCTGGGTGGCGCGCTCTTCTATCGCACGGGACGCGGCGTCAAGCCCACGGCACTGGCCGAGCAGATGCTGCCGCGCGTTTCGGCTTTGCTGTCCGAGGCCGAGGCGCTGGTGCGCCTGGGCAAGGAGCTGACCGGTGTGCCCAGCGGCCTGGTTACGCTGGGCCTGGTGCCGGGTGTGGCCGGCTTCATGGCTGCGGCACTGTATGGCGAGGTGGCGCAGCGCTTTCCCGAGATCCGGCTGCGCGTCATAGAGGGCTATAGCGGAGACATGGAGGTGGCGCTGAGCCAGGGCCGCATCGACATGGCGATCCTGAACCGCTACCGGGCCAGAGGCAGCAACAGCTACCGCAAGCTTGCCGATGCGCAGATCTGCGTGGTGGGTCGCCAGCGTGTGCTGCAGCGCATGCTGGCGCCGGCGGATACGGCCCTGCCGGTCAGCATGGCCCTGCAGACGCTCGAGCGCCTGCCGCTGGTGCTGCCGGTGCCTCCCAACGCCATCCGCAACCTGCTCGATGAGCACGCAGGCCGACATGGAGTGCGCCTGAACGTGATCCTGGAGGCCAGCTCCTCGGTGATCCTCAAGAGCATGCTGGCTCGGCACGACTGCGCCACGCTGCTGCCGCGCCATGCCGTCAGCGAGGAGCTGGCCTGTGGCAGCCTCGCCGCCGTTCCGCTGGCGGAGCGGGTATTTCGTCAGCATGTGGTGCTGGCTACCAGCAGTCAGCGTCCTTTCACTCTGGCAGGCAAGGCGGTGGCGACCCTGGTAGCCGAGACCGCCGGTGCCTTGATGGCCCGACAGGCAGTGCTTTGAGGTTGTGGATCAGAGGTTTCCAGGGGTAAGCATCGATTGCTAAGTAGTTTTATTTATGAGATTTCGCGAGAAGCGAGCCGATAATTTCGCGCATCTCCCCGGTCGGCAAGCTGTCTTGACCCGCCGGCCTGCACGGGCACTCTGCCGTCCGCATGCTGCGGCAAGGTGCTCGTGACCCACTGCTGCCTGTACATGTCCATACCACGCCGCTCTCTTGTCGCGACCGCCGCCCTGATGGCTGCGGCCGGTTTTTCCGCTCCCGTTTTTGCCGCCGCCGATGCCTGGCCCGCCACCAAGCCCATCACGCTGATCGTGCCGTTCAGCGCCGGTGGCAATGTGGACACCACGGCACGTCTGATCGGCCAGAAGCTGGGCGAGCGCCTGCACCAGTCCATCGTGGTGGACAACGTGCCTGGCGCCGGCGGTGTGCTCGGGGTGAGCAAGGCCGTCAAGGCACCGGCCGACGGCTACACCTTGCTCATGGGCTTTGACGGCCCCATCAGCATTGCCCAGCTGGTGAATTCCGCCGTCAAGTACGACGCAGAAAAGGATCTGACCCCTGTGGGGCTGACCACCATCGCCCCCGTGGTCGCCGTGGCCCGTCCCGGCCTGCCGGCGCACAATCTCAACGAGCTGATTGCGCTGGCGCGTTCCAAGCCTGGATCGCTGACCTACGCCACTTCGGGCGTGGGCACCATGCTGCATCTGGCCATGGAAATGCTGCAGGAGCGTGCCAAGATCAAGCTGGTGCATGTGCCCTACCGCGGCGGTGCCCAGATCACCAGCGACGTGATGGGCGGTCAGGTCGATGTGGGCATGCTCACCACCGTGAGCGCCGTGCCCATGATCCAGCAGAAAAAGCTCGAAGGTCTGGGTGTGACATCGGCCAAGCGCATCGATGCCATCCACGCCGTGCCCACCTTTGGCGAGACGGCCGAACTCAAGGGCTTTGACCTCAACACCTGGACGGGGCTGTTCGTGCCCGCCAAGACGCCTCAGGCCGTGGTCACGCGCCTGGCTACCGAACTCGATGCCGTGCTCAAGATGCCCGATGTGCGCAAGCGCCTGGAAGACGGCGGCGCCACGCCCGGCTCCGGCACCCAGGCCAGCTTCGTCCAGTTCCTGAAGAAGGAAAAAGCCGGCTATGCCCAGATCGTGAAGTCGGCCAACATCCAGGCGGAATAAGCCATGGCTGCGCCGCTGAACCCTGTCCACGCCGAAATCCATCCGCCCGTGCTGCCCGAAGTGGCAGCCATTGCGCAGGAAATGCTGGTCCTGCGTCACGATCTGCATGCCCATCCCGAGCTGGCCTACGAAGAGCATCGCACCGGCGATATCGTGGCGGCCAGGCTGGCCGAATGGGGCTACGAGGTCCATCGCGGCCTGGGCGACACCGGCGTGGTGGGGACGCTGCGCTGCTGCGACCACCCGAATGGCAAGCACATCGGCAAACGTCTTGGCCTGCGCGCCGACATGGATGCGCTGCCTATCCGTGAAGCCACGGGCCTGCCCTATGCCAGCCGTCACGACGGCAAGATGCATGCCTGCGGCCACGACGGGCACACGGCCACGCTGCTGGCCGCAGCCAGGGTGCTGGCCGCGCGCAAGGAACAGCTCCAGGGCACGCTCCATCTGATCTTTCAGCCCGCCGAGGAAGGCCATGGCGGCGCGCAGAAGATGGTGGAGCAGGGCCTGTTCGAGCTGTTTCCCTGTGATGCGCTCTATGCGTTTCACAACGAGCCTGGCTACCCGGCCGGGCAGTTCGGCTTTCGCTCGGGCGTGATGTATTCCAGCTCGGACACGGCCATCATCACCATCCGCGGCAAGGGCGGCCATGGCGCCATGCCCCATGTGGCCGTGGACCCCATCGTCGTGGCTTCGCATCTGGTGCTGGCTTTGCAGACCATACGCTCGCGCGAGATCGACCCCAACGACATGGCCGTGGTCACCATCGGTGCCATCCATGCGGGCGATGCGCCCAATGTGATTCCGGAAACCTGCGAGCTGCGCGTGACCATTCGCGCGCGCTGCCCCGAGGTGCGTCAGCAGCTGCGCGAGCGCATCACGGCCATGGCCCATGCCCAGGCCGCAGTGCACCGCGCCACGGCCGAGGTGGACTACAAATGGCGTTATCCGCCCGTCATGAACGACAAGGCGGCTACCGATTTCGCAGTCGGTGTGGCCCGCGAATTCCTCGGCGAAGCATGGTTGATTCCCGATCTGCAGCCGCTGCAGGCCAGCGACGACTTCGCCATCATGCTCAATTCCGTGCCGGGCAACTATTTCATCGTCGGCAACGGCATGGGCGAGGGCGGCTGCATGGTGCACAGCGCGGCCTATGACTTCAACGACAACCTGCTGCCCGTCACTGCCTCGTTTTGGGTGAAGCTGGCCGAGAGCTATCTGGGCCGCGACTGAGTTTTGTATGAGTGAAATCAACCTCTCCGGCCAGGATCTGCCCGGCTTCGATACCACGACCGACTACTGGCAAGCCACCGCCACCGAGGCCGAGCTGAGCCAGTCGCCGCTGCCGCCCTATGCGAAGAGCTATCCGGCCCGATTGCCCGACGGCCGCTATCTGCTGCTGCCGCTGCGCGGCATGCCCACGGCCGACGGCTCCGCCCCCGACCGCTGCGTGGCGTCGCTGATTGCCAACCAGGCTTCCATTGAAGTGGTTGAGCAACTGGCGTTGCACATGGCGCAAGGCGCCGGGGCGCACGACTTCGATGTGGTTGTCGGTCTGCCCACGCTGGGCCTGGCCTTTGCGCCGCTGGTGGCGCGCCACCTGGGCCGCAGCCGCTATGTGCCGCTGGGTTACTCGCGCAAGTACTGGTATCGCGACGAGCTCTGCGAGCCCGTCAGCTCCATCACCACGCCGGGCAAGGGCAAGCTGCTCTATATCGACCCCAATCAGCTGAGTCTGATCACTGGCAAGCGCGTGCTGGTGGTGGACGATGCCGTGAGTTCGGGCACGACCATGGTGTCCGGCCTCAAACTGCTGGAGCGTTGCGGCGCCAACGTGACCGCCATTGCCGTGGCCATGCGCCAGGGCACGCAGTGGCAGCAGAAATTGGTGCGTGCCGATGGCAGCGCCATCCCCGTGGTCGCGGCCTACGACTGCCCGCGCATGGAGCGCCGTGCCGACGGCTGGTGGCCTGAATGCTCATAAAAAGAGAGCTTCTGGCGCCTTTCATATATGAGTTTCATGCTGTTTATGCCTTGAAATTATTTTAAGAAATGCGTTGTAAGCTCTTGTTTATATAGCAATCAAGGCCCGGAGCAGGAGCGAATCAGGTCAGCGCACCGCGCCCGTCGACGGTGAAGATGCGCTCGACCACGCCCTTGAGCCGGCCGCCGCGCACGCCGATCAGATGGTCGTGCAGATTGACCGTGGGGTCGCAGTGGCCGGGAATCAGCCACAGGCTCTCGCCCAGCGCGGGCAGCCAGCCGCTGTGGTTGCCCGCGTCGGCATCGGGGTGCAGCACGCCATGCTCGTCGCCGCCGTTGGCAAAGCGCAGTGCGTTCTCGGGCGCCAGCGCATGCAGCCTGGGCAGGCCGGAGTCTATGGCATGGGCCTTGTGGCCGGCGTCGCAGACGGCGTGATCGCCGCTGAGCGACATGACCTGGGTCTTGACGTAGAGCGCATGCTCGAACAGGGGCTGGGCCGCATCGCGCTGGTTGGCCGCGTAGTCGGCGTCCATGAAGAGGAAGGAGCCGGGCTGGATTTCGCCATAGATGCCGCTGGCAGCCTCGTTGACCATGGTGCCCGTACCGGCACCCGTGATCAGCGGAATGGTCAGGCCGGCGCGGTCGAACTCATGGCGCGTGCGGTTGACGAGCTTGAGCACCTGCTCGATGGCGGTCTTGCGCTCCTCGGCGCTGCGCAGATGCTGGGCGCCGCCGTGATAAGCCTGCAGGCCCGCAAAGCGCAGCACGGGCTGGGCTGCAATCGCCTGTGCCAGAACCAGGGCGGCTTCGCCGGGCTCTGCGCCGCAGCGGTTCTGGCCGACATTGATTTCCACCAGCACATCCATGGCTGCATCGCCTGCCTGCGCATCTTGCAGGGCCCGCGCCAGCCGCGTGATGCCTTCCTCGCAATCGACGGCCAGGGCCAGTCGTCCGCCCTGGGCATTCAGTGCCTTGGCCAGAGCCGCCACGCGCACCAGCTTGGTTTGGGAGATGACTTCGTTGCTGATGAAGATATTGGTGATGCCGCCCTGGGCCAGTGCCTCGGCCTCGCTGACTTTCTGCACGCAGTGGCCGCAGGCGCCGGCATGCTCGAGCAGATGGGCGATATGAGCGCTTTTGTGCAGCTTGGCATGCGGGCGCCAGAGCACGCCATGCTGCTGGGCAAAGCGGGCCATGCGCTCGATATTGCGGTCCATGGCGTCCAGGTCTATGACCAGCGCGGGCGTGTCTATGCGTTTGACGGCCTGGCCGACCAGGGTCTGCAAATGCTCAGGAATGTGCTTCATCTCGGCTGCCTTGCTGAAGGTGTGCGGTATCTGCCCAGCCTACCAAAGACAGGCCGTCGGGCGTCCAGAGCAGGCGATTGATGGCGCAGTTGCTCAGCTCCCAGGTGCGTGGCGTCTGGAAATCCTGGCGCGTGGCCAGGCGGTAGAGCACATCCATCACGCCGCCATGGGCGACCAGCACGATCTGCTCGCCCTCATGCTGGCGTGCAATCCGGTCCACGGTGGCAAAGATGCGTTCGCGCAAGGCCTGCAGCGAGTCGCCACCTCCGGGCGGGGCATAGGCCGGATTGCGTGTGCGCCAGAGCTGGGCGTCCTCGGGCTGGGTGGCTTCCACATCCTTGAAGGTGCGGCCCTGAAAATCGCCGAAGCAGCGCTCGCGCAGGCCTGCGGTGGTGTGCAGAGGTGCACCGGATCTCTGGGCAATCGCCTGTGCGGTGACATGGGCACGCTGCAGGTCGCTGCTGTAGATGGCGGCAATGCTCTCGTCGGCCAGCGCCTGGGCCGCCTGTTCGGCCTGCCACAGGCCGGTGTCGTTCAAGGGGATATCCAGATGCCCCTGGATGCGTCCATCGACATTCCAGGTTGTCTCTCCGTGCCGGATGGCAATGATGCGCGTGGCGTGCATGTCTTGGCTCGTTCAGCGTAGGTTGTTTTATTGAACAGTCATTGTCTTGCAAACAAAGTGTGCCTGTACCCCGGTCTGTTGTTACAGACTTTTCGACGCTCGGCCTGCATCGTGGCGCAGCCGGCAAGAAAAAAGGCCTGCAACCATGGTTGCAAGCCTTTAGCTATTGCAGCGCTTGCGCTTCAAGCGCCGGCTGCCATGTCTTTCGGTGTCAGATCAGCGATTTGGCATTGTCCAGCACAAAGTCGCAGGCCTTTTCCTTGAGGTTGCTCTTGACCTTGTCCAGGCTGAAGCTCTTGCCGTCGGCGCCCGTGACCATGCCCATCAGCCCGTTCTGGTAGCCCTGATCCTTGGGTTCTTCCTTCTGGCCCAGGCCCAGCTTGCCCAGCAGCTGATTCTTGACCTGGGCGGCCTTGTCGGCGTTGAGGTAGTTGTTCTTCATGCAGTAGGTGAGGACACCGGCGGCATTGCTGGCCGTGCCGGAGCTCAGGTTGCCCAGGCCCAGGGCCGACAGTGCCGAAGAGCCTCCGGAGCCGCCGAGCATGCCGCCCAGGCCCGAGGCGCTGGAGCTGCTCTCGGCCGCGCCGCCGCCCAGTTGACCGCGCAAGGCGTCGCCGAGGCCGCTGGCATGGGCGCTGAAGGCGCCCGCGGCCACGGTGGCGCAAAGCAGGCTGGAGAGAGCAAATTTCTTCATGACTTCATCCTTTTCATGGCGAGGGCTCAGGGAAGACGCCCTGGTTCAAAGCGAGCTGCACGTTAGCACGCGGCAGGCCGGGCAACTGTTGAAGATTGCAAATCAACGTGCCGGCGCCACGGTGGCCGGTGCCACGTTGGCCGGGGTGGCTGGCGTGACCGGTGCGGCGGGCTGCGCGGGGGCTGCAGGCGCGCCGCTGGCAGGCTGCGCTGCCGGCGGCTGGATGACGGTGCGCACATTGCGCGGGCCCTGCGGCGGCTTGGGGAAGCCCGTCAGCGCGGCATCAAACAGAATGCCGAAGATGGCCGGGTCGTCGGTCCACACATCCTGGCGCTGGGCCGAGGTTTCGTAGACGATCTGCTGGGTCTTGATGTCGCGCATGACGATGCTCACGGCGCGGTAATACTCCAGCGGCGGCTCGTTGAACATCATGCTGCCGCCGAAGCCCCAGCCGAAGCCGCGCCCGTAGCTCATGCCCCAGCCCCAGCGCGGGCCCCAGTAGGGGTCGTAATAGGGCCAGCTGGCCCAGTCGCGCGCATAGCGGGCCATGGCGCTGATCTGCACCACCAGGCTGGCACGCGAGTCATCGCGTGTCAGGCCGACGCGGGCCAGCGCATGCTGGGCCTGGGCTTCCACGGCCGCGAAGTTCACCTGACCTTGTTGCGAGGGCAGGGTCTCCAGCCGGTAGGTGGCCGGTACAGGGATGGTGTTCAGTGCGGAAAAACTCTGCACCGTGCTGTTGACCTCACGCACCGTGCTGCAGCCGGCCAGCAGAGCCGTCGCAGTCAGGGCCGCAAGGCCGATCCAGCGTAAGGAGATTTTGCGCAGGTTCATGATGATTTCTCTGAGAACGACAAAGGCCCATGGGATGGGCCTTTGATTGGACTGCAGGGTCCGGTTTTAGTTCAAAAGTCCGCTCAGGACAGTTGTACCACTTGTACCCCGCCGGGCAGGGCGGCCATGGTTGGCAGCTCTTCATGGTCAAAGGCCATGTCGCCGTTGGGATCGGCAATGCCCGTGGCCTTGGCGTTCCTGAAGTCGTGCAGCTGGGGGTCCATCATGTGCGTGGTCACGATATTGCCCATGGCGCGGAACATGCTCTCGATGCGGCCGGGGAACTTCTTGTCCCACTCGCGCAGCATATTGCCCACGGCCACGCGCTGCAGGCCGTCCTGGCTGCCGCAGAGGTTGCAGGGAATGATGGGGAAGTTCTGGTACTGGGCCCAGCGCGTCGTGTCCTTCTCGGGCACATAGCACAGGGGGCGGATCACCACATGCTTGCCGTCGTCGCTGACCAGCTTGGGCGGCATGCCCTTCATGCGGCCGCCGTAGAACATATTGAGCATCATGGTCTGCACGATGTCGTCGCGGTGATGGCCCAGGGCCACCTTGGTGCAGCCCAGCTGGTCGGCCACCTTGTACAGGATGGCGCGGCGCAGGCGCGAGCACAGGCCGCAGGTGGTCTTGCCTTCGGGCACGACGCGCTTGACGACGCTGTAGGTGTCCTGGTTCTCGATGTGGTAGTCCACACCGATGCTCTGGAAGTACTCGGGCAGCACATGCTCGGGGAAGCCGGGCTGCTTCTGGTCCAGGTTCACGGCCACGATGTCGAACTTCACGGGTGCACGCTTTTGCAGCTTGCGCAGAATGTCGAGCAGGGTGTAGCTGTCCTTGCCGCCGGACATGCAGACCATGACCTTGTCGCCTTCCTCGATCATGTTGTAGTCGAGGATGGCCTTGCCCACTTCGCGGCACAGGCGCTTCTCGAGCTTGATCTGTTCGCGCTCGATCTTGATCTTGCCGGGCTTGGCGGCTTCTTCGCCGTTGGCGTTCTCTGCGGCCGCAGCATCGGCGGCTTCTGCCTCTTCGGCAATCCAGGGGTTGTCGTTTACTGCATTCATGGGGTTCACCATTGTCCGGTTTCGATGCGAATGGCTACTTCGCAGTCGTCAAAAATTTCCAGCTTCGCAATTTTCACACGCACGCCGCGCACGCCGGGCAGCTGCAGCAGGCGCTGGGCCAGCTTGCCGATCAGGCTCTCGAGCAGGTTCACATGCTCTGAGGTGCATTCGTCGATGATGATCTGGCGCACCTTGCGGTAGTCCAGCACATGGAGGATGTCGTCATCGCGCGGAGCCAGGGGCTGGGGGCCGAGATTGAGTTCGGCGTCGACCTGGATCGGCTGAGGCTCTTGTTTCTCATGCGCAAGAATCCCCAGGCTCGCGTCGAAGCGCAGCCCGGTGAGCGTGAGAATCTGTTGTCCGGAAGTGGATGTCATGGAAAAGGGTGCGGCCTCGACGGGCTCACATCATCGAAAAATCGCGCTCGAAGCGCTGTAAATGTTGGCCGCCGTCCACCAGCATGGTGGTACCCGTCATGGATCGGTTTTCCAGTGCAAAGCACACGGCGGCGGCAATGTCCTCGGACGAGGAGGAGCGTCCCAGCGGGCTCATGGCGTGCAGGGCCTCGAACTTTTCCTGGCTCAGCATATGGCTGGTCAGTGTCAGGCCCGGCGCCACGCCCACCACGCGCACGCGTGGAGCCAGCGCCAGGGCCAGCATGGTGTTGGCGGCTTCCAGAGCCGCCTTGGAGAGGGTGTAGCTCAGGAAATCGGGGTTCTGGTTCCAGAGCTTCTGGTCCAGCACATTGACCACGGCGCCCTGGGCCGACTCTTCGCCCGCCGCCACGCGCTCCTGCACATGGGCGTGCAGAGCCTGGGACAGCAATATGGGCGCACCCGTGTTGCTGCGCAGGTGCGCTTCCAGCGCCACATAGCTGAAGCTCTGGGCATCGTCATGCTCGAACAGCGAAGCGTTATTGACCACGGCGTCGATGCGGCCAAAGCGCTCCACCACACGCGGCACCAGCGAGCGCACCGACTCCTCGTCAAAGAAGTCCGCGTCAAAAGCCGCGCTGTCGCCCGACAACTGCGCGCAGGAAGCCACGGTCTGCATGGCTTGCTCGCGGGAGTCGCGATAGTGCACAGCCACTTGCCAGCCCGCGCGGGCCAGGGCCAGGGCCATGTCACGTCCAAGGCGACGGGCGGAACCGGTCACCAATACTGTGCGTGGTCGGGCGGGTGAGGACATTCGTGGAAAATGCGGGTTGTGACGACAGAACCCTCAAGTTTAACGAGCGCCTTGCAATCCCGCATTGCCAAGGAGATTGCCGCCGTGGGCGGCTGGCTGCCTTTCGACCGTTTCATGGAGCTGGCGCTCTATGCGCCGGGCCTGGGCTATTACGCCAATGAAACGGCCAAGTTCGGTGCCATGCCGGAGTCGGGCAGCGACTTTGTGACGGCGCCGGAGATTTCGCCTATTTTTGGCCAGCTGGTGGCGTCCCAGTTACGGGAGGCGCTACAAAAAACGAATACCCGCGAGATCTGGGAGTTTGGCGCGGGAACCGGCGCGCTGGCGCTGCAGATCCTCGACGAGCTGGCGGCTCAGGGTGCGTTGCCAGAGCGCTACACCATCGTCGATCTCTCGGGAACGCTGCGCGCGCGCCAGAAGCTGGCGCTGGCCAAGTACGAACATCTGGTGCGCTGGGTGGATGCGCTGCCCGAAGCCATGGAAGGCGTGATCATCGGCAACGAGGTGCTGGATGCCATGCCGGTGCAACTGCTGCAGCGCACCGCAGGCCAATGGCATGAGCGCGGCGTGGTGCTCGGCGCAGGCGGCGATGAGGCGGCTTTTGCCTGGGAAGACCGTCCCACCGAACTGCGCCCGCCTGTGGATATCGGTGGCCCGCATGATTTTCTGACCGAAATCCACCGCCAGGGCGAGGCATTTATCCACACCCTGGGCGAGCGCCTGATTCGCGGTGCCGCCTTCTTTATCGATTACGGTTTTGGCGAGAGCGAGTACTACCACGAGCAGCGCCATATGGGGACCCTGGTCTGCCACTACCAGCATCAGGTGGACAACGACCCTCTGGTGCTGGTCGGCCTCAAGGACATCACGGCCCACGTCAATTTCACGGGCACGGCCGTGGCGGCCCAGGATGCGGGCTTCGACGTGCTGGGCTATACCAATCAGGCGCACTTTCTCATCAACTGCGGACTTGCACCCAAGCTCGATGCGGTCGGCATCAAGGCCAGATCCATGGCCTCCAAGCTGGTCATGGAGCACGAGATGGGCGAGCTGTTCAAGGTCGTTGCCCTGTCCAAGGGCGTGGAGCCCTGGACGCCGCTGGGCTTTGTGCAGGGTGACCGCACGCACCGGCTATAGCGTCTGCGTGCCCGCCGAGCTCACTGCTTTTCGAGCTTGGCGGCCTGGATGATGCTGCCCCAGTGCTTGTACTCGGTGCGCGTGAAGTCGCGGAAGGCGGTCGAGCCGAGCAGGCGGGGCTCGCCGCCCAGGGCCGCGACTCTGGCCTTGAACTCGGGGCTGCTGGCCACCTTGAGCGTGGCGGCTTCAAGTCGCTGGACCACGGCGCGTGGTGTCCCCTTGGGGGCCAGCACGCCGTTCCAGGTGGCGGTGACAAAGGACGGAAAGCCGCTTTCCTTCATGGTCGGGACCTGGGGCAGCTGCGGCAGACGCTCGGCCGAGGTCACGGCCAGCGCCTTGAGCTTGCCGCCCTGGATGAAGGGTAGTGCCGGCGTGATGTTCTCGAAGATGAAATCGATCTGGCCGCCGATCAGATCAGTCAGTGCCGGAGCGCTGCCCTTGTAAGGTGCGTGAACCAGGTCCAGTTTGGCGGCGCTCTTGAGCAGCTCGCCCGAGAGATGCACGGTGGAGCCCATGCCCGGCGAGCCATAGCTCATGCCGGTGCGGCGCTCGCGCGCGTAGCTCACCAGCTCGGCCACCGATTTGACCGGTGTTTTTGATTCGTTGATCACCAGCACATTGGGAATCGAGGTCACCAGAGCTACGTACTCGAAGTCGTCCAGGCTTTTCTCGCTGAGATTGCGGTACAGGCTGGGATTGATGGCCTGCGTGCCTGCCGTGCCGAACAGCAGCGTGTAGCCGTCATTGGCGGCGGCTGCGACGCGGCTGGCTCCGATGGCTCCGTTGGCGCCGGGGACGTTTTCCACCACGACCGGCTGGCCCAGGGCCTCGGCCAGACCCTGGCCGACCAGGCGTGCCACGACATCGGTGTTGCCGCCGGGCGAGAAAGGCACGACCAGCTTGAGCGGGCGATTGGGGAAGCTGTCGGCCGCGGCCGGCAGGGCCAGGCTGGCGCCTAGCAGCGCCACGGTCAGGAGAAACTGTTTGCGTGAAAAGGTCTGGGGCACGGTATGTCTCGTTGTTTGTAGTTGGCGGGCCGTGACGGCAGACGCATGGGCCCGATCCCTGCATGGCGCAGGGCTTGGACATCATGGGCAGAGGGGGGAATTGAGGTCAATCAATCTTTGGGAAGCATGTCATGCATAAACGGAATGGCTGCCTGACAGCATGGGCGCGCAGGTAGCCAGGGCGGTGCGCCCCTATACTTGCAGTCTCATGATTCGCTGGTTGATCGTCATTTTTCTGGCCCTGTTGCTCGTCAACGGGCTGCACGGCTGGCTGCAGCGCATAGGGCTGGGGCGTCTGCCCGGCGACTTCCGCTTTCGGCTGTTCGGCAAGGAATTTTTTCTGCCCGTGGCCAGTACGGTGCTGCTCAGCATGGTGGCGGCGCTGATTGCCCGCTTTGTGAAGCTCTGAGATCGTAAATACGTTCTGAGGCTGGCCGACTTGAATCTGCAGGCTTTGGCTGCACATACGGACCTGAGCCCGAGCAGTGCCTGCTGGCACCGTCAGGCATTGCCAAAGAAAGTACGACTTACGCAAAGCGGGTTCAGGCAAGGCGACTGTCCCAGAAGGCAGGCCGTTGTCGCATTCTTGTTTGCGTAAATCCTAGAAAGGTTGCCCCTGTGTCCGAATCCCTGCACTACGTCTGTCCTCATTGCCACACCACCAATCGCATTGCCAGCGACCAGCTGGGCAATCAGCCCGATTGCGGCAGCTGCCACCAGGCGCTGGTGACGGGCGAGCCCGTGGCGCTGGACAACGACAGCTTTGCCCGGCACACCGGCCGCAGCCAGTTGCCCGTGGTCGTGGATTTCTGGGCCCCCTGGTGCGGCCCCTGCCGCATGATGGCGCCGGCCTTTGCCCAGGCGGCCCAGCAACTGGCGGGGCAGGCGCAACTGGCCAAGCTCGATACCGAGGCTTATCCACAGGCTGCAGCACCGCTGGGCATTCGCAGCATTCCGACCATGGTGGTCTTCAAGGAAGGCAAGGAACTGGCACGCATCTCCGGGGCACTGCCTGCCTCGGAGATCGTGCGCTGGGTGCGCTCGGTGATCTGAGCGGCGGCTTCGCGCGAGCCGGCCCGCTCACCCGGCCCCGGTTCGGGGCCGGTTAGCCTTGCTCAGGCGGCGATGTCCAGCACCACGCGGCCTTCGATCTTGCCTTCGTGCATGCGGGCAAAGATGTCGTTGATGTTTTCCAGCTTGTCGGTGGATACGGTGGCCTTGACCTTGCCCTGGGCGGCAAAGTCCAGCGACTCCTGCAGGTCCAGGCGCGTGCCGACGATGGAGCCGCGCACCGTGATGCCCTTGAGCACCATGGAGAAAATCGGCAGCGGAAAATCGCCAGGTGGCAGACCGTTGAGCGAAATCGTGCCGCCGCGACGCACCATGCCCAGAGCCTGCTCGAAAGCCTTGGGCGACACGGCCGTGACCAGCACGCCGTGGGCGCCTTCGATCTCTCTTTGCAGATAGGCCGCCGGGTCGGTGTTCATGGCGTTGACGGTGACGGTGGCGCCCAGCTGGCGCGCCAGCGCGAGCTTGCTGTCGTCGATGTCGACCGCCGCGACATTGAAGCCCATGGCCTTGGCATATTGCACAGCCATATGGCCCAGGCCGCCGATGCCGGAAATCACCACCCAGTCGCCGGGCTTGGCGTCGGTGACCTTCAGGCCCTTGTACACCGTGACCCCGGCGCAGAGCACGGGAGCGACGTCGATAAAGCTCACATTGGACGGCAGATGGCCCACATAGTCGGGGTCGGCCAGTGCGTAATCGGCAAAGCCGCCGTTGACCGAATAGCCGGTATTGGTCTGAGATTCGCACAAGGTTTCCCAGCCGCCTATGCAGTGGCGGCAGAAGCCGCAGGCGCTGTGCAGCCAGGGCACGCCCACGCGATCGCCTTCCTTGACATGCTTGACGTTCTTGCCCGCCGCGGCCACATAGCCCACGCCCTCGTGGCCGGGAATGAAGGGCGGCTGGGGTTTGACGGGCCAGTCGCCTTCGGCCGCATGCAGATCGGTGTGGCAGACGCCGGAAGCGGCAATCTTGACCAGGATCTGATCGTCTGCCGGTCGAGGTACCGGCATTTCTTCGATCGTGAGCGGCTTCCCGAAGGAACGCACCACGGCGGCTTTCATGGTCTGGGGTAAGGACATCAGAGCACCTCCTTGAAGCAAGAGGGCAAGGCCGTGGCCTGTGGGCCGGACACTTGCCCGTCAAAGAACCATACCGGTATGGAATGGGTGTTGCAGCGGGCTTCGTGACCCGCTGCATGGCCCGGGCGGAGCGAACCGCCGCAGCCGTCTCGTACTGTGCAATGGCTGCAGCATAGCTTCTTTGACTTAACTCAAACCGCGCACATCCTTGCCTTCTGGACCTCGGCGCGCGAGCTGCTAGGCGCCGCCTTCCAGATAGGCGGCAATCGCCTGCTCGCGCGCCTTGCTCACTGCGTCGCCGATGGCCTTGCCCTTGAGGCCGCGCTGTGCTGCGGCCTGGGCGACCGGGCCGGTTTCCACGGCCAGAGCCGCTTTCAGGGCATTGCCCAGGCGCTGGCGCTGCGGATAGGCCGCATCTTCAAAACCCTGCCGTCCGCGCGCGTCGCATTCGCAGGCCTGCAGGGCTTCCTCGAAGCGCTGGGGCTTGCGGATGGCATCGCAGCGCTCGAGCAGCCGCAGCAGGGCGGCGGCATTGAGTTCATGGCTGCGGTGGATGTTGCCATGCTCGCGCGCCACGACCTCGGCCAGCTCCTTGCAGTCGTTGGGTACGCGCCAGCGCTCGCAGACCTGTAGCAGCAGGCGGGCGCTGCGCTGCTCATGGCCGATATGGCGGGGCAGCACATCGGCCGGCGTGCTGCCCTTGCCGAAGTCATGGCAGAGGCAGGCAAAACGCACGGACAGCGGTGCCTGCAGGCGCGCCGACATGTCCAGCACCATCATGGCATGCACGCCGCAATCGATCTCGGGGTGGTATTCGGCGCGCTGGGGCACGCCCCAGAGCTTGTCGAGTTCGGGCAGCAGCCGGACCAGCGCCCCGCATTCGCGCAGGATCTCGAACATGCGCGAGGGCTGGGCCTCCATCAGGCCGCGGCTGATTTCCTGCCACACGCGCTCGGGCACCAGGGCATCGACCTCGCCGGCCGCCACCATCTCGCGCATGAGTTCCATGGTCTCGGGCGCGACGGAAAAATCGGTGAAGCGCGCCGCAAAGCGGGCCAGACGCAGAATGCGTACCGGGTCTTCGCGGAAGGCATCGGTCACATGGCGCAGCACGCGATTCTTCAGATCCTGCTGGCCGTGGTAGGGGTCGACCAGATCTTCGAGGTCGCCGTTGCCTGTCCAGTCTGCGGGAGCAGCGATGGAGTTGATGGTGAGATCGCGCCGCGCCAGGTCTTCTTCCAGTGTCACATCGGCGGCGGTGTGGACCACAAAGCCGCGATAGCCCATGCCGTTCTTGCGCTCGGTGCGTGCCAGCGCATATTCCTCATGGGTCCGGGGGTGCAGAAACACCGGAAAGTCGCGCCCCACGGGCACGAAGCCGCGCGCGCTCATCTGCTCCGGCGTGGCGCCAACCACCACCCAGTCCGTATCGTTGACGGGCAGGCCCAGCAATGCATCGCGCACCGCACCGCCTACCTTGAAAACCTTGAATTCACTCATGCTGCAATGGTAGTGGCTGCGAGCCGGCCTGCAGATACCGCAATCGCGGGAGCCAAGCCTCAGCGCTGCTGGCGATAGGGCTCTTCAAACTGCAGAAAGTCGTGCTCGGCCAGCGCTGCCTGAATCCATTCCTGGGTGGCTGGCAACTGGGTGACGCGCTGCACATAGGCGCGTACCGGGGCCGAGGTCGGCAGGCCGTAGCTGTTGATGCGCATGCACACCGGCGCAAAAAACGCATCGGCAATGCTGAACTGGCCAAACAGCATGGGGCCGCTGGCAGCGCTCAGCAGCGGGGTCCAGAGCTCTTCGAGTTGCTGGATATCGCTGCGCAGATCGGCATGCTCGGCCCAGAGCCGGGCTCCGGTTTCCTGCAACTGGGCTTCGATATTCATGGGGCAGAAGCTGCGCAGCGCGCCGAAGCCGCTGTGCATCTGCGCCACCAGGCTGCGCGCGCGGGCGCGCTGGGCCACGGTCTGCGGCCACAGATGCTTGTCGGGAAAACGCTCGGCCAGGTATTCGCAGATGGCCAGGCTGTCCCAGATGATCAGTCCCTCGTCGACCAGCAGCGGCACCTTGCCGGTCGGTGCGAGTGCCAGCGCCTGCAGCTTGAAGCTGGAGTCGGGTGCAAAGCTGTCAAAGCGCAGCGTGAGCTCTTCGAAGCTGATGCCGCTTTGGCGCATCAGCACCCAGGGACGCATGGACCAGGACGAGTAATTCTTGTTGCCGATATAGAGCTTCATGGCGGACTCCTGTGTGGTTTGTCGAGCAGCTTATCAAGCTTGGGCCTGACGGTCTGTGTGTTTTGATTCCACAGTCATGTCTCGGTGGCACGGCGGATGATGTAATTGCAGCACTATGGCAAATACTTCGACTTCTTCTGCAAGCCCGGCCGCTCAGGTGGCCGGGGCCGGTCACCACAAGGGCGCGCTGGTGCTGTTCTCGGGCGGCCAGGACTCGACCACCTGCCTGGCCCAGGCCCTGGCCATGTTCGAGCGCGTGGAGACGCTGGGCTTTGACTACGGCCAGCGCCACAGCGTGGAGATGCAGGTGCGCGCCGGTGTGCGCGAGCAGCTGGCTGAGCGTTTTCCCCTGTGGGCGCCTCGTCTGGGCGAGGACCATGTGCTGTCGCTCGACGTGCTCAAGCAGATTGGCGGCTCGTCCCTGACCGAGGATGTGGCTTTTGCCATGCAGGCCGACGGCCTGCCCAACACCTTTGTGCCGGGCCGCAACCTGCTGTTTCTGACGCTGGCCGGCGCGCTGGCCTATCGCCGCGGGCTGACGGTGATCGTCACCGGCGTCTGCGAGACCGATTACTCGGGCTACCCCGATTGCCGCGACGACACCATGAAGGCCCAGCAACTGGCGCTGAACCTGGGCCTGGAACGCCGGCTGCGCATCGATACGCCGCTGATGTGGCTGGACAAGGCCCAGACCTGGCAACTGGCCCAGGATCTGGGCGGCAGCGAACTGGTGGAGCTGATCCGCACCGAGACCCATACCTGCTATCAGGGCACGCGCGATGCGCTGCACGAGTGGGGCTATGGCTGTGGCAGCTGCCCGGCTTGCGAGCTGCGTGCATCGGGCTGGCACAACTGGCGCGCCAGCCAGTCAGCTTGAAATTGATAGCTTCTTGCGCTTGATAAAAAAGGACTTCAGGCTGATAAAGCTATGAAGTCCTTTAATTGAATGCAGTAAATGCTCCTTAATAAGGAGCATTTTTTCGATGAACGCGATCAGGCGCTGGGCCGCGTGGCGATCTGCCCGGCCTGAATCTGCGCCGTCATCTGGCTGAGCCAGGCCTGGCTCTCGGGGCGCTCGAACAGAAAGTCCCAGATGGCATCGTGCTGGCGCGGTGTCAGGCCAAGCGCGCCATGGCGGCGCATATGTGCTTGCAGCCGCAGCACCTCGGGGTGCGTGAGCGGCAGCTGCATCACGGTCAGTGGCGGGCGCTGGCGGTAGCGGCGCTGGGGAATGTTCTTGCGGTGACGACTCATGGCAAAGCGATTCAAAGGTTAGACGGGCCAGACCACGCCGTTGTCGTTGAGGATGGCGTCCAGCGGCTGGTCATGGGCCTCGGGCTGGAAGTCATCGACATAGCCATTGGTGTAGCCCAGGCCCACGGTGAAGGGGCGCGGGCTCAGCTCGGCCAGTGTACGGTCATAGAAACCGCCGCCATAGCCGAGACGGTAGCCGCCGGCCGCATAACCTACGCAGGGGACAAACAGCAGCGTGGGCACCAGCAGTTCGGTATCCTTGGGCTTGGGAATGCCATAGGCGTCCTCCTCCATCGGGCAACCGGGGTACCAGGCGTGAAAACTCAGCGTCTTGCGCTGTTTGTCTATCACCGGCAGCCCGATCCTGCGCCTTTGTGGAGTACCCTGTAGCTCGCCATCTTCCTTCCAGCGATGCAGGGCTGGCAGCGGATCGAATTCACCCTTGATGGGCCAGTAGGCACCAATCACGGTATCGGGCCGCTCCATCAGCCAAAAGCGCATCACCTGCTGCAGCGCATCGGCGCGTTGTAGGCGATCTGGAAGGTTGAGGCGCAGTTCAATCAACTTGCGGCGTAACGCTGCTTTGTCCATCGGATAATTTCCTCCATGCACTGGCTGAAGATTTTGACACCGCTTTGTGCGGCTTCCCTGTTGACTGTAGCTGCTCCCTTTGCGCAGGCACAAAACCCGGGCGACGCCGTGTTGCTGGATATGCAAAAAGCATTCCGCAGTCGCAATCAGACGGCGCTGACCCAGCTCCTGCCTCAGGCTGCCGGTCACCCCCTCGAACCTTGGGCCGCTTACTGGGAACTCAAGAACCGTCTGGAAACCGCCTCGCCCGATGAAATCCAGGGCTTTCTGAACCGCTATGCCGGCACCTATCAGGAAGACCGCTTGCGCAACGACTGGCTGCTGCTGCTGGGCAAGCAGCGCGACTGGAACACCTTCAGCCAGGTCTATCCCAAGTTCCGCATGCGCGACGACAAGTCCGTCACCTGTTACGCCCTGCTCGCCGATGCCTTGCAAGGCCGGGGCGCGCCCAATGTGGGCCAGCAGGTACGCGATCTGTGGCTGGCACAGAAGGATGCCGATGACGGCTGCACCACGGCCGCCGGCCAGCTGTATGCGAACAAGCTGATCACCGACGCCGATGTCTGGCGCCGTGCCCGTGTGGCTACCGAAAACAATCGCCAGAAGGCGGCCCGTGATGCGGTGGCCATCGTCGCCCCCGAGGCCGCCGACCAGGTGGCGCAGGTCTTTGCCTCGCCCGTCAAATACCTGGCAGGCCAGAGCAAGGCACGCGGCCGCGAACGCAAGGAGCTGGCCCTGCTGGCCCTGATCCGCATGGCGGCCAGCGACCCCGATGCGGCCGCCACGCAGATCGACGGCGGCTGGGGCGCCCAGCTCAACGGCGAGGAGCGCAACTGGGCCTGGGCTGTGGCCGGCAAGCAGGCTGCCTTCAAGCTCTCGCCCGATGCCAATAGCTATTTCGGCAAGGTGCGCCGCAACGAAGACCTGAGCGACGACCTGCTGGGCTGGAAGGCCCGTGCCGCCTTGCGTGCCGGCGACTGGAAGGCCGTGCGTCGCGCCATCGACGCCATGGGCCCGGAGCGCACCGACCCGACCTGGGCCTACTGGAAAGCCAAGGCCATGCTGGCGGGCCGCCCCAATGCCGAGGAAAAGGCCGAAGCCCGCCAACTGCTGGAGGACACGGCCGGCAGCCACAGCTTCTACGAGCAGCTGGCGCTGGAGGAAATCGGTCAGCGCATCACCGTGCCGCCCGCGCCCGCACCGTTGACGGCGCAGGAAAAAGCGGCGGCGCGCAGCAACCCCGGCCTGAGCCGCAGCCTGTATGCCATCGGCATGGGGCTGCGCAGCGAAGGCGTGCGCGAGTGGAACTATTCCACCAATCTGCACCAGCCCGGCGGCATGGAAGATCGCGAACTGTACGCGGCGGCCGATCTAGCCTGCGAGCGCCAGGTCTGGGATCGCTGCATCAACACCAGCGAGCGCACCAAGACTTTTGCCGACTGGAAGCAGCGCTTTCCCATGCCCTATCACGATACGGTGCTGGCCAAGTCGCGCAATATCGGGCTGGACCCGGCCTATGTCTACGGCCTGATCCGTCAGGAGAGCCGCTTTATCATGGATGCACGCTCGGGCGTGGGCGCTTCGGGGCTGATGCAGGTGATGCCGGCCACGGCGCGCTGGACGGCTAAAAAGATCGGCATGACGGGCTTCACGCCCGACATGATCAACGACCGCGACACCAATATCACCATCGGCACCTCCTATCTCAAGCTGGCGCTGGACGACTTCGAGGGTTCTATGGCGCTGGCTGCCGCGGGTTACAACGCCGGCCCGGGCCGCCCGCGCAACTGGCGCAACGGCCCCACGCTGGATGCCGCCATCTGGGCCGAAAACGTGCCCTTCAGCGAGACCCGCGACTATGTGAAGAAGGTGCTCTCCAACACCACCAACTATGCGGCGCTGATCACCGGCCAGCCTCAGTCGCTCAAAAGCCGACTGGGCACCATAGGCCCGCGCCCGGCCAATGATCCCGAGACCATGAAGGACTTGCCATAAGCGGGTGTTTCGATGAGCTGATTGCTCATTTATTAATAGTAAAAAGCGCTCTACCCGAAAGGTGTAGAGCGCTTTTTTATTGAACTCTTCAAGTGCTCAAACAAAGCCCGCGCCGAGGCGCGCGTGAAATAGCATGCAAAGACCCATGTAGGTGAATAACCTACAAACAGATGGCGAATGAGACTGGTTTGCGTTTACAAAAGTACATAATTGCAACCGTCAGAGCCCATAACGTCACATACAACCTCGGCTTTGTCTCCCTTTAGCTGCCTGCCAGCTGTCCAGAAGGCCCACCGGGCCGCCGCTTCCTACCCGTATCTGTGAACGACCTGCCCGAGGCAGGCCGAGGAGTCATCATGTCCAACGCAGCTCTCAGCCGCGCCCGCCATATTCGCTGGCAACCCCGTTTACTGGCCCTGGCCGCTGCCGCCGCATGCGCGGGCAATGCTTTTGCGCAAGCCAAGGAGTCCACCATGGAGGAGGTGGTGGTCTCGGCCTCCGGCTTCGAGCAAGAGCTGAAAAATGCCCCGGCCTCCATCTCCGTCGTGACGCGCCAGGAGCTTGAGACCAAGAACTTCCGCGATCTGGCCGAAGCCTTGCAGGGCGTGGAAGGCATCGATGTGATGGGCGGAACCGGCAAGACCGGCGGCCTCGACATCAGCATCCGTGGCATGCCCAGCGACTACACGCTGATCCTGATCGACGGGCGCCGCCAGAACGTGGCGGGCGACGTCACGCCCAACGGCTTCGGCGCCGCACTGACCAGCTTCATGCCGCCCATGTCGGCCATCGAGCGTATCGAAGTCATTCGCGGCCCCATGTCCACGCTCTATGGCTCGGACGCCATGGGCGGCGTGATCAACATCATCACGCGCAAGGTCAGCAAGGAGTGGGGCGGCGAAGTCAGCGTGGGCGCCGGCATTCCGCAAGACAGCGAATGGGGCAACCAGTACAAGAGCAGCTTCTACATCAACGGCCCCATCAAGCAGGATCTGCTGGGTCTGGCCGTGCGCGGCAGCACCTTCAACCGCGATGCCGCCGACTGGGTGCTGGCTCCTGGTGCCGCCCAGCCTGCACAGGCGCGCAACCCCGCGCCTGCGCAAAGCCGCCAGCACAGCCTGGGTGCCAAGCTGACACTGACGCCCAGCCGTTATCACGACATCTGGCTGGACGTGGACCAGGCCCGCACCTGGTACAACAACGAAGATGGCCGTCTGGGCAGTCGTGATGCGGTCATCACTGACCCCACCAAGCTGCCCGGCTACCGCGACGCCCTGCGCTTCAACCGCGATCAGGTCAGCATCGGCCATACCGGCCGCCTGGGCTTCGGCACGCTGGAAAGCAGCCTGATGCATACCGAAACCGAGACCATTGGCCGCACCATCCCCGGCGCGTCGGTGCCCAAGGGCGACCCGCGTGCTGGCGCCGATCGCGAGCTCAAGACCACCAATCTGGTGCTGGACAGCAAGCTGGTGGCCCCCGTGGGCGATGCCCATATGCTGACCGTGGGTGGCCAGTTCTGGGATGCCAAGCTCAAGGACGGCCTGCTGCCGCAAAGCCACAAGCAGACCATGTGGTCGCTGTTTGTCGAGGACGAATGGCGTCTGCGCCAGGGTCTGGCCGCCACGCTGGGCGGCCGCTATGACCACCATGATGCCTTTGGCGGCCAGTTCAGCCCGCGCGCCTATCTGGTCTGGGATGCGACGACGAACTGGACCTTCAAGGGCGGCGTGAGCCAGGGCTTCAAAGCCCCGCGTTTGAATCAGCTGATCGACGGTGTCAGCGGCGTGACCGGCCAGGGCCAGACCATCAGCATCGGCAACCCCAACCTCAAGCCCGAGACCAGCACCAATGTGGAGCTGTCGGCCCTGTTCGACAACAAGGCGGGCTGGACCAGCGCGGCCACCTTCTTCCACAACGATGTCAAGGACAAGATCGCCTCGGGCGGCTCTTGTGATCCTAAAAAGCCTGGCTCAGTCTACATCTCCAGCTGCGCTTACAACCCCACGGCCGATTACTCCATCAATGTGGACAAGGCCAAGACCTGGGGTCTGGAACTGAGCAGCCGCGCCCAGCTGGCCAAGGACTGGGCCGTCAAGGCCGGCTACACCTGGACCAATAGCGAGGTGATCGAAAAAGGCGTCAAGAACGGCCAGTTGGCCAACACCGCCAAGCATATTGCCAGCGCCCAGCTGGACTGGACGCCGAGCAGCCAGTGGCGTCTGTGGGCACGCGGCGAGTACCGCGGCAAGAGTCCGCGCTTCAGCGGCTCCTACGACAACTTGAGCAAGGCCAACAGGGACGTGTATGACGCCGTGGGCGATATCAAGGGCTATGCGCTGTTCCATCTGGGAGGCAGCTATCAGGTCAACAAGAGCCTGAGCATCAACGCCAGCATCTTCAATCTGTTCGACAAGGACTTCCGCAAGTATCAGCAGGTGAGCGTCAACGGCACGCCGACCTGGGTGAACAGCTATTTCCAGGGCGGCCAGAGTGTGTCGGGCGTGACCCAGGCCGGTCGTACCTTCTGGATCACGGCGAACATGAAGTTCTGAGGCTGAGCGCTTTACAAGCGGCATGAGCTTCTGAATCAGGAGCTGTCAGCGCAGTTCAATCATAGGTTTCAAACTGTTTTATGTCTGAAACCATGGACGAAAAAGCGCAGGCAGCTCCTGTTTTCATATTTCTGATTATTGTTTACACTTCTTTACAAATACCGGTTCTGCGCATGGCAGGCCAGCAGTGAGTTAGGAGAAGTCGCAATGTCAGCAGCAAAAGGCCGCGTGCTCATGGCCACGCTGGGACTGGTCTGGGCCGGTGCCCTGGTGGCACAGCCCGTCTACAAATGGGTGGATGTGCAAGGGCAGACGCATTACGGCTCGCAGCTGCCGCCGCAGCAGGCGGATGCATCGCAGGTAAAGGTCTCGCCCAACGGCAGCTCCGGTGCGGGCGCGGGGCGCTTTGGCGAAGGACCGGAGACACGCAATCCCGACGGCACCAGGAAGCTGCCCAAGGGCGCTCAGGAAATGGCCGACGGCCTGGCCCAGGGCCTGAGAAAGGTCGACGGCAAGGAGGTGGCGCTGAACTGCGCGCTGGCGGTGGACAACATCCGCAGCCAGATCGAGACCATGCTGGAAAACGGCCAGAAAAACCTCAGGGGCGGCTATATCACCCAGGCTCAGTACGACAGCTCGGCGGGCAACTTCGTGAAGCTGCGCTCCCAGGCCACGGTCAGCGACTGCAAGGCCGCTACGGGCCGCTCGCGCGATATGTACCAGTGCATGACCAGCATGCACAACCACCTGGTCGGCTGCGCCGAAAAGCACAGGCCCTGAGCAGCTCGGCCGGTTTCAGAACACGCTCTCAGGTCTCGGCCCACATGCGCAGCAGGTTGTGATAGTGGCCGGTCAGACTGACGGTTTCCTCGGTTTCGCCGAACTTTCCGCGCAGGCTCGTGATGGCCTGATCCATCTCGAACAGCATGGCCCGGCGTGCATCGTCGCGCACCATGCTCTGGGCCCAGAAGAAGGAGCAGACCCGCTCGCCGCGTGTCACTGGCTCGACCCGGTGCAGGCTGGTTGACGGGTAGAGAATGAGGTCGCCCGCAGGCAGCTTGACCTCGTGCGTGCCGTAGGTGTCGACCACGACCAGCTCGCCGCCCTCGTAGTCCTCGGGCTCGCAGAGAAACAGCGTGCAGGACACATCGGTGCGCAGCCACTGCTCGGAGCCCGCGACGCGGCGTGCCGCACCGTCCACATGCAGGCCGTAGGTTTCGCTGTCGCTGTAGCGGTTGAACAGCGGCGGCATGGTGCGCGCGGGCAGGGCGGCGCTGAAGAACAGCGGGCTGGCTGCCAGCGCCTGCAAGATGATGCGGCCCTGCTCCTGGGCCACGGGCGAGTGCTCGGGCAGTTGCCGGTTGCGCTTGACCTGGGCGCCCTGGCTGCCCACGGTGGCGCGGCCGTCGACCCAGTCCGCGGCAGCTATGGCGGCACGCATGCTGGCGACCTGCTCGCGGCTCAGGACCTGGGGGATATGCAGCATCATTTCTTGAATTTCCTTGGACGGGAAAGCCCCGCAGGCGCGGGGCTGAAAGCGTAAAAAGAGGGCACAGCCTTCAAGCTGGCATGGCCCAAGCCAGGGACATCAAGCAAGGGCCGCCCCGCAGCGAAGATGTCGTCCCCCTCCGGCGCTCAGCGCCAGAGAGGGGGAAGGCGCGGAGCGCCTCAGGGGGAGAACTTCCAATCAGAACTTGAAGTTTGCCGTCAGACGGGCCGAGCGTGCAATACCGGGGAAGTAGCGGTAGCCGCTCTTGTTGATGGCCGCCACATAGTCCTTGTCGAACAGATTGAAGACATTGAGCTGGATGTCCAGATTCTTGTTCACGCGGTAGCTGGCCATGGCGTCAAACACCCAGTAGGCGTCCGTGTGGTTGGGCGTGCCCACGGCACCGTCCGTGCCGCGCTTGAGGCCGCCCGCATAGCGCGCGCCGCCGCCAATCGTCAGGCCGAAGGGCAACTGGTAGGTGCTCCACAGGCTGAAGGCATTCTTGGGCGTATAGGTCAGGCCGTTGCTGGCGTCGGCTGCCACCAGGGCGCCGGTGTCGACCTTGGTGTTCTGCACGGTGTAGCCCGCGCTCACGCCCCAGGCCTTGTTGATCTGGCCGATCACGCCCAGCTCCAGGCCCTGCACGATCTTCTTGCCGGTCTGGCCCACGGTGCCGTCGGAGTTGGTGACGATCTCATTGGTCACCTCGGTGCGGAACAGCGCGCCGCTGAGCATCAGATTCTTTTCCGCCAGCTCCCATTTGCTGCCCAGCTCCAGCGTCTTGGCCTTTTGCGGGTCCATATTGGGGTTGGCGGCATTGTTCACCGCGGCCGACAGCGCAAAGTTGCTGCCGCCCGGTGGCTGCTGCGAGAGAGCGTAGTTCAGATAGACGCTGCCATTGGGGGCTGGCTTGTAGAGCACGCCGGCCTTCCAGCTCAGCAAGGTGCCGGATTTGCTCAGGCCGTCCGACGTGGTGGGCACCACGGTGCCCACGGGGTTGCTGCCGCAGGGCTGGGTGGTCGAGGTGGCCGCGCAGACCGCCATGGCGTTGTACGAGGTCTTGTAGCGGTCCAGACGCAGACCCAGATTGGCCTGCCACTGGTCGTTGAACTTCAGCGTGTCGAAGGCATACAGCGCCACGGTGTCGGTCTTGCCCTTGCTGTCGGCGCCGTTGCGTACATAGGCAGGCAAAGTGACGCTGGCGTCGGGGTTGTATACGCTGACCCGGCTGGGTACCGAGCCCGAGGTGGCCAGGCCGTAATTGGTCTGTTCCTCGCGTGTCAGCTCCAGGCCCAGGCTCAGATCATGCTGCACGCTGCCGGTGGCAAGGCTGGTGTTCAGATTGGTCTGGTTGGTCAGGATGCGGTTGACCTGATCCTTGGTGTTGATGAGGCGCGCCATCGACCATGTGGATGGATCGGCGGGGTTGGGCGTCTGCAGACCATTGCTGCCCAGTACTCCACTCGCAGAATAGCCCTGGCCCATGATGGCCGAGAGCAGATAGTCCTGCTTGGTCTCGCCCCAGCGCGTGGTGTTGCGCAGCTTGGTGGTGGATGTGAAGTCATGTTCCACCTTCAGCGTGGCCATGGTGGCCGTCACATCGTCGTGATCGGAGGCCGTGCCGTAGAAGTTCTTGCTGTTGACGCGTGCTGCCGAATCCAGAAAGGCGCGGCGGCCTGCATAGCCTGCAGCGTCGGGGGAGGTGTAGCCAGGCAGGCCGATGGTGGCAACGCCGCCGTCGGGCACATTGCTCTGCTTGATGTGCAACAGGTTCACGAACACGCGGGTGGGCGAGTTCAGGCCGAAGGCGAACGAGGGCGCAATGCCCCAGCGGTTGTTCTCGATGCCGTTGCGGCCCGCCACATTGGCGTCCTGCGCCATGGCGTTCAGGCGCACGGCCGTGCCGGTCTCGGCATTGACGACGCGATTCAGGTCGATGCTGGCGCGCTTGTAGCTGGCCGAGCCCAGGCCCAGCGAGCCGCCGAAGCTGTTGTTCAGATTGGCCTGCTTGCTCACCAGGTTGATGGCCCCCGTGGGGGCGCTGCGGCCGTAGTCGGTGCCGGCCGGGCCCTTGGTGACTTCGACCTGGTCGATGTTGAACATATCGCGCGAGATCGAGCCTATGTCACGCACGCCGTCCACATAGATGCTGCTGGAGCTGTCAAAGCCGCGCATATAGACGGCGTCGCCCGTGCTGGTGTTGCCGTTCTCGCCCGCGTAGAAGGTGCCGGCGCCGGGCACATTGCGCAGCGCCTCGGTCAGCGTGGTGGCGCCTTGCTCCTGCAGCAGCTGCTCCTTGATGACGTTGACGGTCTGTGTGGTGTTGACCAGCGGCTGTGTGAACTTGGGCGAAGACAGCTGGCCGGGCGTGTAGCCGGTGTCGGCCTTGCCTTCCACCTTGACTTCCTTGAGCGTGGTTTCTGTGGACTGGGCTTGCGCTGGCAGTGCCAACGTGGCGCCGGCCAGCACGGTGGCACAGGCGACCAGGCCGGCGGAGGAAGGCAAGCGGCCCGCGGAATGCTTGCGGCTTTGGATATAGATGTTGGATTGAGCCATGTTGAAAGGACTGGAAGTGAAGACAGTTGGCTGGCTGGTACGGGCTGTCCGCACTTGTGATGCGAGCGCGGACGCGGGTGGCGTCCGGGCGAAGTCCTGGCTGGCTAAAGCGTACTCGGGTACGAATGCAGCGAATGATAATGATTCTTAATATAACTTTGTGAAAGTTTACGGAGAATCATGCTCGGCGTTGTTGCATAGCAACATGGTCGGGGTAGGCGGGCGCTCGCTTCACTTCGAATATGAGAGCTACTACCGCCTTTTCTATCTGTATTTCAAGGTGATAGAGCATTGAAATCATCGAGCAGCATGCGTTGGCTGCTTCTTTTTAGAGTATTTACGGTCGCGTAGCCTGGGCGCTGTCCCTGGCCTGCAGCAGCAAATCATGCAGCAAGCCTTGCTGGGCCGCGGGAAAGTCGCTGAGCAGCTCGGTGGCTATCTGCTCGCGCCGGTGTCTGAGCTGATCGAACAGCTGCTGTCCCCGGGCGCTGAGCTGCAGGCAGCGCACGCGCTTGTCGGCTTCGCTGGCCGAGCGCTCCAGCCAGCCCTTGTCCTGCAACTGGGCCAGGGTGCGCGCCATCTGGGCCTTGTCGGTGTGGCTGTGTTCGACCAGTTCCTTTTGCGTGATGCCGGGGTGGCGACCGGTGTGCATGAGGATGCGGAATTCGTTGAAGGTCAGCCCCGGTTGCACCGCTTCAAGCGACTCAAGCAGGCGCGCGCGAAACAGGTGCAGCAGATCGTGCAGCACCTCGAACACATCGGCGGCGATGGATGAACTCATGGTGGGAAAGGTTGTTTGTTGACTTAGTCAACTTATTAATGGATATTTCGTGGACTTTATCAACTTAATGAAAATCATGTCCAACACCGAGACAGTGTCCATCATGCAGCGTGTACGCCACGAATTCCGCTCGCGCCATGTGCAACTGCTGGCGCGCGAGCAGCTCAGCCCCGGCTTTATACGCCTGACTGTGGGTGGCCCCGAACTGGCAGGCTTTGCCAGTGCGGGCTTTGACGACCATACCAAACTCATCCTGCCGCAGGCCGGGATGGACAGGCCCAATCTGCCGCAGATGGTCGACGGTCGCCCGCATATAGCCGGCGAGCGCCCCACCATGCGCGACTACACGCCGCTGAACTACGACGCCACCCGCAACACGCTGCAGCTGGAGTTCGCCGAGCATGGCTCGGGCCCCGCCGTGGAATGGGCGCGCACAGCCTCCATCGGTCAGTGGCTGGGTCTGGCCGGCCCGCGCGGCAGCCTGGTCGTGCCCGCCGATCTGGACTGGCATGTGCTGCTGGGCGATGAAAGCGCCATGCCCGCCATGGAGCGCCGCCTGGCGGAATTGCCGGCCGGCAGCCGCGCCATCGTGCGGGTGCAGATCGGCAATCAGGTCGATCAACGCCGCTGGAGCAGCGCTGCTGCGCTGGACCTGCAGTGGGTGAGTTCGCTGGCCGATGCGGTGGATGCGCTGGAACTGCCCGAAGGCGAGGGCTTTGTCTGGGCGGCGGGCGAGAATCGTGCCATGGCCGATCTGCGCAAGCGCATTCTGGCCAAGCCCGGTGCCAATCCCAAGCGCATGCGGATTGCGTCCTACTGGAAGCAGGGCGAGGCTGCCCACCACGAGGAACTGAGCGCGAATGACTGAAGATGGAGACAGGCCTTCCCGATCCGCAGCAATATGGCGACGCAAGCTGCACAAGCGCTACACGCCCCTGGTGTTTGCCTTCTACATGGCGCTGATCATGGCGTTTCTCATGTGCTGCATCATCGTGGCTGCCAACGGCGGTCTGGGCGCAGGCTATGGGTGGCGGGTGCTCAAGGCCTATGTACTGGCCATGCCTTCGGCCCTTGCATGCGTGGTGTTGGTGCGTCCGCTGGTCATGCGGCTGGTTGCAGCCACCGTGCAGCACTGAGCGTGCCTTATTGATTGAGCAGGACGGGGGCGCCGGTCGCATCGCGCCGCAGCTCGGCCGCGCCGCTGGCCACCAGGCTCTCGATCAGGCTGTCCAGCCATTGCTGCGCCGTTTGGGCATCGAAGTAGCCTTGGTGCAGAGTGCCGAAGTAGGGGGTGGCATGAACCCAGTTCTTCAGCTCTTGCACCCTGATGCTTTGCCACTCCAGCAGCTTGTATTTGAGCAGCACCTTGGCGGCATAGCTGGCATGGCGTTCCGGCGCCTTTACAAACCCGGCCAGCCGCTTGCGGGCAATGCCCAGAGCCGCCTGCACATCGCCAAACAAGCCGCCGTGTCCGGGCACGACAAGGCGAGGCTCCAGGCGCTCGATCACGTCCAGGGTCGCGGCGACCTCGTCAAAGGCGGCAATGCCTTCGATCTCGGGGAAGACCACGCCAAAGCCGTTTTCCCATAGTGCATCGGCAGAGATCAGGATGCGGCTGTCGGGCTCGAACAGAATCACAGAATGCGGATCATGGCCGGGGGCTGCATGGATCTGCCAGTCGCGGCCCGACAGGCGCACCGTGCTGCCGGGCTGCAGCAGGCCCGTGACGGCAAAGCGCGGGCATTCCTGGCCCGTGGGGGCGTAGCTGAGGGCGGCTTCGTCCCAGTTGCGCACCTGCTCGGCCTGGCCTGGTGCGATAAAGGTCTGCACCTGTGGATAAGCCTGCTGTAGTGCAGCATTGCCGCCGCAATGGTCGCTGTGCAGATGGGTGTTGAGAATGCGCGCCAGCGGCTGACCTTCCAGCGTGCTGTCGATCAGCGCCAGTGTTTGTGCGGAGTGCGTGACATAGCCGGTGTCGATGACGGCAGCACCTTCGGCATCGCCGGCCTGTGCGGCAAAGACGATATTGTTGGCTGACAGCCAGCCGCGCTCCAGCACGGTCATGCCGGGCGGCAGTGGGACATGCATTGCCGGGGATGCATTCATCGGACTGGTCTCCTGTGCGGTGCTTTGTTTGCACAAGCCTAGCAGACCGCTCATCACGCAGCTGTCGCGCGGGCGGGCTGCTCAGTGCGATTCGGCCGAAGACAGGATGTTGCGGCGAATCACCACGGGTTTGCCGCCAAAGCGTTGCTTGGACAGCCAGTGCGCCAGGGCCGAGTCGAGATGCGTAGCGTGGCCGGGAAACCAGTCCACCAGGGCCTTGGTCAAATCGCGGCAGAGCGCGACATCGCCGTCGGCGAGCTTGACGCGGACCTCTGCCACTGACTTGAGCACGGCCGCATGCTCGTCGATATGGCAGTCGCGTGGCGGGAAGCCGGTGCTCAGCATCCACTGGTCCTCTTCGGCAAAGTGGTGCTGCAGATGGGTCTGCATGGCTTGCAGCAGACTGGGCAACTCGCTGTCTTCGGCGGTTTGCAGCAGGGCAATCAGCTCGACGAATTCCTCGTGCAGCTCGTCCATGGGCCCGTGGCCCATGAGCAGATGGTCTCCCCAGACCAGGGTGGCGGAGTGGCTCATGGCAATGTCTTCTTGTGAATGCTTCGGAGTGTGCGCAGCTTGTCTCTGAAGACCATTATGCAAGCCGTATCGGTGGGCAGGCATCCTCCAAAAGAGGGGGGCGGTCTGCCGTGCGGGCAAAGAAAAAGCCTCTTGAACCGAAATCCAAGAGGCTTTGTCTGGTGCGCGATACATGGATCGAACATGTGACCCCTGCCGTGTGAAGGCAGTGCTCTACCGCTGAGCTAATCGCGCTTTAACTGGTGGGTGATACATGGATCGAACATGTGACCCCTGCCGTGTGAAGGCAGTGCTCTACCGCTGAGCTAATCACCCGAAGACCGCAATTCTAGCAGCAACTTTGGAAGTCTTCGGGAAAACTCGTAAATTTTCTGAAAAAACTCAGTTCGACCGCAGCTCGCGCCGCAGGATCTTGCCCACATTGGTCTTGGGCAGCTCGTCGCGGAACTCGATATAGCGTGGCCGTTTGTAGCCGGTCAACTGCTCCTGGCAGTAGCGCATGACCCGGTCTTCCGTCAACGAGGGGTCGCTGCGCACCACATAGACCTTGATCGATTCGCCCTGCTGATCGTCCTTGACGCCCACGGCTGCGCATTCGAGCACGCCGGGGCACATGGAGATGACGTTCTCCAGCTCGTTTGGATAGACGTTGAAGCCGCTGACCACCATCATGTCCTTCTTGCGGTCGATGATGCGGGTGTATCCCTCGTCGTCCAGCACACCGATATCGCCGGTGCGCATATAGCCGTCGGCCGTGAAGGCCTTGGCGGTCTCTGCAGGCTGGTTGTAGTAGCTGTGCATGACGTTGGGGCCCTTGATGCAGAGCTCTCCCGCCTGGCCGTTCGGCAGGTCGTGGCCTTCATCGTCCTTGATGGCGATCGAGATGCCGGGCAGAGGCAGGCCTATGGTGCCGGTGAACTCCTTGTTGGTCACGGGATTGTTCGTGCCTATGGCACAGGTCTCGCTCATGCCCCAGCCTTCAATCATGGCGCAGCCCGTGGTCTGTTGCCACTGACGCGCCGTGCCTTCGGACGCCGCCATGCCGCCGGCCTGGGAGATGAACAACTGCGAGAAATCGAGCTGGCGGAACTCCGGGTTGTTGAGCAGCGCATTGAACAAGGTGTTCACGGCTGGCAGCACATGGAAGGGCCGCTTCTTGAGCACCTTCACAAATTTCGGGATATCGCGTGGGTTGGGAATCAGACTCAGACTGCCGCCCAGTCGCATGGCGAACAGGCTCACGGTGAGCGCGAAGATGTGATAGAGCGGCAAGGCCGCCACGATATGGGTTTCATTGGCCTTGACCCTGCCTTCCAGCGCAGGGGTGAACCAGGTATGGGCCTGCAGCGTGGCGGCGACGATGTTGCGATGGGTCAGTACCGCCCCCTTGGACAGGCCTGTGGTGCCGCCCGTGTATTGCAGAAAGGCGATCGAGTCCAGCGTGGCCGTGCTGGGGATGAGCTTGCGTCCTGCGCCCTCGGTCAGCGCCTTGCTGAACTGGGTGACCTGGCGCTGCTGGCTGCCGGCGCCTGAATCCGAGCCAAGGGGCAGGTCGAAGGCCGGCACCATCTTGGCCAGATGGCGCACGGCAAAGGTGATCCAGCTGCCGTACAGGCCGCCGAGCAGATCGCCCATGCTGGTCAGGCAGATATGGCGGATATGGCTGCGCTCCAGCACCTGGGCCAGGGTGTGGGCAAAGTTCTCCAGAATGATGATGGCCGTGGCGCCCGAGTCCTTGAGCTGATGCTCGAGCTCGCGCGCGGTGTAGAGCGGGTTGACGTTGACGCAGGTAAAGCCTGCACGCAGCACGCCGGCCATGCTGACGGCGAACTGCGGCACATTGGGCAGCATGATGGCCACGCGCGCTCCTGGCTCCAGACCCAGACTCTGCAGCCAGGCCCCCATCTGTGCGGATAACCTGTCCAGCTCGGCATAGCTCATCCAGCGGTCCATGCAGACCGAAAACGGCCGCTCTGCATGCTGGCTGAAGGCTTCTTCGAGCAGGTGCACCAGCGAGCGGTACTGCTCGGGCTGCACATCGTGCGGCACATTGGGCGGATAGTTCTTGAACCAGGGAGCGGCAGCGTCCATAGAAGAGGTACCTTGCAGAAGCCGCTCGTCGTCCAGGGAAGAGGGCGGCGGGTTGAACAAAGAAGGCCAGCGTGAAAAACCTGCGCTGCGGCTGATTCTGCGGATGCGGTCTGTCAGGGTCTACGGGGGCTTGTCCTAGGCGTTGAGCGGCATGCTTGCTACGCTTGCGCTTGGAGGTGCAGGCTTTGAATACTTGGTTCTGGCGCTGTGTGGTGATGGGAAGCTGGCTGGCGCTGTTGCTCTGGTGCAGCTATTGGTGGCCGCGCTCAGTGGCTGTGGCACTGCTGGGTGCGGGGCTGATTGCGAGCGGAGCCGGGCTGCAGCTCGGCACGCAGATGCTGATGATGCGTGCGGTGCTGCGCGGTCGTGGATTGCCGCTGCCGCCTGCCATGGTTGCGTTGCGGGCCTGGTTTGCCGAGTGGCGCTGGGCCTGGCGGCTGTTCGGCTGGCAGATTCCTTTTGGCGAGCATGCAGAGCACGATGGAGTGCCTGTGGATCGCGAGGGCAAGCAGGTGCAAGGGCAGGTGGGCGTGGTACTGGTGCATGGCTATTTCTGCAACCGTGGCGTGTGGACCGTCTGGCTGCGCAGGCTCAAGGCACGTGGCATTCCCTGCATGGCCGTGACGCTGGAGCCGGCTCATGGCAGTCCTGTCGATGCCATGGTGGACGATCTCGACAGATGCGTGAAAGCCATGGTCCAGCAAACCGGCCGTGCCCCGCTTCTGGTTGCGCACAGCATGGGCGGTCTGGTGGTGCGGGCCTGGCTCAAGCGGCTCGATGCCGGTGAGCGTGCGCGTTTTGCAGCCCATGTGGTCACGGTGGCCACGCCGCATGGTGGCGCCTGGCTGGCGCGGTTTGCGCAGCGCCTGCCGGCCGTGGAGATGCGCGAAGGCAGCGACTGGCTGCAGCGGCTGGGGCCGCCGCCCCAGGATGTGCCATTCAGCTGCTGGTGCAGCAGCAGCGACAATATCGTCTTCCCCCCCGACCTTGCGATCTTGCCGAATGCGCAGTGTCGTCAGGTCGACGATGCAGCGCATATGCAGCTGCTGTTTGACCAGCGGGTCTGGCAGCACTGCCTGCAGCTGCAGGCGCAACTGCAGGCGCGACCTCAAGAGCGATCGCAGGAGCGGTATCAGGCAGCCGAGGTGGGCGCCTCCGCAGCCGACGCCGGGGCACGGGCCTGCGGGTCCTGAATCAGGTGGATGTCGGTCGCGGAAACCAGGGCGATCTTCTGCTCGGCGCAGCGCTGCAACAGGCCGAATAGCAGGTCGCTGCGCGTGCTGTAGACATTGCGCGAACTGGAGACATGGCCGAAGCTGGTGATGTTGACCACGCTGCCATTGATGGAGTCCACATACATTGAGGGGGCCGGGGTGCTCAGCACGGCCTCATGCTCGGCATAAAGGCCCAGCAGCACCTCGCGCAGCTTGACGATATCGGTGTTCAGCGGCACCGAGAACGCGATCGAGATGCGGCCCAGCGCGCCATCCATGGTCAGGTTCTGCACGGACTTGGTGATGAACTCCGAGTTGGGCACGATGACGGTGGATTTGTCATCGGTCTGGATCTCGGTGGCGCGCACGCTGATGCGGCGGATGTCGCCGACCTGATCGCCGATGCGCACGCGGTCGCCCAGCTTCACGGGGCGCTCGGCCAGCAGAATCAGGCCCGAGACGAAGTTCTGCGTGATGGCCTGCAGACCGAAGCCGATGCCGACGGACAAAGCGCTGGCCAGCAGAGCCACTTTTTCAAAGCCTATGCCCAGGGCGGCCAGCGTCCATAGGCCGGACAGCAAAATGCCCATATAGCGGGCCACGGTGCTGATGGAGTTGCGTGCGCCTATATCCAGCTCGGTCTTGGGCAGAAAGGTCTCCACCAGCCAGTGCTGCAAGGCACCAAACAGCGTCAGCCCCGCCACCAGCACCAGCAGGCCGCGCAAGATCGTCATGGGGCGCAGGAAGGAGTCGCCAACGGGCAGACCGTTGGTCAGCGTATCGGCCAGCACGATCAGGCTGCTGGAGTTGCCAAAGGGCGCGATCAGCGCCATCAGCCCCAGCAACAGCAGACAGACACGCGTGAGAGCCGATAGCAGAACGCCGATCTGTTCCAGGCGCGAGGGCTTGAGCCCCGTGCCGGCAGCGAAGCCCTGGCCGATACGGCTCTCGCTGGAGCACAGCCAGGTAAAGACGTCGTCGGCAAACTTCATCAGCAGCGAGGTGGCCAGAACCACCACGGTGATCCAGACCATTTGCGTGGCTGCGAATACCGAGAAGTTCAGATAACCGATCAGCGCTGCGATGAGCGCGGCCAGCACCGTCAGATGCCCGCCCAGCCAGGCCAGCATCAGCCAGCGACTGGTTGCCGCAGGCCGGTAATCGTCACCATGATGAGCGGCCTTCTCACGCTCGGCCAGTTGCTGGCGCTTGCGTTGCTTGTTGATGACCATCAGCACCGACATGATGAGCAATGCATAGACGAGCGCAATCAGTCCGTCCAGGGCCACGCTGCTGACGGCACTGGTGCGTGCGGCAATGTCTACCGCGTTGAGCATCATGGAGAACCAGGTCAGACCGGCGGCTCCCCAGGCAAAGCGTGTGAGCGCAGGGGCGGCGATGTCGTCGATGTTGAGCAGCCGCCAGGTCGGACGCTTGGGCACCAGCAGGCAGGCGCTGACGGAGAGGAAGAAGGCGGCGACAAATGAGGATTGAATCCAGGCATCGGCCACGGTCTGCAGGCGCGGTGCAATCGCGTCTATGGAGCGCAGGCTCTCGATGAATACCAGGCTGGCCAGGCCGGGTAGGGCCGTGCCCACTACCAGCATCCAGACAGCCAGACCCGTGCGGCGCAGCCGTCCGTTGGGCGCGCGTTCGGAGGACGCAAATTTTCGGCCCGCATAGCGCAGGCCGATACGCAGCGGAAACATCACGAACAGCGCCAGGGCGATGCCGTTCAGCGTGGCCGACCAGCCATGTTCGGCAATGGCTGCCGCAAAGCTGGCCTGGCCCTGGCGTGTCAGGGCCGCAATGCGCTGCAGGTCGGTCGGCAGATGCTCTGCAAACTGCTTCCACAGCGAGGGCGACAGCGGCGATGCCACCTTGCGGGCGATCTGTGCGTTGAACTGCTGGGTGCGGATTTTCTCGATGCTGTCCGTGGTCTGCTTGGCCTCCATGGACAACAGCTTGCCGCGCTTGAGCGCGGAGTCCAGCTCGCTGTGCTGTTGCGCCAGATCCTTGCGCTGCAGACTCAGCTCGGGGGATTCCTCGCTGCCTTCGGCCACCGGCCCCAACTGGGCAATGCGGGCGTCGATCTGCTTGAGCAGCGGCTCCAGCGCCGTGACGGCATTGTCGGCATCGCGTTTGGACTGCAGGGCTTTTTCGGACAGTGCCTGCAGCGTTTCGGAGGTGTCGGCGTCATCGAGCGACTGGCGTACCTTGTCCAGCGTGTTCGATGCCTGTTGAATCTGGGCGATGGAGGTGGTCTGGATATCGCCATTGGCAGGCAGCTCGGCCGCGACGGCCAGACCTATGCAAAGTTGGAGCGCTAAAAGCCAGCGCAGCAGTCGGTTGCAGCGGTAATGCATTGTGAAGAAGTGAGTGGGCGGCAGTTTGCCTCTGGCGCTCACTATAGGTGCAATGCGGCGGGCAGGGTTTCAGGGCGCAGCCAAGCCTGGCAGGGCTTGCAGCCTGGATATTCTGCGTCGGATGCTATTGAAAATGGAGCTTTATACGCTTTTCTGGAAAGGAATAGAGCCGAATTCTCATCTGACAATTCGGCTCTTGACCTCGCGCTTGCCATGGCGCGTGCCGGTATACATCCGCTGACTAAATCAGCTGCTCGCCGGGCAGCAACTCCTTGGCGCCAATGGTGGGCAGCTGACGCAGCTGCTCGTACAGCGGCGCAAAGTCGGCATCGGCCAGGTTCAGCAGGTGGGGCATGTCATCAATCACGAAATAGGTCTGTTGATAGGTGTCGATCTTGTAGAGCGTGCGCATGGTGCGCTCCAGTTGCAGCGGCAGACGATGCGGCTGCGGGCTGTTGACGCTGTACTCCAGCTCGCCCACGGAGCTGAGAATGCCTGCGCCATAGGCGCGCACGCCGCCGCTCTCACGGATCAGACCGAATTCCACCGTGTACCAGTACAGGCGCGACAGCATCTCGCAGGCGCCGAGCTCGGCGGCCTTGAGGCCGCCCTGTCCGTAGGCCTGGATGAAATCGGCCATGACGGGGTTGAACAGCAGCGGCACATGGCCGAAGAGGTCGTGAAAGATGTCGGGCTCGACGATGTATTCAAACTCCTCGGGCTTGCGTATCCAGTCCGTGACCGGGAATTTGCGCTGGGCCAGCAGCGAGAAGAACGGTACCTCGGGAATCAGACCTGGAACGCCGACGATCTCCCAGCCCGTTGCCTTGAATAGTCGCTCGTTGATTTCCTCGAAGCGTGGAATGCGCTCCTTGGCGCCCAGCGACGGCAGGGCGTCGATGAAATGCTGGCTGGCGCGGCCCGGAAGCAGCGCGGATTGGCGCTCGTAGAGGCGGTGGTAGGTGTCGTGCTCGGCCTCGGTATAGGCGGCATAGTCCTGCGTGCAGGTGTAGTCGGCATGGGCACGCGTGTAGTCGCCGCGTGGCGGGCGGTCGGACTGGCCATAGACGACGGGGGCCGCGCCGATGCCGCCGGTCATGGTGGCGTTGTTCTGGATGCTGTTCATAAGGCACTCCCTGAGATGAGGGGTCGCGAAGGCTGCGACCAGAGCTCGTGGCCGGGGCGCAGCAGGGAAAAGGAGAAGCGAGCCGAAAGCTGGCTCAGTGCATCTGTATCTGGGCGCGCTTGACGAGCTGTCCGTAGCGTGCATGCTCGGCCTGCACCAGGCGGGCAAAGTCCTGCAGACGCAGGTCGTCGCGCACCACGCCCATGGCGTCGAAGTACTGCTGTATATCGGGTCTTTGCAGCGTCTGGGCAAAAGCCTCCGACCAGCGTTTGGCCTGGCTGTCCGTGATGCCGGCAGTGGCAAAGATGCCGAACCAGGTGGTCAGATTCATGCCCTTGATGCTGTCGTCCAGGCTGGGCACTTCCGGCAGAGCCGGCAGCGGCGAGCGCCAGGTCACGCCAATGGCCTTGAGTCTGCCGGCCCGCAGATGAGGCAGAGCCGAGGCGATGTTGTCGAACATCAGATCGGCCGTGCCCTCGAGCAGAGCCGACAGAGCCGGTCTGGCCCCGCCAAACGGCAGGTGCTGGAGCGGAACCTGGGTCAGCGACTGGAACCACTGGCCCGCGATATGGCCGATGCTGCCGTTGCCCGCCGAGGCATAGCGCAGGGGCTGCCGGTGCTTGGACATGAAGCGCAGCAAATCCTCGGGTGTGTAGATGCGCCACTGCATGGCCAGTTCGCTGCGCATGACCAGTACATGAGGCATGCGGGCCACGAGTGTCAGCGGCTGAAAGTCGCGCAGCGGATCGTAGGGCAACTGGGGGTTGAGCCAGGGAAGGATGGCATGTGTGGCCACGGCACCCATCAGCAGCATGGGCTCGCGCGCTCCTGCTCTGGCCACCATGGCTGCACCCGTGGCGCCACCGTCGCCTGCGACATTGAGTACATTGATATTGCCCAGGGCCGTGGTTTCCTGGGTCAGCTTGCGCGCTGCCCGATCCAGCGGCCCGCCCGCCGCATAGGGAACGACCAGCGAGAGTTCGTTGCGGCTGCGGCTGGAATTCGACGGCAGGGCGCTCGCATCCCTGGCAGCATGCGCGCTGTCCGCGATCAGGGATGTCGCCGAAGCCACCGCCAGCGACATGGCCTGGCGGCGGGAAAGGCGCCAAGTGTCGGCAGGCGCGTCCATCCCCGGTGATCTGCAGTCCTCTGGGGCTGTAGCGGGTGGCTGATGTGGTCGCGACACTGGATCCTTCCGGGCGTTGAAGCTGGCGGCAACGCCTCACGCCAGGCGTGGATGCGGCAGTGCAGCATGGCGGGAAGTATAGGGACGGAAATCGGTCGCCACATGGTCCGTTTGATGGAGTGGTAACCATTGGTATCTTTTTGATGTATTGCGTAGCGACGGAGTCCACGCCGGCCATGCTGCAAGCGAGCAGACGAGGCGGGTGCAGGCCGAGGTGGCGCATGGCAGACTCCGTTGATCTGGCTCAGGTCTTGAGCACGCCGCGGCGCATCTGGTCGAGTTCCATGGTCTCGAACAAGGCCTTGAAATTGCCCTCGCCAAAGCCGCTATTGCCCTTGCGCTGGATGAACTCGAAGAAGATGGGACCCAGCTGGTTTTCGCTGAAGATCTGCAGCAGCAGCTCGCCGGGCTGGCCGTCCACAAGGATGTTGCGCGCCAGCAGCTCGGGAATGGGTTCCTGCAGGTCCGGGATGCGCTTGGGCAGCAGCTCGTAATAGGTCTCGCTGGTGTTCAGCAGCTTGATGCCGTTCATCTGCAGACCGTCCACGGTGTCGTAGAGATTGGTCGATCCCAGCGCGATGTGCTGTATGCCTTCGCCGTGGTACATGTCCAGATACTCCTGAATCTGGCCGGCCTTGTCGTTGCCTTCCTCGTTGATGGGAATGCGGATCTTGCCGCAGGGGCTGGTCATGGCCTTGCTCTTGACGCCTGTGGCCTGGCCTTCGATGTCGAAGTAGCGGATCTCGCGGAAGTTGAAGATGCGCTCGTAGAACTCGGCCAGCTCGGCCATGCGGCCGCGGTAGACGTTGTTGGTCAGGTGGTCGATATAGGTCAGGCCCAGGCCCTCGGGATGCAGATCGGCACCGGACAGAGGCTCGAAGTCCACGTCGAAGAAGCTGATATTGCCGAGATCACCGTCCTTGGCGCCATTCTTGCCGCGCCATTTGTCGATGAAATAGATCAGGGAGTCGCCAATGCCCTTGATGGCGGGAATGCTCAGTTCGCCGGGGGCGGCCTGCTGGGCATAGCCCCAGGCACCCAGCGAGGTGGCGCGCTCATAGGCGTACTTGGCGTCGTTGACGCGGATGGCGATGGCGCAGACGCTGGGGCCGTGCAGACGCGCGAAACGCTGGGCAAAGCTGTCGGGTTCGGCATTGATGATGAAGTTGATCTCGCCCTGGCGATACAGGGTCACGTTCTTGCGGCGGTGCTTGGCAATGGCCTGAAAGCCCATGCGCTCGAACAGCTGACCCATGGCCACGGGATCGGGGGCCGCGTATTCGACGAACTCGAAGCCGTCCGTGCCCATGGGGTTGTCCCAGGTCTGGAACTGGCTGGCATTGCTTTGGGTCAACGGGGCGTTCATGGCAGAGGTCTCCATCGGGTAGGGGCGCAACACATGAAGAACAGGTGTCGACGATGGATGCACTGTAGGACAGGGCGCGGACAAGCTTCATGCAAAAATGCCTTGGCTGCAAACAGCTCAATGCATGAAAATTGCATGGAAAATTGATTTCATGCAATTTAAATGGTTATCAAGGGTTAACCATTAATAAAAACTGCGCTTTTTTTATAATCTGCCGCCATGAGTTCCATGCACACCATCGACAAACTGGATAAGGCAATTTTGCGCCGATTGCAGGCCAATGGCCGAGAAACTTATGACGTCATCGGGGAGCAGGTTGGCCTGTCGCCCAGCGCCGTGCTGCGCCGTGTCAAGCGGCTGGAGGAAAACGGTGTCATCGATCGCTATGTGGCTTTGGTGCAGCCCGAGACCGTGGGCCTGGGGCTGACGGCCTATATCAATGTGCGTCTGGAAAAATACACCGAAACCAGCAAGCGCAATCCCATGGATGTGTTCCGTGCCAGCGTGCAGACCTGGCCCGAGGTGGTGGAGTGCGTCTCCCTCACTGGCGAGATGGACTATCTGCTGCGGGTGGTGGTGGCGGACATGCAGCATTACAGTCGTTTCATCATGGACACGCTGCTCAAACACCCCAGTGTTCAGGATTGCAAAACCAGCTTTGTCATGGACCGGGTCAAGGTCACGACGGCCGTGCCGCTCTAAGCCTTCGTAGAGGTCCTTCATATGGACCATGACCTAGCCGGAAACAGAAGCTAAGGTGTTGAATTAGCGGAAAATCCTTACAGGATTGTTGCAATGCAATATGCGGCTTGTGAAACCTCGGGTTTTTACCTATATTTCAGGCTATGAACCTCCCCAAAGACTGGTTGACATCGCCCTGGCAGGCCGGCTCAGGCTGGCTGCGAGACATGGGCAAGTCCCATGGCGCCGAGCGTCGCTCGCCGTCCTTGGTCCCCATCCGTTCGCTGAGTCCGCGCCATCGCGACCGCATCATCAAGCATCTGCTCAAGCTGGATGCGCGTGATCGCTATCTGCGCTTTGGCTATGCAGCCAACGACGAGCAGGTGCGCCGCTATGTCGAGCAGCTCGATTTCGAGCGCGACGATATCTTCGGCATCTTCAACCGCCGCCTGGAATTGATCTCCATGGCGCATCTGGCCTTTGCCGGCCACCCCGAGCATGAGAAATGCGCGGAATTCGGCGTCTCCGTGCTCAAGAGTGCACGCGGCAAGGGGCTGGGGGCACGTCTGTTTGCACGTGCAGTGCTGCATGCGCGCAGCAAGAACGTGAGCATGATGTTCATCCATGCGCTGTCCGAGAACACGGCCATGCTCAAGATTGCGCGCAACGCGGGTGCCACGGTCAAGCGAGAAGGTTCGGAATCCGAAGCCTATCTGGAGCTGCCGCCTGCCGACTTCGAGACCCATGTCAGCGAGCTGGTGACGGAGCAACTGGGCGAGATGGACTACCAGCTCAAGAAGCAGGCCGTCAATTTCTGGGCTTTCCTGGCCGGCGTGCAGGAAGTGCGCAAGGGCGTGCAGGAAGGCCGCCATAAATCAGGCGAGTAAATCGTCTTGTGAAGCCGGCAAGGCTGCAGCCCAATAAAGACAAGCGCAAGCAGATATCAAAATAGCTTTGACTGAGTGCGCTCGGTGACAGTCGTTCATGGCTTTTGTGAGCTAGCAAGCCGTCTGTCAACACAATCCGTTATTCTTGGGGACTTGTTCGACTACCGCACGTCCTGCACTCCAAGACAGTGTCTGACCCCCATCCTGCGCGACTTCCCGAGAAGGAAGACAAGCGAAGCTTCCTGCAAAAGGTGGCTGAGTTCATCCATCCGGCACCGGAGTCTCCCGATGAACTGATCGAAACCCTGGCCGAAGCCGAAGACAACCAGGTCATCGGCACCGAGTCGCGCGTCATGCTGGAGCGCGTGATTCGCATGGCCGACATGAGCGCCGGAGAAGTCATGGTGGCCGCGCCACGCATGGATCTCATCAATATCGATGCTCCGTATGAAGAAATCCTGCACCAGGTTCTGACCACGGCGCATTCGCGCTTTCCGGTCTACCAGGGCGAGCGCGAGAACATCATTGGCATTCTCATGGCCAAGGATTTGCTCAAGCTGCAGCGCTCTCCCACCCTGAATATTCGTGCTCTGGTGCGCCCGGCCGTCTTCGTGCCCGAGAGCAAGGGCCTGAACGACCTGCTGCGTGAGTTCCGCGCCAATCGCAATCATCTGGCCGTCGTCATCGACGAGTTCGGCCGTGTGGCCGGCCTGGTGACGATTGAAGATGTGCTGGAAGAAATCGTTGGCGAGATCGAGGACGAGTTTGACATCCCCGAGGACGAGGGCGATATCTTTGCTCTGGCCGACAACAGCTACCGCGTGGCGGGCGATGCCAGCATCGAGCATGTGAGCGAGGAGTTCGAGACTTCGCTGCATGCCAGCGACCCCGATGCCGAGTTCGATACCATTGGTGGATTGATTGCCCATGAAATCGGCCATGTGCCCAAGCGTGGCGAGCAGATTCATCTGGGCGGGCTGGAGTTCACCGTGCTCCACACCAAGGGCGGCGCGGTGCGCTGGTTCAAGGTGGTGCGCGATCCTTCGCCAGACAGCTTGGTTCGCAACTGATCGCGACTTGCGCAAATCCGGGTCAGGCCCGGTGTGATGCCGATGGAAATACTGGTTGTGCCTCTTGGTATGCACAAATCTTGGCGATACCTCGTATGCTTGAATTCACCCAACCGCCCGGTTGGGTGTTTTGTTAGTGCCTGCTGATTCCTATGACCACCACTGCCTCTACCGTTCAGACCGCTGCTGCCAGGCCCAAAGGCTGGATGAGCTGGCTTTTGATGCTGATTGCAGGCGGGCTGCAGGCCTTCTCTCTGGCCTGGCCCTGGGCTCGCGGCCAGGGTGACGGCTGGCTGAGCTTGGCCGGAGGTTATGGCCGTCCGCTGTGGTGGCTGCAGATTCTGTCGCTGGCGGTGCTGGTTCATGCGCTGCTGGCTGCCCGTACCGCCGCTCAGGCGGCAGGCCGGGCCTGGCTGTTCGGCACGGCCTGGCTGGCGGCCACCTTCTGGTGGCTCTTCATCTCCATGCACACCTATGGCGGATTGGCGGCGCCATTGGCGGTGGCAGCCGTGTTGGCGCTGGCGGGCTTTCTGGGCGGTTATTACGCCGTGGCTGCATGGTGCTTCAAGCGTTTGGCAAAGGCGCCGGATGCATTGTTAGCGATGGTCTTTGCTGCACTCTGGACGCTGGCCGAGCTGGCGCGTGGCTGGCTCTGGACCGGTTTTCCCTGGGGCGCAGGCGGCTATGCCCATGTGGAAGGCCCGCTGGCCGTGCTGCCGCGCTGGATTGGCGTCTACGGCACGGGGTTTGTGGCGGCCTGGGCTGCAGCCTGGCTGGCGCTGCTGGTCTGGCGCATGCAGACCAGATCGGCGTTGCTGAAATTCAGGCCGGCCCTGGCATCTGCTGTGGCCCTGGGCCTGGTCTGGGGCGGGCTGTGGTGGTCGCGTGATGCCGCCATTGAAGCACCTGGTCAGCAGCCCGGCATGAGCGTGGAGCTGCTGCAGGGCAATATTCCGCAGGATGAAAAGTTTGAAATGGGTTCGGGCGTGGTGGTGGCTCTGCGCTGGTATGCCCAGCAGCTGCATGACGCCAGGGCCCAGTTGGTCGTGGCCCCCGAGACAGCCATTCCACTGCTGCCCCAGCAGCTTCCCGAAGGCTATCTGGACTTTGTGCGCGCACCTTTTGTCGCCAAGGAATCCAGCCGCGCGGCTCTGGTGGGCCTTCCGCTGGGGAACTGGGACAAGGGCTTCACCAATACGGTCGAAGGCTGGCTGCCGGGGCAGACCCAGGCTTATCAGTACGATAAGCACCATCTGGTGCCGTTTGGTGAGTTCATTCCGCCCATGTTCCGCTGGTTCACCGAACTCATGAAGATTCCGCTGGGCGACTTCAATCGCGGCGCACTGGGCCAGCCTTCCATGAGTTGGGCGGGTGAGCGCCTGTCGCCCAATATCTGCTACGAAGACCTGTTCGGCGAAGAGCTTGCGGCCCATTTCGGCAATGCGGCGACGGCTCCCACGGTGCTGGTCAATCTGAGTAACATTGGCTGGTTTGGCGACTCCGTGGCCATCGATCAGCATCTGTCCATCAGCCGCATGCGCGCGCTGGAGTTCGAGCGCCCCATGTTGCGCGCAACGAACACCGGAGCCACGGTGGTGATCGATCACAAAGGGCAAGTGGTGAAAGCACTGGCGCCTTTCGAGCGCGCGGTGCTGCAGGGCCGGGTTCAGGGGCGCGACGGGCTGACGCCTTATGCGCGCTGGGTACATGCTCTGGGTCTGTTGCCTCTGACTCTGTTGTGCCTCGTGTTCTGCGCGCTGGCCTGGATCTCCTTGAGAAAGATCGAGGAAGGCGTAGTGTCCCGCACGGAATAAGCCACCTCGGCATCAGCGGCTGTGGCATTTGTGGCAGAGTCTTGGGCCTGAAAACGGGTATTGTGTCCCGGGTAGGGGCGCGAGCCTTGATAATCCCTGGTTGTACCGCCCGCAGTGGGCGCGCGCAGCGGGCGCGGGTCCCGTCACCCAAAATACAGAGTAACAGGTAGCTTGCACAGGCTGCCGCGGAGCAATTGAGAGAATGGCTGAATCTTTTTCCTACGAACAACTGATCGCGTCCGGCGAAGGCAAGCTGTTTGGTGCCGATAGCGGACGTCTGCCCCTGCCTCCCATGTTGATGTTCGATCGCATCACACATATCTCCGAGGACGGCGGTGCCCACGGTCTGGGCAAGATTGTTGCGGAACTGGACGTCAAGCCCGACCTGTGGTTCTTTGATTGCCACTTCCAGGGCGATCCCGTCATGCCCGGTTGCCTGGGCCTGGACGCCATGTGGCAGCTGATCGGCTTTTACCTGACCTGGCTGCGTTTGCCGGGTCGCGGTCGTGCCCTGGGTGCAGGCGAAGTCAAGTTTACAGGTGAAGTAGGTCCTGATGTCAAACTCGTGACATATGAAATTGATATCAAGCGAGTAATCAAGCGCAAGCTGAACATGGCCATCGGCGACGCACGCCTGCTGGCCGACGGCAAGGAAATTTACGTGGCCAATGACCTGCGCGTGGGTCTGTTCCTGCGTGAAGGTGATGCCAAGGGAACGGCAGCATGAGCAAGAAGCGGGTAGTGATCACCGGCGCGGGCATTGTCTCGTGCATCGGCAATGACCTGGCAACCGTGGAGGCCTCGCTGCGCGAGGGCAAGAGCGGCATCAAGGCCATGCCCCAGTTCACGGAACTGGGCATGCGCTCGCAGGTGGCAGGCATTCCCGAGATCGATATCGAAGCGCGCATAGACCGCAAGCAGTTGCGCTTCATGGGCGATGCTGCGGCTTATTCGCAGATCGCCCTCGAAGACGCGATCAAGCAAGCGGGCCTCACGCCCGAGCAGGTGAGCAGCCCGCGCACCGGTCTGATCATGGGCTCGGGCGGCGGATCGCCCGCCAACCAGATCGAGGCAGCGGATACGCTGCGTGAAAAAGGCATCCGCCGCGTCGGCCCTTACCAGGTCACACGCTGCATGAGCTCCACGGTGTCGGCCTGCCTGGCAACCAATTTCAAGGTCAAGGGCATCAACTACTCCATCACCTCGGCCTGCTCCACCTCGGCCCACTGCATCGGTGCTGCGGCCCAGCAGATCGCCTGGGGCATGCAGGATGTGATGTTTGCCGGCGGCGGCGAAGAGCTGTCCTGGGGCATGTCTCTGCTGTTCGACGGCATGGGAGCCATGTCCAGCAAGTACAACGAGACGCCAGAGAAGGCTTCGCGTGCCTACGATGCCAACCGTGACGGCTTTGTGATCGCTGGCGGCGGCGGTGCCGTGGTGCTGGAAAGCCTGGACCATGCGCTGGCACGCGGTGCCAACATCCTGGCCGAAGTGGTGGGCTTTGGCGCTACCAGCGACGGTGAGGACATGGTCGCTCCTTCGGGTGACGGCGCCATCGCCTGCATGAAGCAGGCCATGGAAACCGTGGATGCGCCCATCGACTACATCAACACCCACGGCACATCGACCCCTGTGGGCGATATGCAGGAAGTGCGAGCCATGCGCGAGCTGTTCGGTGACCAGGTGCCTCCGTTCTCGTCCACCAAGTCGCTGACCGGCCACTCGCTGGGCGCGACCGGTGTGCAGGAGGCTATTTACTGCCTGATCATGCTGAACAAGGGCTTCATCGCAGGGTCCGTGAACGTGGAGACGCCCGATCCGCTGCTGGGCGATATGCCTCTGGTCACCCAGACCCGCGATGCCGAACTCAAGACCGTGCTGTCCAACAGCTTTGGCTTTGGCGGCACCAATGCCTCCCTGGTGCTCAAGCGCTGGGAAGGGCAGTAAGCGCCGGAGTCTTGGATCGCGAGCCCGCTTGGCCTTGAGGTAAGCGGGCTTTTTTCTGTCGTCGACTACTGTCTCCCCCATGAAGATCGCAATTCTTGACCGTGATGGCACCCTGAACCAATGGGGAGCTCAAGGTTTCATTGGCCGGCCCGATGAGTGGGTTGCAGTCCCCAGTGCGCTGGAGGCGGTTTCGCGCCTGAACCGTGCCGGCTGGCATGTGGTGGTCGCCACCAATCAACCTGGGCTGGGTCGCGGGCTGTTCGATGTGATCGAGCTCAACGCCGTGCACGCCAAGATGCACCGGGAGATGGCAGCCGTCGGCGCGCGGGTGGAGGCCGTGTTTTTTTGTCCGCACGCTCCCGATGAAGACTGCCAGTGCCGTAAACCAGGCGTAGCGCTGTTCGAGCAGATTGCCGATCGCTACGGTGCGGAAGGCCATGAAATCTGGGCCATTGGCAGCGGCGTCGAACATTTGCAGGCGGGCAAGGCTCTGGGCGCCCATCTGGTGTTCGTGGAGTCCACCGCCAGGCCCGAGTGCAGCAGCGATGCCGACCTGCCTGAAGGCAGCGAGCGCTATCCGGATCTGGAGGCCGTGGTGAATATGCTGTTGCCGCTGGGAGGCGATGAGGATGCTCAACCCCTGGATTCGGCGCCTGCCCCGCATTGAGCTCGGGTTTCAGGTCAAAATAGACTCAACTGCTTGAAAGAGCAGCGCAAGCTGCTATGTTTCTTGTTGATAACCGTGCCAAATCAATGGGCCAGACTTCAGGTCTGTGCTCACGTCATTCGATTGCTGTCATGTCCCTGATTCGCTCCGTCCTCCACATGTTGTGGATGGCTATTACCGTCATTCCCTACACTTTCGCGGTGCTGCTGGCCAAGTGGACCAGCGGTTCGTCGGCCAAGGCATACAGCGCTGCCCGCGCCTGGCTCAAGCTCTCGGTGGACAGCGCCCGCGTGATCATGGGGGTCCGGTATCAGGTGCAGGGCATGGAGAACCTGCCTGCGGACCCGAATCAGGGGGTGGTGCTGCTGGTCAAGCACCAGTCCACTTACGAGACCTTTCTCATGCCTGCCATCATGCCGCGCCCGCTGGCCTATGTGTTCAAGAAGGAGCTGCTGAAGGTGCCATTTTTCGGTTGGTCCATCGGTGCACTGGACATGATCCACATCGACCGGGCCCAGCGCTCGCGCGCCTTTCACAAGGTGGTGGAGCAAGGCAAGCGCCTGCTCGATCAAGGCATCTGGGTCATCATGTTTCCCGAAGGTACACGTGTGAATCGTGGAGAGGTGGGCGAGTACAAGACCGGCGCCACTCGTCTGGCCATCATGACGGGTGCGCCCGTGGTACCCATCGCTGTTACCTCGGCCAAGTGCTGGCCGCGCAAGGCCTTCATCAAAAAGCCCGGCGTGGTGGATGTTTCCATTGGCAAGCCCATTTCTTCGGTGGGCCGCAAGCATGACGAGCTGATGGTCGAGGTCGAGGCATGGATCGAGTCCGAAATGCAGCGCCTGGACCCAGAGGCCTACCGAAAATAAGGCAAAACTGCCCATGTCCACAGGCGATAGCTTGCAGCAAGCTTGGCAATGGCTGGTGCCGCCTGTGGTGGGGGATGGTCGGGGCGGGTTGATGCCGCGCAAGCGCCGGCGCAGCGGCCCTGAAGCCATTGAACAGCGTTTGGATCAATCCGAGCTGGAATTTGAGAATAGTCAGCTTGTAGCGCCCGTCAATATCTCGGTGGGTGCTATTGATTCTGAAGAGAATGAGCTGCCTGCAGAGCCCACACTTCTGGTGCATCCGGAAGCCAGCCACAGCGCCCGCTTGCAAGGGCGCGAGGTGGCTTATCTGCTGCGCCGTTCGGCGCGCCGCAGCATAGGCTTCAGCGTAGGGCTGCAAGGGCTTGAAGTCACCGCTCCGCAATGGGTGGCCATGCGCGAGATCGAATCAGCGCTGCAGACCAAGGCCGGCTGGATTGTGCGCAAGCTGCAGGAAGCCGGACAGCGACAGCAGATCAAGCAGGAAGCGCGCATTCTCTGGCAGGATGGAGGCGTGCTGGACTATCTGGGACAGCCCATGAGTTTGCGGCTGACCGGGGATGCGTCACAACTGCTGCGTACCCGCCAGACGCATAGAGAGCAGGGGGGCGATGGCTCGCAAAGCCTGCATCTGCCCTTGCCGACAGGGGCACTGCCTGCCCAGGTGCGCGCAGCCGTTCAGGCCTGGATACTGCGGGAGGCGCGCAGCTATTTCACGGCTCGCATGCTGCACTTTGCCGCCCTCATGGGCGTGCGCTGGAATGCGCTGCGCCTGACAAGTGCCAGCACGCGCTGGGGCAGTGCCAACAGCAGCGGGATCATTCGTCTGAACTGGCGGTTGATGCAGCACAGCCCGCAAATCATCGACTATGTGGTGGTGCATGAGCTCGCCCATCTGCATCATATGGATCACAGCCCGCAGTTCTGGGCCGTGGTGGCCCAGGTGCTGCCCGACTGGAAGCACTTGCGCAGAGCATTGAGAGACAGGCCTCTGCCCGTTTGGGAATAGCGGCAATGATCGAGACTAGGAATGAAATGAGCAATACAACCCAAATCCAACCCGCTGCCGGCTATGCCGGCGATGTGCCGGCGGAGCTGGCCTGGCAATGGCTGCAGGCTGGTGAAGCGGTTCTGGTCGATGTGCGCACCGATGCCGAGCGCGAGTGGGTGGGCAAGGTGCCAGGCGCCGTTGCTGTGGCCTGGAAGCAGTGGCCCGGCATGGCAGCCAACCAGAACTTTGACGCCGAGCTGCGAGCAGCGGTACCCGAGGGCAAGAAAGTGGTGCTGCTATGCCGCAGCGGTGTGCGCTCTGTTGCGGCTGCCCAGCGTGCTGCGGGCCTGGGAATCGAGGCCTACAACATTCTTGAAGGTTTCGAAGGCGACGTTGACGCCAACGGCCAACGAGGCCAGTTGGGTGGCTGGCGCAAGCGCGGCCTGCCCTGGCATCAGTAATGCGCAGGGCCTGGCCTGCAGCTTCTAGACCGAGCGATAGCCGTTGGGGTTCTGGCTTTGCCAGCGCCATGTGTCGGCGCACATGGTGTCCAGATCATGCTCGGCTTGCCAGCCCAGGGTTTTCAGGGCGTGATCAGGGTCTGCGTAGCAACTGGCCACATCCCCGGGGCGGCGGTCTGTAATCGTATAGGGAAGGGTCTTGCCGCAGGCTTTTTCGAAGGCATGCAGCACTTCGAGCACGCTGTAGCCATTGCCTGTGCCCAGGTTGATGGTCAGCAACTCGGGCTTGGCCAGGCCGGCCAGCTTCTCGAGAGCCTTGACATGACCTCGGGCCAGGTCGACGACATGGATGTAGTCACGCACACCGGTGCCGTCCACGGTGTCGTAGTCGCCGCCAAAGATCTGCAGCTTTTCACGACGGCCCACGGCGACCTGTGCCACAAAAGGCAGCAGGTTGTTGGGAATGTCCGAAGGGTCTTCACCAATCAGGCCGCTGGCATGGGCACCAATGGGATTGAAGTAGCGCAGCACGGCCAGCGACCATTGGGAGTCGGAGTGGTAGAGGTCCGACAGAATCTCTTCCACCATCAGTTTGCTTCGGCCGTAGGGATTGGTGACCGAAGTAGGGTGCACCTCATTGAGAGGCAAATATTGTGGCGAGCCATAGACTGTTGCCGAAGAGCTGAACACCAGATTGCGCACATTGTGCTTTTTCATGGCGCGCAGCAGCACCAGGGTGCCATTGACGTTGTTGTCGTAGTAGTCCACAGGCTGGGCAACGGACTCGCCCACTGCTTTTTTGCCGGCAAAGTGCACGACACTGTCAATGCCATGCTCCTGCAGGGCCTGCTCAAGCGCAGCTTGATTGCGGACATCGCCATTGATCACGGCAATAGTGCGTCCAGTGATTTGCTCCACGCGGCGGATTGCTTCAGGATGGCTGTTGCTGAAGTTGTCGAAAATCACGACTTCATGACCGTGGCTGATCAGTTCGATGGCTGTATGGCTGCCGATATAGCCGGCACCGCCTGTGAGCAGAGTTTTCATAAGCTGCAGTCTAACTTCGAGTCAAATGAAAAAAGCGCTCATGCGAGCGCTTTTTGCGGCTGAATTTACAGAGCCAGATTCAGAGCGCCGGAATGCGCAGCTTCTGGCCAGGATAAATCCTGTCCGGGTTGCTGAGCATGGGCTTGTTGGCTTCAAAAATCACGTTGTACTTGTTGGCATCACCATAGTACTTCTTGGAGATGGCCGACAGGGTGTCACCGCGTACCACATCGTGGTATTGGGCTTCTGGCTCGGGGTTGGTGACCGCCATCAGGTTGTCCACGGACTGGACATTGGCCACATTGCCGCAGCACAGTGTCACTTTTTCCTTGATGGCCTGAGTGGGTGCCGTGCCATTGACTGTTACCTTGCCTTGAGAAGCATCGAATTGAACCTGCAGATCGGATACGCCCAGATTCTGGGTATTGATATAGCTGGCGATCGCCTGAGCCGCCTTGACATTCAAGTCTTCGGCCGGTGCGGCCGCATGTGCGTCGCTGCCGCCAAACAGTTTTTCTCCGGCTTCCTTGATGAAACTGAACAGACCCATGGTTTCGACTCCTCAAAAGTAGTGGAAGAAAGCGGTTCACTTTAACGGTAAATCGAAATGATTTCTTGCAGGAGATGGACTGAGCGCTTTCTTTGACAATTTCCTGCGCACTTGTAATGAATGTGACAAGCGGCTGTCTGTCACAGAGAAAAGTGCTGATAATCCGCCGCATGACATTTTTGGCCATAGACATTGGCAACACCCGTTTGAAGTGGGCCATGTATGAAGATCATCGCCCTGGTGCTGCCTTGCTGGCCCATGGAGCGGAGTTCCTGGAGCATATAGAGCGCCTGGCAGAAGGTGCCTGGGCCGGGCTGCCGGCTCCCGAGCGCATGCTGGGCTGCGTGGTTGCCGGTGAGACGGCAAGGCGCAGGGTGCACGAGCAGATCGAGCTCATGCTGGGATGGAATCTCGAGCCTCAGTGGGTAGTCCCCTCCATCGCAGAAGCAGGGGTGACCAATGGCTATGACCATCCTTCCAGGCTGGGTGCGGACCGATGGGTGGCCATGATTGGTGCACGTCACCACATGTTGCAATTGGGCGAGACCCGGCCCTTGATCACGGTTATGGTGGGCACGGCAGTGACGGTCGATGCCATGGATGCGCAAGGCCGATTTCTGGGCGGCCTGATCATTCCCGGGCATGGCATCATGCTCAGGGCCCTGGAAGGCGGTACTGCGGGCCTGCATGTGCCGACGGGTGAAGTCAGATGCTTTCCCAAGAACACCAGCGATGCGCTGACCAGCGGCGGCACCTATGCCATCGCAGGTGCGGTGGAGCGCATGTATCAGCATCTGGCAGAGCACTGCGGTGCAGAGCCGATGTGCATCATGGCGGGCGGTGCCGGCTGGAAAATGTCTCCCAGCATGACCAGGCCTTTTGAGCTGATCAACAACCTGATTTTTGATGGCCTGCTGGTGATGGCTGAAAAGCGCTGGGGCTGAGTGTGCTGGCTTGATGGCCGTGGGTTGGGCTTTTCTATCGCTATCACTGAAATTTAGAGGCAGCTCTCTATGATTTTCGTAACCGGCGGTGCAGGCTTTATCGGCGCCAACTTTGTTCTCGATTGGCTGGCACATGTGAATGAGCCCGTGGTCAATATCGACAAGCTGACCTATGCGGGCAATCTGGAGAATCTGGCCAGCTTGAAGGGCGATGCCCGTCATGTGTTTGTGCAGGCCGATATCGGCGACAGTGCACAGCTGGCGCAATTGTTGGCGCAGCAACAGCCTCGCGCCGTGGTGAACTTTGCGGCCGAGTCGCATGTGGACCGCTCCATTCATGGCCCCGAGGATTTCATACAGACCAATGTGGTGGGCACTTTCCGCCTGCTGGAGGCGGTGCGCGCCTATTGGAATGGCCTGGAAGGCGAGGCCAAGTCCGGTTTTCGCTTTTTGCATGTCTCCACCGACGAGGTCTATGGGACGCTTGCGCCGACTGATCCTGCATTTACCGAAGAGCACAATTACGAGCCCAACAGCCCGTACTCGGCCAGCAAGGCGGCTTCGGACCATCTGGTACGGGCCTGGCATCACACCTACGGCCTGCCGGTGCTGACGACGAACTGCAGTAACAACTACGGCCCGCTGCATTTCCCGGAAAAGCTGATCCCGCTGGTCATTGTCAATGCGCTGGCCGGCAAGCCGCTGCCCATCTACGGCGACGGCATGCAGGTGCGTGACTGGCTGTATGTGCGCGACCATTGCAGCGCTATCCGCCGCGTGTTGGAGGCTGGCCGACTGGGCGAGACCTATAACGTGGGCGGCTGGAACGAGAAGGCCAATATCGATATCGTCAAGACCGTGTGCAGCTTGCTCGACGAGCTGCGCCCGCGTGCCGATGGCAAGGCCTATGCCGAGCAGATCACCTATGTGACCGACCGTCCCGGCCATGATCGCCGCTATGCGATCGATGCGCGCAAGCTGGAACGCGAGCTGGGCTGGAAGCCGGCCGAGACCTTCGAGACCGGCATTCGCAAGACCGTGCAGTGGTATCTGGCCAACCCCGAGTGGGTGGCCCATGTGCAGTCGGGTGCCTACCGTGACTGGGTGCAAAAGCAGTACACCGGCGAGGCTTCGGCATGAAGCTGCTGCTGCTGGGCAGGAACGGGCAGGTCGGCTGGGAGCTGCAGCGTAGTCTCGCGCCTTTGGGCGAGGTGATTGCGCTGGATCGCCAGAGCGTGAATGTGGATGGGAATGGCCTGTGCGGTGATGTCGGCGATCTGCAGACACTGGCGCAGACCATTCGCAGCGTGCGCCCGGATGTGATCGTCAATGCCGCAGCGCATACGGCAGTGGACAAGGCCGAGAGCGAGCCGGATCTGGCCTTGCGCCTGAACGCCGAAGCCCCTGAAGTCATGGCGCTGGAAGCCAAAAGCCTGGGCGCCCTGCTGGTGCACTACAGCACCGACTATGTCTTCGACGGCTCCGGCAGTGCGGCACGCAAGGAGGGTGATGCAACCGGGCCGCTATCGGTCTACGGTCGCACCAAGCTGGAGGGCGAGCAGCGGATTGCGGCCACGCATTGCCGTCATCTGATTTTTCGCACCAGCTGGGTCTATGCAGCGCGTGGCGGCAACTTTGCCAAGACCATGTTGCGTCTGGCGCAGGAGCGTGAAGCGCTCAGCGTGATCAACGATCAATGGGGGGCACCCACCGGTGCCGATCTGATCGCCGATGTCACGGCCCATGCCGTGCGCCATGTGAGCGCTCATGAAGGCGATGGCGGTCTCTACCATCTGGTTGCGGCAGGAGAAACCAACTGGCATGCCTATGCCAGTCATGTGATCGAGCGCGCCCAAAGCCTGCGACCGGATCTGGACTGGAAGGTGCAAAGTATTGCTGCCGTGCCGACCACGGCCTTCCCGACACCGGCGGCGCGGCCCTTGAACTCGCGTCTGGATACGCAAAAGCTGCAAGCGACCATGCAACTGCATCTGCCCGCATGGCAGCAAGGCGTGGAGCGCATGCTGCGCGAAATTCTGTAATTTTCAAATAACTCGCTTCCAACGCTTATCTGCAAAGCGTTGGAAGCCATCCATTGATTCATCATGACGACACAGCGCAAAGGCATCATTCTGGCTGGCGGCTCCGGCACCCGTCTGCACCCCGCCACCCTGGCCATCAGCAAACAGCTGCTGCCGATCTACGACAAGCCCATGATTTACTACCCGCTGAGCACGCTGATGCTGGCGGGCATCCGGGACATTCTGATCATCAGCACCCCGCAGGACACGCCGCGCTTCCAGCAACTGCTGGGCGATGGCAGCCAGTGGGGCCTGAACCTTCAGTATGAGGTGCAGCCCAGCCCTGATGGTTTGGCCCAGGCTTTTTTGATTGCCGAGTCTTTTCTGGGAGGGGGCTCCTGCGCGCTGGTGCTTGGAGACAATATTTTCCACGGCCATGATCTGCAGACCTTGGTCAAAGTTGCCAATCAGACCCAGGGTGGAGCGACGGTGTTTGCCTATCATGTGCAGGAGCCCAGCCGCTACGGGGTGGTGGAGTTTGACCAGCAAGGACAGGTGCTATCGGTAGAGGAAAAGCCGGTCGAGCCAAAATCCAATTACGCAGTGACGGGGCTGTATTTCTACGATTCGCAAGTGGTCGAGATTGCAAAGACTCTCAAGCCCTCTGGCAGAGGCGAGTTGGAAATTACAGACATTAATCGTATTTATCTGGAAAGAGGTCAGCTCAATGTGAAGCTGATGGGGCGAGGCTATGCCTGGCTCGACACTGGCACCCATGACAGTCTGCTGGAGGCCGGTCAATTCATTGCCACCCTCGAGCAGCGTCAGGGGTTGAAGGTGGCGTGCCCGGAAGAAATCGCATTTCGTGCCGGCTGGATTGACGCCGCTCAGCTCGCCGAACTGGCAAGGCCGTTGCTTAAGAACGGCTACGGACGGTATCTGATGCAATGTCTGGAGGCTGGAGTGCGATGAAGGTCGTTCCGACTGCGATCCCCGAGATCAAGCTGTTCAAACCCACGATTCATCGGGATGGGCGAGGGCTTTTCGTGGAAAGCTTTCGCCAGGACCTCTTCAACCAGGCCACGGGCACGAACTACGAGTTCATTCAGGACAACCACAGCCGCAGCAGCAAGGGCGTGCTGCGTGGACTGCACTACCAGCTGCCGCCCCATGCCCAGGGCAAGCTGGTGCGTGTGATCTCCGGTGCGGTGTTTGATGTGGCCGTGGATATTCGCCGCAGCTCGCTCACCTTTGGCAAATGGGTGGGTGCGGAGCTGAGTGCCGAGAATCACCGACAGCTCTGGATTCCGCCGGGCTTTGCCCATGGCTTTGTGGTGCTCAGCGATACGGCGGACCTTGTATACAAGGCCACAGCCTATTACGCACCGGAGTCGGATCGGGGCCTGCTCTGGAATGACCCCGACATAGCTATTGCCTGGCCACAGCTCGATATCGACTTTTCCTTGTCCGAAAAAGATCAGCATCAGCCTGCATTCACGCAGGCCGAACTGTTCGATTAAGTCTGGTCTGATTCGGCCAGCTGCAGAAATGGCTGAATCAGCTGTGCATCGCGCCGCTCGCGCAGGCAGTACAGGTATTCGGGAAGACAGGGAACCTCGCCTTGCAGGTCGAGAACGACGAGTTCAGGGTGGGCCGATGCTTCGTGCCGCGCAAAAATGCTGATGCCCATCTGGCGGATCACGGCTTCACGTATGGACTCGCGGCTGGCAATTTCCAGCACGCGTTGCGGGCTGACCTGGGCCGCTTCCAGCATCTGCTCGGTCAGCTGCCGGGTCATGGAGCCGCGCTCGCGCAGGATCAGCGTGTTCTTTGCCAGATCCTCGATGGCGACGGACTTCTGCCCGGCCAGCGCATGCTGCCGGTGCACGACCAGGGCCAGCGGGTCGCGCCCCAGTTCAAGGCGCAGCAGGCGCGGGTCGGTGTCCAGATGCGAAGAGGTTGCCAGATCTACCTGGTACTCGGCCAGCGCCTGAATCATCTGGCGCGAATTGCCGTTGACGATGCTCACTTCCACCAGCGCATATTGCTGCTGATAGCGCTTGACGATGTCCAGAACATAGTAGGGGGCGGTTGCACCTATGCGCAGCTGACCCTGGTTGACATGGCCCGACTGGCGCAGCGCCGATTCGATCTGGGCCGACTGCAGCAGCAGCTTCTCTATTTCCGGCAGCAGCTTCAGGCCCGCATCGGTGATGGCCAGTCTTCCGCTCTGGCGCGTGAACAGTTCGACCTCATATTGCTCCTCCAAGGCCTTGATCTGCGCCGTGACCGTGGGCTGGCTCAGCCCCAGCTGGCGCGCTGCCTGGGTGATGCTGCCGAGGCGGGCAACCCAGAAAAAGGATTTGAGCTGTGTGGCAAACATGACAAGGTCTTCAAGAAAGCGGTGCCCGGATTTCAACATGAACGCAGCAGCCGGTAATGCGGATGAGCAGCTTTGATTTCAATAGCTTCTTGCGTATATAAGCAATGTCTTTTAGGTGGTTTTATAAAGAAATGTGAGACAGATAAGGCGTAAGTTGCTTTTGAATCAATAGCAGCGCGATGACTACAAAGTTTGCTGATGACGCCTTTGCCAGATTTCAGTTCTGTGACACAGGCGTTTCACAGTGAATTTCTACAGTTCCCTCATGTCGCAAACGGCCGCGTTGGTCGGGCGGCAACGATCAATCCAAGGGACTGTTATCCATGCGCCACGCTTTTGCACCCGCCACTCGCCGCTTCACTTTGATCGCCTTTTCCACGGTTGCCACGGCCTTGCTGGGCCTGGCATCCGCGGCCCACGCCAGGACCGATCTGCTGGTGTATTCGGCCCTGGAGGCCGATCAGATCAAGGCCTACAAAGCGGCTTTTGAAAAAGCCCATCCCGACATCGAGCTGAAGTTCGTGCGCGACAGCACGGGCATCATCACCGCCCGTCTGCTGGCCGAAAAGGCCAATCCCCAGGCAGATGTGATCTGGGGCGTGGCCGCCACTTCGCTGATGCTGCTGGACAAGCAAGGCATGCTGCAGCCCTATGCGCCCAGAAACCTGGCCAGGGTGCGCTCCACCATGCGCGATCCGGCAGCCACGCCGACCTGGGTGGGCATGGATCTGTGGTCGTCCGCCGTCTGTTTCAACACCGTGGAAGGCGGAAAGCGCAAGCTGCCCACGCCTGCCAGCTGGGCCGACCTGACCAGGCCCGAGTTCAAGGGCACGATCACCATGCCCCACCCGGCGTCCAGCGGCACGGGCTATCTGATGGTGGCCGCCTGGCTGCAGATGATGGGCGAGGACAAGGGCTGGGCCTATATGGATGCGCTGCACCAGAACATCGGCATCTACACGCACAGCGGCTCCAAGCCCTGCCGCCAGGCCGGCGCGGGCGAGTTCCCCGTGGGCCTGAGCTTTGAATACCGGGCCAACAAGACCAAGAAGGATGGTGCGCCCATAGACATCGTCTTCCCCAGGGAAGGCCTGGGCTGGGATGTGGAAGCCACGGCCATTCTGAAGACCAGCAAAAAGCAGGACGCGGCCAAAGCCCTGGCCGACTGGGCGGTGACGCCTGACGCCAACAAGCTCTACGCCGCCAACTTTGCCGTGCTGGCCCTTCCCGAGGCCCAGGAAAAGCACGAGTTCATTCCGGCCGATCTGGAAAAGCGCCTGGCCAGGAACGACTTCAACTGGGCAGCGGCTAACCGCGATCGTATCTTGGCCGAATGGTCGCGTCGGTACGAAGCCAAGGCGGAGAAGAAGTAACACCCCCTGAGGCGCTTCGCCTTGGCGGCGCCGCGCCTTCCCCCTCTCTGGCGCTGCGCGCCGGAGGGGGACGACACCAGCGCGGCGGGGCGGCCCTTGCGCGGTGTCTCTGGGTTGGGGCGCGCCGGTATCGACCGGTATGCGCTCTGGTGGAGATAGCAGGCCGTCCGTTTTTGCACGTTGAAAGTGATTGCAGATGCTGCGCATAGAACATATCGCCAAGCAGTACAAAGACACCCCGGTGCTGCGCGACATTGGCCTGTTGGTGGAGGGCGGCGAGTTCGTCAGCCTGCTGGGCCCTTCGGGCTGCGGCAAGACCACGCTGCTGCGCATTCTGTGCGGCATCGAGCAGGCCGACGCGGGCCGCATTCTGTTTCAGGGCGAGGACATCACGCGCTGGCCCGCCGCGCGCCGGGGCTTTGGCGTGGTGTTCCAGAGCTACGCACTGTTTCCTAACCTGACGGCGGCCCAGAATGTGGCGTTTGGTCTCAGGGGCCAGCCTGCGGCGCAAGTGCAGGCCCGGGTGCAGGAGATGCTGGCTCTGGTAGGTCTGGGTGCGCAGGCGCAGCGCTATCCGGCGCAATTGTCGGGCGGCCAGCAGCAGCGCATTGCGCTGGCCCGCGCACTGGCGCCGCGCCCGCGTCTGCTGTTGCTGGACGAGCCGCTGTCCGCGCTCGATGCCCAGGTGCGCACCGAGCTGCGCAGCGAAATCCGCCAGTTGCAGCGCCAGCTGGGCATTGCCTGCGTGATGGTCACGCACGATCAGGAAGAAGCGCTCTCCATGGCCGACCGCGTGGTGCTGATGCACCAGGGCCGTATCGAGCAGCAGGGCTCGCCCGAGCAGCTCTACGCCAAGCCGGTTAGCCACTTTGCGGCCGGTTTTGTGGGCCGCATGAATTTGCTGCCCGCCGTGGCCGAGTCGGGCGACGCGGTGCGCGTGGGCGAGGGGCGGCTTGAATGCAGCACTGCCGGCTTTGAGGTCGGTGATGCCTTGCTGGTGGGTGTGAGGCCCGAAAGCGCGGTGCTGCACCCGGCCCAGCCCGCAGCACTGCCCAATCTGTTTCGCGCGCGGGTGGTCGAGACCTCGTTCCTGGGTTCGCTGGTCCTGGTGCGCGTGTTCAGCCCCACGCTGCAATGCCAGATCGATGTGCAATGGCCGCTGCGCCATGACGCGCGTTTGCCCGACTGGCTGCAGGGCGAGGTGTTGCTGGAGTTGCCGGCTGCCGCGCTGCAGTCGCTGGCAGCGCCAGAGATTTTGCGAAAGGCGGCATAAGCATGGATGCCTCTTCTTCTGCGCTGCCCGTGGGGAGCTATGCGCCTGCAGCGGAATCACGTTGGCAGCAAGGCACCGGCCCTGCGGCGCCGCGGCAAACGCGTTTTTTCGATTGGGAAAAGCTGTGGCTGGGCCTGTCGGTGCTGGGCCTGCTGGGCGCGCTGCTGGTGGCCATTGCACTGCCCGTGGGGGCGCTGCTGGGCCGCAGCTTTGTGTCGGCCGATGGCAAGTTCTCGGGCCTGGCCCAGTACCTCGCCTATGCGCAAACGCCGGGCGTAGCTCAGTCGCTGTTCAACAGCCTGTGGCTGTCGGCCATCAGCAGCACCTTGTGTGTGGCCCTGGCCTATGGCTATGCCTACGGCGTGATGCGCAGCTGCATGCCGCTGGCCAGGTTCTTTCGCGCCATCGCCCTGGTGCCGCTGCTGGCGCCGTCGCTGCTCATGGCCATCAGCCTGATCTATCTGTTTGGCGCCCAGGGTCTGCTCAAGAGCTGGCTGCTGGGCGGCTCGGCCTATGGGCCGTTTGGCATCATTCTTGGCTCGGTGCTGTGGACGTTTCCGCATGCGCTGATGATTCTGTGCACCACGCTGGCCTCGGGCGATGCGCGCCTGTATGAGGCCGCCGCCACGCTGGGCGCGGGGCGCTGGCGCAGCTTCTGCCAGGTCACGCTGCCAGCCAGCCGCTATGGGCTGATGATTGCCTGGATTGTGGTGTTCGTGCTGGTGGTCACCGACTTTGGCGTGCCCAAGGTGATTGGCGGCAACACGCAGATGCTGGCCACCGATATCTACAAGCAGGTGATTGGCCAGCAGAACCTGTCCATGGGTGCCGTGGTGGCCATGCTGCTGCTGGTGCCTGCGGGCCTGGCCTTTGCGGCCGAGCGCCATTTGCGTGCCCGGCAGGCCGCTGCCATGAGCGTGCGGGCCGTGCCTCTGGTGCCGCAGCCCTGTGTGCCGCTCGACCGTGCGCTGCTGGTGTATTGCAGCCTGATGGCTTTGGCGCTGCTGGCGGTGATGGGCGTGGCCGTGCTGGCATCCCTGGTCAGCTTCTGGCCCTATAACCTGACGCTGACCTTCAGGAACTACCAGTTCGACCTGATGGATGGTGGCGGCTGGGCCAGTTACGCCAACTCGCTGACCATGGCCGTGGCCACGGCGGCGACAGGCGCGCTGCTGAGTTTTCTGAGCGCGTATCTGGTGGCCAAGCCCACGGGCTGGGGCCGCGCGCGCCAGTGGCTGCACGCGGTGGCCACGCTGCCCATGGCGGTGCCCGGGCTGGCGCTGGGTCTGGGCTATATCCTGTTCTTCAATGCGGGCGGCAATCCGCTGCACTTTCTGTACGGGTCCATGGGCATTCTGGTGCTGTGCACGGTCGCGCATTTTTTCTCGGTGGCGCACATCACCCAGCTCACCGCCTTGCAGCAACTGGATGCCGAATACGAACGCGTGGCCGATTCCATGGGCCTGCCGTTCTGGACGCTGCTGTGGCGCGTGCACCTGCCCGTGTGCCTGCCTGCGGTGATGCAGGTGGCGGGCTACTTCTTCGTGAATGCCATGACCACGGTGTCGGCGGTGGTCTTCTTGTACTCGCCCGAAACCACATTGGCCTCGGTGGCCGTGCTGGCCATGGATGACGCGGGCGATATCGCTCCCGCCGCCGCCATGGCCACGCTGATCTTTGCGACTGCAGCCGCCGGTCGCCTGCTGATTGCGCTGCTGGATGCCTGGTTGCAGCGGCGTACCCAGCACTGGCGCCAGCGCTGAGGACTTTCTCCACATCACTTGATCCCCTGAATGTCTCTCGCTGCATCGCCTTGGCGTTGCGGCAGGGACTTGGCTTGTCTGCTTTTTCTGTAACGCTATGAAAAACTACGATCTGATCGTCGTCGGTGCCGGCATTGTCGGCCTGGCGCATGCCTATACCGCTGCCACGCGCGGCCGCTCCGTGCTGGTGATAGAGCGCGACGGTGCCTGCCTGGGCGCCTCGATTCGCAACTTTGGCTTTGTCACCATCACGGGCCAGCGCGCCGGTGCCCATTGGCGGCGCGCCATGCGCTCACGCGACGTCTGGGCCGAGATTGCGCCCAAGGCCGGTATCGATGTCCTGCATGCCGGCCTGTGGCTGACGGCGCGCCGCCCTGCTGCGGCAGCGGTGCTTGACGCATTCATGCAAACCGAGATGGGCGAGGGCTGCGAGATGCTGACGCCAGCCCAGGCCGCGGCACGCCATCCGGCGCTGCGTAGCGAAGGGCTGCAATCCGTGCTCTACAGCCCGCATGAGCTGCGCGTGGAGTCGCGCACCGCCATCCCGCAACTGGCCCTGTGGCTGCAGCAGGATCTGGGAGTGGATTTCCGCTTTGGCGAAAGCGTGACGGAGGTGGCAACGCCGCGCGTCACCACCTCGCGTGGCCGCTATCACGCCGAACGTGTGGTGGTCTGCAACAACGCCGATCCAGGCGGGCTGTTTGCAGGCGAATGGACTGACAACCAAGTGCAGCTGTGCCAGTTGCAGATGCTGCGTGTCAAGCCGCAAACAGGCTTCAAGCTCGAAGGATCGGTCATGGGGGATCTGAGCCTGGTGCGCTACGAAGGCTATAGCGCGCTGCCCGAAGCCGCAGTATTGCGCGCCGAGCTGGAGCGCGAGGAGGCGCAAAGCCTGAAGCACGGCATCCACCTGATTGCCGTGCAAAGCGCCGACGGTTCGCTGGTGGTCGGCGATTCGCACCACTACGGCAGCGCGCCCCAGCCGTTTGCCAGCGAAGCCGTCGACCAGCTCATGCTGCGCCATATGCACGAAGCGCTGCATATCGACAAGGCCCAGGTTGTGGAGCGCTGGACGGGCATCTATCCCTCCAGTGCCGAAGCCCCTTGTTTTGTCAAAGCGCCAGATGCAGCGACACGCGTGGTGGCAGTGACCAGCGGCTCGGGCGCAAGCACGGCGTTTGGCCTGGCCGAAGAGGTGTGGAGGGCCTGGTAGCTGCTACGGATTGAATAGCTTCTGACGCTTGTCGGTTCTCGAATTTCAAGAAAATGAATTCAGAATCTTTATCTATAAAGTGCAAATTGCTATCAAAAAATGAGCATCACTGCTGCACAAACAGCGGCGCAATCAGCATGACGAGCAGGATGGCGGCGAGTACGGCAAACAGGATCTTGACCCAGCTGTAAGGCCGCTCGCCCGCAATCTGGCCGGTATAGCCATTGGCCACGATCTGGTAGGTCTTGCTGCCATAGGTGTAGCCGACCAGCCAGACCGGCACCAGCGTGTGCTTGAAGCTGCGGCCCGAGTATTGGCGCTGGACCTGCAGATTGCGCTGAGTGTCTCCAGGAACCTCGCGCGAGCACATGCTGCGCAGCTGACTGTCCATGTCTTCCTCGTTGATCCTGGCGGCCTTGGAGAGGTCCACCTGATAGCGCTCCACCGTCCAGCCGCGCACGAACTCCGGGCTATAGGGCTTGAGGTCGGTGGTGGTCGGGAAGGGCTCCACCTGGCGCAGCAGATGGGCATGCACGCCCACGGTGCCCGGCACCAGTTCATCGTCGAAGAAATGCTGCAGGCTGCCCGATGCCGGCTCCCAGCGCACATGCTGGACCTGGCGGGTCTGCAGATTGCCGTTGCCGTCGCGATAGGACTCGGTGGTGTAGTAGTAATAGCCGGCCTCTGCCCACCACTGCGCGCTGGCATGGGCGTCGAAGGTCCAGTAGGGCAGATAGACGCCGTGCAGCGTGTCCGTCAGCGCGGCGCTCTTGAGCTTGCTGGGCGCAAACCAGCGGCTGCCATACCACTGGCGGATCTTGTCGCGAATCTGTCCGTCGCTGATCTTGAACGGCAGGATGCTCTGCGGCGTGATGGCGTCGCTGCGCTCCTCATGGGCGACGATGGCCGGCGAGCCGCAGAAGTCGCAGCGCTGGGCCACGTTCTTACCGAGAAAGACCGAGATGGCGCGGCAGTTCTGGCATTGCACCTCGTAGCGCTCGTCCGAGCCCCAGCCGCGACCGCTGGCCGGGTTGCGCAAGGCCTCGGCCAGATCCTGCTCCACCACGGCGCGTCCCGGCTCGGGCTGTGTCTGCTCGCTCCAGGGCACGACGGTGCCGCAGTAAGGACATCTGAGCGACTGGGCCTTGGCATTCCACTCCAGATTGCCGCCGCATTCGGGGCAGACATGCTTGCCCACCATGGAAGGGGGAGCCGTCTCGGAGACTGGGGTGAATGCAGATCCGGAAGAGCGAGCGGAGGAAGCGGGTGTGGCCACGGCAAAAACGGGTTCAGGCGGCAGCGGGGGCGGGATGGGTTTCGTAGAAGGTCACGCAGTTGCCATCCTCGTCGAGAAGACTGAATTCCTGGGTGCCCCAGGGCTGCTGGCGCAGACCGCCGTTGGGGTGAACCGCATTCTCGGCCAGACACTGCGCATGCAGGGCGGCAATTCCCGCCACCTGGATGCGGCAGCTGGTCTGCCTGGGAATCTCCGGGTCCTGGCAGGCCCAGAAATGCAGCTCCAGGCCGCCCAGCGAGACGATGGCGTACTCGCCGGGCTGGGCGTGGATGGTTCTGGCGCCTAGCACGCGGGCGTAGAAAGCCACGGTGCGCGCCATGTCCAGCGATGCCAGCACCGGAGTGGTGCTGATGAAAACCGGTTTGTGTTCATTCATGACGTGCACCCCGATGCCATGGATTGGGGATCAGCCGCGCAGGAACTCGTCCAGCGCAGCCTGGGCGATGCGCCACTGGCTGCCGATCTGGCGGGCCTTGAGGTTGCCGGCCTGGATTTCAGCCAGCACATCGGCCTCGGCCACGCCCAGCACCTGGGCCGCCTGGGCGGGAGTCAGCACCTGCAGACCGGCGGCGGCCGGGGCGGCAGGCGTCTGTGCGGCTTGCGCCGCGGCCGGCGAGAAGGGGTCTGCCACAGCAGCGGCCGGGGCGCCTGCAGCGCCACCGCCTTGCATGCCCTTCATCATTTCCTGAGCCATGCCGAAGCCCATGGCCATGGTGGCCGGAATGGTGGCCGCCGCAGCGCCTTCGCCGCCATTGGCCATGGCCTGGCCCATCTGGTACTTCACATAGTCGTTGAGGTTGCCGATGGCGCCCATGCTGGAGCGCTTGTCGATGGCCTGCTCCACTTCGGGCGGCACGGAAACGTTCTCCAGCAGGAAGCTGGTGATTTCCAGGCCGTATTTCTCGCTGACGGCCGGGTTGATGAGCTGCAGCAGCGCGTCGCCCAGCTCGCTGTAGCGCTGGGCCACATCGAGTGCCGGCACCTGGGCCTTGGCCAGGGCCTCGGAGAAGATGCTGACGATGCGCGAGCGCATGGTGTCGGCAAACTCATCGATGCGGAAGTTCTGGTCCGTGCCCGCCACTTCCTTGAGGAACAGGGCGGCGTTGGTGATGCGGAAGTCATAGGTACCGAAGGCGCGCAGACGGATCACGCCAAAGTCCTTGTCGCGCATCATGATGGGGTTGGACGTGCCCCATTTGTTGCCCGTGAACAAGCGCGTGTTGATGTAGTAGACATCGCACTTGAAGGGGGAGTTGAAGCCGTACTTCCAGCCGCGCAGCGTGGACAGAACCGGGATGTTCTGTGTGGTCAGCAGATGGCGGCCCGGGTTGAACAGGTCTGCGAACTGGCCTTCGGAGACGAACTGCACCTGCTGCGACTCACGCACGATGAGCTGGGCGCCGTTCTTGATTTCCTTGTCTTCATCGGGCCAGCGATACGACAGCGTGTCGCGCGAATCATCGGTCCATTCGATGATTTCGATCAGTTGCTTGGTGATGATTTTCATGAAATCCATGACGTGCTCCGAAAGAGGATGACGGGAAAGGAATCATTCTAGGAGGCAAACCGCGGCAGCCGGTTCCGGGATGCATGGCAGTTGCGCGGAAATTGTTAAAAAGTGAGCGCACTGCGCTTTCTATTCAATAGTTTCATGGTTTATTGATGCTGCATCTGTCTATTCATGGGCGATAAGTGCTAGCGTTTTACTTTTCACATTTTGAAATCACCGGCTGGAGCCCCTTCGTGAAAATGCCTGCTGTGGGGCCGCGCAGACAGACTACGTCCGTGATCAGTGGCACAGACTTAGAATCTACCGCTTATGCGGTCGATACCGCCCAGAACACCTCTTAATGAAGATGCCGCCCGCAATCGCCAGTGATTGCAGGCGCGCGAACGTATACAAGTCATGCTGACCTTCCAACAAATCATTCTGAAACTGCAGTCCTACTGGGCCGAACAGGGCTGTGCATTGCTCCAGCCCTATGACATGGAAGTCGGCGCCGGTACCTCGCACACCGCGACCTTTCTGCGCGCCATCGGTCCCGAGCCCTGGAAGGCAGCCTATGTGCAGCCCAGCCGTCGTCCCAAGGACGGCCGCTATGGCGAGAACCCCAACCGCCTGCAGCACTACTACCAGTTCCAGGTGGTGCTCAAGCCCGCTCCCGACAATATTCTGGAGCTCTACCTGGGCTCGCTCGAAGCCCTGGGCTTCGATCTGAAGAAGAACGACATCCGCTTTGTCGAGGACGACTGGGAAAACCCCACGCTGGGCGCCTGGGGCCTGGGCTGGGAAGTCTGGCTCAACGGCATGGAAGTGACCCAGTTCACCTATTTCCAGCAGGTCGCCGGCATCGACTGCAAGCCCGCCACGGGCGAGATCACCTACGGCCTGGAACGTCTGGCCATGTATCTGCAGGGCAAGGAGTCGGTGTACGACCTGGTCTATACCGACGGCCTGTCCTATGGCGACGTGTTCCACCAGAACGAGGTGGAGCAGTCCACCTACAACTTCGAGCATTCGAATGCCGAGTTCCTGTTCAGCGCCTTTGCGGCCCACGAAGGCACGGCCAATCAGCTGATCGACGCCCAGCTGGCGCTGCCCGCCTATGAGCAGGTGCTCAAAGCCGCCCACACCTTCAATCTGCTGGACGCCCGTGGCGCCATCTCGGTGACCGAGCGCGCTGCCTATATCGGCCGTATCCGCAACCTGGCCCGCGCCGTGGGCAAGAGCTATCTGGACAGCCGCGCGCGCCTGGGCTTCCCCATGGCGCCCAAGGCCCATGCCGACGAGGTGTTGGCCGAGCTGGCCAAGGCCGCAGAGCAGGCAGCGAAGAAGGCTGCTTAAGCCGCTTTCACGCTACCACCGACCCATATTCCAAAATTTCAGCGGCCAGCCTTGATCTAGAAAGCGCTGGCTGCTATCAAAATCATCATGAACGCATCGAATCTACTGGTTGAACTGTTTGTCGAAGAGCTGCCTCCCAAGGCGCTGCAAAAGCTCGGCGATGCTTTTGCAGCTGTCATCTTCGAGCAGCTCAAGGCCCAGGGACTGCTGGCATCGAGCGAGTCGCGCCTGACCGCCTACGCCTCTCCCCGCCGTCTGGCCGCGCACATCACCGAAGTGCTGCCCCAGGCCGAAGACAAGGCAGTCTCGCAAAAGCTGATGCCTGTCTCCGTGGCGCTGGATGCCGAGGGCAAGCCCACGGCGGCACTGCTCAAGAAACTGGCGGCCCTGGGGGCCGACGAATCCGCAGTGGCCGCTCTGAAGCGCCAGGGCGAAGGCAAGGCCGAAGCCCTGTTCTACGAATCCACGGCCAAGGGCGTGCTGCTGACCGATGGCGTGCAAAAGGCGCTGGACGAAGCCCTGGCCAAGTTGCCCATCCCCAAGGTCATGCGCTACCAGTTGCAGGACGGCTGGACCAGCGTGCACTTTGTGCGCCCGGCCCACGGCCTGGTCGTGATGCATGGCACCCAGGTGCTGATCGGCGTGAAGGCCCTGGGCCTGACCGCCGGCGCTGCCACGCATGGTCACCGCTTTGAAGCCGCTGTGGACCCCGTGGTTATCCAGAACGCCGACAGCTATGCAGAGCAACTGCGTGAAGAGGGCGCCGTGATCGCCAGCTTCACCGAGCGCCGGGCCGATATCGCCCGCCAGCTGCAGGCGGCTGCCGAACGCATTGGCGGCGACGTGCGCCCCATCGACGACCCGGCCCTGCTGGACGAGGTGACGGCCCTGGTCGAGCTCCCAAATGTGCTGGTCTGCGAATTCGAGAAGGAATTCCTGGCCGTGCCCCAGGAATGCCTGATTCTGACCATGAAGGCCAATCAGAAGTACTTCCCGCTGCTGGACGCCAATGGCAAGCTGACCCATCAGTTCCTGATCGTCAGCAACATCCAGCCCCAGGACGCTTCGGCCGTGGTTGGCGGCAACGAACGTGTGGTGCGCCCGCGTCTGGCCGACGCCAAGTTCTTCTTCGACCAGGACCGCAAAAAGACCCTGGCCAGCCGCGTTGAGCAACTGGACAAGGTGGTCTATCACAACAAGCTGGGCACGCAGGGCGAGCGCATCGCCCGCGTGCGCGCCATCGCCAAGAGCATTGCCCAGCAGTTGGGCAACTCCGAACTGGGCCGTCTGGCCGACCAGGCTGCCATGCTGGCCAAGACCGATCTGGTCACCGACATGGTGGGCGAGTTCCCCGAGCTGCAAGGCATCATGGGCCGCTACTACGCCCAGAACGACGGCCTGGATGTGGCCGTGGCCGATGCCATCGAAGACCACTACAAGCCCCGCTTTGCCGGCGACGAACTGCCACGCGGCGATGTGGGCGTGATCGTGGCCCTGGCCGACAAGCTCGAAACCCTGGTCGGCATGTTCGGCATCGGCAATCTGCCCACCGGCGACCGCGATCCTTTCGCCCTGCGCCGCCATGCACTGGGCGTGATCCGCATGCTGGTCGAAAAGGATCTGGAGCTGGATCTGGAAACCCTGCTGGTCAGCACCTTGCCCGCCTTTGGCGACAAGATCCAGGACGCCACGCCTCAGCTGGTCGAATTCATCTACGACCGCCTGGCCAATATGTTCCGCGAACAAGGCTATAGCGCCCAGGAAGTGGAAGCCGTGCTGGCCCTGCAGCCCCAGCGCCTGTCTGACGTGCAAAAGCGCCTGGAAGCCGTGCGCGCCTTTGCGGCCCTGCCCGAGGCTCCTGCGCTGGCTGCGGCCAACAAGCGTGTGGGCAATATTCTGAAGAAGGCCGAAACCGACGTTCAGCCCCAGGTGAACGAAGCGCTGTTGGTGGAGCAGGCTGAAAAGGAACTGTATGCAGTGCTGCAGCAGGTGGCGCCCAAAGCTCAGCAACAGTTTGCAGCAGGTGATTACACCGCCAGCCTGCAAACACTGGCAGCATTGCGTGCCTCGGTCGATGCATTCTTCGAGCAAGTCATGGTCAATGCTGAAGATCCTGCTCTCAGGACCAATCGCCTGGGGCTGCTGGCTTCGCTCCATGAGGCCATGAATCGGGTGGCGGATTTGGCGAGGCTAGCTGTTTGAACGTGGCTTTTTGAGCTATCAACGAGGAGATGCCGATAATGGGGCATCTCCTTTTTATTTTATGAAATGAAAGTTCATAAGGTTGTGTTAGCGAGTGCTGCGGAGAATAATAGATTCATTGAAAAATGGCAGGAGCAATAAGGTCTTCATAGGCTGAATTGAATATAAAGGCTGAAATTGATAGCAAAACAAATATTTCAGTATTTTCTCTCGAAGGCAGTTCCGGGAATAATCAACTTTTCCGCAATTGCCATCTACACGCGAATCCTTTCGCCTCATGATTATGGCGTCTACTCCATTGCGCTGATTACATCCACCTTTCTGGCATTGGTCTGTTTTCAATGGGTGCAGCTATCTCTTTTGAGATTCTATGCAGAAAATATTCATCAGGAAGATAAGTTCCTTAGAACGATTTTCTATTGCTTTTTCATTTCGACCCTGCCTTTGATTGTCGCGGCTCCGGTAATCTACGTATTCCTTCCTTCATTGAAGTCATGGCCGGTTCTGGCTTTGGTGGTCGCCTTGGCGGTGGCGCAGGCTTGGTTCGACCTTGCGGCGGAAATAGCGCGCGTGAAGCTGGAACCCCTGCGCTATGGTGCAATGGCTTTCACACGTTCCATGCTCAGCCTGGGTGTGGGTGTGGCGATGGTCATGATGGGGGGTGTTTATTACGGCCCCTTGACCGGGCTTGCTCTGGGATCCTGCGCTGCAGCCTTGACCTTTGGAATGCAGTCCATGCGTGGCAAGATGAATATTCATGCGGGATCGCGCCTGGATGTGGCTTCTTATCTTCATTACGGGCTTCCGCTCACTTTGACCTTTGCTTTGGCTATGGTGATTGCCGGCACTGACAGATTGATGATTGGCAGTCTGCTGAGCGAGTCGGACGCGGGTAGCTATTCAGCTGGCTTTGATTTCATCTGGCAACTGATTACTTTGGCAATGGTGGTCATCAATCTGGCTGTCTATCCCCTCACGCTCAATGCGTATGCAAAGCAGGGCGATGCAGGAGCCCAGATTCAGTTGGCTCGCAATGGTCCGCTGTTGCTGGCAGTTTCCTTGCCATTGGCGTGTGCGCTGGGCATGCTGGCACCTCAATGGAGCGAGTTGGTGCTGGGCAGCGCCTTCAGGGATGTGGGGCGTGCGATCGCGCCATGGATTGCCGCTGCCGCTGTTTTGGCTGGGATACGCGCATACCATTTTGATCTGGCTTTTCAGATCAAGGCGCGCACCAAGTATCAGGTGGTGATTGTAGCCATCGCAGCGATAGTCAATATCGCCTTGAATTATTGGTGGATTCCTATTTTTGGAGTAATGGGATCTGCCTATGCCACCGTGATGGCCTATATCATCACTTTAGGGCTGAGCATGTACTTGGGAAGAAAATTTATAAAAATTCCTTTTCTGAACAAGGATGCAATAAAAATCTTATTCGCTGCCTTGTGCTTTTCCGCCATCTTATGGGGGGCGAAAAATACTTCAGGACATGTTTTCTGGATCTCAGCAATATCTGGTGGATTATCATATATATTGATACTGCTGGGGGTTAATTTTATGAATGGCAGGGATTATTTGCAGCGGAGATTTATGAATGCAAGAGAAGTCTGAGAAAGTTGCTCTCTTCGTCCCCTCATTGGGCGGAGGCGGAGCAGAGCGTGTCATGGTTCTGCTGGCAAATGGACTGATAGAAGAAGGATTGGATGTAGATTTTCTTGTCGTAAATATGGGGCAAAAGGCTCATGCGTCTGCATTGTCAGAAAAGGTAAATCTGATAGATTTTAAAAAATCTCGCACTTTGGCTGCATTGCCAGAAATGGTGAGGTATCTGAAGAAAAGCAAGCCTCAAGTTATGATTTCTGCATTGGATTATGCCAATGTAGTGAATCTGGTTGCAAGGAGATTGGCCGGTGTTTCAACGAAATTAATCATCACTGAACACAGTACATTATCTGTAGCAAGCCAAGGAGATTTTCGCGGGATGGGGCGTATTTTGCCTTGGTTGATGAAGTTGACCTATCCTTGGGCAGACCAGATATTGGCGGTATCCCAAGGTGTGGCCGATGATCTGGCGAACAAGTTGAATCTCAAACGTTCCAAGATTGCTGTGGCATATAACCCTGTTGTGACCGAGCAATTGAGCATGCTGTCGGCTCAAGAAGTACAGTGGCCATGGCCTCGGGTTGAGGGAATCCCTTTTATCTTGGCAACAGGCCGTTTGGCTGCGGCTAAGGATTTCTCCACTTTGCTGAAGGCATTCTCCATTCTGAGAAAGAAAAGGCCGGCCAAGCTGCTTATTTTGGGAGAGGGTGAAGAGCGTGGCATGCTTGAGCAAAAGATCGCTCAGTATGAGTTGGGGGAGGATGTGGCTCTACCTGGATTCGTGAATAATCCTTATGCGTGGATGGCGTCGGCAGATCTTTTCGTGATGTCCTCGCGCTGGGAGGGGCTTCCGACGGTATTGATTGAAGCCATGGCATGTGGTGCTCCTGTCGTCAGCACGGACTGTCCCAGTGGGCCGGCAGAGATCCTTGAAAATGGAAAATGGGGGCGACTGGTTGCTGTGGGCGATGGCGCTGCCTTGGCAGAGGCCATGGATGCGTCGATTTTAGATGCTGATCGCCACCCCGGTCTTGCAAGGGCGCAGGATTTCAGTGTTAAGAAGTCTGTGCTGAAGTACATGCAATTCATCAAAATATTATCATCCTGATGGATATTTACATATGAATAATACTGGGAAGAGTTTTGGCAGTTTCCTGGCGTTGGCTTTGTTCATGCTATTCATGTGTGCTGTCCCATGGGTTTCTATATATGAATCAATATATCAATTTCCATATGAGGATAGAAGTGTTTATTCGCATTATTTTTTATTTGAAGAAAGTGTATTGAGTTATGTGAGATTCTCAGGGGTCAAGGATTATTTTATTAATGAATTTCTGTGGCATTATTCTGTTATTTCGTTGATGAATAATGGGGTTGACCTAGAGGTAATTTTCTTTTGTGTTTCTTTCTTCTCATTGCTCATGCCGGCTATGCTGGTATTGAAATATGGAAAGCCATGGATGCTGATATTTCTCATAAATCCATTGGTTGTTGATTTTTCATTTTCGCAACTGAGATCTGCTTTAGCTGTTTCTATTCTGATTTTGGCATTTTTCTTGAAGGATAGGAATAGATATATTGCTATTGGAGTGGTGCTTGTGGCCATGCTGGTTCATACTGCATCTATTATTTTTCTATCTATTTATATATTCATCTTGTTTATGGATGAATTTTCCCGAAAATTCAAATTGGGGAAATCGATTTACCTGATTTTTATATTGATGTTTGGTGCATTAATTTCTATTGCTTTGGGACCATTGAGAGAGTGGATACTCATTGTTTTAGGGGATAGAAGAGCTGAATATCCTGATATGCGAAGCTCGTTTCAGTACTCGCTTTTTGGGATGTTGATGCTTTTTGCAATGATATTCAATTATAAAGAAATGATGAAGTCTTTCTTTGGTAAGTACAACTATGTTGTTCTGTCTATAGTTACATTCAACGTTTTGCACGGTGGATACTCCACCAGATTTCTTGCAGCCACGTTGCCTATTTTTATTTTGACAGTATTTGATTTTGAGCGCTGGTGGAAGATATGCATGGTCTCTATGTTTGTTATTTATATAACTCTTCAGTGGCTTTTTTGGTTAAGAGTTCTATAGAATGCTAATTATTCACATAATTACTGGTCTTGGAGATGGCGGGGCAGAAGCTGTTCTTTATCGCCTATCCACCTCTGATAAAGAAAACTGCCACAAGGTAATTTCTTTAATGGATGGGGGTAAATATGGGGTTCTGCTAAAGGAAGCTGGTGTCGACGTAGAGTGCTTGAATATGCCAGCCGGAAGTTTGACCCCGGGTGGATTGAAGCTTCTGTGGCAACTATTGCGAAATGAAAAGAAGGTGCATGCCGGAACTGATATGGCTGTTCAGACCTGGATGTATCATGGCGATCTGGTGGGCGGATTGGTCGCTAGAACTTCTGGCATCAAGAACATAGTCTGGGGGATTCATCACAGCATTCTGGAAAAGGGAAAGACCAAGGCGTCGACCCGATGGATTGCCAAGATCAATGCCGTGTTGTCCCATTGGATTCCCGAAGTTATTGTCTGCTGCGCTGAAAAATCACGGCTCATTCACGAGGAGATAGGATTCTCTTCGAGGAAGATGAAGGTCATACCTAATGGCTACGATCTTCAGAAATTTTCGCCGAACCCTGCAGACGCCAAACTTTTGAGGCAGGAGTGGGGTATTCCTGAAAACATGCCCTTGCTGGGGATGGTGGGTCGCTTTGACCCGCAAAAGGATCACGACAATCTGATCAAGGCATTGGCTCTTTTGAGAAGTCAGGGCCTAGAGTTCCGATGTGTGCTGGTGGGGCGCGGCATGGATGCCGCCAATCAGGAGGTCACAAGCAAGCTTCTGCTCAATGGCTTGCAAGAGCATGTGCACCTGCTGGGCCAGCGAAGCGATATTCCTGCCGTGATGAGCGCGCTGGATCTGCATGTGCTTTCCAGCTCAGCCGAGGCTTTCCCTAATGTGATTGCCGAAGCCATGGCATGCGAGACTCCTTGTGTGACCACAGATGTTGGCGATGCCGCTTTGATGGTAGGCGATACGGGCTGGGTGGTGCCGCCGGGCAATCCGCAGGCTCTGGCTGCAGGCATTCAGGACGCTGTGTCGACCATGGCGCAGGCTGAAGCCTGGCTCCTAAGACAGGCTGCCGCCAGAGCCCATGTATCAAACAGCTTTGGTCTGGATCGTATGCTGGCATCCTATCGGGATGCATGGGAAGGACGCGTGTGAAATTGGTCTTGCTTGGTACGGTTTCTGCCAGTGTTTTCAACTTCCGCACATCCCTGATCAAGGAGTTGGTGGCGAGAAATCACACGGTACATGTGCTCTGTGTGGACTATGACGATGTCTCCCGAGAAAAAATTGTGGCTCTTGGAGCCATACCTGTGGACTACTCTCTCAACAGAGCAGGACTCAATCCGATCAGGGATCTGGTTGATACCTGGAAGCTGTTTAGGCAACTGAAGAAGATCGCCCCCGATGTGGTGCTGTCCTATTTTGTCAAGCCGGTGATCTTCGGCTCCATTGCTGCCCGAATGGCTGCGGTTCCTCGCAATATCGGCATGCTTGAGGGTCTGGGATATGTATTCACCGATCTACCGACCGGGCTGAAGCGCAAGCAGAGAATCCTGCGCTGGGTACAGGTATTTCTTTATCGCCTGGCTCTCCCCGGACTGGATCGCCTGATTTTCCTGAATCCAGATGACTCAGCAGACCTGTTGAGTCGCAACGGCCTAAAGGCAAAGAATGTCAGCATTTTGGGCGGTATTGGAGTGGATCTGGAAAAGTATCCATATATACCGTTGGACTCCCAAAAATCGCCAAGCTTCATCTTTGTAGGCAGGCTTTTGGCGGAAAAGGGTATCAACGAATATGTGGCTGCCGCGAAAAAGGTGAAGAACCTGTATCCAGAGGCCCGCTTTGTGGTGCTGGGTGGTCTGGACGAGGAAAATCCGGGTGGGCTTTCACGCCTGGAGCTGGACGATTTGATTGCATCCGGCGTCGTCGAATATCCGGGCCATGTGAGCAGCGTAATACAGTGGCTGACAGATGCCAGCATTTTTGTACTGCCCTCCTATCGTGAAGGCGTTCCCTGCAGCACTCAGGAGGCCATGGCTGTTGGGCGTGCAGTAATTACCACCGATGTGCCGGGCTGCCGCGAAACCGTTGTCGATGGTGTCAACGGCTATCTGGTTCCGCGTTGGGATGCCGAGGCTCTGGCGCAGAAAATGCTTTGCCTTGTCCGCGATCCTGCTCTGGTCGCAAGAATGGGTGAGGAAAGTCGGCGTCTTGCAGAGCAGCGGTTCGACGCCGAAAAGGTCAATGCCCGGCTTATCCAGATGTTGCTTGATTAATTGCGACGAGGCGGAATCCAGCGGAAATAGGCCAGCTTGCTGTAGAACGCCAGATAGCAAATAACGCTAATGAAAAAGCAACTGGCCGTCAGCCATTTGTTTTGGTAGGTTAATACCGCCATCAGGCAGGGCACGGCCGCATACATCCAGAGGAAGGGTGAAGTCAAGCCATTCTGGATAGGTTTGGAAAAGCTGGAGAATGCTTTCTTGGCCCAGCGTTTGTTGGCCAGCATATGCAGATGCACGCCATCGGGCTGGCTGGGGTGGTAGCCTTCTCGAATCGTCTTTCTGACAAAACTGAATCCGACCTCAATAATCGGGTAGGAGCAGATCAACAGACTGGTCCAGGGTGAAACAGAGGTGTTGCGCTCGGGTAGGAGAACTGAAATCCATGCCAGCATGAAACCCAGAAAATAGGCTCCGCCGTCACCCAGGAAGATTTTCCCAGCTGGCCAATTCACTAAAAAAAATCCCATGACGGCACCTGCAATAATGAGGCAGGTGAAGGCAAGTGGGATATCTCCAACTTGACGTGCGATAAACCCAAAGGCAGCAAGCATGATAATGGCTGTACCTGCCGTTAGGCCATTGAAGCCGTCGATGATATTAATGGCGTTGGCAACGCCGCCGACGGCAAAGGCGGTAAATATGACGGAGATAAGTGTAAAGCTCAAAAGCCAATCTATCCCCCAAATATCCACATGCGTCAGAGAGGTGCCTGTAATACCCCAGCCCAGCACACCGGAAGCCATGGTGGCGAGCAGGCGCACCTTGACGGAGACTTTTTTTGTGATGTCTTCCATGAGGCCGAAAACAAAGGCTGGTATGCCTGCAAGCAGTATGGCACTGAGAATGGCGCGTTTTTCTGCTGCTGCCATACCGTGGCTGGATACTGCATAGCCTACGAATACTCCGATGGCAATCGCAATACCGCCAATTCGAGGTGTGGGGTTGGTATGGAATTTTTGCAAGCCGTCCGTTGTATCCATGGACAGACTGCCATGCCATTTCTTGGTGGTAACCAGCAACACGCAGGTAATAAACGAGGCCATACCTGCAAGGAACGCGTCGTACCTGAATAACTCTTGAACAGAGAAAATAATCGAATTCATGGAGTGAGTGGACGTGGAATTTTTTTATATCGTGGGAGGCTGACTCGGGGAAGTTGGCATCTTGCTCGTCTCCAAGAGCATTTGCGGCACAATGCAGCCCATCTGACTTGAACATTGTCCCATGGGACAGAGCCTTGATCTATGACCACCATTGACCCCACCACCCAGATCGCCCCCCGCGACAAAGCTGAAATCCTCGCGCAAGCACTGCCTTACATCCGCAAGTTCCATGGCAAGACCATGGTCATCAAGTATGGCGGCAATGCCATGACCGATCCTGCCTTGCAGGCGGACTTTGCGGAAGATGTGGTGTTGCTCAAGCTGGTGGGGATTAACCCTGTGGTGGTTCATGGTGGTGGGCCTCAGATTGAAGCGGCGCTGGGTCGTCTAGGCAAGAAGGGTGAATTCATTCAGGGCATGCGTGTCACGGATGAAGAGACCATGGAAGTGGTGGAGTGGGTGCTGGCCGGCGAGGTGCAGCAGGACATCGTGGGTCTGATCCATCAGGCCGGCGGCAAGGCCGTGGGCCTGACGGGGCGAGATGGTGGCTTGATTCGTGCCAAGAAGCTCAAGATGCTGGATAACAAGGATCCGAGCATCGAGCACGATGTGGGTCAGGTGGGCGATATCGTGGCCATCGACCCCAGTGTGGTGAAGGCGCTGCAGGACGATGCTTTCATTCCAGTGATCAGCCCTATCGGTTTTGGTGAGGAGAACGAAAGTTACAACATCAACGCCGACGTGGTTGCAAGCAAACTCGCAACAGTGTTGCAAGCTGAAAAGCTGGTGCTTTTAACCAACACTCCGGGCGTTCTGGACAAGGCCGGCAATCTGCTGACGGATCTGACGGCGCGCGAGATTGATGCGCTGTTTGCCGACGGTACGATCTCCGGTGGCATGCTGCCCAAGATTTCGGGCGCTCTGGATGCCGCCAAGGCGGGTGTGAATGCGGTGCACATCATCGATGGACGCGTGCCGCATTCCATGCTGCTGGAAATTTTGACGGACCAGGCGTATGGCACGATGATTCGCAGCCATTGATGAGCCTGTCTGGCCCTGACATGTGGTTGCTCTTCTCGAGTGACTTTTCACATATGGCGTTAACATCGCCGCAGGGCTTTCCCGGGTGGAGTCGCGCTCAGGACTCCGCTGCAAGCCGCCTTTGGGCGGCTTTTGTTTTTGAGCGAGGTAGGACTTTATGCGTTTGCTTCTGGTGGAAGATGATGTGATGGTGGCCAGCGGTATCAAGCTGGGTCTTTCCGATGCCGGTTATGCCGTGGACTGGGTGGGAAGTGCCGAGCGTGCACTGGAAGTGCTGGCCCAGGAAGCGTTCGATGTGGCGGTGATCGATATCGGCCTGCCGGGCATCAACGGCCTGGAGCTGACGCGTCGCCTGCGCAGCAGCGATGTGGAAAGCAAGGCCATGCCGGTGTTGATCCTCACGGCGCGCGATGCGCTGCAGGACCGCGTGCAAGGCCTGGACTGGGGCGCTGACGACTATATGGTCAAGCCTTTCGAGCTGCCCGAGTTGCTGGCGCGCCTGCGTGCGCTGATGCGCCGCTCCCAGGCAGCAACTTCTGCTGTCCTGAACTTTGGCTGTATCGAACTGGATACGGCGGGCCGCCGCGCCGGCGCACGCCAGCTGCCGCAGGAAGGCGAAACTGAAGGCAAGCTGCTGCCCATCGATCTGGGGCCACGTGAATGGACGGTGCTGGAGTATCTTTTGCTCAATGCCCCCAAGCCCGCCAGCAAGGAAAAGCTGCTGCAGGCCCTGACCGGTTGGGACCGTGAAATCACGCCAAATGCCGTGGAAGTTTATGTGTCCCGCCTGCGCAGCAAACTGGAGCCGCATGGCGTGGCCCTGCGCTCCATTCGGGGCTTCGGTTATCGGCTGGAGTTGATGCCTGAATCTGTTTGATTCTCTATTTGATAGCTGTCTGCGATTGATTGATATGGAATTCAGTTATTTATATATCTGAATCGGTTATTAATGAAGCGCTTGCAGCTATGAAAATTGAATACTCCGATTTCTCATTCAATAAACATTAATGACCGCCAATCTGCGTTTTCGGCTGCTGGTTCTACTTTTGGTGCCGCTGATGCTGTTGGCGGCCATGGGTGGCTGGTTCAGCTACAGCGCTGCCGATGAGGCCTCCACCCAGCATGACCAGCGTTTGTTGCGCTTGCTGCCGGCCCTGGCCGATTCGGTGCTCGCGCCCTCGATTGCGGACGGCACGCCGCCGCTGGTGTCGCTGACGCCAAGCGTCGAAGACTTTCTGCGCAATCAGGGCGATGAAGCAGGCTATGCCGTGGGCGATCTGCAGGGCAATGTGGTGGCAGGCGATACCTGGATCAACTTCGATGTGCCGGCGACCGGCACAGCGGAATTCCACAGCCAGGAGCACGACGGTGTGACCTATCGCGTTGCCGTGCTCAAGGCCGAAACCTATGGCGCCGGCGAGATGGTCGTCATGCTGGCCGACAGCAGCGATGTGCGCCAGCAATGGGTGCGTCAGTTGCTGATGCATGTGCTGCTGCCCAATCTGCTGCTGATTGCGGGCGCGGCCGTGGCCATTTACTGGTCGGTGAGCAGGGCCTTCAAGCCGCTGCACAAGCTGACTCAGGCGGTGGAGCGCCGCTCGCCGCGCGATCTGAGCCCGATCGACGAGCAGACCTCGCCAGCCGAGGTCCGCCCGCTGGTGCACTCGCTCAATCGCCTCTTCTCCCTGGTCAATGCCCAGGCCGAAGGCCAGCGCCGTTTCGTCGCCGATGCGGCCCATCAGCTGCGCACGCCGCTGGCGGCCTTGCAGACCCAGGTGGAGGCCTGGGCCCTGAGCGGCCAGGAGGCCAGACGCCTGGCCAAGCGGACCGGGGAGCCGGCGCAGGTCGTGCTCACGGTGGAGCAGATCGAGCAACTGCGCGATGCAACTCGGCGCACCTCTCAGCTGGCGCGTCAGCTGCTGGCCCTGTCGCGTGCCGATGCGCGTAATGCCGAGGTGCAGCCGCTGCAGGAGGTGGATCTCAAGGAACTCTGCGAGAGCATGCTCGAGACCTTTATCGATCGCGCCTCGATCAAACAGCTGGACTTCGGTCTGGAGGTCGAGCCGGCATCGGTCTGGGGCCATAGCTGGTTGCTGCGCGAGCTGGTTTCCAACCTGGTGGAAAACGCCATCAAGTACACGCCTCGAGGCGGCAGCGTGACCTTGCGCTGCGGTCTGCGTCCCAGGCCCGTGGGCACGGACGACGCCACCTTGCTGCAGATGGCGGGTGTGCAGCAATGGGCTTTTGTCGAGGTTGACGATGACGGGCCCGGCGTGCCTGAGGAAGAGCGCAGCCAGATTACCCAGCGTTTCTATCGCGCCCAGGGGGTGATTGAAGAAGGAACCGGTCTGGGCCTGGCAATTGCAGACGAAATAACGCAATTGCATCAAGGTGTACTGAGTTTCGCAGATGGAAGTTTCGGTAAAGGCTTATTAGTAAGACTTGAAATTCCGGTTCAATCAGTTTCAGAAGGCAGTCATGAGGTATCTGAAGCTCTCAAAGGTTAATTTCTCGGTTACGCTTGCGTGTTGGTGAGAGCGGGGGTGAAAGTTGGGGTGGAGACCGCAAGCCTGCTGTGTATTAAGGTTGGTTTGACGCACCTGACACCTACCGGTAAGGATAGTCGTGTGCTTAACAGTGCAACTGGCTGTGAGAAAATTGCTAATAAATACTGAGTCGCCTATGTCTGAGTCTGAAGTCCTGTCGCCTGTTTCCAATATTGAAAATCCCGCGGAGGACAGTCCTGCCGCTCCCGCCATGGCTCCTGCGCGCAAGCGTCCCAAGCCCGGTGAACGCCGCGAGCAAATCCTGCAGGCATTGGCCTCCATGCTGGAAAAGCCGGGTGCCGACCGCATTACCACTGCGGCCCTGGCTGCCCATTTGAGCGTGAGCGAGGCGGCTCTGTACCGTCACTTCGCCAGCAAGGCCCAGATGTTCGAAGGCCTGATCGAGTTCATCGAGCAGTCCGTCTTCACGCTGGTGCAGCAGATCGTGGGCCGCGATGTGCCCGACGCTGCGCATGATCCGGTCACGGGCGTGCGCAATGCCAACCGCGTGGTGGCATTGCTGCTGCAGTTCGGTGAAAAGAATCCCGGTATGGTGCGCGTGATGGTCGGCGACGCCATCGTGTTCGAGCACGAGCGTCTGCAGACCCGCATGAACCAGTTTTTTGACCGAATCGAGTCCACCTTGCGTCAATGCTTGCGTCCCGCTGCCGGCGCAATGGGTTCTGCTGCGCCGACGGCCGAAGCATCGGTGGCGGCCAGTGTGCTGACTTCGTTTGCGTTGGGTCGCCTGCAGCGCTATGCCCGCTCGGGCTTCCGCCGCCTGCCCACCGAACATCTGGATGCCAGCCTGGCCATGATGGTCGTGGTCTGACCCCCTTCTCAGACACTCCTTCAAGAACGCCGCAGTCCCCGGACTGGCGGCGTTTTTTATTGCGCATCGAGGCAGCTGAGTCGGCAAAAGTCCTGACAGGGAAAGGCTAAGTATTTACCCTTGATGGATTCAAAACCGGCCGGAAATTGTGCAAAATAGAACGAACGTTCGTTTTATTGAGAGTTTCATGGCCTCGTCCTCCGCTTCCCGTTCTTCAACTTCGCCCGCAGGTCGGGATGTGGCGCACCCGGCTGGCCGCGGGGGGGCTGCGAGCAGGAAGACCAGCGCAAAGTCTCGCAAGCTGCACGCCGAGGCGCAAGCTGCGGTTAGCCCCAGTAAGGCCGTGGAAGGGGCTGCCACCAAGTCTGCGGGCCGATCGCTCGCAAAAGGTCAGCAAACCAAGGCCACGATTGTCGAGGCCGCGCTCAATCTGGCCACCCATATCGGCCTTGAAGGCCTGTCCATTGGCGCGATTGCCGAACTCACGGGCATGAGCAAATCAGGGGTGTTTGCCCATTTCGGTTCGCGTGAGGAATTGCAGATTTCCGTGGTGCACGAGTACCACGACCGTTTCGAGCAGGAAGTCTTCTACCCCGCCATCGAGGCGCCGCGCGGCATTCCGCGTCTGCGAGCGCTGTTTGGCAACTGGATGAAGCGCACCTCCATAGAGATCGACTCCGGCTGCATCTATATCAGCGGAGCGGTGGAGTTCGACGATCGCACGGGCCCGGTGCGCGATGCGCTGGCCGAGTCCGTCGGCACCTGGCTGGCCGCCATGCGCCGCACCATTGTGCAAAGCCAGGAATGCGGCGATCTGCGTGCCGATGCCGATGCCAGCCAGTTGCTGTTTGAAATTCACGGACTGATTCTTGCCCTGCATTACGAGGCCCGCTTTCTGCACAGCGAAGGCTCGATCGAGCGGGCTCATGCAGGCTTCAACAACATTCTGGCGCGCTATGCCAGCGAGCCGCCAGCCGCCTGACGCCATTCACAACCTGCGTCAGTTCCAACCCCAAAAAAAGCAAACCGTTCAACGCGCAACCATCACAGGAGACGACAAATGCCCAGCTACAACCCGCCACTGCGTGACATGCAATTCCTCATGCACGAGGTCTTCAAGGTCACCGAGACCTATCAGCAGATTCCCAAGTACGCGGAGGTCGATGCCGACACCATCAATGCGGTGGTCGAAGAGGCGGGCAAATTTGCGGCCAATGTCACGTTTCCCTTGAATATCTCCGGCGACGAAGAGGGCTGCACGCTGAACAAGGAGACTCACGAGGTCACCACGCCCAAGGGCTTCAAACAGGCGTATGCGCAGTTCATCGAGGGCGGCTGGCCGGCACTGTCCTGCGATCCGGAGTATGGCGGCCAGGGCCTGCCCTTCGTGCTCAATTCGGCGCTGTATGAAATGCTCAACAGCGCCAATCAGGCCTGGACCATGTATCCTGGCCTGTCGCATGGCGCCTATGAGGCTCTGCATGCCTACGGCACGCCGGAGCAGAAGAAGACCTATCTGGGCAAGCTGACCAGCGGCGAGTGGACCGGCACCATGTGCCTGACCGAGCCGCACTGCGGCACCGACCTGGGCCTGCTGCGCACCAAGGCCGAGCCGCTGGCGGACGGCAGCTATCGTGTCACCGGCAACAAGATCTTCATCTCGGCCGGCGAGCATGACTTCACCAGCAACATCGTGCACCTGGTGCTGGCGCGTCTGCCCGATGCGCCTGTCGGCTCCAAGGGCATCAGCCTGTTCGTCGTGCCCAAGTTCAAGGTGAAGGCCGATGGTTCGCTGGGCGAGCGCAACCCGATTTTCTGCGGTGCGCTGGAGCACAAGATGGGCATTCACGGCAATGCCACAGCCCAGATCAATATCGACGGCGCCATCGGCACCCTCGTGGGCGAGCCCAACAAGGGTCTGCAAGCCATGTTCGTGATGATGAACGCGGCCCGTCTGGGCGTGGGCAACCAGTCTCTCGGGCTGACCGAAGTGGCCTACCAGAATGCGCTGGCCTATGCCAAGGACCGCCTGCAGATGCGCAGCCTGTCGGGCGTGAAGGCCAAGGACAAGCCGGCCGACCCCATCATCGTCCATCCCGATGTGCGCCGCATGCTGCTCACGGCCAAGGCCTATGCCGAAGGCGGCCGCGCGCTGTCCACCTTCTGCGGCCTGCTGCTGGACAAGGAGCTGCACCACCCGGACGAGAAGGTGCGCAAGGACAGCGGCGAGCTGGTGGCCCTGCTGACGCCCATCGTCAAGGCCTTCATCACCGACAACGGCTGGACGGCGACGACGCTGAGCCAGCAGGTCTTCGGCGGCCACGGCTTCATCAAGGAATGGGGCATGGAGCAGTTTGTGCGCGATGCGCGCATCAACATGATCTATGAAGGCACGAACGGCATCCAGGCGCTGGATCTGCTGGGCCGCAAGATCCTGGGCAACCAGGGCGCGACGCTCAAGAAGTTCGGCAAACTGATCGCTCAACTGGTGGAGGAAGAGGGCGTCAACGAGAAGATGAGCGAGTTCATCACACCCATTGCCATGCTGGGCGAGCAGATGACCAAGTTCACCACCGAGATCGGCTTCAAGGGCATGCAAAACCCCGACGAAGTCGGCGCTGCGGCCGTGGACTATCTGCGTGTGGCGGGCCATCTGGTCTTCGGCTACCTGTTTGCCCGCATGGCCCAGGTGGCGCTGCGCGAGATCGCAGCCGGCAATGCCGATCCCTTCTACCAGGGCAAGCTGCAGACCGCGCGCTTTTACTTCGCCAAGCTGTTCCCCGAGACGGCGACGCTGATGCGCACCGCGCGCGCCGGCAGCCAGTCGCTGATGGACAGCGACGCGGCCCTGGCCTGATGTTCCGCAGGCGCATGCTGTAATGCTATTGAAAGAGTAGCTGTATGCGCCTATTCATCCCTTGTTTTGAATATAAAGGACTAGGAAATGAAGAAGATCAAAGCGGTAGCAGCTCTTGTATTGATAGCGGGCGGCATGTCGGCCGCCTGGGCGCAGATGTCGCCCGTAGGCACCTGGCGCAGCATGGATGAAAAGGAAAACACGCCCAAGGCGCAGGTGAAGATCACCGAGGCCGGAGGCGTGGTCACGGGCAAGGTCGAGGCCCTGCTGCGCAAGGGCGCTGACCCGAATGCGCTGTGCACCGAGTGCAAGGACGAGCTCAAGGACAAGCCCGTGGTGGGCATGACGCTGATCAGCGGTGTCAAAAAAGTCGAGGGCAAGGAGGTCTGGGAAGGCGGCAGGATTCTCGATCCCGAAAACGGCAAGACCTATACCGTGCGCCTGACGCCCGTCGATGCAGGTCAGAAGCTGGAAGTGCGCGGCTCCATCGGTCCTTTCTGGCGTACCCAGACCTGGATCCGCGTTCAGTAAATCTCAAGACAGAAAACAGCCAGCACCTCAGTCCCATGCTTTGTCCGTGGCAAGGCCGCTGGCCCTTAATGGAACATAGCTCATGTCCCGATTCAATGTGAAAAAAGTCGCCGTGCTGGGCGCGGGCGTGATGGGTGCGCAGATCGCCGCCCATCTGGTCAACGTCAAGGTGCCGGTCATTTTGTTCGACCTGCCCGCCAAGGAAGGCTCCAAGAGCGGCATTGCAGAGCGTGCCATTGCCAATCTGAAGAAGCTCAAGCCTTCGCCGATCGGCGTGGCCGATGATGTGGAGCTGATTCAGGCGGCCAACTACGAAGAGCATATGAAGCTGCTCAAGGGCTGCGATCTGGTGATCGAGGCCATTGCCGAGCGCATGGACTGGAAGCTGGACCTGTATCACAAGATCGCTCCCTTCGTCGCCAAGCACGCGCTGCTGGCGTCCAATACCTCGGGCCTGTCGATCACCAAGCTGTCCGAGGCCTTGCCCGACGCCATCAAGCCGCGCTTTTGCGGCATCCACTTCTTCAACCCGCCGCGCTATATGCAGCTGGTGGAGCTGATCAACACGCCCACCACGCAGGCCGAGGTGCTGGATCAGCTCGAAGCCTTTGTCACCAGCACGCTGGGCAAGGGTGTGGTGCGCGCGCATGACACGCCCAACTTCATCGCCAACCGTATCGGCATCGCCGGCATGCTGTCCACGATGAAGGAGGTCGAGAACTTCGGTCTGTCCTTCGACGTGGTGGACGACCTCACGGGCAAGAAGCTGGGCCGAGCCTCCTCGGGCACCTTCCGCACTGCCGACGTGGTGGGCCTGGACACCATGGCCCATGTCGTCAAGACCCTGCAGGACAATCTGAGCCTGGAGACCGACCCCTTCTACGGCAGCTTCGGCACGCCGCCCGTGCTGGCCAAGCTGATCGAGCTGGGCAACCTGGGCCAGAAGACCAAGAAGGGCTTCTACAAAAAGGTCGGCCGTGACATCTTCCAGTTCGAGCTCGACAGCGAGGACTACATTCCCGCAGGCGGCAAGGCCGACGAGGTCTACGGCCGCATGCTCAAGAAGCCCGCTGCAGAGCGCCTCAAGCTGCTGCGCAATGCCGAGGGCAAGGAGGGCCAGTTCCTCTGGGCCATTTTGCGCAACAGCTTCCACTACGCCGCCGTGCACCTGCAATCCATTGCCGATTGCGCACGCGATGTGGACCAGGCCATGCGCTGGGGCTTCGGCATGAAGCAGGGCCCGTTCGAGCTGTGGCAGGAAGCCGGCTGGCTGGAGGTGGCCAAGATGGTCCAGGAGGACATCGACGCCGGCAAGGCGCTGTGCAAGGCGCCGCTGCCTCAATGGGTTTTCGAAGGTCCGGTGGCTGAGGCCGGCGGAGTACACACGGGCAATGGCTCGTGGAGCCCCGCGAAGAACCAATTCGTGCCGCGCCGTGTGCTGCCCGTGTACGAGCGTCAGCTGTTCCCCGAGAAGCTGCTGGGTGAAACCGATCTGCCCGACTGGCAGACGGCTGGCACGACGATTGCCGAAACCAGGGCGCTGCGCACCTGGACGCTGGACGGCAAGATCTTGATCGCCAGCATCAAGAACAAGATGCACGCCATCAGCCCCGAAGTCATGGAGGGTCTGATGGAGGCGGTGGATACGGCCGAGAGCGATTTCGACGCCATGGTCATCTGGTCCGGCGATGCGCCCTTCAGCGTGGGCGCCGACCTGGAGGCCACCATGCCTGCCTTTGTGATCGGTGGTGCCGACGCCATCGAGAGCATCGAGCAGGAGCTGCAGAACCTGATGCTGCGCCTGCGTTATGCACAGGTGCCCGTGGTGTCTGCCATTCACGGGCTGGCGCTGGGCGGCGGCTGCGAGATGGCGGTGTATTCGGCGCGCCGCGTGGCCCATATGGAAAGCTATATCGGTCTGGTGGAAGTCGGCGTGGGCCTGGTGCCCGGCGCGGGCGGCCTGACCTATATCGCCCGCCGTGCTGCCGAAAATGCCGCCACCAGCACCGGCAAGGATTTGCTGCCCTTCCTGACCGAAGGCTTCACGGCCGCAGCTATGGCCAAGGTGGGGACCAGCGCGCTGGAGTCGCGCAAGCTCGGCTATCTGCTGGACAGCGACATCGTCGTGGCCCACAAGGACGAGGTGCTGTTTGTCGCCATCAACGAGGCCAAGGCCATGGCAGCCAGCGGCTGGCGTGCGCCGCACAAGCGCAGCTTCCCCGTGGCGGGCCGCAGCGGCCAGGCCACGATCAAGGGCTCGCTGGTCAATATGCGCGACGGCGGCTTCATCAGCGAGTTCGACCAGCATATTGCTGGCCTGATCGCCAATGTGGTCTGCGGCGGCGATGTCGATGCCGGCACGCTGGTGGATGAGGCCTATCTGATGAGCCTGGAGCGCAAGGCCTTCTGCTATCTGATTGCTCACCCCAAGACCCATGAACGAATCCTGGGCATGTTGAACACCGGCAAGCCGGTTCGCAACTGATTTGATATGAGCATCCCCCTGAGTCGCTGCGCGCCTTCCCCCTTCTCTCGCGTTGCGGGAAGGGGGACGCCAGCAACGCTGCGGGGCGGCCCTTGCTCGCTGGCTGCTGGTATGCGCCGCGAAGTCATTGAAGCCTCGCACACAGGTTAAAGAGCTAAGAGACAACCAAGGAATTTGGTCATGAAACAAGTACAAGACGCCTATATCGTTGCTGCCACGCGCACGCCCATCGGGCGCTCGCACAAGGGTTTTTTCCGCAACTACCGTCCCGACGATCTGCTGGCTACCACGCTCAAGGCGGCGCTGGCCCAGGTGCCCGGCCTGGACCCCAAGGCGATCGAGGACATCGTCTGCGGCTGCGCGATTCCCGAAGCCCAGCAGGGCCTGAACGTGGCGCGTATCGGTGCAGTGCTGGCGGGACTGCCCACCAGCATCGGCGGCATCACCGTCAACCGTTTTTGCGCCTCCGGTCTGTCGGCCGTGGCCATGGCGGCGGACCGTATCCGCGTCGGTGAAGCCGATGTGATGGTTGCTGCCGGCGTGGAGAGCATGAGCATGGTGCCCATGATGGGCAATGCGCCCAGCCTCTCGCCCAGCATTTTCGAGCGCGACGGCGATGTGGGCATTGCCTACGGAATGGGCCTGACGGCGGAGAAGGTGGCCCAGCAGTGGAAGGTCTCGCGCGAGGCGCAGGATGCGTTTGCACTCGAATCGCACCGCCGCGCGATTGCCGCGCAGCAGGCCGGCGATTTCGCTGCTGAGATCACGCCGATCGAAGTCACCGACCGCACGCTGAACATCGCCACCGGCGAGACCGTGGCCAGCATGCGCACAGTGAGTCTGGACGAAGGCCCGCGCCCCGATACCAGCCTCGAAGGCCTGGCCAAGCTGCGCACCGTGTTTGCGGCGCGCGGCACGGTCACGGCGGGAAATAGCTCGCAGACCAGCGACGGTGCGGGCGCGCTGATCCTTGCCAGCGGCGATGCCGTCAAGCGCTTTGGTCTGACGCCGCTGGCGCGCTTCGTCAGCTATGCCAGCAAGGGCGTGCCGCCCGCCATCATGGGCATTGGCCCCATCGAGGCCATTCCCGCCGCGCTGCGCTATGCGGGTCTCAAGCAGGACGATATCGACTGGTACGAGCTCAACGAGGCCTTTGCGGCCCAGTCCCTGGCTGTCATCAACACCCTGGGTCTGGACCAGAGCAAGGTCAACCCCATGGGCGGTGCGATTGCGCTGGGCCATCCCCTGGGGGCGACCGGTGCCATCCGTGCCGCCACCGTGGTCCATGCGCTGCAGCGCAAACAGCTCAAGTACGGCATGGTGACCATGTGCGTGGGCATGGGTCAGGGCGCGGCAGGCATCTTCGAGCGCGTCTGAACGCCGCAGCTGCCATGCAGACCGCCCAGTCGCAAGCCTCCGTACAAGTTCCGGTGCAAGCTGCCGTGCAATGGACGGAGATGGCCTTGCCCATCTCCGTGGGTTCGGCCCATCTGGTGCTGCGCCAGTGTCAGCCCAGGGCGGCAGCGCCGCTGGCGCAGGTGGTGGTGGCTGGCGCCATGGGCGTGCAGCAAAGCTATTACCAGGCCTTTGCCCGCTGGCTGGCGGAGCAGGGCTATGGCGTCACCACCTTCGACTACCGTGGCCATGGCCTGTCCCTGCAAGTGCCGCTGCGCGACGCCAGGGCCGACTTGCTGGACTGGGCCAAGGACTGCGAGCTGGTGGCAGCGCAGCTCAAGCAGCAGTTTCCTGAGCAGCCGTTGATCTGGATCGGTCATAGTGTGGGCTCGCAATTGCCGGGTCTGGCTTCCATCCCTCTGCCCATCAACGGCTTGCTGTCTGTGGGCAGCGGCAGCGGCTACTGGCGCGATAACGCGGCGCCAACCAAGCGCATGGTCAGGCTGTTCTGGTGGGGCGTCGCTCCGCTGGTCACGGCCTTGTACGGCGCGTTTCCGGGGCGCAAGCTGGGCATTGTGGGCGATCTGCCGGCAGGCGTGATCTGGCAATGGCGTCGCTGGTGCCTGAATCCTCTGTACGCCATGGGGGTGGAGGGGCGCTGGGCGGCCGAGGCCTATGCGGCAGCCCACTACCCCTTGCATGCGCTGTATTTCGAGGACGACGAAATGATGTCGCTGGCCAGCGTGCAGTCTTTGGTGGACTGGTACAAAAGTGCGCCCAGCACGCTGGAGCGTGTCGATCCGGGCCTGGCTCCGTCCGGACGCATAGGCCATCTGGGGTATTTCAAGGAAGAGATGCGTGAGCTACTGTGGCAGCCCCTTTTGCCCTTGCTGCAGAGCTGGCGCGACGGTGACCGTGGCCCAGGCAAACCCTTGTTCGGGCCGCTTGAGTCACCTGTTTGACGGCTTTCATTCCCGCCCTTGGGCAACACTGCCAATCATGAGCACAGACCTCCACCCCTTTGATCGTGCCGTAGCGCTGAGCGCTACGGGCGTGCCCAATCAGTACCAGGGAACGGCTTCGCCCGATTACTGGAATATGGTCGGCCCTTATGGCGGCATCACGGCGGCCAGCCTGGTGCAGGCCATTCAGCAACACCCTCAGTGTCTGGGCGATCCGCTGTCCATCACCGTCAACTATGCGGCAGCCGTGGGGCCGGGTGCTTTCGAGATCGACGCGAACCCGGTGCGGACCAACCGCTCCACCCAGCACTGGCTGCTGACGATCACCCAGCCCGATGCCCAGGGCCAGCCGCAGATCGTGACCACGGCCACGGCCGTGACGGCGGTACGCCGTCAGACCTGGAGCGTCAGCGATATGCCCATGCCCGAGGTCCGGCCTGCCGCCGAGGTGGAGCGCGTGCCGCCGCTGTTCAAGGCCTCCGAGTGGCTGACCCGCTATGAGATGCGATTTGTGGACGGCATCCTGCCGCGTGATGAGGACGGGGCCGAGCGTGACAGTCTGACGCGACTCTGGGTGAGGGACAATCCGCCGCGTCCGCTGGATTTCGCGTCGCTGGCTGCAGTCTCCGATGTGTTCTTTCCACGGGCGTGGCTGCGCCGCTCCAAGCGCGTGCCGGCGGGTACGGTGTCCATCACGGTCTATTTCCATGCCGGACGCGAGGAACTGGCTGCAGCAGGTGACGGACTGCTGCTGGCGCAGGCGCGAGGGCAGGAGTTCCGCAACGGCTTTTTTGACCAGACGGCCCAGCTGTGGAGCCAGTCCGGTCAGATGCTGGCGACCAGCCACCAGATTGTTTACTACAAGGAATAGCGCGCCGAAACCGGCAAGCTGTTCACATCATTCACAAGGCAAGACCATGAGCAATACCCAGGATAGCCAGGACATCCTGGTGCACACCGAAGAGGGCGTGTGCACCATCACCTTCAACCGTGCGGCGAAGAAGAACTCCTTCACCGAGGCCATGTATACCCAGATGGCGGATGCATTGGCCGCGGCCAAGGTCGACGCAGGCGTGCGCGTGGTGGTGTTTCAGGGCGACATCGCCATCTTCAGCGCAGGCAACGATATTGCGGACTTCCTGAAGCAGGCCTCAACCCCCGGTGCAATGGGGGCCGATGCGCCCGTGTGGCGTTTTCTGCAGGAAGTCTCGGCCTTCCCCAAGCCTCTGATTGCTGCCGTCTGTGGTCCGGCCGTGGGCATTGGCACGACGCTGCTGCTGCACTGCGATCTGGTCTATGCCGGCGATAACGCCGCATTCTCGCTGCCCTTCATCAACCTGGGCGTATGCCCCGAAGCGGCATCCAGCCTGCTTCTGCCCCAGATGCTGGGTTATCACCGCGCCGCCGAAGCCCTGCTGCTGGGCGAGCCCTTCATGGCAGAAGCCGCGCTGGAGGTGGGCCTGATCAACCGCGTGGTGCCGCCCAGCGAATGCAATGCCGTGGCACAGGCCCAGGCCAGGAAGCTGGCGCGCAAACCCCTGTCCTCGCTGATCGAGACCAAGCGCCTGATGAAGGGCGGCCAGGCCAAGGCAGTGGGCGAGCGTATCGTGGAAGAGGGCGCGGTCTTCGCCCGCATGCTGCGCGAGCCCGCGGCCAAGGAAGCACTGACGGCCTTCATGGAAAAACGCCACCCTGACTTCAGCCAGTGCTGAAGTCAGACATTGCGGCAGCAAGACGAGCGCAGCGATGGGGGGCGATTTCGCCAAAAACGCCACCCTGACTTCAGCCAGTGCTGAAGTCAGACATTGCGGCAGCAAGACGAGCGCAGCGATGGGGGGTGATTTCGCCAAAAACGCCACCCTGACTTCAGCCAGTGCTCAAGTCAGACATTGCGGCAGCAAGACGAGCGCAGCGATGGGTGGCGGTGTTACCCAAAGCGCTATCCGGATTTCGGCATGTGTCGAATCCAGTCCAGTTTCGCCAGCTTGCACCAGTGCCGATCTGAGAATCGCCCCTTGCCGGGCGATTTTTCTTTGACCTCTTTTCAGGGTTGCTTATGACATCCAGGTCCGTCCCGTCCCGTCATTCAGCGCAGGAAATTGCCGAGTCCGTGCAGTTCGAGCCTGAGTTCATCTCCGGCTTGCGAGAGATCTTTGAAACGCGCGTGGCCTTCAACCAGACTATCGGTCTGAAGATCGGCGAGATCACGCCCACGCTGGTGCAGGGGCATATCGCCATGCGACCTGATCTGATCGGGCATTCGGCCTACCAGCGCATTCATGGCGGCGTGATCAGCGCCGGCCTGGACTCCATGGGCGGGCTGGCTGTGATGGCGGCCATTGCGGCCAAGCATATGGACGATACGCCCGCGCAAAGACTGCATCGTTTTTCCCGGCTGGGCACAATCGATCTGCGTGTGGACTACATGCGCCCCGGCATCGGCAAGGAATTTCTGCTCACGGCCAGAGTGCTGCGCCTAGGCTCGCGGGTGGCGAATACTCAGATGGAGTTTCTGTCGGTGGATGGTGAGCTGCTCTCTACCGGCACGGCGGCCTATATCGTCTCTTGACGATCTCTGAAACGAGAGCGTAAAGCGCCAGCGAAATATGGGCTGGCAGCAAAAAGTGCCTCAAAGACAGGCAAGTGAACGCTTGCCCGGATGCTGCCAAATCTTTCATTGTGTGAGATCAGGCAATGCATGCAAGTAACTGAAACTTGTGAAAGCTTTGCTTACCGTTATTGCGAGATGACGGTAAATGTTGCTACTTATGCTGCATAGGATGGCACTTTCTGACTAGGAGATTCCCGCCATGGCTGTGCAAAACCCGTTCTTCGGCAAACGCGATAACGATAACTTTCCTTCACGCAGTTCCGTCACCGGGCTTTCGACAGCGAATACCGCTGCGACATCTGGCGCCAGCTCCCTGAGTAACGCGGGCCTTGGCACGGCACCATCCAGCCCCATGCGTGCGGCTGCGACTGCTGCTCCCACCGCGCCTGTTGCGGAGGAAAACGGTGGCAGCAAGCTGACCGTCGGCCCGAACATCAAGCTCAAGGGCGTGGAAATCACGGACTGCGATACCTTGGTCGTGGAGGGAACGGTTGAGGCGACCATGAACTCCCGCGTCATCAAGATTGCCGAGCAGGGGGCGTTTCACGGTACGGCCGAGATCGATATTGCAGAAATCCACGGCAAGTTCGACGGCACTCTCACGGTGCGCGAAAAGCTGGTGATCTATGGCTCCGGCAAGGTCAGCGGCACGATCCGCTATGGCAAGGTGGTGATCGAAGAGGGTGGCGAGTTGACGGGGCAGATCGAAGCGGGAACCCGTTCCGGCACCAGCAGTTCCAGCAATGCCTCCGCTTCCGCCTGGAGCAAGAGCAGTGCCGGCAGCAGCACGGCGACGGCTGCAGCCAGCAGCAGTGAAACCACGGGTAGCGCTGCTGTCGCCTGAATCTCTGCGCACAGCCCATGAAAAAAGCGACCGCTAGAGGTCGCTTTTTTCATGCTCGATGCATGGATCAGCTCTTGGCGGCCGCCTGAGCCTGGAGTTTCTCGCGCCAGGCACGTGTCTGCTCGGTATCAGGCAGAGACTGGGGCTTGCCGGTGGCATCAATGGCCACATAGGTCAGGCGGGCCTCGGTCACCTTCACATATTTGCCCTGGTCGGAAAAGCGCTCGGCAAAGACTTCCACATCCACAGCGACCGAGGTGCGACCCACATGCTGCACGCCCGCGTAAAAGGACAGAATGTCGCCCACGCGCACGGGCTGCTTGAAGATGAACTCGTTGACGGCCACAGTCACCATGCGGGTGTGGCTGATGCGCTGAGGCAGCACCGAGCCTGCCAGGTCCACCTGCGCCATGACCCAGCCACCGAAGATGTCGCCATTGGCATTGACATCGGCAGGCATGGGCACGACTTTGAGGACCAGTTCCTTGTCGGCGGGCAGGGCAACGCTGGGAAGGTCGGGCGAACGGGGAGGCATGGAAATCTGTGACACGAATGGAAAGATTGAATTGTCCCTCAACATCGGGTTTCTACCATGTTGGCGAGAGAAAGCCACTAGCGACGGTTCGGGCAAGTAAGTAGGGGGTAACTATGGGACGGTGTTTGTGGTGGATCTGTGGATGCCTGAGTGTCGTGCTGGCGGCCTGCAGCAGCCATCCGGTAAAAGCCCCAATATCGGGCAGAGACGATGTGACATCGGCAAGGTCGCTCAAGCCGCCTGTGCAGGCCGTGCAGCCCTCCTGCCATCCGGAACCCTTGACCGGCGCGGCAGCGCTGGCCGGACCTTTCACTGCAATGAATCCCAGGCAGGCCTTGCAGGCAGGTGCGCTGAATGCGCGTGTCTGCTGGGCTGGCGGGCTGCGCACCATAGCGGCGGTCGGCGAGCAGCGCGATTGCATGGTTCTGTTGCATGCCGAGTTCAGCGAACAGGGCTTTCTGTCCTGGCCACGCGAGGCAAGCTTCTTCAAGGCCTGCGGTGCCGGCCCGTATGACAGGCAGTTGCTGCAGCCCTTCACCCTGGTCTGGGTGAGCGCAAAAGTGACGGGACAGGCAGAATTCGCGGGTACCCCGATTCCCGTCATAGAAATAGACGCCCTCTACCGCGGCTCCGACTGCCAGCAGGGCGACACAGCCCCACAATGCGTTCACAGTTACCTGCAACCCCAGAAGAAGCCGCAGTAGCGGCAAACCAGTCAGACGGCGCCACGCTGCGTCGCCTCTTTCCCTATATCTGGCGCTACAAATGGCATGCGCTGGCGGCGCTGGCGTTCATGATCTGCGCCAAGCTGGCCAATGTGGGCGTGCCCATCTTGCTCAAGCATCTGGTCGATGCGCTGGATATCAAGCCCGGGCAGGCCCAGGCCGTGCTGGTGGTCCCCGTGGGTCTGCTGGCGGCCTATGGATTGCTGCGGTTTTCCTCAACGATGTTCACCGAGCTGCGCGATCTGGTCTTTTCCAAGGCCACGCAAGGGGCATCGCGCTCGATTGCGCTGTCGACCTTCGAGCATCTGCATGCGCTGAGCCTGCGCTTTCATCTGGAGCGCCAGACCGGAGGCATGACGCGCGACATCGAGCGCGGTGTGCGCAGCACCGAGTCGCTGATCTCGTATTCGCTCTACTCCATCTTGCCCACACTGATTGAAATGGCGCTGGTGCTGGGCATTCTGGCCGTGCGTTTCGACATCTGGTTTGCCGTGATCACGCTGGCAGCGCTGGTGTTCTATATCGGCTTCACGGTCACAGTGACGGAGTGGCGCACCCGCTTCAGAAAAGAGGCCAATGCCCAGGAGTCGGCGGCCCATACCAAGGCCATTGATTCCTTGCTCAATTACGAGACCGTCAAGTACTTCAACAACGAGCAGTTCGAATCTGCGCGCTACGATGAGAATCTAGAGAACCTGCGCCGCGTGCGGCTCAAGAGCCAGACCACGCTGTCCATGCTCAACTGCGGCCAGCAGCTCATCATCGGTGCGGCGTTGGTGGCCATTCTGTGGCGTGCCACGCAGGGCGTGGTCGACGGCAGGCTGACGCTGGGCGATCTGGTCATGATCAATGCCTTCATGATTCAGCTCTATATCCCGCTGAATTTCCTGGGCGTCATCTACCGCGAGATCAAGCAGAGCCTGACCGACCTGAACCGCATGTTCACGCTCATGGACAAGGAGCGAGAGGTGGCCGATGCGCCCGGTGCCCAGTCCTTGCAGATCGACAATCCGCCGCCCGAAGTGCGCTTTGAAAACGTGCAGTTCGCCTACGATAGCGCGCGGCCCATACTGCATGATGTGAGCTTCACCATTCCTGCGGGCAAGACCGTGGCCGTGGTCGGTCCCTCGGGGTCGGGCAAGAGCACGCTGGCGCGTCTGCTGTTTCGCTTCTATGACGTGCAGGGCGGCCATGTGCGCATTGCCGGGCAGGACATCCGCACGGTGACCCAGAGCAGCGTGCGCCACTGCGTGGGCATTGTTCCGCAGGACACGGTGCTGTTCAACGACACGGTGGCCTACAACATCGCCTATGGCCAGCCGGGCGCCACGCAGGAGCAGGTGGTTGCAGCGGCCAAGGCTGCGCGCATCCATGACTTCATCGAGCGCACGCCCCAGGGCTATGCCACGCGTGTGGGTGAGCGCGGCCTCAAGCTCTCGGGCGGTGAAAAGCAGCGTGTGGCCATCGCACGCACCCTGCTCAAGAATCCGCCGATCCTGATCTTCGACGAAGCGACTTCGGCACTGGACAGCGCCAACGAGCGTGCCATCCAGCACGAGCTGCGCAGCGCGGCGCAGGGCAAGACATCGCTGGTCATTGCCCACCGCCTGTCCACCGTGGTCGAAGCGCATGAAATCCTGGTCATGGACAGCGGCCGCATCATCGAGCGCGGCACGCACGAGGAGCTGCTGACCGCCGGAGGGCGTTACTCCAGCATGTGGAATATGCAGCTCAATCAGCAGGAGTCATCGGAGATTCCCGCCTGAGTGCGGCCGCCTCTCGCCAGACGTTTGATAAGCCACCTTCGGGTGGCTTTCTTTTTGACTGCTTTGCTTATATGTATACATGATGTTAGGTTTTTACCCTTGGTTTGGCAATTAAATCGCTGTTTTTTGATTTTTATGTATACATTTCTTCCGTCTACCAAGAACTAAATACCCCGCGAGACATGCCACCCTCCATTGCCCCCGCTGCTGCAGCGGAAGAAAACCATTCCCAGGTCGTGAAGGCGCAGCTGCAGCTGCGCGAAATGATTCTTGCCGGCGAGATGGCGGCCGGAGAGCGCATCTCCGAGCTGGTGCTGGCCGAGCGTCTGGGCATCTCCCGCACTCCCATACGTGCAGCGCTGATGCGGCTTGAGCAGGAGGGCATGCTGGAAGCCACGGCGGGCGGGCGCGGCTACAAGGTGCGCGTGCTGTCCGAAGCCGATGTGTCTGACGCCATCGAGCTGCGCGGCACGCTGGAAGGTCTGGCGGCGCGCATGGCGGCCGAGCGCGGGGTGGATGCAGCCCTGCTGGCGAGAGCCGCGCGCTGTCTGGATGCCATCGACCGTGTGCTGGATGCCCAGAACTGGGGCGACGAAGCGTTTTCCGCCTATGTGGCCTTGAACTCCGAATTTCACGACATCCTGCTGGAGATGTCGGGCAGCAGCTTCATGCAGCGCGAGCTGGAGCGGGTCAAGCGCCTGCCCTTTGCCTCCCCCTCGGGCTTTGTGGTGGCCGACTCCGAGTCGCCGCGCGCGCTGCGCAGCCTGATTCTGGCGCAGGAGCAGCACCGTGAAGTGATTGACGCCATCGAGCACCGCGAAGGCGCGCGTGCCGAGGCGCTGATGAAAGAGCACTCACGCATTGCGCGGCGCAACCTGCGCGAAGCCATGCGCTCGCCCGAGACCACGCGCGTACCCGGTGCGCAACTGATTCGCGCCAGCCGCTGATACCCGGTCCGTGGCGCAGCAGGCGGTGCCCGGACCAGACCCCGACCGATAAATACAAGGAGACACCCACGATGAGCAAGCAAGCACAGCCCACCTATCCTCGCAACACCTGGTATGTTGCTGCCACTGCGGCCGAAGTCACGGACAAGCCGCTGGGGCGCCAGATCTGCGGCGAGCGCATGGTTTTCTACCGCGCCCTGGAAGGCAAGATGGCCGCCGTCGAGGACTTCTGCCCGCATCGCGGCGCACCGCTGTCGCTGGGCCGCGTCTGCGAAGGCAAGCTGGTCTGCGGCTATCACGGGCTGGAGATGGGCTGCGACGGCAAGACGGTTGCCATGCCCGGCCAGCGCGTGCGTGGCTTTCCTGCCATCAAAAGCTATCCGGTGGAAGAGCGTTACGGCTTTGTCTGGGTCTGGCCGGGCGACAAGGATGCGGCCGATGCAGCGCTGATCCCGGATCTGCAATGGCATGACAACCCCGAGTGGGCCTATGACGGCGGGCTGTTCCACATCAAGGCCGACTATCGCCTGATGATCGACAACCTCATGGACCTGACCCATGAAACCTATGTGCATGCCAGCAGCATCGGTCAGGCCGAGATCGACGAGACGCCCTGCAAGACCGAGGTCATGGGCGACAGCGAGGTGGTCACCAGCCGCTTCATGGAGAACATCGAGGCACCTCCGTTCTGGAAGATGGCATTGCGCAGCAATGGTCTGGCCGATGACGTGCCTGTGGACCGCTGGCAGGTCTGCCGCTTCACTCCTCCCAGCCATGTGCTGATCGAGGTCGGTGTGGCGCATGCCGGCAAGGGCGGCTATGACGCCGCTGACGAGCACAAGGTCTACAGCATGGTGGTGGACTTCATCACTCCGGAGACCGATGGCAGCATGTGGTACTTCTGGGGCATGGCGCGCAAGTTCAATCCCGGCGATGCATCGGTGACGGCGGCCATCAAGCAAGGCCAGCACAAGATCTTCAGCGAAGACCTGGAGATGCTGGAGCTGCAGCAGCGCAACCTTGAGGACTATCCGCAGCGTCAGCTGCTCAAGCTCAATATCGATGCCGGCGGCGTGCAGTCGCGCAAGATCATCGAGCGCCTGATCGACGAAGAGAAAAGCGAGTCGGACGTTGCAGCGCTGGCCTGAACGGCCGCAGGCGGGGCAGATCATGCCAGTAGATGGAGTAATCTTGCAGCTCCTCGAATCGGAGTCAGCGATGCCCATAGGCAGCGCTGCCCTTGCTACGCTGCTGCATGGAATCGCCCACCACACCCAACCCGCTTTCCCTGGATCTCTACGACCAGCCAGGTCATCTGATTCGGCGAGCCCAGCAGATTGCTGCGCTGCTGTTTCGAGAAGTGCTGGGCCCCGATGTGACGCCGGTTCAATACGCCATCCTGCGCATGCTGCAAGAGTCTCCCGGCATCGACCAGGTGACGCTGGCGCGTCTTGTCGCACTGGACAACTCGACTACGGCCGATATCGCTGCGCGTCTGGAAAGCAAGGGATGGATTCATCGCGAGCTGCTGCCAAGGCGTCAGCGCCGTTTGAGCCTGACCACCGAGGGCGAAGCCATGCTGGCCGCGTTTGTGCCCAATGTCTACGAGCTGCAGCAGCGCATGCTCTCGGCGCTGGAGCCCGAGGAGCAGGCGGAGTTCAAGCGCCTGCTGCGCAAGTTCGTGCAGTTGCACGACAGCACTGAAGCCGGCGAGCAAGCGGTGATCAACGGCTAGCAGCCCGTTCTGGCGCGGCGGCTTCATCACGATCACGCCGGCCAGCGCCGGCTGTGAACCGGCACGACTAGGGAATCCACTTGTGCTGGATCAAGATTTCATTCAGTAAACTGAATGTGATTCAGTATGCTGAATGAATGATAGAAAACAAGGAGACAACGATGGAACAGGATTTGCGCGCGCATCTGGACCAGCGGCCCATGACGACCTTCCAATGGTCGGTCATCGCGGTATGCATGGCCCTGAACATGATTGATGGTTTTGACGTGCTGGTGATGGCCTTCACGGCTTCGGCGGTGTCGGCGCACTGGAAGCTCAGCGGCTCGGAGTTGGGCTTTTTGCTCAGTGCCGGCCTCTTCGGCATGGCCGCAGGTTCGCTGCTGCTGGCGCCCATGGCCGACAAGCTGGGGCGCCGTCCCCTGATTCTGCTGTGCCTGGCCGTGTCCGGGCTGGGCATGCTGGCTTCGGCCTGGAGCCAGACGCCCACGCAGCTTGCGGTGCTGCGCGTGATCACGGGCCTGGGCGTGGGCGGCATTCTGGCTTGCAGCAATGTGATTGCCAGCGAATATGCCTCGCTGCGCTGGCGCAGTCTGGCAGTCACGCTGCAATCGACCGGCTATGCGCTGGGCGCGACCATTGGCGGCAGTATCGCGGTCTGGCTGCTCGCGCACCATGGCTGGCGTTCCGTCTTCCTGTTTGGCGGTTGCTCCACGCTGGCGGTGCTGGTTCTGGCCTGGTTTGCCTTGCCCGAGTCTCTGGACTTTCTGTTGGTCAAGCGACCCGCCAATGCGCTGCAGCGTTTCAATGGACTGATTCGCAAGATGGGCCTGCCCGCACTGGGTTCCCTGCCTCAGGCCGTGGCGGCAGGCAGCGGTGAAGGCAAGCGCATGGGCCCTTTGCAGCTGCTGTCTCCCAGGCTGCTGCGCCCCACCTTGCTGGTCTGGCTGTCCTTCTTCTCGGTGATGTTCGGCTTTTATTTCGTGATGAGCTGGACGCCCAAGCTGCTGGCGGCCTCGGGGCTGACGCCCGAGCAGGGCGTGACCACGGGCGTGCTGCTGAGTCTGGGCGGCATTCTGGGCGCGACCTTGCTGGGCCTGCTGGCGGCGCGTTTCGCGATTCACCGTGCGCTGGCGGTCTTCATGCTGGTGACGGCAGTGCTGCTGTGCTTTCTGGTGGGTAGCTCCGGCGCGCTGTGGATGTCGTACACGCTGGCCTTTCTGATTGGTGTGTTTGTGAATGCCTGTGTGGCCGGCCTCTATGCGATTGCGCCGGTGGTCTACGGCAGCGATGTGCGCGCCACGGGCGTGGGCTGGGGCATAGGCATCGGCCGCATCGGGGCGATTGTGTCGCCTCTGGTGGCCGGTGGCCTGCTGGATGCGGCCTGGTCGCCCGATCAGCTGTACCTGGGTTATGGCCTGGCGTTTGTCCTGGCTGCCGTCATCGTGTCCATGCATCGTATTGCAGGCCCGCAGGCTGCGGACAGGCGCGCTGCGTCCGAGACAGTGGCTGCCGCTCATTGACCAGGGAGACTTCGATGAACCAGATTTCTCAACCCATGAGCGCGGCCCTGACGGCCTTTCCGCTGGATCAATGGTATGTGGCGGGCTTTGCCTGGGAGCTCAAGGACCAGCCGGTGGCGCGCACCTTGCTGGGCCAGCCGGTGGTCTTGTTCCGCACGGAGGATGGCCGGGTCGCGGCGCTTGAGGATCGCTGTTGCCACCGCGAGTTGCCGCTGTCCTGCGGCACGGTGGAAGCTGCGGGTCTGCGCTGTGGCTACCATGGCCTGCTCTTCAGCCATGAGGGGCGCTGCCTGGAAATACCGGGCCAGGAACGGATTCCGGCCAAGGCCTGCGTGAAGTCCTTCGAGCTGCGCGAGCGCGACCAGATTCTCTGGATCTGGATGGGCGCGACACCGGACTCCGTGCCGGACACGGAGCCGCCTGCCTATGCCGTGCACAGCGACCCCAAATATCGTTTTGGCGGCGGCGTCTACCACTACGACGCACCGTATCAGCTGATTCACGACAATCTGCTGGATCTGAGCCATCTGGGCTATGTGCACCTCAAGACCATAGGCGGCAATGCCCGCGTGCATATGAACGCGGATCTCAAGGTCAGCCAGGACGGGGACAGCGTGAAGGTGGTGCGCTGGATGCCGGATTCGGACCCTCCACCTACTTATGCACAGGCCTGGCCTTTTCAGGGCCGCATTGACCGCTGGCAGGAAGTGGAGTTTCATCCCTCGCATGTGCGTATCTGGACCGGTGCCATGGATGCCGGCCAGGACAGGCTGGACAACCCGGAGCGCGAAGGATTCCATATGCGCGGCTTTCACGGCGTGACGCCGGAGACGGAGACCAGCGCGCATTACTTCTGGACGATTGCGACCAATCCGCATCCGCAGATGCAGGACACGACACAGCTGGTGATCGATCAGACGGCGGCCACTTTCGAAGAAGACAAGGTGGTCATCGAAGCCCAGTTCCGCAACCAGCAGCGATTTGGTGCACGCGCCGTGGTGGATATCCACGTGGATGTGGGGCCCAACCGTGCGCGGCGCGTGATCGAGCGCTTGCGCCAGGCCGGCGCGCAAGCCTCGCAGGCGCTGGCCTAGGGACGCACAAGCAAAAGAGAAGTACCCGAGATGAAGACTGAAACCACGTTCGAGGTGCGCATTGCGCACAAGCAGGAGCAGGCAGCCGGTATCTGCAGCCTGGAATTGCGGGCTCTGGAAGGCGCCAGCCTGGCGCCGTTCAGTGCGGGTGCGCATATCGATGTGCACCTACCTGGTGGGCTGGTGCGCCAGTATTCGCTGAGCAACGATCCCGCCGAGCTGGACCGCTATGTGATTGCCGTGCTGCGCGAGCCCGCCTCGCGCGGTGGCTCGGCGGCCGTGCATGAGCAGCTGCAGGCCGGCCAGCAGATCACCATCAGCCACCCGCGCAACCATTTCGAGCTGCATGCGCCGGCCCGCAAGCATCTGCTGCTGGCAGGCGGCATAGGCATCACGCCGATTCTGGCCATGGCGCGCAAGCTGGCGCGCGACGGTGCGGATTTCGCACTGCACTACTGCGGCCGCTCGCGTGAGCGCATGGCGTTTGCCCAGACCATCGAGACTGCGCAATGGGCTGACAAGGCGCAGATCCATGTGGATGACGCCCATGGAAAGTCGTCGCTGGGCTTGAGCGAATTGCTGCAGCAAAGAGAGCAGGAGCAGCATCTGTATGTGTGCGGACCCAAGGGCTTTATGGACGCCGTGCTCGATACGGCACGAGAGGCGGGTTGGCCCGCTGAACATCTGCACTACGAGTTCTTTGCCGCCGAAGTGGAGCACCGCGCCGACGACGAGAGCTTCGAGGTGGAGGTCGCCAGCAGCGGCCAGGTGGTGCGTGTCACGCCCGCGCAGACCGTGGTGCAGGCGCTGGAGTCCATCGGAGTCTGCGTCCAGACATCGTGCGAGCAGGGCGTCTGCGGAACCTGCCTGACGCGCGTCATCTCTGGTCAGCCCGATCACCGCGATATGTATCTGACCGAAGACGAGCAGGCTGCCAACGACCAGTTCCTGCCCTGCTGCTCGCGCGCCAGGTCGGCTCGCCTGGTGCTGGATCTGTGATGAACGGATCGGGCAGGTTTTGACCATGCACGGGCAGGGCTGGCGCAGCCTGCTCAAAATAGGCGTTTTCCATGAAAGCGCCGCGTTCCCGCCATGAAGCCTGCCCTGCTAGTCCTGAATCTCCAGGTCCCCGCCCATCTGCAGCAGATGGAGCAGACCTTTGCCGACTTTGATGTGATCTATGCGCCCGAGGCCGATCAGGCCGAGGCCGCAATCGCCGCCCACGGAGCTCGCGTGCAATGCGTGTGCACGATTGGCGCAACGGGCCTGTCGGCCGCGCAGATGCAGCGCATGCCCAGGCTTGCTCTGGTCTGCGCCATGGGCGCGGGTTACGAGAACATCGACGTGGCCTATGCCAAGGCGCACGGGATTGCCGTCGGCAACGGCGTGGGGACCAACGACGACTGCGTGGCCGACCACGCCATGGGTCTGCTGATCGCTGCGGTGCGCGGCATCGTCAAGCTGGACAAGGCCACGCGTGCCGGCATCTGGCGCTCGGCCCTGCCGCTGCCGGCCAATGTCTCGGGCAAGCGCCTGGGCATCGTGGGGCTGGGCCAGATCGGCGCCAAGATCGCCAGGCGCGCGGCCGCCTTCGATATGCCCGTCGGCTATCACAACCGCAAGCCGCGCGAGGGCGCCGACTACCGCTACTTCGACGATCTGCTGGCGCTGGCTGCCTGGGCCGATGTGCTGCTGGTGGCCACGCCGGGCGGCGCTGGCACGCGCCATCTGATCAATGCAGAGGTGCTCGATGCGCTGGGCGAGAAAGGCGTGCTGGTGAATATCGCGCGCGGCTCGGTGGTCGATACCGCAGCGCTGGCCGACGCCGTGCGTGCAGGCCGTCTGGCCGGTGCCGGACTGGATGTCTACGAAAGCGAGCCGCTGCCGCCGCGGGAACTCATCGATCTGGACGCCGTGGTGCTGACGCCCCATGTGGGCGGTTGGTCGCCCGAGGCCGTGCAGAACTCGGTGGACCGCTTCATCGCCAATATGCGCTGCCATCTGGATGGCAAGCCCTTGGTTTCGCCCATCTGAGTGCTATTGAATCGAAAGCTGCTTGCGATTGATGTGGTTGTATTTCAATTTGATTTGATGTTGAAATTCACTTATATCAGGCGCTTACAGCTTTGATATTCATAGCAAAAAAATCCCCGCCACGGCAAGCCGTGCGGGGATTTTTACTATCTGCGGCGCCATGAAGCTGGCGCGGACCAAACCAGTGACACCAAGCAAGGGCCGCCCCGCAGCGAGGGTGTCGTCCCCCTCCCGAAGAGAGAGGGGGAAGCCGCGGGGCCGCCTAGGCGTAGCGGCTCAGGGGGAGCTTATTTCTGGCTGGCTGCAATGGCCTTTTCGGCCTTGTCGACCAGCGGTGCGCCGATCTGGCTCTTCCACTTGTCGAACACGGGGCGCGTGGCCTTCACAAAGGCTTCGCGCTCGGCAGCGTTAGGCGTGGTCACGGTCACGCCCAGGCCTGCCAGGTCCTTGAGCAGAGGCTTATCGGCTTCGACCAGGCCCTTGCGAGCGATGGCGATTTCTTCCTTGGCGGCATCCAGCGCGGCTTGCTTGACGATGGCCTGGTCAGCCGGTGTCCAGCTGTTCCAGATGTCCTTGTTCACCACAAAGATCAGCGGATCGTTCATATAGCCCCACATGGTCAGATGCTTCTGGCCCACGGACTGCAGCTTGGCCGCCATGTAAACGCCGATGGGGTTCTCCTGGCCGTCCACGGCGCCGCTGGCCATGGCGGGCTGGGCATCGGCCCAGCTCATCTGCGTGGGATTGGCGCCCAGGGCCGTGAAGGTGTCCAGGAACAGGGGCGAGCCCACGACGCGAATCTTCATGCCCTTGAGGTCGGCGGGCGTCTTGATGGCGTGCTTGGAGTTGGAGATTTCGCGGTAGCCGTTCTCACCCCAGGCCAGAGGCACGACGCCGCCTTTTTCCAGGGTCTTGAAGATTTCCTGGCCCACTTCGCCCTGGGTCACGGCATCCACGGCCTTGAAGTTGGGGAAGAGAAAGGGCATGGAGAACAGGTTCAGCGACTTGACCTGGGGCGACCAGTTGATGGTCGAGCCCACGGCCATGTCGATCACGCCCTGGCGCAGCGCGGAGAACTCGCGCGTCTGGTCGCCCTGCACCAGCGAGGTGCCGGGGTAGAGCTTGATGTTGATGCGGCCCTGGGTGCGCTCGCGCACCTTGTCGGCCCACAGCTCGCCACCCTTGCCCCAGGGAAAGGCCGTGCCCAGCACCAGGGACATGCGGTATTCGCTCTTGTACTTGGTCTGGGCCATGGCCATGGGCGATGCAAAGGCCAAAGCGGCGGCCGTGGCCACGGCGGATGCGAGGAAGGTACGAAGTTTCATTTGGTTTGTCTCCCTTTTAGAAACGAAAAAATGCTTTGCTTGTTTGATGCATTGCACATGGAATAAGCACCGCCCATCTCAGCGGACACCGCGCAAGGGCCGAAGCTGGCCGCCCCGCCCCGCAGCGCTGGTGTCGTCCCCCTCCCGAGAAGCGAGAGAGAGGGGGGAAGTGGTGGGGCCGCCTAGACATAGCCGCTCAGGGGGTCAATAGCCAAGTCTTGCGGGCAGCCACAGCGCGAGCTGGGGGAAGGCAATGACCAGAATCATCACGGCGAACATGGACAGCAGCATCCAGCCCACCCAGCGCACGGTGGACTCCATGCGCACGCCCGCGATGCGGCAGCTGACCATCAGGTTCACGGCCAGCGGCGGCGTGAACTGGCCCAGTGCCACCTTGAGCGTGAGGATCACGCCAAACCAGACGGGATCCCAGTGGTAGTGGTTCATGATGGGCAGCAGCAGCGGCACAAAGATCAGGAAGATCGAGATGCCGTCGAGGAACATGCCCACGGTGATCAGCAGCAGGATCAGCAGGCCCAGCACGCCGTATTCGCCGAGACCGGAATTCACGATGGCGTTGGCCACCGGATCGATCACGCCCAGGGTGGACAGCGAGAAGGCAAAAATGCCGGCCAGCGACACCACCAGCAGGATCACGGCCGACAGCTCGCCCGCTTCGCGCAGAATCGGAAACAGGTCGCGCAGGCCGATGGTGCGGTGAATCACCATGCCGACGAACAGCCCGTAGAACACGGCAACCACGGCGGCTTCGGTGGGGGTGAACCAGCCCATGCGCATGCCGCCCAGGATCAGCACCGGAGCGGCCAGGCCCCAGGAGGCCTCGCGCAGGCTTTTCCAGAACGGCGGGCGGGGCATGGAGGCTTCGAGCGCACCCATCTTGTGCTTGCGCGACATCCACACGGCGGGAATGATGAGCGCGATACCTGCCAGCACGCCGGGAATCATGCCGGCTGCGAACAGGGCCGGCACCGAAGCACCGGGCACCAGCACCGAGTAGATGATGAAGGCCACCGAAGGCGGAATCAGAATGTCCGTTGCTGCGGCCGCTCCGACCACGCTGGCGGAGAAGCTCTTGGGATAACCGGCGCGGCTCATGGCGGCAATCATCACGCCGCCCACGGCCGCCGCATTGGCTGGCCCGGAGCCGGAGATGCCGCCCAGGAACATGGCCACGGCAATCGCCACCAGCGGCAGCATGCCGGGGCCGCGGCCCACGATGGCCACGGCAAAGTTCACCAGCCTCAGGGCAACGCCCGAGCGATCGAAGATGGAGCCCACCAGCACGAACATGGGAATGGCTAGCAGCGGATATTTGCCCAGCCCGGCATAGAAATTCTGCGGCACGGCCAGCAGACCGAACCACTGCGTATCGGCATTGGCCAGGGCAATCGCCGCCGCACCGGCCAGACCGAGGGCGGCACCTATGGGCACGCCGATGAACATCAGGCCCAGAAAGGCCACGAACAGCAAGGTAGCGATCATGCGATCTCCTTGCTGTGGTCTTTTTCCACGGGCTCGTCGGGGAAGGCGCCGGGCTTGCCCTGACGGATGAACAGGCCGATGGCGCGTGCAGTGATCAGTGCCGAGACCACGGGTAGCCAGATCGAATACCACCATTGGGGCAGGCCGATGCCGGGCGAGGTCTCCTCGAAACGGAAGTCGTCCCAGACCACGCGCACGCTGAGCACGGCAATGATGGCAAACAGCAATGCCACCATCAGAGAGCCGAACCGGGCCAGTGCCTTGCGGCGCTGGACGGAGCCGCTGTCCGAGAAAAACTCGATGCGGATATGCTGATTGCGAGCCACGGCGGCAGAGCCTGCGACCAGGGCCAGCAAGATCATCAGAAAGACCGAGATTTCCTCGGTCCAGGCGAAGGATGAGTTGGTGAAGTAGCGCACCAGCACATTGGCAAAGGTGATCAGGGCCAGAGCGGCCATGATGATCACGGTCAGCCAGTCTTCAATGCGCAGGGAACGAGGCTCGTCCGGGCGCGCGCCGGCATCGGCGGCACCATCGGTCTCGGGAGGAGTGGAGGACATGAACGCGGAAAGTCAGAAAAACACACAGGAGTCAGGGCAGCTCGCCTGAATGGCGTGATCCGCGCGCACTCGATGAGAATGCCCTTATGTTCACGACTTACGCAAAACGGGTTCCGGCAAGACGATTGCCTCAGGAGGCAGGCCGCGTTGCATTCTTGTTTGCGTAAGTCCTTATGTTGTTCCTTGACCTTCACGGCGTTGTGCGCCGGGATGGCTTGGAGCGAGTAGACACACCGGATAGATGTGAGCAAATATTATCAAGGTATCTATGTCGCAGGGCTTACGTCTGGCGGCAGGCATTACCCTAGGGTCTGGCGACCAAGGCATGGCTCATCGTCGAGTCTGTGTTTTGTCCCGTTTACTAGCCAACAAGGATTACCTCCGTTGCACAGCTTTGGTGCAGGGCAGCGGATAATGAGAGTCTATGGAAACCAAATGGCTTGAAGATTTTGTCAGCCTTGCTGAAACCCGCAGTTTCAGCCGCTCGGCCCAGCTGCGCCACGTTACGCAGCCTGCGTTCTCGCGCCGCATCCAGGCGCTGGAGGCCTGGGCGGGAACCGATCTGGTCGACAGAAGCTCGTACCCGACGCGACTGACGCCAGCAGGCAAGACCATGTACGAGCAGGCGCTGGAGATACTGCAGTCCTTGCAGAGCACCCGCACCATGCTGCGTGCCCACGTCAGTGCGGGCAAGGGCATGGTGGGCTTTGCCGTGCCGCATACCTTGGCGTTCACGTTCTTCCCGAACTGGGTTTCGGCCGTGCACGAGAAGTTCGGCCCCTTCCGCAGCCGTCTGTTCGCACTCAATGTGCATGATGCGGTGATGCGTCTCGTGGAAGGTGGCTGCGATCTGCTGATTGCTTACTACCACTCTTCTCAGCCCTTTCAGCTGGACCCTTCGCGCTATGAGATGGTGAGTCTGGGGCATGAGGTGCTGGCTCCCTACTCCAAGCCGGACGAGAACGGCAACCCCATCTTTGCCCTGCCCGGCCGCCAGGGCCAGCCCTTGCCATACCTGGGCTATGCCGCTGGCGCTTATCTGGGGCGGGTGACGGAGCTGATCCTCAAGGAGGCGGCCGAGGCCGTGCACCTCGAGCGCGTCTATGAAACCGATATGGCCGAAGGCCTCAAGGCCATGGCGCTGGAAGGTCATGGCGTGGCCTTTTTGCCCTATAGCGCGGTACGCGGCGAGCTGGAGTCCGGTCGACTGGTGCGTGCAGTGCCGGAAGGTGTGACCGGTTTTCAGATGGACATGGAAGTGCGGGCCTATCGGGAAAAACCCACGGGCGATGCCCCTCAGGGAGGAGCGGCTGCGCTATGGAACTTCCTCAAGGAGCAGGGCGAGATTGCGGGTGGCGAGGTCAAGGCTGTGTAACCCGATCGAGTGTTGCTTTTCTTCCAAAAGGGCCAGCTGGCCCTTTTTTTGCTTGTGTGACCAGCTTGCCGTGATTTCAGGTGTTTTACTGGTGAAAACCCTAATGTTATGCATCGGGTTAATACTGAATATGCAAGTTGCGCATAAGGATTTTTGCCATCGGCATTGGCTTGTGAAATCACGAAAGCATTAGAGTTCGCAGCTTGCACAAAAAGAGGTGCTGCTTTGCAACACAAGATTGAGGCGGTAAGTAGGTGGTTGCCTTCCTGAATTGCCTACGGGAAAAGTCTTAGAAATGATTGCATTTCAGCCATCTTCATGACTGCACAATGTGTGCAGTACATTTGTTAACGCAACCTGTCCACCCTCACAAAGGGCGATGCGTTAAGGAGTGGCAAGCGTTTTTGGTCCTTACCAATAGGAGATCCGTATGAAGAAGCATTTGTTGGCCATCGCCGTAACCGCACTGGCAACTGGCACCGTGTTTGCACAGGCCAATGACACCTTGGCCAAGATCAAGTCCACCGGCAGCGTCACTCTGGGCGTGCGTGAATCGTCCGGCCTGGGCTATACGCTGGGCAATGGCAAATATGTAGGCTTCCATACCGAAATGGGTGAGCGCATTCTCAAGGACATCCAGAAGCAACTGGGCCTGACAGCGCTGGAAGTGAAGTACCAGCCCGTGACCTCGCAAAACCGTATTCCTCTGGTGCAGAACGGCACCGTGGACATCGAGTGCGGCTCCACCACCAACAACACGGCTCGTCAGAAGGATGCAGCCTTTGCCTTCACCACCTATGTGGAAGAAGTGCGCATTGCCACTCGTGCCAACTCCGGCATCACCGGCATCAAGGACCTGAACGGCAAGACCATCGTGACCACGACGGGTACGACTTCCGTACAGACCCTGCGCAAGAACAAGCGCGCCGACGGCCTGACCTTCAAGGAAGTCATGGGCAAGGACCACGCCGACAGTTTCCTGATGCTGGAAACCGGCCGCGCCGATGCCTTCATCATGGACGGCTCCATCCTGGCCGCCAATATTTCCAAGTCCAAGGCTCCCAACGATTACAAGATCGTGGGTGAAGTGCTGTCGGTGGAGCCCATCGCCTGCATGATGCGCAAGGACGATCCCGCCTTCAAGAAGGCTGTGGACGAATCCATCGTGCGTCAGATCAAGGATGGTTCTCTGACCAAGCTGTACGACAAGTGGTTCCTGCAGCCCATTCCTCCCAACAACGTGAAGGTGGGTCTGCCACTGTCGGCAGCGACCAAGGATGCGTGGGCTCACCCCAACGACAAGCCCATGGAAGCTTACGAAGTCAAGTAATCCCGCCTATAGGTGTACCGCCCCTTCTGCCAAGCGGTTAGAAGGGGCTTTTTTGTTGCGAGGGCCGGTGTGAGCGTTTGCCCTCATAAACCAAGAATGAAAGAGGTGCTCGTATGAGTTGGGATTGGCAGGTGTTCTGTCAGGACACCATTACCCAAGAGGTCGGGCAGAGTTGTTTTGGCAAGAACGGTGACATCACCTATCTGGATTGGATGATGTCGGCCTGGGGCTGGACCGTGTCGGTGGCACTGCTGTCGCTGGTCATCGCTCTGGTGCTGGGCGCAGTCATCGGTACCTTGCGTACCTTGCCCGATCGTCCGTGGATAGTGCGCCTGGGCAATGCCTGGGTGGAGTTGTTCCGCAATATTCCCTTGCTGGTCCAGGTGTTCATCTGGTACCACGTGGTTCCGGCCATCTTCCCCGCAATGAAGTCCCTGCCGGGCTTTGTGCTGGTGGTGTTTGCGATCGGTTTCTTCACCTCTGCCCGTATTGCCGAGCAGGTGCGCTCCGGTATTCAGGCTTTGCCGCGGGGCCAGCGCTACGCCGGCATGGCAGTAGGTTTCACGACCTTCCAGACCTACCGCTATGTGCTGCTGCCGATGGCGTTTCGCATCATCATTCCGCCGCTGACCAGCGAGGCCATGAACGTGTTCAAGAACTCGTCCGTGGCGTTTGCCGTGTCCGTGGCCGAACTGACCATGTTCGCCATGCAGGCCCAGGAAGAGACGGCTCGTGGCGTCGAAATTTATATGGCTGTGACAGGTCTGTATGTGATTTCTGCCTTCATCATCAACCGCATCATGGCCTTCATCGAGAAGCGTTCTCGCGTGCCCGGCCTGATTGCAGCCAGCGGTGGAGGCCACTGATATGAATCTCAACCTCGACTGGTCGTTTTTCTCGTGGGACCTGTTCAGCAACTTTGTGCTGAAGGGGCTGTATTTCAGCGTGTCCCTGACCGTGATCGCCACGCTGGGCGGCATCTTCTTCGGCACCTTGCTGGCGCTGATGCGCCTGTCGGGCAAGAAGTGGCTGGACCTGCCTGCCACCATCTATGTCAACGGCATGCGCTCCATCCCGCTGGTGATGGTGATTCTGTGGTTCTTCCTGCTGATGCCCATGCTGATCGGCAAGCCCATCGGTGCGGAGACTTCGGCCATCATCACCTTTGTGGCGTTCGAAGCAGCATATTTCTCTGAGATCATGCGTGCCGGCATCCAGTCCATTCCACGTGGACAGGTGTTTGCCGGACAGGCGCTGGGCATGACCTATGGTCAGAACATGCGTCTGGTGGTGCTGCCTCAGGCCTTCCGCAACATGCTGCCCGTGCTGCTGACCCAGACCATCATCCTGTTTCAGGATACCTCGCTGGTCTATGCGATCGGTGCCTACGACATGCTCAAGGGCTTCGAAATCGCCGGCAAGAACTTCGGCCGACCCATCGAATCCTATCTGGCGGCTGCCGTGACCTATTTTGTGATCTGCTTTGCACTGTCTTGGTTCGTCAAGCGTCTGCACAAGAAGATTGCCATTATTCGATGAAACACCCCCTGAGTCGCTTCGCGCCCTCCCCCTCAAGGGGGACGACGGCCTCGGCTGCGGGGCGGCCCTTGCTGGCCGTCCCTGGCCTGACCGAGCCCGTTGCAGGCGCTGCGATGGATCACTGACAAAAGTCGGAGTGAAAAATGATTGAACTCAAGAACGTTTCCAAGTGGTACGGCAGCTTTCAGGTGCTGTCCGATTGCTCCACCAATATCAACAAGGGCGAGGTGGTGGTGGTGTGCGGCCCTTCGGGCTCCGGCAAGTCCACGCTGATCAAGACCATCAATGCGCTGGAGCCTTTCCAGAAGGGCGAGATCTTTGTGGACGGCACGGCAGTGCACGATCCCAAGACCAACCTGCCCAAGCTGCGCAGCCGCGTGGGCATGGTGTTCCAGCACTTTGAGCTGTTCCCCCACCTGTCGGTGACGGAGAACCTGACCATCGCACAGATGAAGGTGCTGGGCCGCAGTGCTGCCGACGCCAAGACCCGTGGCCTCAAGATGCTGGACCGCGTGGGCCTGACCGCTCACAAGGACAAGTTCCCCGGCCAGCTCTCCGGTGGTCAGCAGCAGCGCGTGGCCATTGCGCGCGCTCTGTCGATGGATCCCATCGTGATGCTGTTCGACGAACCCACTTCGGCACTGGACCCCGAAATGGTGGGCGAAGTGCTGGACGTGATGATGGGCCTGGCCAACGAAGGCATGACCATGATGTGCGTGACCCACGAAATGGGCTTTGCGCGCAAGGTGGCCAGCCGTGTGATCTTCATGGACGTGGGCGGCAAGATTCTGGAGGACTGCAGCAAGGAAGAGTTCTTCGGCCATCCCGAAAACCGCCAGCCGCGAACCAAGGAATTCCTCAACAAGATCCTGCAGCATTGATGCCGCAGGCAAGCCGCAAAAAGGCGCTCGCAGGAGCGCCTTTTTTCATGGCCTCGCGCCAGACCCAGACCGGCCGCTCAGCATTGCAGCACGCCGCGGGGGGCGCGCATCAGCGTGCTCTGACCAAACAGGCTTTGCACCAGATCCACCACCAACTCCGCCGTCTGGTTGCGCAGGTCCAGCGCCGGGTTGAGCTCCACAATGTCCAGCGAGGCAAGACGGCCGGTGTCGGCAATCATTTCCATGCACAGCTGGGCCTCGCGGTAGGTGGGGCCGCCGCGTACCGGCGTGCCGGTGCCGGGAGCAATGTCAGGATCGAGAAAGTCCACGTCAAAGCTCAGATGCAGATGGATGTCTCTGTCGTTGCGTCCCAGCAGGCTGACCAGGGCGCGGCGCATCACTTCACGCATGCCCAGCTCGTCAATGGCCCGCATGTCGTAGACCTCCAGCCCCAGCTCTCGGATCATGTGCTTTTCGCTCTCGTCCACGCTGCGCAGGCCGATCTGGCAGAACGATGAGGCAGGCAGGGCGGGAGTCGTGCCCGACAGCGAGGCCAGTTCCGCCGGTCCCAGTCCGCAGAGGCTTGAAACCGGCATGCCGTGCAGATTGCCCGTGGGCGAACTTTCGGGGGTGTTGCAATCCGAGTGGGCATCCAGCCAGAGCACGCGCAGCTGCTTGCCCGTGGCGCGGCAATGGCGGGCCACGGCGCTGATGGAGCCTGTGGCCAGCGTATGGTCGCCACCCAGCAGTATGGGCAGCCGGTGTTGCTGCAGCACCTGCAGCACAGCGTCATGGGCGATCCGGTTCCAGCTCAGGCATTCGGCCAGATTGCGCAGACCCTGGGCATCGCGCGCGCCACGCGGGTTGGCGGGGCCGCTCAGATTGCCCAGATCGCTGACCTGCACACCCAGCCGTTGCAGCGCCGGACCGAGCTGGGCCACACGCAGGGCATCGGGCCCCATGGCCGCGCCAAGGCGCGAGGCACCGATATCGGTGGGCAGACCGATCAGTGTGGACGATGTGTATGCCATGAGCCGCTCCGCTTCAGGCCGTCTTACGGGCCGCAAGATTGATGATCTGGGGACTGGCTGCCTGTCTCACCATGGCAAACAGATCCTTGGGGTCGGCGAGCTCCGGCACCAGCTCGATCTGTGACAGCAGGCCCGCGCCTCGTGCCAGGCTGTGCATGGTGCGCAGCGCCGAGTAGTCCTCCAGCGCGAAGCCCACGGAGTCGAACAGGGTGATCTGGGCATCCGATGTCCGGCCCGGCGCCAGCTTCTGCAGCACGCGCCAGAGCTCGGTCACGGCAAAGTCGGCGGGCATTTGCTGCAGCTCGCCCTCGATGCGCGTCTGCGGCTCGTACTCGACAAAGACCTGCGCACGCTGCAGGGCGCTGGCATCGAACTCGGTCTTGCCGGGGCAATCACCGCCCACGGCATTGATATGCATGCCGGGCTCCAGCAAATGTCCGGGGATGATGGTGGCGCGGGTCTTGTCGGCGGTGGCGGTGGTCACGATGTCCGTGCCGGCCACGGCGTCCCGCACGCTGGTGCAGACGATGGCCGTGGCGCAAAAGCCGGGCAGGAACGGCTGCAGGTTGCGCAGCAGCTTTTGCGATGCCGCAGGGTCGATGTCGAACAGGCGCAGCTCGCGCACGCCCAGCAGCTCCATGAAGGCCAGAGCCTGGAATTCGCTTTGCGAGCCATTGCCGATCAGCGCCATGCTGCGGTTGCCGGCGCGCGCCAGATGGCGCGCAGCCATGGCGGATGTGGCGGCGGTGCGCAAGGCCGTGGTCAGCGTCAGCTCGCTGACAAAGCGCGGCATGCCGGTGGCGACATCGGCCAGCGCGCCGAAAGCCATCACGGTGGGCAGGCCCAGGCGCGGATTGTGCGGGTGGCCGTTGACGTATTTGAAGGCGTAGTCCCGCGCATCGGCCACCGGCATCAGCTCGATCACGCCGCTGGCTGAATGGGCGGCGGTGCGCGCGCTTTTGTCGAAGTCCTGCCAGCGGCCGAAGTCGGCCTCCAGGGCTTGGCTGATCAGGCGCAGCACCTGGGTGATGCCGACGCGCGCGACCAGCCGGGCTGCGTCGCTGGCGCTGAGAAAGTCGGTGCGCAATGGTGTGCCGGCCAGAGCTTGAGGAACAGACATAAGACCTCCTCCTTGGCTTCATTTTTGAGGATTTTTGCGCCAAATGCCAGAGAGAAGAGCCTGCGGTCGCCGTGGGAGCACTGCTCTTGCGGGGTCGGGTGCGGCCTTGCCGCCAGCGAAGATGGGACAATATCGGCCATGACTCAGACCATCACGATTACCCGCCCCGATGATTGGCACTTGCATGTGCGCGATGGCGATGCCATGCGCTGCGTGGTGCCGCACACTGCCCGCCAGATGGGCCGTGCCATCATCATGCCCAACCTCAAGCCCCCGGTCACCACGGCGGAGATGGCTGCGGACTACCGCGCCCGCATTCTGTCGGCCGTGCCTGAAGGCAGCCAGTTCCAGCCGCTGATGACGCTGTATCTGACGGACAACCTGGGCCCTCAGGAAATCGTGCGCGCCAAGGCGGCCGGCGTGGTGGCCTGCAAGCTTTACCCCGCAGGTGCCACGACCAATTCCGACCATGGCGTGACCGATCTGCGCAAGATTTATCCCACGCTGCAAGCCATGCAGCGCGAAGGCCTGGTGCTGCTGGTGCATGGTGAAGTCACCGATCAGAGCATCGACCTGTTCGACCGTGAAGCCGTGTTCATCGAGCAGCAGCTCAAGCCTCTGCGCAAGGATTTCCCCGAGCTCAAGATCGTCATGGAGCATGTGACGACCAAGGAAGCCGCCGAGTACGTGGCTGAGGCCGATGATTTCCTGGCTGCGACCATCACGCCCCAGCATCTGCTGTTCAACCGCAACGCCATCTTCCTGGGCGGCGTGCGCCCGCATTTCTATTGCCTGCCGGTCCTGAAGCGCGAAACCCATCGCCTGGCGCTGGTGCAGGCCGCCACCAGCGGCAGCAGCAAGTTCTTCCTGGGCACGGACAGCGCACCCCATGCAGCGCATCTGAAGGAAGCCGCGACCGGTTGCGCCGGCTGCTACAGTGCCCACGCCGCCATCGAGATGTATGCCGAGGTGTTCGACGGCGTCGGGGCTCTCGACAAACTGGAAGCCTTTGCCTCCTTCAACGGAGCCGATTTCTACGGACTGCCCCGCAACACCGACACCATCACCCTGGTCAAGGAAAGCTGGACGCCGCCCGTGAGCTTTGCATACGGCGAAGGGGCGCAGCTCAAGCCGCTGCGCTTTGGCGAAGCCCTGCCCTGGAAGATGCTGGATTAAAAACAGTAGCTGCAAGCGCCTGTGTTCACTTGAATCAAAGGTGTTTCCGGTCTGAAATCAAGAAAGGAGTTGCGCAAGCCGCTCCTTTTTTAGTTTGGCTTTGCGCAGAGCCTCGGTTAGGCTTGGCCAAACAGCGCTCAGGAGATTGCATGCCCAACGATGTCCAGCCCAGGATTGCCTTGCTGATCGATGCGGACAACGCGCCCGCAGAGATGATTGACGAGATATTGACCGAGCTGTCCACCTTCGGCCTGATCAATATTCGCCGTGCCTATGGCAACTGGACCAAGGCCGGTCTGCATGGCTGGCAGAGCAAGCTGCTCGAATATGCCGTGCGGCCCATGCAGCAGTTCGACTACTCCAAGGGCAAGAACGCGACCGATATGGCCATGACGGTGGATGCCATGGAGCTGCTCTATACCGAAAAGCCCGATGCCTTCGGCATCGTCTCGTCGGATGCCGACTTCACCCCGCTGGTCATGCATTTGCGCGCCAAGGGCGCTGCCGTCTATGGATTCGGGGCGGAGCAGACGCCCAGGGCTTTCGTCAATGCCTGCTCGCGCTTTCTGTATTTCGATGCGCTCAAGGAGCTGGGCGACGGCATTGTCAGCCGCAGCGAGCGCCGCGAGGCTCTGGAGGCCGATGCCGTGCCGCGCGCGGTGCCCGCGGCAAGCCAGCCGCTGGGACCGAATCCCAATGCCGGCAATGGCCGGGTGGCAGGCGGCACCGGTGTGGCCGCACCGGCCTGCACCACGCTGCGCGTGCCTTCGCACATGCTCAAGGAAGACAGGCAGCTCATCGCCATGCTGCGCGATGCCGTCAAGGCCACCCAGGACGAGGCCGGCTGGGCACGTGTGGCGGCGGTGGGAACGCATATCGGCAACAAGCTGTCGTTTGATGCACGCAACTATGGCTATGCCTCGCTGACCAAGCTCATGGCCGCGACCCAGGTGTTCGAGCTGCGTGACGAGGGCACTGCCAGGGTGGCTGTGCGCGATCTGCGCGGGCATCAGGACGAGGTGCTGCCTTGATGGAGCCCACCGCAGTGCAGTCGGTGGATTGGGCCGTTGACTGGCAGGCGCCATGGCTGGCACCGCTGCAAGCGCTTGGACGTCAGGTTCATGACCGGGTGCTGGGCGGTGCCGGCGTGGCCCGGGCCTTGCAGGAGGTGGCTGCCGCCCAAGGACTGCTGCCGGGCTGGCAGTTCGTCGATCAGCTGCAGCTGCCTGCCGGCCAGGCCTATGAGGCATTCATCCACAGCCGGCGCAGCATTCCCACGCGCGACAATCTGCATGACTTCTTCAACGGCCTGATTTGGCTGCACTGGCCGTTGCTCAAGCAGCGGCTCAACGCGCTGCAGGCGGCCGAGATAGAGCGCCAGGGTGTGGGGGCGCAGCGCGGGCGCCTGCGCGATTCGATCACGGTGCTGGACGAGAACGGCGGCTTGCTGCTGGCGCCGCAGGCACTGTGCGATGCGCTGCGCGACAAGCGCTGGCAGGAGCTGTTCGTGGTCCGGCGTGCACTGTGGGAGCAGGCACGCTTCCTTCCCATAGGCCATGCCTTGCTGGAAAAGCTGGTCCGGCCGCGCAAGGCCATCACCGCGCATGTGATCTGCGTGCCGCTGGAGCACGCTCCTGGCCTGACGTCGCCGGCCGAGGCCGATGGCTGGCTGGTCGATCAGTTGCGGACCCGGTCTTGCAATCTGGCCAGCAAGCCCTATCTACCAATTCCCATATTGGGAATCCCGAACTGGTGCCTGCAAAACCAGAACTTTTCCTTCTATGATGACTCTCTAGTTTTCCGAGCCCCACGTACCGCACAAACAACACAACAACGGGTACTGCCAGAAACAGAACTGGTTTGATGAGCATTCGTCCTGCACAGGCGGTGCCTCAGGGGTTCTGGTCATTTTGTCCCCTGTGTGGAGTACACCCTCGATGAAACGTATTGCCTTATTTCTACTGACCAATATCGCCGTGGTGGCGGTATTGGGCATCGTCGCCAGCCTGCTGGGCGTCAACCGCTACCTCACTGCCAACGGCCTCAATCTGGGCGCCCTGCTGGGCTTTGCCTTCATCATGGGCTTTGGCGGCGCCATCATCTCGCTGCTGATCTCCAAACCCATGGCCAAATGGACATCGGGCGTGCAGGTCATCAACGAGCCGCGCAACGCCGATGAGGCCTGGATCGTCAACACCGTGCGCGGCTTTGCCGAAAAGGCTGGCATCGGCATGCCCGAGGTCGGCATCTATGAGGGCGAGCCCAACGCCTTTGCGACCGGCGCCTTCAAGAACTCGGCCCTGGTGGCCGTGTCCACAGGTCTGCTCGAAGGCATGACCCGTGAAGAGGTCGAGGCCGTGATCGGTCACGAAGTGGCCCACATCGCCAATGGCGACATGGTGACCATGACGCTGATCCAGGGCGTGATGAACACCTTTGTGGTCTTCCTCTCGCGCGTGATCGGCTATGCGGTCGACTCCTTCCTGCGCCGCAACGACGAGCAAAGCTCCGGCCCCGGCATCGGCTACATGATCACCACCGTGGTGCTGGATATCCTGCTGGGCTTTGTCGCCGCCATGATCGTGGCCTGGTTCTCGCGCCAGCGCGAGTTCCGTGCCGATGCGGGTGCTGCCCAGCTCATGGGGCGCAAGCAGCCCATGATGAATGCGCTGGCCCGTCTGGGCGGCATGCATCCGGGCGAGCTGCCCAAGAGCGTGGCGGCCATGGGCATTGCCGGTGGCATCGGCCAGCTGTTCTCTACCCACCCGCCCATCGAGCAGCGCATTGCTGCACTGCAAAACGCCCGCTAAGCGTACGCATGTGTAAACGGCAGTAGCCGGTCTTTACCGCTGCTTCACAAGCCCCTGTCAACAACCGGCAGGGGCTTTTGCGTTGTAGGAGCATATACATGTCCCCGGACTTTCAGGAGTTGTGATGTCCTTCATCTCTCAAACCATGACCCGCCGACTGCTGCCGGTCTTGCTGCTGGGCGGCTCCGCTGCCCTGCTTACGGGCTGCGTGGTGGCCCCGGCCTATCCGGCTTATGGAACCGAGGTGGTTGCGGGCGACGTCTATGCACCCATGGCCCCGCCTCCCCTGATCAACGAGGTGATCCCGGTGGCTCCCTCGCCGGCCTATGTCTGGATCGGCGGCTCCTGGGGCTGGGGCGGCGGGCGCTACAACTGGCGCCCCGGCCGCTGGGCCATGCCGCCACGTCCCGGCTATGGCTGGCATGAGGGTGGGTGGAATCATGGTCCTGGCGGCTGGCATCACGGCGGCGGCCATTGGGGACCGCGCCGCTGAGGGCGTCCGCTAGGTGACAAGAGAGGGCATCCGCCCGCTAGGCGGGCCGTGCCTGTATCGCTAGAGTCGGATGCAGGAGGTTTGCCGTGAATCCTGCTCTTGTCACCCGCCGCGAAGGCTCTGTTCTTGTTCTCTCCAACAACAACCAGGCAGCGCGCAATGCGCTGTCGCCCGAGTATTACCACGCGGTCATGGAAGCGCTGCGTGCGGCCGGCACCGATGCCTCGGTGGCCGCCGTGATTCTGACAGGCGAGGGCGGTCATTTCTGCGCTGGCGGCGATCTGAACCAGCTGGCAACGAGGCGCGAGATGCCGCTGGCCGAACGCCGCCTAAAGCTTGAGGACCTCAACCATCTGATTCGTGCCATACGCGACTGCCCCAAACCCGTGATTGCGGCGGTGGAGGGCGCTGCCGCTGGTGCAGGCCTGTCTCTGGCCATGGCTTGCGACATGCTGGTGGCGGCAAGGTCGGCGGTTTTCTCGGTGGCCTATGTGAAGGTTGGCCTCACACCCGACGGTGGCGCGACTTCGTTTCTGGCCGAATTCATGTCCCGCCAATTGCTGACCGAGCTCTGCCTGACGGGCGAGCGCATCAGCGGCGAGCGCATGCATGCGCATGGCTGCATCAACCGTTTGACGGAGCCGGGCCAGGCCCTGGCCCAAGCGCTGGAGCTGGCCAGACAACTGGCCCAGGGGCCGGAGGTCGCGACTGCGCGCATCAAGGCGCTATGCCGGGTGGCTCACAGCCACAGTCTGGAGCAGCAGCTGGCGCTGGAGGCTGACTACATGGTCGAGGCCCAGGGCAACGAGGAGTCCCGCGAAGGCATTGCGGCCTTTCTGGAAAAGCGTACGCCTGATTTTGCCAGGCTGCGCGGTGCCTGACAGGTCGTTCCCTGCGGCCTAGCGAACCGTGTAGTTGAGCTGGAACATCACGCCGGCATTGCCCAGCACATTGATCTGGGGGCCCCAGTTGCTGTTGAAGTCATAGCCCACGGCCGGAATGGCCGTGATGCCCCAGCCATGCCTGTTGTTGAACGGGATCTTCTTGTTGTACGGAAACTTGTAGCCGTGAATGATGCCGCCCGTGACCTTGAATAAAAGGCTTGGCACGCTGTCAAAAGGCCTGAGTCGCCAGCCGTAATAGGCGTACTGGCTGGGCTGGCCGAATGAGTTCCTGAAATAGGCGAATCCCGCGATATGGCGCTCGTCCAGCTCCTTCTCGGCCTGGATCAGCCAGACATAGGCATGCTTTTGTTCGTCGGGCTCGAAATCGTTTTCCTTTTTGGCATCGGAGAAGTGCCAGTCCAGGGGCGCGTAGCCAAGCATCCAGCCCGACAGCGCAGAGGGCTTGCTGCCGGCAGTATCTGCTGCAGCGGCGGAATCACTGGTTTGTGCGCCGGCACTGACTGCAGCCAGCCAGCAGGCCAGTCCCAGGGACATGGAGGCAGGGGCAAGTCGCAGAGGTTTCATGGTGACGCTGGCGTGCGATGAAGTCACCAGCGTACCGATGCCAGCCTGGTGCATTGTCAGTCGGCGTCCAAAAAATTGTAAAGCCATGACGTCAGGTATGGAAGCACCATCAAAGGCAGCCAGCAGCAGGGCTGGCATGCCTGGGAGGGGGGCAGCGAGGCTGTCTGCCTCGCTTACAGGGCTCCGCCCGAGCCGCGCGCGCCCGAGGAGGGGACTTCGACTCCGAGAATCGCAGCCGCTACGGCCTCGCCGACCTTGATGCCATCCACACCGGCCGACAGAATGCCGCCTGCGTAACTCGCACCTTCACCGGCCGGGTATAGACCGCGCGTGTTATCGCTCTGGAAGTCGGCGCCGCGACCGATCTTGACCGGGGACGAGGTGCGGGTTTCCACACCGGTCAGCACGGCATCCTTTATGTCGTAGCCGCGAATCTTCTTGCCAAAGGCGGGCAGGGCCTCGCGCATGGCTTCGATCGCATAGGCGGGCAGGGCCTGGTGCAGATCGCCGAGGCTGATGCCGGGCTTGTAGGAGGGCTGAACTTCGCCAAATTCGGTGGAGGGCTTGCCAGTCACAAAGTCACCCACGAGCTGGCCGGGCGCACTGTAGTTCTGGCCGCCGAGCACATAGGCCCTGGACTCCAGCTGGCGCTGCAGCACAATGCCGGAAAGCGGGTGATGCTCGCCTTTTTGCTGCTTTTCAACGCCAAAGGTCTTGCCGTCAAAGGCCCAGGCAAAGCTCTCGGCGTCTTGCGGGTAGTCCTCGGGGCTGATGGCGCAGACCATGCCGGCATTGGCATTGCGCTCGGCGCGCGAATACTGGCTCATGCCGTTGGTGACGACGCGCCCGGGTTCGCTGGTCGCTGCCACCACGGTGCCGCCCGGGCACATGCAGAAGCTGTAGACGGCGCGGCCATTTTTGGCATGGTGCACCAGCTTGTAGTCGGCAGCGCCCAGCAGAGGGTGGCCGGCATCCTTGCCCCAGCGGGCGCGGTCGATCACGCTTTGCGGATGCTCGATGCGAAAGCCCACGGAGAAGGGTTTGGCCTCCATGGCCACGCCGCGCTCGTAGAACATGGCAAAAGTGTCGCGCGAGCTGTGACCCAGCGCCATCACGGCATGGTGGGTGGGCAGCGCATAGCTTTGGCCTGTGGCCTGGTCGAGCACCTGCAGGCCGACCAGTTGGCGCTGGCCGTCGACTTCTTCGATCTGTACATCGGTCACGCGCTGCTCGAAGCGGATTTCGCCGCCCAGGCGCACGATTTCCTCGCGAATGCCTTCGACCAGTTTGACCAGCTTGAAAGTGCCGATATGGGGGTGAGCCGCGTAGAGAATTTCGGGCGGCGCACCATAGGTCACGAACTCGGTCAGCACCTTGCGGCCCAGATGGCGCGGGTCCTTGATCTGGCTGTAGAGCTTGCCGTCGGAGAAGGTGCCGGCGCCGCCTTCGCCGTACTGCACATTGGACTCGGGCGTCAGCTCGCGCTTGCGCCACAGGCGCCAGGTGTCCTTGGTGCGCTCGCGCACGGTCTTGCCGCGCTCCAGCACGATGGGCTTGAAGCCCATCTGGGCCAGAACCAGCCCGGCAAACATGCCGCAGGGGCCAAAGCCCACGACCACGGGGCGCTCATCCAGATCCGCCGGGGCCTGGCCCACGGGTTTCCAGCTCATGTCTGGCGTCGGGTTGACATGGGGATGGTCGGCAAACTGCGTCAGCAGCGCGGCCTCCTGGCCCTCGTCGGCCAGCGTGATGTCGACAATGTAGACGGCCAGCAGTTCCGCCTTGCGCGCATCGAAGCTGCGCTTGTGCACATGCAGCTTGGCAATGGCGGCGGCCGCAATTCCCAGGCGCTCGGCAGCAAGCTGCGTGAGCTTGTCCGTGGGCTGGTATTCGGTGTGGTTCTCGGGGTGGTATTCAACCGCCGAGAGAGGGAGTTTGAGTTCTGCGATCCGGATCATGGCTTGTACCTATCAAGCAAGGGTCTGGATGGTACGGCAAAGACCTGATGACTGCGCGACAAGGCCATGGTGACCTCGGCTTTTGTTGTGCTTATCGCTTCTAAGAAGATAGCGGTTTGCGCTTGATACAGCTCATGTTCTCATCTCTTTGAACACGAAGTTGCTATGTAACAAGCGCAGTCAGCTATGCATTTGATAGTGATGTGCTGGTGGCCTTTTGTTATTTGTAGAGCAGTTCCGGCAGCCACAGACCGATCTGCGGCCAGATGTAGAGCAGCACGATGGCCAGGATTTGTATGCCCATGAAGGGCATCATGCCCACGAATATCTGGTTGAGCGTCACCGAAGGCGGTGCCACCCCCTTGAGGTAGAAGGCAGACATGGCCACGGGTGGAGAGAGGAAGGCCGTCTGCAGATTCAGCGCCACCAGCAGGCCGAAGAACAGCGGGTCAACGCCAAAGTGGTTGAGCAGAGGGATGAAGATGGGCATGAAGATGACGATGATCTCCGTCCATTCCAGCGGCCAGCCCAGCAGAAAGATCACGACCTGGGAGAGGATCATGAACTCTATCTTGCTGAGGTTCATGGACAGCACCCAGCGCTCTATCAGCTCCTGCCCGCCCAGCAATGCAAAGGCGGCGGAGAAAATGGCCGAGCCCACAAACAGCCAGCAGACCATGGCCGAGGTCTTGGCGGTCAGGTACACGGACTCCTTGACGACATCGATACTCAGGCGCTTGTAGGCAGCGGCAAGCACAAAGCCGCCCAAGGCACCCATGGCAGCCGCTTCGGTCGGCGTGGCCAGGCCAAAGACAATGGAGCCGAGTACGGTCAGGATCAGCACCACCAGCGGAAAGAACGAGCCCAGCAGCATCTTGAAGATTTCCAGCCGCGCAAAACTCAGAAACAGATAAAACAGTGCGATGCAGGTCCCCAGCACTGCAAAGCCAATCCACCACCAGGTGGGGGCTGGCTGGGTTTCAGCCTGGCTGGCAGCAGGCACGCCCGGTGCGTTGCTGCCTGTTTCAGGCTCTGCCGGCGCCGTTGCTGCCACCGGGGCGGAGGACTCTGAGCCGGGCGGCTCCTGTAGCCCTCCTTCTGTGGGTGGTTCCTGCAAGCCACCTTCTATGGGCGGCTCGGCAAGGCCAGTGCCGGAGCTGGAGGAGCTGCTGCTTTCCATGCCTATGGGCTGGATCTCGAACTGTTCCTGCACCGCAGGCGTCGTCACTGCCTGCCAACTGCTGGCAGCCAGCAGCAGGAACAGCATTCCGGGCAGAACCACCACGGCCAGCTGGCGCAGCAGATAGCCTGTGGGAACCTGTGCATTGCGCTGGCCTTTGAGTGCGGCCAGCAGGCGCATGGGGGCGTATTGCTGAGCGGTGGCGGGCAGCTCGCGAGTCAGGGGCGGTAGAGCTACCTGGCGCTCGGCGGCTGACAGCGGTGGTGCCCAGGCCGGCTTGATCTTGGCCATGATAACCACATAGCCCACGTACAGGCCGGCAAGCATCAGGCCAGGGAAGAAAGCGCCGGCATACAGCTGGACGACGGAAACGCCTGCTGTCGCGCCATAGAGAATCAGCAGCACCGAAGGCGGTATCAAGATACCCAGGCAGCCACCCGCCGTGATGGCCCCTGCCGCCATGGACGTGCTGTAGCCGGCACGCAGCATGGTGGGCAGTGCCAGCAGGCCCATGAGCGTGACCACGGCGCCCACAATGCCGGTGGCGGTGGCAAACACGGTGCAGGTCACCAGCGTGGCCACAGCAAGCGAGCCCGGCACGCGGGCCATGGCCAGGTGCATGCTTTTGAACAGCTTTTCGATCAGGTTGGCGCGCTCGACCAGATAGCCCATGAAGACGAAAAGGGGGATGGCGATGAGCACGTCATTGGTCATGCTCTTGTAGGCTGACTGCACCATCAAATCCAGTGTGCGTGTGGTATCGCGCTCATAGGCCAGCCAGGTGAAGATCATGCCCATGCCCATCAGCGTGAAGGCAGTGGGAAAGCCCAGCATGATGGCGACCACCACCAGCGACAGCATCAGCAGGCCCAGATGGCCGTTGGTGATGTTTTCTACGCCCAGCAGCAGCACGATGGCCGAGAGCACGACCAGGGCCATGATGGAAAAGCCGAACCAGAGTTCCTTGCGCATCTTCATGCTTTGCCCTCCTGCACCATTTCCTTGAGCTTTTCCACATCCACTTCTTCCACGTCTGCGCCGCGACGGGGCCATTGGCCGTCGCGCAGGCACAGCATGCAGCGGGCGATTTCAGCCAGGCCCTGAAGCAGCAGCACGCCACCAGCCAGCGGAATCATGAATTTGAATGGATACAGCGGCAACGGATGGGCAGAGAAGGTCTGCTCGCGAATATCCAGCGATTCGTGGGCATAGGTCCAGCCGGCCCAGGTCAGCGCCAGTACGCCAGGCAGGAAGAACAGGATGTACAGGCACAGATCCACGGCAGCCTGCGCACGCGGGCTGAAGAAGCCGTAGAGCACATCGCCGCGCACATGGCCGTTCTTGGACAGGGTGTAGGCGCCGGCCAGCATGAACATGGTGCCGTAGAGCATGATCTGTGCATCCAGCACCCAGGCGTGAGGTTTGTTCAGTGCATAGCGGGAGAACACCTCCCAGCTGATCAGCATTGTCAGCAGCACCACGGCCCAGGCCGCCACCTTGCCGATAAAGGTCGAGAACGCATCGACAGCAAGCAGAATTTTTTGCATGGCAGTCTCCGCTGCGTGATGCAGCGAGGTGCGAAGAAGATGAGATGCCCGCCTGCCGGGGCGGGACTGCGGGAGGCAGACAGGCGCAGCCCCTGCTGGGCTGCGCTGCGTCGGAATCAACTGCGCTTTTGCGCGAAGTAGTGGTTCCAGGCCATCTTGAAGTCGAGGTCGGTATCGTTTTGCCAGCGTCCGCTGCGCTGGGCAAACGTGCGCATGGAGTCCATCACCCGCTTGAACATGGGGTTCTCGGCGGCCTTCTTGGATGTCACCTTGTCCCAGGCAGCCAGTTGGGCGCGCAGGATGGCGTCGGGTGTCTTGTAGAACTTCACGCCTTGCTTGGACTGCATCTCTGCATAGTCCTTGGCATAGCGGTCGGTGGCCTTCCAGCTCATGTCGGCGCTGGCGGCCTGGGTGGCGTACTCGATGATGGACTTGATCTCGGCCGGCAGGGCGTTGAACTTGGTCTTGTTGAACAGCACCTCGAACTGCTCACTCGACTGGTGAAAGCTTTGCAGCATGCAGTTCTTGGTCACATCCGGAAAGCCCAGCACGCGGTCGCTGGATGCATTGTTGAACTCGGCGGCATCCAGCAGGCCGCGATCCAGGGCTGGAACGATCTCACCGGCAGGCAGTGGGTTCACAGCCAGACCCATTTCCGTAAACACATCCACGGCAAGGCCGACGGTGCGGAATTTCAGTCCCTTCAGGTCTTCCACCTTGGCCACGGGTTTCTTGAACCAGCCCAGCGGCTGGGTCGGCATGGGGCCATAGAGTTTGGAGACCACGTCCATTTTCAGGCCGCCGTAGATCTCGTCCAGCAGCTCCTTGCCTCCGCCATAGTTGTGCCAGGCCAGCACCATATTGGCATCCATGCCAAAGGCCGGTCCGGACCCCCACAGCGCTACGGCCTGGCTTTTGCCATACCAGTACGCAATCACGCCGTGCCCGCCATCCAGCGTGCCTTTGGATACCGCATCCAGCAACTGGAATGCAGGCACCACGGAGCCGGCAGGCAGCACCTCGATCTTGAGGCGGTTGCCGGTCATGTCGTTGACTTTCTTCGCGAAGTCCTGGGCAAACTCGTGAAAAATATCCTTGGCTGGCCAGGTACTCTGAAAGCGCCAGGACGTGGTCTGGGCCGTGCTTATCATGGGCACGGACATGGCGGAAGCAGCCACCGCGGCACCTTTGAGTAGGTTGCGGCGGCCGGTTTTCTGGGTCTCCTGTGTCATCTACTTCATCTCCTCTGGGTGGTTATCCTGGCCTTCCGCCAGTGCATGCATCTTTGAAGCGAGTGACAGGCCGGCGCAGAGGGTTAACACCAGACTTGATGGACGGGTTGCTGCTTGAGGTCTTGATTTTTCTTTATTGAAATCAATCTATTACGCCCGAAATCAAAGTGGTGTTTGCTATGGATTGGTGAGTGCTTTGCAGTGCTGGAGATCTGTCGGTTAAGGGTAATTTGGGGGGCGCTGCGTGGATGTATCGTTGCGGTAAAGCTCGCAAAGCAAGCGCCTGAATGACTTGCCGTGCACTAGCATGCGGTCAGTCTGACTTGACGCCCAAGCTCCATGTCCCATTCATCCTCCGACTCGTTCCTGCCGCTTACCCGCAGGCATTGGCTGCAGCATTCCGGTGCTGTACTGGGGGTGCTGCCCGTCATTCCCTTGCTCGGCTGCGCAGCTCCCGCTGCGGAGTCGGTGAGGAGCGTGGGGAAAGCCGCTGCTCCATGGCTCAGCGGTGGCACCAAGGCCATCACCGCTGCCGTGCGCGGCATCAACCCGTTTGCCGGTGCCGGGCTGGCGGGCAGTTGCCGCCTGACCTGCGAGGCCACCATCGGCCCCTGCCATACGCTGTCTCCCGAGCGCATGGATGTCAGCGATGGCTGGGATGGCCTGCCGCTGCATATGCAGATCCGCGTGGTCAACGAGCGCTGCGAGCCGGTGCCGGGCACGATTGTGGAGATCTGGCATACCAATCACACGGGCGGTTACTCGGGCCAGATTCACCGCATGTGCAACAACGATGCGACCGATGGGAACAAGCAGTTCTTTCGCGGCTATCAACGCACCGACGGCAATGGCGTGGCGCGCTTCGACAGCTGCTACCCCGGCTGGTATCGCGGCCGCGCCGTGCATGTGCACTTTCGCATTCTGCAAGGCAGCTACGACCCGGCGGACAGCGCTGCATCGTGGCTGACCAGCCAGTTGTTGTTCAGCGATGCGCTCAACAGCGAGATCTTTGCGCAGGCGCCGCCCTACAGGGACAAGGGCCAGCCCGATACCCGCCTGGATGTGGACAACGTGGTCGGGCAGGAGCCGGACAAGACGCCTTATGTCTTCGATGTGCAGAACCTGGGAGGGGTGATGCTGGCATCGAAGACCGTGGTGGTGCGCAGCGATAGTGCCGACAAGCTCTGCCAGGTCAAGGGCTCCATGCCGCCAGGCGGGCCAGGAGGCCCAGGGCGGCGGCCGCCGCGCCCGGGCATGATGCCGCCACCTCCGCCCGGCACCTGAACCAGGCTTCAGATCACCAGTCTGGAGTAGCCGATTCCGGCTGCTTTTTCCACGCGGATCTGCGCCGGAATGCGCTCCTTGAGTGCTTCCACATGGCTGATGACGCCAATCATCTTGCCGCTGGCGTTGAGTGCATCGAGCGCGGCGAGGGCCATCTCCAGCGTATCGCCGTCCAGCGTGCCGAAGCCTTCGTCGAGGAATAGCGAATCGATCGAGGTCTTGCTGCTGACCAGATCGGACAGTGCCAGTGCCAGTGCCAGGCTGACGAGAAAGGCCTCGCCGCCCGAGAGCGTGCGCGTGTCGCGCGCCACATCGCCCTGCCAGCCGTCCACAATGTCCAGCTCCAGCTCGCCAGTGGGCTTGCGCCGCAGCAGATAGCGACCGTGCAGGCGCTCCAGGTGTCGGTTGGCCAGATGCAGCAGATGATCCAGCGTCAGCCCCTGTGCGAACTTGCGGAACTTGTCGCCTCTGGCGGAGCCTATCAGGCTGTCCAGGTGTTGCCAGAGATCGCTGTCCTGTTCCTGCTCGGCAATCCGGGCCAGCAAGGCTTGCTGGCCCGCGCGGCGGTCATCGTCATCTTTGAGGCGGGCGCGGTGGGCGCCCAGTTGCTCGGCTTGCTGGGCGCGTTCGGTCTCCAGCTGGGTAATTTGCTCGGTAATGGTTTCGGGTGCTTCATCGCTGAGCGCCTGTGCTTGCAGTGCGGTCAGGCGCTGGCTGGCGTCTGCCTGCAAGGCGGCTGCGCGTTGTGCCGCGCCCTGAAGCTGGTTGCTCAGTGCCTGCAGACCTTGCTGTTCGGCATCGGACAGCAGGGCTGCGGTGTACTGCGCTTCGTCGGAGAACGGGCTGGCCTGCAGCGCCTGCTGCCATTCGGCCTGGGCCTGCCGCGTCGATTGCTGCAGCTGCTCAAGCGTGGCTTGTGCCTGGCTTGCCTGACCTTGCAGCCTGGCCAGTTGCTGCGCTGTTTGTTCGAGCAGAACTCTGCAGTCCTGCAGCGTGGCGGCGGCTGGCACTGTATAGGCGGTGGCGTCGGCGGACATGTCAGGCAGGGCCTGGCTGCGTTGCAGCCAGTGCTCGGCATCTTGCGCGGCTTGTTCGACCTGGCGTTGCAGAAGGTCGATCTGCTGGGTCAGCTCTTGCATTGCCTGTTGCTGGCGCTGCCATTGCTGCCATTCCTGCTGACGCGCATCCAGCCAGTCTGCGGTGTCTGCGCTCTCGGGCAATGCGTAGCATGCCGTCTGCAGGGCAAGCTGCAAGCGAGTTTGCAGGCCGCCGGCCTGCTGCATCAAGGCTTGCAGTGCCTGAGCGGTCTGCTCCTGCTGCGTCAGATTGCTCTGCAGAGCCTGCCGGGTGCTGGCCTGTGCATGCTCGATCTGCTGCTGGTGTTGCACAGCCGCCTGGCAGGCGTCCTTGGACTGTTGCAGCTGGCGTTCGGCAGTTTCGGCATCGGCCAGGTTCTGCTGTAGCTGCACACTCTGCTGCCCGGCTTCAGCGCAAGCGGTGCGCAGTGCTTCGGGCTGCTGCCATGCCGCCTCATCCAGCGGCACTGCGCTCTGCGCGCGCAAGTCAGCCCAGCGTGACAGCCATTTTTCAATCTGCTGGGCAATGGCCTGGTGCTGCTCCTGCTGCTGCTGCCGCTGGCCCTGGGCAGTGGCCAGCGCGGTGTTCAGCTGCTCGCCCTGGCGCTGCAGCGACTCGAGTTCGCTCTGTGCCTGCTGCAGCGCAGCGGCTGTGGCTGATACATCCAGCGCCGCGTATTCGGTGATGGCTGGGTGATCCTGAGACCCGCACAGCGGGCAGGCATCTCCGGGCTGCAGCGCAGCGCGGTGCTCTTGCAGGCTTTGGATGAGGCGCTCCTGGTCAAGCAGGGCTTGCTTGTCGGCCACCTTTTCCTTGAGAGCCTTGTACTGCGCACGCAAGTCATCGCGTTGCGCCAGCTGCTCCTGAATGCGGGAATCAACGGAGCTCAGCGCCTGCGAATTGCGCTGCTGCTGCACGTCCAGGGGCTGGCGCAGTTCGGCATGTTCCTGCAACTGCTGCCAGTGATGCAGCTGGCGCTCTGCGTTTTGCCAGTGGCTGCGCAGCTGAGGCAGGCTGCCGTGCGTGGTCAGCTGCTGCTGCAGGGCTTGCTCTGCGGCCTGCTGCTGTTGCAGCGTCTGGGAGACTTGCCGTGTCGACTGCGTGGATTGCTGCGTCTGTGCGTCTGCTTGCTGCTGCAGTTGCCGGGCGAGCTTCTGCAGCTGCGTCATCTGGCCTTCTGTCTGGATGGTTTGCCGTTGCAGTTGCTGGCCTTGCTGCAGCTGCTCGCGCCAGCCGCTGAGGTTTTCACCCAGCATGGCGCGGCTGGCATGGGCTTGCAGCCATGCCGTCAAGTCGGCCTGCCGGGCCTGTGCAGACTGCAGCTGCAGCCTTGACTGCTGCAGCTGATCGTCAGCCAGTTGCCGGGCCTGTTGGTGTTGATGCCATTGCGCGCTTTGGGCTTGCAGCCGCAGGGTATGCAGTTGCTGCAATTGCGCGGCCTGTTCGCTTTGCTGGTCTTGTGCCAGCTGCCAGCGATGGTGCATGGGCTGGATTGCCTGCGCAGGTCCGTGGGCCTGCAGGCGCAGCAAATCTTGTGCTGCATCACTCAGCGCTTGCTGGGCGTTTGCTTGTGCATTGCGTGCCTGCTCAACCTCCTCCATGGCCTGCATGGTCTGTGCCTGCCAGCGTTGTACGGTTTGCAGTTGCTGGTGGCGTGCCTGCAGATCCGTCAAGCCGGTCTGCAGCAGTGCCGCCTGGGACTGTAGCTGCTCGCGTGTGCCTGCATCCAGCAGTTGCATGCCCTGTGCCTGGGCCTGTTGCTTTTCCAGGGCTTGGCGGGCGTCGCGCGCTCTTTCGAAAACGGACTGCGAGATGCGACCGTAGATATCGGTGCCGGTCAGTTCTTCGAGCAGCTCGGCGCGCTCATTGGCCGTGGCCTGCAGAAAGGCGGCAAAGCCGCCCTGGGCCAGCAGCATGGACTTGGTAAAGCGCGCAAAGTCCAGCCCGGTGATCTCTGCGATGCGCCGGGCTTTGTCCTTGATGTGGGTGGTGAGTATGCTGCCGTCCGCCACCAGTGCCAGCTCCACCCTGGGTGCTTGCAGGGCTGCGTCCGGCTTGCCGCGCGCGCGGCGCTGACTCCAGAAGGCGCGGTAGGCCACACCTTTGACTTCGAACTCCACCTCGGCTTCGCACTCGCCGGTGTGGCGCGTCATGATGTCGTTGCTGCCGCTGATGGTGTCGAGGCGTGGCGTCTGGTGGTAGAGCGCAAGGCAGATGGCATCGAGCAGCGTGGACTTGCCCGCGCCCGTGGGTCCGGTGATGGCAAACAGGCCGTTGTCGGCAAAGGGGGCGACTGTGAAGTCCACGTTCCACTCGCCCTTGAGCGAATTCAGGTTCTTCAGGCGCAGCTTGAGAATTCTCATGCCGCTGCTCCTTGCTCGTCGTGGAGGCCGCGCAGCACCTGTCGATAGCGCTCGGTCAGCGCCGATTGCAGTGGGGGCTCCAGGCTCTCCTGGGCCAGTCGGCGTGAAAACACATCGAGCGGGGTGAGTTCATCCAGCGACTCGCGGGCCTCGCCGGACAGCTGTGCCGCAGCCTGGCCGCGCTGGCGCTTGATGCGCAGAATCTCCACGGGCAGTGACTCGGCCATGGCCTGCACGCGCGCCGTGAGGTCGGACAGGTAGTCGTCTTCCTGTACCGTCACCTCCAGCCAGACCGGCCGATCGGCTTGTACCTGGGTCGAGGCAGATTCCAGCAAGGCAGGCATCTGCGCCAGGCTGCCGGTGATGGAGGCCATGGGCTGAAACACCGGCACGGGCAGGGCGGTGACGGTCTGCAGCCCGTCGGCATTCAGGTCCACCAGCAGTACCTGCTTGGTCTGCCTGGCTTCGTCAAAGCCAAGCGCGATGGGAGAGCCGCTGTAGCGGATGTGATCGAGTCCGCCTACGAGCTGCGGCTTGTGGATATGGCCAAGAGCGATATAGCAGGCCGGCGGGAAGGCATTGGTCGGAAAGGCCTCCAGTGCGCCCACATAGATTTCACGCACCGATTCATTGCTGCTGGCACCCACCGTGGTCAGATGGCCGGTGGCAATGATGGGCAGCCGTTCGCCCTGGCTGGCCTGCATCGCCTGTTGCTGTTGCAGGGCTGCGGCATATACGCGCTGGTAGGTGGACGCAATCGCGGTTTGCAGTGCCTGCTGCTTGTCCTGCGCGCTTTGTCCGGCCTGGCTTTGCTGCACATCACGCGGGCGGATGAAGGGCAGGGCGCAGACGATACAGCCAGGCTCCCGCGCTGTGCCACGCTGCGGTAGCGTGACGACATGCCGTGCCTCATCACCGGTCGAGCTGACCACCTGGGCGCCCAGGTAAGACAGCAGCTCGCGGCTTTCATCGAGCACGCTGACCGAGTCATGATTGCCCGCCAGTATCAGCAAGGCCGCGCCTGCGTCGTGCAGGCGCACGATGAGCTGGTTGTACAGCTCGCGCGCATAGCTGGGCGGGGCTCCGGTGTCGAAGATGTCGCCGGCGATCAGCACGGCATCCACGGAATGGGTCTGGACCTGGGTGAGCAGCCAGTCGATCAGGGCCTGATGCTCGGTCTGGCGGCTGCGGCCCATGAAGTGCTGACCCAGATGCCAGTCGGAGGTATGGAGAAGACGCATGCGGCGATGGTATGCCAGCCGGCCCCGTCTTACTCGCTGTCCAGCCGTGCTTGCGACAGCTCCTGTTCGAACAAGGCATGGCCTTTGGCCCAGCCGCCACCCCAGATCAGGTCCATGATCCCGGCCAGTGCTTCCAGACGCGGTTCATCGAGGTCCGAGCGCGCATGCTCGGCCTGGAACAGGCGATAGAGCGCGGCCTGGCTCATGCCTTCATCCCTGAGGGCATGAGCCAGTTTCTCCAACGCCGCCGCAGTCGGTGCCGGCTGGTCTGGCCGCAGAGCTGCTTGCAGGCGTCTGGCTGGAGTCATTTCAGCGCTTGCCTGTGCGCTTGGCCGTCCAGTAGCTGAATTCTTCCTTGCCGACTTCATAGTCCAGCTCCTGCAGCCTGGCCTGCAGGTTTTCCTGCACATCGGCCACGGCACGGTTGTAGATGCTGGGGCCTATTTCCGCGAGAAAGAAATTCAGCAGGGCACCGGATTGCATATTGCCTATGGGTTCGTCCATGTTTTCGCGGAAATAGCGTTCTATGGAGGCAATGGCCTGCTGCTGCGCATGTTTGGGGAGTTCTATGCTCATTGATCAAGCTTTCTTGTAAATTTTCTTTCGCTTCAAGCGTCGGATTCTTCTTCAGTTGACTAACTAACTTGTCTCGCAGCTGGCGGTGTGACAGTGGCAGTCCGCTTCGTGGCTTCGGCCAAGCACGGAGCGTCATGCGGTGATTGCTGCACCACATGCACTTATTATGTGCATGCGCTCATGTTGATGCACACAGATGGCATGAATACGATGGTTTCTTCATCATTCCCAAGGAAAAGCCATGGCTGTCGCCATTCGAATCTACAGCTCAGGTGCGCCCGAAGTGATGCAGCTCGAAGAGCTGGATCTGCCGTCACCGGGGCCGGGCGAAGTTCTGCTCGAGCAGACCGCCATCGGTGTCAATCCTCTGGATGTCAATCAGCGCAAAGGGCTGGTCCCGATTGCATTGCCTTCGGGACTGGGTCTGGAGGGCGCGGGAACCGTGGCAGCCGTGGGCTCGGGAGTGTCGGGCCTGAAGTCGGGGGACCGTGTCGGCTACGCAACCGGGCCGCTGGGCGCGTATGCCAGTGCGCGCTTGTTCCCCGCTGATCGTTTGATCCGGCTTCCGGACAGTCTCGCGGATGATGCTGCCGCGTCGGTCCTGTTCAAGGGCATCACGGCCCAGTATCTGCTCAAGACCACGGGCCAGGTGAAGCAGGGCAGCTGCGTACTGATCTATGGCGCTGCGGGGGCGCTGGGGCAGCTGATGTGCGCCTGGGCAAGGCACCTGGGAGCCCAGGTACTGGGCGTCGTTTCCAAGCCGGCCAGCGTGGAGCGCGCCAAGGCTGCGGGCTGCGACCAGGTGTTTGTCTTTGATGCGCAGACACTGCCATCCCTGGTGATGCAGGCCACGCAGGGCCGAAAGGTGGATGTGGTCTACGACTCCATCGGAAAGGACACATTCCTGGCTTCGCTGGACTGCCTGCGACCCAGAGGGCTGATGGTGTCGTTTGGTGCCACATCGGGCCTGCCGCCAGCCGTCGAGGTGGGCGTGCTCAATGCCAAGGGTTCGCTGTTTCTGACCCGTCCGTCTCTGGCCGCGCATACGGCAACGACAGAGGAGTACCAGAGCCGTGCGCAGGACGTGTTGGATGCCATCGCAGCCGGCATACTCACGCCTCGCATATGGAAAAGCTATGCGCTCAAGGACGCAGCCCTGGCGCACGCAGACCTGGAGCAAGGACGCTCGCAAGGCTCGATCATCCTCACCCCCTGAATCGCTATAGACACCATGGAGATATTCGACAGCCAGCACACGGATGAGCTCGCCACGCTGGTCGCACTGGCGGACCAGGGCTCGTTTGCCGCTGCGGGACGATTGCTGGCGCGTCACCCTTCGGTGCTCTCCAAGCGCATGCAGGCGCTCGAGCGAAGACTGGGCGTGCGTCTGGTGGAGCGCACCACGCGCCAGCTGCATTTCACCAACGAGGGCTGGCGACTTGTCGAAAAGCTGCGCCAGGCTGCCCATCTGATTCGGGATGCAGAGCAGGAAGCAGCGCAGGGAGCGCAGGAAATACGGGGGCGCCTGCGCTTGTCCATGCCCGCGACGATGGGGCGGCGGTGGATCAGCCCCATGCTGGCGGATTTTTCCCTGGCCTACCCGGAAGTGGCGCTCGAAGTGGAGTACAGCGAGCGCATCGTGGACATTGTGGGAGAGCGTTTTGACGCCGCCATACGTATCGGCAATCTGGCGGACAGCCGGCTGGTTGCCACGCGGCTATGCGATCAGTACCGCCTTCTGTGTGCATCATCCAGCTATCTTGAGCGCCATGAAGCGCCAGACAGGCCTGCAGATCTCGTCCGTCACAACTGCCTGGGCTACACCGGCCTCCTGGACTTTCCGCAATGGCGACTGGTTCAGTCGGCAGGAAAGAAGGTCGCCAGTGTTGCCGAATCAGTGCGCGTCAGCGGCTCCATCCTCAGCAACGACAACGAAGCCTTGCTTCATGCGGCAATCAAAGGGGTGGGCATCATCGCCGGCAGTGACTGGCACCTCATGCCCTCCATCCATGCTGGAGAGCTGGTCCGCATACTGCCGCAATGGACATTGGGGGAAGCCGGCGGCATCTACTTGCTGCGACCTTCGGGGCAGTACAACACGGGCGCCATGAAGGCGTTCAAGCAATGGGTGACGGAGGCTTTCGCGGCGGCTCCCTGGCGGCCCTCAGACCGCTGAGGAGTCCTGCCTGCCCTGCTGCTTCAGGGCGATGAGTACAGGTCGCTCAAGGCCTGGAACTCGGTTGCCGCGCGAGGATCAGGAGCCGCTCTTGCTTCCCAGCCAGGCAGCGCTATTGAGAAAAAAGCGTACCAGCTCGCTTTGACGGCGGGCGCCGGTCTTGGAGAAGATGGAGCGCAGGTGAGCTCTTGCGGTATTGAGGCGAATGCCCAGCGCTTTGGCTGCTTCCTCCAGCGTCAGGCCGTGGGTCAGCTGTATCACCAGCGCGGTCTCCGCCGACGTGAGCTGAAACAGCTGCTGGGCCAGGTGCGCTGACGGATCGGCCTTGTCATCGGTGTTGCGCATGAACACCGCGACGCAGGGACGGCTCTTGGCCTCTGCGTTGTCACCCGAGGAAATGCTTTGGACCACAAGCCCCCAGTTGAGCTGACCCGAAGGACGGGCAATCGAGATGCCTTCGGTCATGACGGACGCGGATGCCAGGGAGGACAGCAAGGCATCCTTGACCAGTCGCTGGAGCTTTCGGTTGTCGCTGGCATATTCAGCCTCCAGCATGCCACCGGAGATCCTGAGTCCATCCTGAGCATCGAGAATGCCTTTGGCCGCAGGATTGCTTTCCAGCACTTGGCCATTCTGGTCCAGGATGACGACACCCACCATCAAGCGAGCCGTGACGGTGCTGTACAGCGACATGACCTGACGATCATGGTGCAGTGCCAGATGCATATTCAGCGCACGGCGGATGTGCGGCATGATCATGCGGCCCAGATCCAGATCCCGCTGACTGAAGGCCGGTTCCGACTCGGGGCGCGTGATCCGCAGGCCGTAGACACTGCCATCGGTGGTCACGATATCGGCAGCCATCACATGGAAAATATTGTGCACACGGCACCAGTCCTTGTAATAGACGCTGCTGCGCCATTCGTTTTCGGACATCAGGTCGGGAATGGTCTTGAATTGCTCCTTGGGCATGCCAAGGAATGGACTGTGCTCGCTGTAGACGTCGTGCGTAAGCAAGCCCTCGAGCCCTCCGGATGCGGTGATCGTCAAACCAATATTGTCTCCCTCGGTCTGGCGGATGATCAGCACCGCAAAATTGCTGCGCATATGCGTGCGAATCACCTCCAGGCAGGGAACCCAGGCCTCCGGCAAAGAAGCCGCATCGTAGAGGTGGTTGATGAATTCGCTGAAACGCTCCGCACTGATCAGCTCTGCTGTCTCTGGGCTCTGAACTCCGGAGATCGAGCCATCTTTGAGAGCAAAAGTCATTGAGGCTTGTGCGTAATCCATGGGTTTCAGTTTGCCGTAGGTGGGGCTCATTGCGTTGACCTCTTGCTGTCTCGCATTATCTGTGCCCCTCATCGACCTGCTTCGTTCAATGCCGTCGCATGAACGACACAAGCCATCTGACAGCTCTTGAACGGGGCGGTGTGTAGTACATGCTCCAGCAAACTGAGCATCGAATGTGCGGTGAACCTGTCCAGCAAATGGTTCAGAGCGCCCCTTTGTGATGCGGTCCATGGCGCAGAGGCTCATTCTCTTGCAAGCTGGAACTGAGACGTATTGACGCGTGTGGGATGGATGCATGCAAAAGGGGAGCGATGCTCCCCTTCTGATCTCTGGCGCACTCATGCAATGAGCGGTATGCACCCGTGTGCCAGGCGCTATGGGCGATTGTGGCCTGAACTCACGACAAGACCGGCCTATTGCACGGCTTCGTCCTGGTTGGCCAGGAAGCCGCCGCTCTGGTGCGCCCAGAGCTTGGCATAGATGCCGCCGCGCTGCAGCAGTTGCTGGTGCGTGCCTTCTTCCACGATATGGCCTTCGTTCATGACGATCAGGCGATCCATGGCAGCAATGGTGGACAGGCGGTGGGCGATGGCGATCACGGTCTTGCCGTCCATCAGCGAGTCCAGGCTTTCCTGGATGGCGGCTTCCACCTCGCTGTCCAGCGCGCTGGTGGCTTCGTCGAGCAGCAAAATGGGCGCATCCTTGAGCATCACGCGTGCAATCGCTACGCGCTGGCGCTGGCCGCCCGAGAGCTTGACGCCGCGCTCGCCGACCTGGGCGTCATAGCCGCTGCGGCCCTTGAGGTCGGTCAGCGTGGCGATGAAGTCAGAAGCCTCGGCCTTGTCGGCAGCAGCCTGCATCTCGGCTTCGCTCGCGTCGGGTCGGCCATAGAGGATGTTGTCACGCATGGAGCGGTGCAGCAGCGAGGTGTCCTGGGTCACCATGCCGATGGCACTGCGCAGACTGTCCTGCGTCACGCTGCGGATGTCCTGGCCGTCGATGGTGATGCGCCCGCCTTGCGGCTCGTGAAAGCGCAGCAGCAGATTGACCAGCGTGGACTTGCCCGCGCCCGAGCGACCGATCAGGCCGATGCGCTCGCCGGGACGGATGTGCAGGTTCAGATGGTCCAGCACCTTTTTACCGCCCACCTTGTAGCCAAAGCTCACATCCTCGAAGGCAATCGCTCCTCGCGTGACCTGCAGCGGCTTGGCGTCGGGTGCATCGACGATGGTACGCGGCTTGGTCAGCGTGGTGATGCCGTCCTGGATGGTGCCTACGTTCTCGAACAGGCCCGTCATCTGCCACATCACCCAGTGCGAGTAACCCATCAGCCGCAGCGCCATGGCAATCACGGCCGCCACCACGCCCGCAGATGCCTGAGCCTGCGTCCAAAGATATAGCGCCGTTCCGCCGCTGGCCAGCAGCAGCAGGGCAATCATCAGGTGGTTGGTGATCTCGAACAGGCTGACCAGACGCATCTGCGCATAGCCAGTGGCCTTGAAGGCTTCCATGGCATTGCGCGCATATTCGGCTTCGCGGCGCGTGTGAGCGAACAGCTTGACGGTGGCGATATTGGTATAGGCATCGGTGACGCGGCCCGTCATCATGGAGCGCGCATCTGCCTGCTCCTTGCCGATCTGGCCCAGGCGAGGCACAAAGTAGAAGCAGGCGGCGGCATAGGCGATGAACCACAGCGCAAACGGAATCATCAGCCGCCACTCGAAGCTGGCGGCCAGAATCAGAATGCCGATCATGTAGACGCCCACGCCCACAAACACATCCACCACCATGAACACCACTTCTCGCACCGACAGCGCGGTCTGCATGATCTTGGTGGTGATGCGGCCGGCAAACTCGTCCGCATAAAAGGACATGCTCTGGCCCAGCATCAGCTTGTGGAACACCCAGCGCAGCCGCATGGGAAAGTTGATGGCCAGCACCTGGTGCATGACGGTGGTGTGCAGGGCCAGCAGCACCACGCTGCCGAGCAGGATGGTGGCGATGCCAAGCACCGTGGCTTGCTGTTCGGCCCAGAAGTTGGCGGGCGAGACCGTGCCCAGCCAATCCACCACGCGGCCCATGATGGCGAACAGCACTGCTTCGTAGGCGGCCAGCAGTGCCGAGGTGAGGGTCATCAGACCAATCCAGCCGCGCATGCCCTGGGTACAGGCCCAGACAAAGGCAAAAAAACCTTTGGGCGGGACCTTGGGCTCCTGTGCTGGATAAGGTGGAACCTGCTTTTCAAAAAATCGGAACAAGATGGAAATTCTCCCGTGTCATGCTTGTGGCATATCTTGTCCCCATGGTAGGGGAGTGCCCCGGATTGGTGTCAAGCGAACTTGATGACCGCTTGTGCCATGGGCCATTGGTGCGGGCCTGATGAGCGCCTGGCGCGCTCGGGTATAGCGGGCAAAAAAACGCCGCACTGGGTGCGGCGTGGTAGCAGGGCGCGTAGCGCAATCAGGCGTTGGGCAAAAAGCCTTCCACCGACAGGTAGCGCTCACCCGTGTCGTAGGCAAAGCCCAGCACCCTGGCACTGGCTGGCAGCTCGGGCAGCTTCTGGGCAATGGCGGCCAGCGTGGCGCCCGAGGAAATGCCGACCAGCAGGCCTTCCTCGCGAGCGGCGCGGCGCGCGTATTCGCGTGCGGGCTCGGCCTCCACCTGAATCACGCCGTCGAGCAGGCTGACGTCCAGATTCTTGGGCACAAAGCCGGCGCCAATACCCTGGATGGGGTGAGGCGCGGGCTGACCTCCGGAGATCACGGGCGATGCGGCCGGCTCCACTGCATAGACCTTGAGATTGGGGAACTTGGCCTTGAGCACCTTGGCCACGCCGGACAGGTGACCGCCCGTGCCCACGCCGGTGATGAAGGCATCGAGGCCATCGGGGAAGTCGCGCAGGATTTCCTGGGCCGTGGTGGCCTCATGCACGGCCACGTTGGCGGGGTTCTCGAATTGCTGGGGAATCCAGGAGCCGGGCGTCTGGGCGGCCAGTTCCTGGGCGCGGGCGATGGCGCCCTTCATGCCTTTTTCCTTGGGAGTCAGGTCAAAGGATGCACCATAGGCCAGCATCAGGCGGCGGCGCTCGATGCTCATGCTCTCGGGCATGACCAGAATCAGCTTGTAGCCCTTGACGGCCGCGACCAGGGCCAGGCCCACGCCGGTGTTGCCGCTGGTGGGCTCGATGATGACGCCACCGGGTTTGAGCGCGCCGGATTTCTCGGCGTCTTCCACCATGGACAGCGCAATACGATCCTTGATGGAGCCGCCCGGGTTGCTGCGCTCGGACTTGATCCAGACGTTGGTATTGCTGCCGAACAGACGGTTGATGTGAATGACGGGCGTGTCGCCAATCGTTTGCAGAATGTTGTCAGCTCTCATCGGACCTCCGCGAATAAGGGATGGTGGGACAGTGGATCGCAGCGCAGGTTGTCTGCGCAGACACAGAGCATTGTGCACGCAAGCGTTCTGCGAATGGGCTATATCGATATGACCCGAAAAGTGGGCAAGGCCGCGGTCGATGATTAACATCGACCCATGAATCTACGGTTTCTGGAAACCTTTGTGCTGCTGGCCGAGCTGCGCAACTTCCGCATGACGGCCGAGCGGCTGTTCACCACACAGGCTGCCGTCTCCAGCCGCATTGCCACGCTGGAGCAGGAGTTCGGCGTGCGCCTGTTCGATCGCGGCGTGCGCGAGGTCACGCTCACGGCCGACGGCGCCAAGGCCCTGGTGCATGCCGAGCGCATGCTCAGGCTGATGCGCGAGATGCGCGAGGACATGCTGGACAAGCAGGCCTATGCGGGCGTGATCCGCATCGGCGCCATCGAATCCATCGTGCACAGCTGGTTCCCCGACTTTCTCGCGCTGCTGCAGCAGCGCTATCCGCGCCTGCAGGTGGAGATCGCCTGCGACACCACCATCCATATGTCGGAGCAGCTGCTCAAGGGCCAGCTCGATGTCTCGCTGCAGGCCAAGCCCGTCTCCGGTGGTGCCATCGCCAATCTGTCGCTGGGCGAGTTCGCCATGGCCTGGGTGGGCAGCCCCAAGCTGGGCATAGGCGACGAGACCCTGAGCCTGGCCGAGCTGGCGGCTTTTCCCATCATGAGCTTTGCGCGCGGTTCAGAGCCGTATGCGGTGATCGAGCAACTGTTCAGCGCCGAAGGCAGCGCCTCGCCGCACATGAACTGCATTGCTTCTGTGGCGACCATGATCCGCGTGGTCTGCGACGGCCTGGGCGTGGCGGCCGTGCCGCCGGCCATCATCCAGCGCGAGCTGGCCGAGCAGCGCCTGCGCCTGCTGCGCGTGGATCGCGAGTTTCCTTCGCTGCCGTTGGTGGCCTGCTGGCGCAACGATCACCAAAACCCGCTGGCCGAAACCGTGGTGCGCGCCGCCGAAGAGGTGGCCACGGCCTTTGCGCTGAACCACGGCCAGGCCGTGGCGCGGCTGCCGGGAACCCGTCTGGCAGGGGACGCATAAAGTGCAGGAATTGCGCAGGCCAGGAGCGGGCACAGCTTGCGCCGATGTCAAGACCCGCCGTGCAGGCTTGAGTATCTGGTACTGAACAAAAAAGGAGCTGCTACCGCCTGTTGCCTATCGATTTCAGAGTGTTTTCTGTCTGAAATAGATTGCAGTCAAGCGCTAGCAGCTCCTATTTTTGCTCAGCAATCAGGCTTGGGCGAGCAAAGCCTCGACGGCCAGTGCCACCGACAGCAGGCGTTGGTCCTGACCGGCCGTGCCGGCCAGGCTCAGGCCCACGGGCGCTTCACCCGCGCGGTGGCAGGGCAGGGACACCGCGCAGCCGTCGAGGAAGTTGATCAGCGTGGGATTGCGCAGCATCAGCCCGTTGGCCGCGAAATAGGCTTCGTCGCTGGCCTCAAGCTCGGCAATCTTGGGCGCGATCACGGGCACCGTGGGCATGAGCATCAGGTCGTGATCGGCCATCTGCGCCTGGACCCGGGCAATCCACTGCTGGCGGAGTGCCAGCAGCTCGATATAGTCGGCCGCACTGATGTCCTTGCCGCGCAGAATGCGTGTGCCCACGCGCGGATCGTATTCGGCCAGGCGGCCGGCGCCGTCGATATGGCTGCGGTGCCAGGCCCAGGCCTCGGCGGCGGTGAAGCCGCCCTTGGCATTGATCTGCGCAAGCTCGGAGAAGGGCGGCACCACGGCCTCGGTGATCTGCACGCCGGTCGCGTACAGCAGCGACAGCGCGCGCTGCCAGGCCGCGGCCACGGCGCTGTCCATGCCGTCCAGCACCACATTCGTGGGCACCAGCAGGCGCAGGCCCTGCAGCGAGGCCGCGTGCAGCTCGCCATGCGGCTCGCCCGACAGCACCGCGTCCAGCGCGGCGCAGCAGCGCACGCTGGGCGCCAGCGGGCCTATGGAGTCGAGGTTGGCAGACAGCGGCAGCACGCCCTGCATGGAAACGCGCCGCGCCGTGGGCTTGAAGCCGGTCAGGCCGCACAGCGCCGAGGGAATGCGCACCGAGCCGCCGGTGTCCGAGCCGATGGCGGCCAGCGCCATGCCGTCGGTCACCGAGATGGCCGCGCCCGAGGACGATCCGCCGGGAATGCGGCCGCCGTCGATATCACGCTGCCAGGGATTGCGCGGCGTGCCGTAGTGCGGATTCAGCCCCAGGCCCGAGTAGGCAAACTCGGTCATATTGGTGGTGCCCACGATGACCGCGCCCGCGCGGCGCAGGCGCTGCACGACTTCGGCCGTTTGCGTGGCGGGTGCGGCATCGGCCAGCAGTCTGGAGCCGCCCAGCGTGGGGTGGCCCGCGATGTCGAACAGATCCTTGACCGAGATGGGCAGGCCTTCCAGGGGCGAGCGCGCCAGGCCGGCCGCGCGCAGCACATCGCTGGCGCGGGCTTCGGCCAGGGCCTGCTCGCGCAGCACGCGGGTGAACACGCGCGGGCCTTCGCCTTGCGTGGCGCGCTCCAGGGCCTGCTCGGTCAGTTGTACGGCGCTGGTCTGGCCTTGGGCCAGGTGCTCGGAGACCTGGTCCAGGCGGGGAGAGACTGAAGTCATGGGTAGCTCCGTGTTCAGGCGACGATGTCCAGCAGCTCGCTGCGGTAGCGGTGGCGGATGCTGCGCTGGCTGCGCGGGTCATGCAGCTCCATGGCGAACTGCGTGGCAGGGCGTATGCCGCCGATGGCGGCCATGGTGCCGCAGGTCATGCCGCTGCCTTCGGGCAGCTGGCTCTGGCCGCCGGTGTAGCCCGCGATCAGGTCCTGGGGCGTGCGCAGGCTGGCCAGCGTGCCTTCCTGGTACAGCACTTCGCGGCCGTCCTCCACGATCCACGAGCGCAGGATCAGCTCGTCCCAGTGGCCGGCCACATCGGCAAAGCGCCAGGCCTGGGTGGCCACGGGCTTGATGCAGGCCTGCTTGGAGAAGGCCACGCTATAGGCCTCGAGCTTGCGGTCGGTGTGGTCCGAGGCCAGGCTCACGAACATCTCGCCGCCGTGGCTGAAGACGAAGACCTCGGCCTCGCCCGAGGAGTCCGGGCCCAGCACCTGCAGCGTGCTGCTCTGGCTCAGCTGGTTGCTGGCGATGCGGTAGTACAGCGGCACGGCGCTGGGGCGCGGAATGCCGAGCGCGGCCAGTTCCTCGATATGGTGCTCGATGGCCGCATGGTCGCGTCCGGCCCAGCCGGCGACGATCAGGGTGTCGAAGATGGGGGCCAGGGTCTGGCCTTCGGGGGTGGTGAATTGCAGTTGCATGGCGAAAAGCTCAAAAAGGGGGAGGCGGGGCCGTGGGCCCCGCACAGCGGCGCTGCGCAGGCAGCGTCAGGCGGTCACTGCTTCTTGACGAAGAGCACGACCAGGAAAGCGGCGAGGAACTCCAGCGCGGCCACGAAGTACAGCCCCGAGGACAGCGAGCCGGTGCTGGTCTTGAGCGCGCCGATCATGTAGGGCGCCACAAAGCCGGCCAGGTTGCCGATGGAGTTGATGAGGGCGATGCCGCCAGCGGCCGCCGTGCCGGCCAGAAAGGCCGAGGGAATGGACCAGAACACGGGGAAGGCAGCGAGGATGCCGACGGAGGCCAGCGTCAGCGCGCACAGGGCCAGCACGGCGTCGTGCAGGAACATGCCGGTCAGGATCAGGCCTGTGGCGGCGATGAGCGCGGGGATGGCGCTGTGCATGCGGCGCTCGCCGGTCTTGTCCGAATGCATGCCGTTCCAGACCATGGCCAGCGTGCCGGCCAGGAAGGGAATGGCCGAGATCAGGCCGATCTGCAGATTGTTCTGGATGCCGATCTCCTTGATGATGGACGGTGACCAGAAGGCGATCGTGGCGTTGCCGCTGACGATGCAGAAGTACACGGCGGCACACAGCCAGACACGGTAGTTGCGGCAGGCGTCGGCGAAGGAATGCTGCTTGTGGCCTTGCTGACTCTCCTGGGCCACGGCGGCGCTGACGGCGCGCTGCTCGGCGGCGCTCAGCCACTTGGCGTTCTCGGGTTTCTCGGGCAGCCAGGCCAGCACGAAGAAGCCGGCGATCACCGAGGGGATGCCTTCAAGGATGAATAGCCATTGCCAGTTGGCCAGATGGCCCACGTCCTGCATGCCGTTCATGATGGCGCCCGCGATCGGGCCGCCCACGGCGCCGGCGATGGCGAACGAGGTCATGAACAAGCCGTTGATGCGCGCGCGGTGGCGGGCCGGGAACCAGTAGGTCAGATACAGCACCACGCCGGGGAAGAAGCCCGCCTCGACCACGCCCAGGATGAAGCGCAGCACATAGAACATGGTGGGCGTGGTCACATAGGCCATGGCCATGGAAGCCGCGCCCCAGAGGATGGTGATGCGCGCCAGCGTCTTGCGTGCGCCGATCCTCTCCAGCAGCAGATTGCTGGGCACTTCGAACAGGAAATAGCCGATAAAGAAGATGCCGGCGCCCAGGCCGTAGACAGCCTCGCTGAACTGCAGGTCCTGCAGCATCTGCAGCTTGGCGAAGCCGACGTTGACGCGGTCTATCCAGGCCAGGACAAAGAGAAAGACCAGAAAGGGGATCAGGCGCCAGGTGATCTTGCGGTAGGTGGCGTCCATGTCGGGGTGCGCGTGCGCACCGGCATGGCCGGCAAGAGGGTGGGTGGCGGAAGCCGGGCTGCTCATGGGGAGTCTCCTGTATGCGAAAGTGCAGCGGGCACATGGGGCGCTTTTGCCGGCGCTCCTGTGTGTCTTGGAACAGTGGAATGCGGCGCGGGCCGGTGTTCCTGTGGCGGCAGTATCGAAAGGCAGCGAGGGGCTGTCCAACAAGAAATTCTGAGCGGCCCTGAATGCAAATTCTTATGAGCAGAGGTGGTGCGGGCTTTGCACCGGCATGAGGCAGGCGTGCACCGATAAAGCACGGGAAAACCCTAGGGGTCATGCGTACCCGATCGCGCTGCCGTCCGCTCAAAACCCCGGTCTGCGCCTGGTGTCGGGGATTGGCGATTGATTCACATCAAGCCTAGGGGCGATGGTGTTTCCCCTGGGGCCTGCAATCGGGAACAATGGGGCAAAGTCTGTTTGAGGGAGGACTGTTCTTGCTCACGTTCAACACAATTCTGGTGCTGCTGGGGGCCTGCTGCGTAGGCCTGCTGGTCGGTTTTTCCTGGCGCGAGCAGCGCTGGGGCCCCTGGGTCATGCTGGTGTTCGTGGTGAGTCTGCTGTCGCTGATGAGCTACGCGATTCTCAATCTGCTGCTTTAGCACCGCAGGCCAAGGCGGGACGCGCGCGCAGCGGGGCCTTCCACAGCTCGGCCAGCAGCAGACCGGCAATCGTCATGATGCCGCCCACGGCATGGTAGGCCGCCAGGGGCTCGTTCAGGGCGAATGCCGCGATCAGGGCGGTGAATACGGGGATCAGATTGAAGAACATGCTCGATCGCCCGGGCCCCAGCGTCTGCACCGCCTTCATCCACAGCAGCGGTGCGGCGATGGAGGCCATGATGCCGGCGTAGCCGACCAGCGGCAGGTTGCTGGCGTCAAGCCCGGTCTTGGGCGAGAAGAGATAGAGCGGGAACTGCACGACTACGGCAACCAGCACCTGCAGATACAGCAGCTGCACCGTGGCCAGGCGCGGCATGGGCCAGCGCTTGAGCAGGATGTTGTAGACCGCATAGGCCAGCATGGCCAGGAACATCATGGCGTCGCCCAGGTTCAGGCCCTCGGAAGCCAGATGGCTGAGCCGGCCCGATGAAACCACCAGCGCGACTCCCAGGATCGCCAGCAATGAGCCCCAGATGCCGCCATGCGTCAGCGGCTGGCCCAGCATGAACACGGCCAGGGCCAGCACCAGCATGGGCGTGAGCGAGCCGATGATGCCCATGTGCGTGGCCGTGGTGAAGTGGGCGGCGTAATAGGCCAGGCTTTGGTAGATGACCATGCCCAGCACGCCCAGCACGACGATCCGTGGTAGCAGGGGCTTGATGTCGGCGCGCTGGCGCCAGATCGAGGGCAGGACGAAGGGCGTGAACAGCACGGCGGCCACCAGCCAGCGAAAGAACCCGATCTCGGCCGCGCTAATGCTGTCTGCGGCCAGCTTGCTGACCACGGTGTTGACCGACCAGATCAGCACCGCGCCCAGTGGTAATAGGTATGCACCCATATGAAACTCCTTGAGGTGCTTATGATGCGCTTGACGTATTTGAAGCGCATTGCTGATTTCAGACATTTCATAACTCAAGCCGGACGAACCCATGCCTGCCTCTGCCCCGACTCCCGGCCCGGCCGCCAAGCGGTATGCCGTACAGATACTGGACACCGACAAAGTGCCTGGCAGCTATTACTTCCGCTATGACGAGTTCGGCGAACACAGCGAGGCTCCGCCGCACAGCCACCGCTGGGGGCATCTGAACTATGCGGCCCACGGCAGCCTGAACATGGATGTGCCCACGGGTCATATCCTGTGCCCGCCGCAGCACGGAGTGTGGATTCCGCCGGGCGTGGTGCACAGCTGCTATCTGCAGCATGCGGTGCAGTACCGCTCCGTCTATCTGGCCCCTGATCTGTGTGCGGACCTGCCGCAGACGGCGGGCTGCATGCGCCTGGGACCCATCGTCAAGGCCGTGCTCGCGGACTTCGGTGCCCGAGGCGTGCAGATCCCGGTGACGGACGCCGATCTGCGGTTGGCCCGGGTGGTGCATGACCAGTTACGAGCCACGCCGCTGGAGCTGAGCTTTCTGCCCGTGGCCCGGCATCCCGCGCTGGTGCAGGTGCTGGACGCCATGCAGTCGCGCCCCGACGACCACCGCAGCCTGGCCGAATGGGCCGAGACCGTGCACATGACGGAGCGCACGCTGGCACGCCACTGCCAGCGCGAGCTGGGCATGAGTCTGGGCGAATGGCGCCAGCGCATGCGTTATCTGCAGGCCATCGACGCGCTGGAGGCCGGCCACACCGTGCAGCAGATCGCCTACGATCTGGGCTACAGCACGCCCTCGGCCTTTATTGCCATGTTCCAGCGCGAGTCCGGCCTGCCTCCCGAGCAGTTCAGGCGCGAGTTCTGTGCAAGTTCTTTCTGAACGCGGGATAATGCGCGCCGTGAAGTGCGCCAGACCGCCGCTGGTACAAGTGCCGAAAGGCCGTACTGGAGGAACGTCCGGACTGCATAGGGCGGCGTAGCAGCTAACAGCTGTCCACCGTGAGGTGAGGATCAGAGCAACAGAGACGAGTCTGGCAGGAGTGCCGCAAGGCAGACCAACCAGGGTGAAACGGGCAATCTCTACGCGCAGCAATACCAAGTAGGCACACGTTGACGGGGCCCCCGGAGTGTGCGGGTAGGTAGCACCGAGCCATCGGGCGACTGATGGCCAAGATTAATGGCGGTCACATGGCGGGCAACCGTTGTGCACAGAATCCGGCTTATCGGCGCACTTCACACTTTCTTCCATGCCCCGCCACTGGCGGGGCATTTTCATTGGCGGGTCAGAACTGGTATCGCGCGGTCAGCAGAACCTTGCGCGGCAGGCCGAAATAGTTGCCGCCGTTGTTTGTGCCCAGAGTCTCGAAATAGCGACGATCGAACAGGTTGCTGATGTTCACCTGCAGGTCCAGTTGCTGGTTCACGCGCCAGCCGACCACCAGGTCGGTCACAGCATAGGCCGGTTGTCGGATGACATAGCCCTCAGCGCTGGTCAGCGACTCGGACGTGGTGCGGGTCTGGTAGCGCAGGCCGCCGCCCGCGCGCCATGCGCCCAGCTCGCCGCCCAGGTGGTACATGGCGGACAGCTTGAGCTGGTGGCGCGGCGTGTAGCTGGCATAGGGCGCACCCTTGACGCCTTCGGTGCTGTCGCTGGCGATCTGGGCCTGGGTGAAGGTGTAGCCAAAACCGGCATTCAGGCGCGGCAGGATCTCGCCGCTGATGTCCACGTCCAGCCCCTTGCTCCTGACCTTGCCGACGGAGCGGTAGCAATTGGTCTTCACCGTGCAGGAGTTGATGTCCGTAATGGCCTGGGGCAGGTTGTCCTGCGTGGTGTTGAACACGGCAACGGCCAGGTTCACGCGGTCGTCCAGATAGCTGCCCTTGAGGCCCAGCTCGAAATTGCGGCCTTCCACCGGCGGCAGCATGCTGCCCGAGACATCGAGAAAATCCTGTGGTCGGAAGATGCTGGTGTAGCTGGCATAGGCCGAGTAGGTCTTGTTGATGTCATAGGTCAGCGCCACATAGGGGGTGGCGCGGGCTTTCTCGCTGAATTCGCGTTCGCGGCTCCAGCTGCCCTGGCGCTGGGCGTTGGTGAAGTCATACCAATCCAGGCGTGCACCGGCGATCAGGTTCAGCGGCTCGGCCAGCAGGAAGCGGCCCGTGGCGTAGGCCGAGGTCAGCGTGGTCTTCTGGCGGCGGGTCCACAGGTCTTCGGCCAGCATTGTGGACCGGTCCAGCGAGTCCGGGTTCCAGGTGGTGGGATCGACGCCATTGGCGATCAGCCACTCACCGGTGGGCGACAGGTAGCTGTAGCCCTGGTCGCTCCAGCGGATGGTGCGGCGGCTGACACCGAAGGCCAGGTCGTGCTCGCGGCCGAACAGGCGCACGGGGCCCTGGGCCGAGGCATCCAGGCTGAGCTGGCGCTTGTCGTAGTCGTACACGCCGCCAGCCACGTCGTAGCGCGTGCGGCCCAGTTCGTCGAGGCCGCCCGAGACCAGGTAGGCGCCGTCCAGTGCGGACTTGGCCTGCAGGGCGCGGGCGGCCAGCCTGGCTTTCCAGCCGCTGTCGAAGCGGCGCTCCAGGTCGGCAAAGAGGCTGACTTCCTTCTTGTCCCATTTGCTCCACGAAGGCGAGAAGCGCTGCGACCTCGGTATGCCGAGGAAGGATCCATCGAAGCCCATGGGCACGCCCATCCATTGCGAGCCGGGGTTGTCTTCGTTGACATAGGAGCCGCCCACGCTCAGCGTGGTGTCACGGCCCAGGTCGAACTCGGTGGTGCCGTACAGCAGCTGGCGCTTGCTGCTGTAGCCGTCGACGAAGTGGTCGCGCGACTGCAGCGAGGCCACGACGCGCCCGCGTGCCGAGCCGTCCTCGTTGAAGGCTCCTCCCACATCGATCTCGCCCACGGCCTGGTTCCAGCTGCCGCCGCGCAGGGTGACCGAGCGCTGGGTGGTGCGCGGCGCGCGCTTGCGCACGAAATTGATCGTGCCCGAAGGATCGCCCACGCCCGTCATCAGCCCCGTGGGGCCGCGCACCACTTCCACGTGGTCGTACATGGCCATGGCGTCGTAGGTGGAGGTATCGGTTTCATACGAGACGGGCACACCGTCCTGCAGGAAGGAACCGATCACGAAGCCGCGCGAGAAATAGCGCGCCCGGTCGTCGCTCCAGCGGTTGATGGTGATGCCGGTGGCGCTGTTGGCCACGTCGTCGATGGACAGCATGCCCTGGTCGTCCATCTTCTGGCGTGTGACCACGGTGAGGGACTGGGGTGTCTCGCGGATGGACAGCGGCAGCTTGGTGGAGGTGCTCATCAGCCCCGTGGTGTAGGAGCCCGAGCCTTCGGTAGTCGTGGTCTCGCCCACGGCGGATACCGTGACTTCGGGCAGGGCGACGGTGCCGGCGGGCTTTCCCACCACCAGCGTGCCCTGACTCACATAGCCTTCCAGCCCGCTGCCGCGCAGCAGCCGGGCCACGGCGGAGGCCGTGCTCAGGCGCCCTTCCACGGCTGGTGCCCTGCGTCCCTGCACCAGCTCGGGCGCGGCCAGCAATTGCAGGCCGGCCTGGCGGGCCAGATGGGTCAGTGCCAGATCCAGCGGCTGGGCGGGGATGTGGAAGTCGGTGCTGGCGGCCGGGGGCGGCGCTGTCTGGGCCTGGGCGTCAGGAGGCAGCTGCAGGGCCAGCAGTGCGATGGCAGCAGCGACCGCATGGTGGTGGGCAAGGCGGGAAGGTTTGGATGAGGATGAAGACATGGAAGGTCCCGTGACGGATCTGGGCAATGGTGATTCCCGGGCTGCGGATGATTCGCGTTCCGGGGTCTTCATACCTTTACGAACGGGCGCCGACATTCCCTCATGCCTGACGCGCACATGCCGAGGTTTCGGCGAGGCCGAGGCCATCGGCGGCTCAGCTGCGGCGGCGGATGACCAGGGTGCGCCCGGTTCCCGGGCCTTGTTCCTCTTCCTGCACGCTGACCGGCAGGGTGCGCGGCAGCATGCGCAGCCAGCCCTGGGCCGCCGCAATGCGCATGCGCCCCAGCACGGGCAGGGCGGCGGCATCGGGCTCCACGCGCAGCGGCTGCGGGCTGTAGCGTTCCAGGCGCCGGGCCACGTCGGCCAGCGGCGTGTTCTGGAAGTCCAGCCAGCCTTCCCGCCAGGCTGCCACGGTGGCTGTGGTCTGTACGGCGGCTGTCTGTCCTGCCCCCAGGCGCAGCATCTGGCCTGCGCCCAGTTCATATTGGGCGCCGCTGCCATCGCGCACCTGCACGCGGCCTGCATCGACGGCGACCAGCACGGCATCGCCCTCCAGCGCGACCTCGAAGCGCGTGCCCAGCACGGTGACCTGCACGTCTGCGGCCTGGACCACGAAGGGCCTTTCCGTGTCGCGCGCCACGGCGAAGAAGGCGCTGCCGGCCAGCAGGCGCACCTGCCGGCACGTGGCGTAGAAGTCCACCTCGGCGCGGCTGGCGGCGTCCAGCGTCAGGCTGCTGCCGTCGGGCAGGGGCTGGTTCAGCATGCGGCCGGTGGCTGTGGTCAGACGGATCTGGTATTGCGGCATCCACTGGCGCCAGGCCTGCCAGATCGCCGCACTGCCCGCACCCAGGCCTGCCAGGCCCAGCAGGCTGGACAGGGCACGGCGGCGGCCCTTACGTGATGCGGAGGATGCCGCGGCATCTCCACGCCAGCGGCGCAGCGCGGCTTCCACGCTGTCCATGGCGCGCATGACTTCGCGCTCCACCGTCTTGACCGAGACGCCGTGGCGCGCCGCCAGCTCGGCATGCGAGGCGCCCTCGATGCGGTCGGCCAGGAAGATCTCGCGGCAGCGCGCGGGCAGCTGTGACAGCGCGCCTTCGACCTCGGCCAGGGCCTGGCGGTAGGAATGGGTGTCGGCCACGTCGGGGCTGAGAGGGGAGGGCGGCTCTCCTTCGCGGACGCTGCTGTCAAAGCGCTCGGCCGTGCGCCGACCATGGCGCAGGTGGTCGATGGCGATGTTCTCCATCACCACGTAGAGATAGGGGCGGCTGGTGCTTGGTGAATGGTCCGGCGCGGCGGGCGCATCGCTTTCACCGCGCTGGCGTTCGGCCAGGCGTATCCAGGCGTCATGCACCAGGTCACGCGCGGCCTGCGGGCCGGTGCGGCGTGCCACGAAGCGCACCAGCTCGTGGTAGCTGTCCTGGAAGGTACTCAGCAGGGAAGAGGAGGAGACGGGCGCGGGCATGCGGGAGGCCGGAAGGCAGCACAGGAATCCCGCATTCTACGAAATGATTCTCATTTGCAAGCTGTATGATCCATGACGCAGCTGGAGGACAGGCGTCTAGAACCTTTCCCAGGGCATCAGATAGCGCCACTGGCCCTCGGGCACCTTGGCCAGAGAGACGCGGCCAAGGCGCAGCCGGCGCATGCTGACCACCGTCAGGCCGATGGCGGCGCACATCTTCTCGATCTCTTCGGGCGCAATGCCCTTGAGAGCGAAACGCAGGTGGTTTTCGCTCTGCCAGCTCACATGGCAGGGAGGCATGCGACGATGGCCGTTGCCGCCAGGGATAGGCAAGCCTTCGTAAAGAATTTCCAGGCCATCTTCAATGATCTGGCCCTCCACGCCGACGATGATTTCCTGCTCCAGCCACATGCCTTCCTCGGCCAGCTTGCGTGCCACGCGCTTGTCCTGGGTGTAGACGATGAGGCCGCTGGCAGGCAGGGGAATCGTCAGAAACGACTCCAGATTCCTGAAGTGATGATCCAGCACCAGCTGGGGCATGGGCGTATCCAGCTTGGCTTTGGTGTCTTCTCTCAGCAGCGAATGCGCGCTGCGCACGCGGCCGTAGGCCTTGCCCTGGGTCATGCCCGAAGGCTTGTTCATCAGGATGGTGACGGGCGGAATGGCTTCAGGCTTGGCATCCTTGCGCAGGATCACTACCTGATCGGGGCGCACGCGGGTTTCGGGCACTTGCACCACTTTGCCGTCCACCTGGACATTGCCCGCGACGATATGGAGCTCGGCTTCGCGGCGCGAGCATTGTTCTTGCTCCGCCACGCGTTTGGCCAGGCGGATGCTTTCTTGTTCAGGCAGGGATTCAGACATGGCGAGAGCTTAATGCTCCGGCCATGTCCTAGTTGTCCACAGGTCTAGCGCGGCGGTCGCTGGGCGCTATCTGCCAAGGCAGAGCTTTTGAATGCGCTCCACATGCGCCAGCAGCGATTGCTGGGCCACGGGCCACAGGGCTTGAGGTGTGTCGGCGTAGGCAATCGCCACCCAGTCCTGAATGCTGCCGTCGGGCTTGGTGCGCATGGCCTGATGTACCTTGGCCTCGCGTGCTAGGCGGTGGGCCTTGAGGCGGGTGATCTGATGTCGCGCAAAGCCCAGCACATAGCCATGGGCGGGCAGGATGTAGCGAATGTCGTGCTCCAGGCACATGGAGTGGAGCCTGTCCAGCGAATCGAGGTAATCGATCATGTTGCCGTCCGGCGGGCTGATGACGGTGGTGCTGCCATTGAGGATGTGATCGCCACTGAATAGCAGCGCGTCCTCCTCCAGCAAAAAGCACAGGTGGTTGGCCGCGTGGCCGGGCGTGAAGATGGCTTGCAGCGTATGCGTGATCTCGCCTTCTGCCCCTTGTCCGGCAAGCGTGATGCGCTCTCCGTCCCGTAGCGTCACCTCGGGTTTGAAGCGACTGTTGGTGCGCGCGGTGGGCGCCGAAGGCCGGCCCATGATGGGCGGCCTGGCATGGCCGGAGAGCAGGACCATGGCCTGCAGCGGCGCGGCACCCGGCGAGTGATCGGGGTGGGAATGGGTGCAGACGATGTAGCGGATATCGCCGCCGGCGGCATCGTGCAGTCGCTGCAGATGTTCGGCATCGTTCGGTCCGGGGTCGATGGCGATATAGCCGGTATGCGCATCGCCGACCAGATAGCTGTTGGTGCCGGGGCCGGTCATCATGCCGGGGTTGGGGGCCGTCAGACGCAGCAGGTTCTTGCGCAGCGGAACGGCTTTTTCAGGCTGCCAGTCCAGATGGTGAATGCCGTGGCCGTCGGGCAGCACCATTTCCAGTTCGCCATAGGCCATATCGGTTTCGGTATGGCGTGTGTCTTTGCCTTTCAGGTGGCCGCCACGGGGGCAGGCCTGCCACAGCGGCTTCTCGCTGAGCAGGGCGTGGATCACGGCCTGGGTATCGGGCTGGTGAGCGATGCGCTGCAATGTACGCTGGGTGGGAAAGAGGATAAACAGCTTTTTCTCTTCAAAGCGCGCAATCGCATCCTGCGGAGAAATCCAGGTGGGCTCGAACTGCTCGGTTTCGTCGGCCACCGCCGTCTGACCCTCGGGCATGCGGGCCACAAAGAACGGCACGTTAAAGCGCTTGGGCAGGTCCAGTGGTGCGGTCCAGTGGGCCAGATACCAGAGCTGGTCCACGGCCAGCGTCCAGCCGCGCGCGCGGCATTGCTCATACAGCGATGCCTTGCGGTCCAGTTGCTGAACTTGGGCCGGTGGAACGGGTTGGCCGGCCTGGTCATAGGCCAGCAGGATGCCCAGCTCCTCAAAAGTCTCGCGAATGCCTGCCAGAGCCTGGGTGATGCGTTCATCTCCCGCCTCGGCGATCATGCTGGGGCGCACGCGCGCCAGCGCATGACTGGCTGGGGCTGCATCTTCATCTTCCTGGCCGCCGCCGGGGAAAACATAGGCATTGGCAAAGATGCCTTGATCGGCACGCCTTGTCATCAGCACTTCAAAACCATTGCCGTCGGCGCAGTCGCGCAGCAACAAAAGCGTGGAAGCATCGCGCGCGGGAACTGGCGCGCGCTGGGGCTGAAGCAACTGGCTGGGGCGGGGCTGGCTGGGTGATGTCATGAGGTCACATTATGCGAAGTCGCCGCGTTCGTGAATGTCACACCTGGACTAGTTGTGCGCTCCTGCTGCGCGAATCGGGGAAAGCACTGAGAGCAAACGGCCAAGGATGTCTTGCATTTAGTTATTTTAAATAACAATAATGATGCAAAAGGAATGGTTATGACTCATAAAGAAATTGCAGTTGAGTTCCGCGGCGAAGCCGAACAGGTCGCCGTCATTCGCCTGATGCGTGCCGCCAAACGCAACGCCTTGTCCGATGGGCTGGTGCTGGGTCTGCGCGATGTATTCATGAATCTGCCCGCCAGCGTGCGCGCTGCAGTGGTGGATGGCGATGGACCGCATTTCTGCGCCGGCCTGGATCTGAGCGAGCTCAGCGAACGCGATGCGGCCCAGGGCGTTCTGCACTCACGCATGTGGCATGAGGCGCTGCGCCAGGTGCAGTTCGGCGCGGTGCCCGTGGTCGCCGCCCTGCATGGTGCCGTGGTGGGGGGCGGCCTGGAGCTGGCCAGTGCCTGCCATATCCGTGTGGCCGACAGCAGTACTTTCTATGCCTTGCCCGAAGGTTCGCGCGGCATTTTCGTGGGCGGCGGCGGCTCGGTGCGCATCCCACGTCTGATCGGAGCCGCACGCATGGCCGACATGATGTTCACGGGCCGTGTGTACAAGGCCGAAGAGGGTGAGCGCATTGGTCTGTCGCAATATCTGGTGCCCGAAGGACATGCGTTGGACAAGGCCGTGGAACTGGCGCTGCGCATTGCCGAAAACGCCCCCATGACCAATTACGCCCTGATGCACGCGTTGCCCAGGATTGCCGATCAGCCCGCCGATCAGGGGCTGATGACAGAAGCTCTGATGGCTGCCGTGGCGCAGAGCGCGCCAGAAGCCAAGTTCCGTTTGCAGGAATTTCTGTCAGGGCGGGCCGCCAAGGTCAGCAAGGACTGAAAGCACTCTCAAAAAACAACGCTGTGGAGACAAAGACAATGCAGGAGACAAACACAGCCATGCAGGCCCTCGGCCAGGTGGTAGAGGGGGGCAGGCCCCGCTACCGAGAGCTGGAGTTCGGCGTGCGCAGCATCCGGGTCAGGGAGGCAGGCGACGGCACTTTCTACGTGCGCTCCGACCAGGAGCTGGCAGAGCACGCAGCGCGCATGACCGACAAGCTGGTGCACTGGGCGAAGACCACGCCGCAGCAGACCTTCATCGCCCAGCGGCAACGACTGGCTGACGGCAGCACCGGTGACTGGCAACGCATCAGCTATGCCCAGACGCTGGCAGCGGCGCGCAGCATTGCACAGTCCTTGCTGGACAGAAAGCTCTCGGCAGAGCGCCCTGTCATCATCCTCAGCGAAAACGACCTGGACCATGCCATGCTGGCCATGGGCTGCTTGTATGCAGGCGTGCCCTATTGCTCGGTCTCCACGGCCTATTCGCTGGTCAGCACCGATTACGCCAAGCTGCGCCATGTGGTCGATACGCTCACGCCAGGCCTGATCTTTGCCGCCGATGCGGCGCGCTATGACAAGGCGGTACGCGCCGTGTTGTCCGAGGGCTGTGAGGTGGTGTACTGCAAGCCGGCCGTCGACGCCCAGACCTGCACCTTGTTTGCCGACCTGCTGGCGACCGAGCCCACAGCTGCGGCGGATACCGCCATGCAGGCCACCGGGCCCGACACCATCACCAAGTTCCTGTTCACCTCGGGATCGACCAAGCTGCCCAAGGCCGTCATCAACACCCACGGAATGTGGTGCGCCAACCAGCAGCAGATTGCCCAGACCATGCCCGATATGGTCAAAGGCCCGCCCGTGCTGGTGGACTGGCTGCCCTGGAATCACACTTTCGGAGGCAACAAGAACATCGGCCTCGCGCTCTATCACGGCGGCACTGTCTATATCGACGAGGGCAAGCCTACGGCGGCGGGCATTGCCGAGACGCTGCGCAATCTGCGCGAGATCTCTCCCACCGTTTACTTCAACGTACCCACGGGCTTCGAATACATCGCCCGCGCCATGGAGGGCGATGCGCAGTTGCGCAACAGCCTGCTCAAGCGCGTCAAGATGTTCTTCTACGCAGGAGCCTCTCTGGCACAGCCCGTCTGGGATAGCCTGCACCGCACGCAGGAGGCCGAGTGCGGCGAGCGCATCGTGATGGGCACGGGCCTGGGCATGACCGAGTCCTCGCCCTCGGCCCTGTTCATCAACCGTCCCGATGTGCGCTCGGGAGACCTGGGCGTACCGGTGCCGGGTCTGGAGCTCAAACTGGCGCCTGTGGATGGCAAGCTGGAGGTGCGCTACCGCGGGCCGAACGTCACGCCCGGCTACTGGCGCGCGCCCGAAGCCACGGCAGAGGCGTTTGACGAGGACGGATTCTTCCGCACCGGCGACGCCGTGCAGTGGCGCGACCCGCAGGATCGAAACCAGGGTCTGCGCTTTGACGGCCGCATTGCCGAAGACTTCAAGCTGGCCACGGGCACATTCGTCAACGTGGGGCCGCTGCGGGCCAGGATCATCCATGCCGGCGCGCCCTATATCCAGGATGTGGTGCTGACTGGTCTGGATCGCAAGGAGGTCGGTGCCATCGTTTTCGGGACCCCGGCCTGTGCGGCCTTGAGCGGCCTGGACGCGGGGGCGACGCTGGAGCAGATCATGCACAGCGAGCCCGTGCAGCAGCATCTGCAGACGGTTCTGAACCAGCTGGCGCAGACGGCCACCGGCAGTGCCACCCGCATTGCGCGGGCAGTGGCGGCGATCAGGGCGCCCTCGCTGGACCTGGGCGAAGTCACGGACAAGGGCTCCATCAACCAGCGTGCCGTGCTCCAGCATCGCGCCGATGTGGTGGCAGGCCTGTACGACGAAACGCTGGCCCTGATCCTGAAGCCCAATCTCTGAGCCAGGACAGGCTTGAGCCCAATGACAGAAAGCGCAAGCAGCTTTTAAAAGGATAGTGATATGCAAGTTCAGGATCAGATTGCCATCGTCACCGGAGGAGCCTCGGGCCTTGGCGAAGCCACGGCGCGTGCGCTGGCTGCCGCAGGCGCCAGAGTTGCGGTGCTGGATCGTCAGCTCGACAAGGCCAAGGTGGTGGCTGCCGAGATCGGCGGACTGGCGCTGGAGAGCGATATCTGCGATGCGGCCAGCGTCACTGCGGCGCTGGATGCCGTTCGCGAGCAATGGGGCTCGGATGCACGTATTCTCATGAATGTGGCCGGCATCGGCACGGCCAAGCGCGTGATCGGCCGCGATGGTGAGCCCGCACCGCTGGAGGACTTTGAACGCGTGATCCGCGTCAACCTTGTCGGCAGCTACAACATGACGCGGCTGTTTGCCGCACGCTGCGCCAAGCTGGCGGCGCTGGAGGATGGCGCGCGCGGCGTGATTCTCTACACCGCCTCGGTGGCTGCCTTCGATGGCCAGGTGGGACAGCAGGCTTACAGCGCATCCAAGGGCGGCCTGGTCGGCATGACGCTGCCCATGGCGCGTGATCTGGCCCAGCACGGCATTCGTGTCTGCACCGTGGCGCCAGGCCTGTTCGCCACGCCGTTGATGAAGGAGCTGCCCGAGCCCGTGCAGCAGTCGCTGGCGGCATCCATTCCCTTTCCTTCGCGCCTGGGCAAGCCTTCGGAGTTTGCCGATCTGGCCGTGCATATCGTGCACAACGATCATCTCAATGGCGAGGTGATTCGTCTGGATGGTGCGCTGCGCATGGCTCCGCGGTAAGTGTTACCCCCTGAGGCACTTTGCGCCTTCCCCCAAGGGGGACGACACCATCGCTGCGGGGCTGCCCTTGCTCGATGTCTCTGGGTTGGAGAGTGCCAGAGCCAGCTCAGTGCCAAAGATTGAGACGTGTATTGATTCCACAGGACCGAAGAGTCCGTATTTCAAGCAGGAGACAAGTCATGCAAGGTCGTCGCAATTTCGTCAAAGGCCTGGGCGCTGGTGCCGCGCTGGCTGCATTCGGCGGCATCGCCAGCCGCAGTGCCTATGCCCAGGGCGGTGGCCCGCTGGAGCAGGTGCGCATTCTGTACGGCTTTCCGGCAGGCAGCGCTGGTGACTCGGTGGCCCGCCGCGTGGCCGAAAAAATGGGCGGCAGCAGCTACACCAGAAATATGGGCGTGGTGGAAAACAAGCCCGGAGCAGGTGGCCGCATCGCGCTGGAGAATCTGCGCAATGCCGTGGGGGACGGCTCGGTGATTGCGCTGTCCCAGGTCTCGGCCTTCTCCATCTACCCGCATATCTATAGCAAGCTGAGCTATCAGGCCAAGGATTTCGAGCCAATTTCGATTGGAGCCATCATGCACCATGGGCTGGCTGTCGGCCCCGCCGTGCCGGCCGAGGTGAAGACGCTCAAGGATTTTCTGGCCTGGTGCAAGAACAACCCCGACAAGGCCAGCTTCGGCAGCCCCGGTGCCGGCAGTCAGCCGCATCTGCTGGGGGCGCTGCTGAGTCTGCGCTCCGGCGTCAGGCTCAGCCATGCGCCATATCGCGGCATGGCACCCGGCGTCTCGGACGTCGTGGGCGGTCAGATCGCCGCCATCATGGGTACGTGCGGCGACTACCTGAGCTATTACAAGGCCGGCAAGCTGCGCGTGCTGGTCACCAGCGGCCCGCAGCGCAACCCCTATCTGCCCAATGTCCCTACCTTTGCCGAGCAGGGCTTTGCCGATTTGACGGCCGAAGAGTGGTTTGGCTTTTATGCCAATGCCAGGACACCCGCCGACGTGCGTGCACGCGCCCATGCGGCCATCACGGCGGCGCTCAAGAGCGACGCGCTCAAGGAAAGCCTGGGTGTGGTCGGCCTGATTGCCACCAGCTCCACGCCCGAGGAAATGGCCCGTTCGCAGCAGGCCGAGTTCGAGCGCTGGGGTCCGCTGGTCAAGCAGATCGGTTTTACGGGCGATTCCTGATGACCCCTCGGTATCGAATAGCATTCGGGTCGGGATTTTTCAGACAGGCTCAAGCCTGCATATAGCGATCGAACAATAGAGGAGACAAACCATGCAAGATCGTCGCAATTTCGTCAAAGGCCTGGGCGCTGGTGCAGCGCTGGCCGCATTCGGTGGCATCGCCGGCCGCAGCGCCTATGCCCAGGGCAGCGGGCCACTGGAGCAGGTGCGCATTCTCTACGGCTTTCCCGCAGGCAGTGCCGGTGACTCGGTGGCGCGCCGTGTGGCGGAAAAGATCGGCGGCACCAGCTACTCCAAGAATATGGGCGTGGTGGAGAACAAGCCCGGTGCCGGCGGCCGCATCGCGCTGGAGAATCTGCGCAACTCCGTGGGCGACGGCTCGGTCATCGTGCTGTCGCAGGTCTCGGCCTTCTCCATCTATCCGCATATCTATAGCAAGCTGAGCTATCAGGCCAAGGACTTCGAGCCGATTTCCATCGGAGCCATCATGCACCATGGACTGGCTGTCGGCCCTGCCGTACCGGCCGAGGTCAAGACCCTCAAGGATTTTCTGGCCTGGTGCAAGAACAACCCCGACAAGGCCAGCTTCGGCAGCCCCGGTGCCGGTACCCAGCCGCATCTGATCGGCTCCCTGCTCAGCCTGCGTTCGGGCATCAAGCTCAGCCATGTGCCTTACCGCGGCACGGCGCCTGCGGTGTCCGACCTGGCTGGTGGTCAGATTGCAGCCGTGATGGGCCCCAGCGGCGACTTCCTGAGCTACTACAAGGCCGGCAAGCTGCGCGTGCTGGCCACCAGCGGCCCGCAGCGCAACCCCTATCTGCCCAATGTCCCTACCTTTGCCGAGCAGGGCTTTGCCGATTTGACGGCCGAAGAGTGGTTTGGCTTCTATGCCAATGCCAAGACGCCTTCCGATGTGCGTGCACGCGCCCATGCGGCCATCACGGCGGCGCTCAAGAGCGACGCGCTCAAGGAAAGTGTGGGTGTGGTCGGCCTGATTGCCACCAGCTCCACGCCCGAGGAAATGGCCCGTTCGCAGCAGGCCGAGTTCGAGCGCTGGGGACCGCTGGTCAAGCAGATCGGCTTTACTGCGGATACCTGATACACCCCCTGAGCCGCTTCGCGGCTTCCCCCTCTCTCGCTGCGCGGGAGGGGACGATGCCTTCGCGGCGGGACGGCCCTTGCTTGGCATCTCTGGCATGGGCCGCGCTCGGCGCGTATGGGGTCGTTATTTAGAGATTTTCATTTGCTGCGTTGCAGCCGGTTATGTATGTCTTATTTGCCTGCCAGTGCCGATAACGCGTTTCTTCTATTTGATGTGCTCAAGGCCGATGAGCAGTTGCAGCGCCTGCCGGCGCATGCTGCAACGGATCAGGCGCTGATGCAGCAGGTGCTGGAAGAGGCCGGCAAATGGGTGAGTGAAGTGGTGGCGCCGCTGTCGCGCGAAGGTGATGAGGTCGGCGTGCAGTTTGCAGCGGGCAAGGTCACCACGCCGCCTGGATTTGCTCAGGCCTATCAGGACTTCTGGCAGGCGGGCTGGCCTGCACTGGCCTGTGCCGAGGAGGATGGCGGTCATGGACTGCCCTGGGTGCTGGAAGGCGTGCTGTACGAATGGCTGAGTGCCGCCAACCATGGCTGGACCATGGCGCCGGGCCTGCTGCATGGTGCTTATGAGTGCCTCAAGCACCATGGCAGCGATGCGCTCAAGGCCGCCTATCTGCCTAAGGTGGCCAGTGGTGAATGGCTGGCAACCATGTGTCTGACGGAGGCCCATGCGGGCAGCGACCTGGGGCAGGTACGCACGCAAGCCGTTCCGGTTGGCGAATCCGAGCAGGGCGAGCGCTTCGAGATCAGCGGCAGCAAGATTTTCATTTCGGGCGGCGAGCATGATCTGACCGATAACATCGTGCATCTGGTACTGGCGCGTCTGCCCGGGGCTCCGGCAGGGCCCAAGGGCCTGTCGCTGTTTCTCGTGCCCAAGCTGCTGCCAGGCGGCGAGCGCAACCGCGTGGTCTGTGAGCGCATCGAGGAAAAAATGGGCCTGCATGGCAGCCCCACCTGCGTGATGCGCTTTGATGGGGCTGCAGGCTGGTTGATAGGCCAGCCCGGAGCGGGCCTGAACGCCATGTTCGTCATGATGAATGCCGCGCGTCTGCATGTGGCGCTGCAGGGCATAGGCCTGCTGGACGCAGCATGGCAGAAGGCCCATGCCTATGCGCTGGAGCGCCGTCAGATGCGCGCGCCAGGGGCAGTTCCGGCCTCGCGTGGCACAGGCGATGCAGCAGATCTGATCATCGAGCATCCGGCCATTCGCCGCACGCTCGATCTGCAGCGTGCCTGGGTGGATGGCGGGCGTGTGCTTGCCTACCAGACCGGTATTTATCTCGATGTGGCGCGAGATGCCGAAAGCGCCCGCGAGCGCGAGCAGGCCCAGCAGTGGTGCAGTCTGATCACGCCCGTGCTCAAGGCCGCCTGGACCCAGCAGGCATTCGAGGGTGCCAGCGCCTGCCTGCAGGTGTTCGGCGGCCATGGCTACATCCGCGAGTGGGGCATAGAGCAGATCGTGCGTGATTCGCGCGTGGCCATGATTTACGAAGGCACGAATGAAATTCAGGCCATCGATCTGCTGGTGCGCAAGGTGCTGCCGGACGGTGGTCAGGCCATGGGGCAATGGCTGCTGACTTTGCGCAACAGCCTGGATGCAGGTCGGGCGCTGGATGCAGAAGTGCTGCGCTGCCTGGCCCAGCTGCGCTACTTCACCACGGTGCTGGCGCAGGCCTGCAAGGAAGATGACACCCTGGCCTGGCGCGTGGCCGACGACTACCTGCGCTGCGTGGCCGTGGTGCTGCTGGGCTGGGCGTGGGCACGTATTGCGGCTACAGCAGAGGGCGATAGTGAGCGCTGGCGAGGCCCCTGCAAGCAGGTGCAGCAGCGCATATTGCCCGAAATGGACTGGCGTCTGACTCTGATGAAGGCGCAGTGGGCGCAGGCTTCCGTCGTGCACGGCAACCAGCTGTTCACCTCCGCGCATTGATCAAAATGGCTGCAAGATGCGAGCAATACCGGCACAATTGCGGTCTTTTCATCGCGCTCCTGGATTGCTCTTTTGCCTTCGAAGTTGACATCGCCAATGCTCGCTCACAAGACTGCTGAACCAGACTCCAAACCTGCACGCTCCTTGCGCGGCACGCGCTCCAGAGAGGTGGGTTCGGACCTCCCGGGCTCGGGGCAGGAGCCCAGGGACAGTGCCGAGGTTTTTGCCGTCGATCAGGTCGATGCCAGCTTTCTGGAGTCGCTGCTGGGCTACAACGCCAGGCGCGCCTCGCTGGCTCTGGTGGGAGTTTTCATGCGCTGCATGGAGCGTTTTGACCTCAAGATCGTCGAGTTCTCCGTGCTGTCTCTGGTGGGCAGCAATCCGGGTATCACCTCGCGTCAGCTCTGTCAGCAACTGGCCGTGCTGCCGCCGAATATGGTGGGCATGATCGATGCGTTGGGCAAACGCGGCTTTCTGGAACGGCGTCCGCACCCGCGAGACGGCCGCGCCACGGGTCTGTACCTGACCGCGGCAGGGCGCGAACTGGTGGATACGGCCGAGCCCGAGCTCAAGAGCAGCGAGACCCGTGCCATCGCGCACCTGAGTGCTGCCGAGCAGGTGCAACTCATGGAGTTGTTGCAAAAGCTGTATCGCTGATCCCATGGCATGGCGCAGATCCTGCGCCCGGCGCGATAATGTGCGGCATCATGCAGATTCGCTTTACCAAGATGCAAGGTGCGGGCAACGACTTTGTCGTGCTTGACGAAACCCAGGCTCGCCTGGGCTTGAGCACCGCCCAGTACCGCTACCTGGCCAATCGTCACTTTGGCGTGGGCGCCGACCAGATTCTGACGGTGCGCCCGGCACCCGCAGAGGGCGTGGACTTTGAATATGTGATCCACAACGCCGACGGTGGCGAGGTCGAGCAGTGCGGAAACGGCGCACGCTGTTTTGCGCGCTATGTGCATGACAAGGGTCTGACCGACAAGAGCGTGATCCGCGTACAGACCCTCTCGGGCGTCATCGCCCCCGAAATTCATGGCAATGGCCGCGTCACGGTCGATATGGGGGCGCCTCAGCTGGATCCGGCCAAGGTGCCGTTCACGACCGACGGTCTGCAGGCCGAGACTCTGGGTTCGACGCAAAAATGGCCTCTGACGCTTGATACTCCTTTGCAGCCGGCTACAGTCTGGATAGCAGCCGTTTCCATGGGCAATCCGCATGCGGTGCAGTTGGTGGACGATGTGGATGCTGCTTTGGTGGGGTTGCACGGCCCGTTGATAGAGAACCATGCTCGTTTTCCTCAGCGTGTGAACGCCGGCTTCATGCAGATCCTCAACCGCGGTGAGGTCCGCTTGCGTGTCTATGAACGTGGTGCCGGCGAGACCCTGGCCTGCGGTACGGGGGCTTGTGCTGCCGTGGTGGCCGGCATTGGCTGGGGCCTGCTCGATCAGCGAGTCGATGTGCATACCCGCGGCGGTCTGCTGACCATTGAATGGACTGGCGGTGCGCACGATCGCGTGCGCATGACCGGCCCTGCCGAATTTGTTTTTGAAGGCCAGATCGACATACCTGATACCTTATGAACAGCTTGACCGATACCGCCATGACCGAAGAGTCGATTGCCGATTACCTCCAGGAAAACCCCGATTTCTTCGAGCGCCATGCCGAGATGCTGACAGGCGTGCGTTTGATCAGCGGCCATGGCCCACGTGCCGTCAGCCTGCAGGAGCGTCAGGCCGAGATGCTGCGCGAAAAGATCAAGGGTCTGGAGCATCGCATCATGGACATGGTGCGCCATGGCAGCGAGAACGCCTCCATCGCCAACAAGATTCACCAGTGGACCCATGCCCTGGTCAAGGTACAGGACCTGCGCGAGCTGCCCCATGCGCTCACCGCCAGCCTGCAGCACACGTTTGATGTCCCCCAGGTCGCACTGCGTCTGTGGAATGTGGCGGGCGCGCACAGCGGCACCGTCTACACCATGGGAGTCAGCGATGATGCCAAGGCCTTTGCTTCGTCTCTGACCATGCCGTTCTGCGGCCCCAATATGGGTTTCGAGCCCGTGACCTGGCTGCCCAACCCCAATGCGGTGCAGTCGGTCGCGCTGCTGACTCTGCATGACGGTGCCATGGACAGCACTTCCAATGCCTTTGGTATGCTGGTGCTGGGCTCGCCCGACCCGCTGCGCTTCGATGCCACCATGGGTCTTGAATTCCTCTCCCGCATCTCCGAGCTGGCCAGTGCCTCGCTCTCGCGCATGCGCGCTCCTGCGCTGACGCTGGCGCACGGCTAAGGCTGCAAAAGGGGGTAGATACCGATGCAAGAGCGCGAGCAGCCCTCTTTTGAGGAGCAGTACGCGCAGCTTCCGGAAGTTGTCCACAGCTATCTGGAGCATGTGCGTGTGCAAAAGCGCCTGGCCGAGCGCACGCATACGCTGTATGCGCTGGACCTGATCAAGCTGCAGAGCTTTGCGCAGGCGGCAGCTCAGGAGCTTTTGACGCTGCAACCCTCGCATATCCGCCGCTTTGCTGCGCAAATGCATGGCGCCGGCCGCAGTGCACGCGGTATCGCACTGATTCTTTCGGGCTGGCGCAGCTTTTTCCGCTGGGCGGCCCAGCGGGAGCTGGTACCTTTCAACCCCGTGGAGGGCGTGCGCGGCCCCAAAGCCGCCAAGCCTCTTCCCAAGGCACTGGCTGTGGACGATGCCGTGCAACTGGCCAGTTTTCAGAACCCCGAGGCCGACCCGTGGATGGAGGCGCGTGACGTCGCCATGACCGAGCTGCTCTACAGCTGTGGCCTGCGTGTGGCCGAACTGGTGGGGCTGGATTTGCGGCCCGACCAGCAGAGCCGGCATGAAGGCAGAGGCTGGATCGACCTGGAGGCGGGTGACGCCCATGTTCAGGGCAAGGGCAGCAAGCGCCGCATCGTGCCCGTGGGGCGCATGGCGATCCTGGCCTTGCAGCGCTGGCTGGCGCTGCGCAGCTGCGCGCTGGTCGGGGCCGCACAGCTCAAGGCACAGGATGAAGCGGCCTTGTTCGTCGGCCGCCGGGGCGAGCGGCTCAGCGCCCAGTCGGTCTGGTCACGTCTCAAGCAGCGAGGCCAGCAGGCGGGGCTTGCGACTGGCGTGCACCCGCATGTGCTGCGTCACTCCTTTGCCAGTCATATGCTGCAGTCCAGTGGCGATCTGCGTGCCGTGCAGGAGCTGCTCGGGCATTCCAGCATTGCCACCACGCAGATATATACGCGGCTGGATTTCCAGCATCTGGCCCAGGCTTATGAAAAAGCCCACCCGCGTGCGCAGCGCAGCAGCGTCGGAGAGACGCCCGCTCCATTGCGCATGCCGGACGACGAAGAGCAAAACTGAAGAGTCCTGATTTGATAGCTTGAAGTGATTGTTGAGTATGTGATGGAGGTGATTTTTTGCTGAAATTTCTGCCATCCCTGCTGCCCATGCGCGCTTGAAAGCACCGCTACACTCCCCAGCTGTTATCACCGGAGCGCGCATAGGGATGCGCCGCCCGTGTTTTTTGGACAGCCGCATGTGGCGGCTGGCCGCAGCAAGAGGTTTCAACGCATGGCTCTCATTCCTGTCACAATCCTCACGGGCTTTCTGGGCTCGGGCAAGACCACGCTGCTCAAGCGCGTGCTGCACGAATCCCACGGCATGAAGATTGCCGTGATCGAGAACGAGTTCGGCGAGGAGAACATCGACACCGACATTCTCAAGACCGAATCCAAAGAACAGATTCTGCAGATGAGCAACGGCTGCATCTGCTGCACCATCCGCGAAGACCTGCGCGAGGCTTTGCAGTTGCTGGCCGCCAAGCGCCGCAAGGGGCAGGTGGACTTCGACCGCATCGTGATCGAGACCACCGGCCTGGCCGATCCCGGTCCCGTGGCCCAGACCTTCTTCATGGATGACGAGATCGCCGAGACCTATCTGATCGACTCCATCATCACTCTGGTGGATGCCAAGCATGCCAACCAGCAACTCGACGATCGCCAGGAAGCGCGCCGTCAGGTGGGCTTTGCCGACCAGATGTTCCTGTCCAAGACCGATCTGGTGACGGATGCGGAAAAGGAGGCGCTGATCCATCGCCTCAAGCACATGAACCCGCGCGCGCCCATCCGTGCCGTTCATTTTGGCGATGTGCCCCTGAGCGAAGTGTTCGACCTGCGTGGCTTCAACCTGAACGCCAAGCTGGACATCGACCCTGATTTCCTCAAGGAAGATGATCACGACCACGATCATCACGACCACAGCGCTTGCGACCATGACCATGGCCAATGCGAACACGATCATGAACACCAGCACGACGAGCATTGCGGCCACGACCACCATGACCACGAGCATGGCGAGCACTGCAATCACCCACATCACCATCATCACGACGATGACGTGAAGAGCTTTGTCTACCGCGCCGATCGCGCGTTCGACCCGGCCAAGCTGGAAGACTTCCTGGGCGCCATCGTCAATATCTACGGCCCCAAGATGCTGCGCTACAAGGGCGTGCTCGACATGAAGGGCACCAGCCGCAAGGTCATCTTCCAGGGCGTGCACCAGCTCATGGGCAGCGATCTGGGCCCCGAGTGGGAAGCCGATGAAAAGCGAGTCAGCAAAATGGTCTTCATCGGCATCGACCTGCCGCAGGACATTCTTCGCCAGGGACTGGATCAATGTCTGGTGTAAACCCTGGGTTTAGGGGCTGTTTCGGCGAAAGCTAACGGTTTGCTGACAATGACTGACGGCCTGCCAAGCAGGCCGTTTTGTTTGTCTGTTATTTCTCGCAAACTGACCGAAACAGGCGCAGGCTTTGTTGCAAATTGTGGGGTATGTGCAACGGAGCCGGGACGGGGGGACTGGCGTGGCTACAATGCCGGCCCTAAAGAGGGTGTTGGAGCAATCCGGCCCTGCAAGGGCTCTGTACTGTAAGGAGACAGGACGTGACCGCTGTGAAAAGTAATCTGCCCAAGGCTGCAGCCAAAGCTGCGGCAGCGGCTGTGCACCCCCGCAGCGTCGAGACCTCTTTGGTGGACGCCGCGTTGGACAACCCGGTGCTGGTACCTGCAGCAGCGGGAGAATCTTCCAAATCGTCCAGATCCAAGCGTTCTGCATCGCCTCCAGCGCGGCAGCCTGAAACAGATGTTCCGCCCCTGGCAGCTTCGGCAGTCAAGGCTGCGGCAACCATGAGAGATACGAAAGCAATGACCAACACAAAGCAAGCTGTGCCCAAGAAAGATCCCAAGCTGGCCAACGCCTGGAAGACCAAGTCGGTAGAGGAGCTGACCGATGCTGAAGTGCTGGCCATGTCTGATGACGATTACATGAACGACGCCCAGCTGGCCTACTTCCGTCGCAAGCTGGTCGCGCTCAAGAACGATATGCATGTGAATGCGGGCGAGACTGCGGAAAACCTGCGTGAAGACACCGTCGTGGTGCCCGATCCTGCCGATCGTGCCACCATCGAGGAAGAGCACGCTCTCGAGCTGCGCACCCGTGACCGCGAGCGCAAGCTGCTCAAGAAGATCGACCAGTCCATTGCCCGCATCGATGCCGGCGACTACGGCTACTGCGACGAAACCGGCGAGCCAATCGGAGTGGGACGGCTGCTGGCCCGCCCCACGGCTACACTGTCGCTGGAAGCCCAGCAGCGCCGTGAACTCAAGCAGAAGATGTACGGCGATTGATCTGCGTCAGGCGTTGGCGGGGCTGCAGGCAGCAAAGTAGAGGACCATGGTGAAAGAAGAAAACAAGTCGGGAGGGTTGCTGTCCAAGGTGGTGCGTTTCGTGCGCCACCCGACCGTGAATTGGTCCGATTTGGAAAATCTCAACCAGGAAAGCGAAGAAAGCCAGTACAGCAAGCAGGCGTTAAAGGAGATGCTGGAGCGCAAGCGTCAGAACGACTTTGTGCGAAAGCGCGAGTTTGACCAGCTGCGCAAGCTGCGTCAGGCTCAGCTGTCCAAGACGGCGGTGACTGCCAGGGCTCCGCTCGAGACGCCGACCCCACTGGCACCTTCCTCTTTTTTGCAGACTGCCCAAAGCTCCGTGCCGGGCGAGCGCGCAGAAACCATCAAGAAGATCGACGAGATCGAAGCGCAGATGGCCCAGCAATGGTGGCGCGGCAAGCTGGCCGCTGATGCCGCCACCATGCCGCTGCAACTGCCGGAGGTCGGAGGCAGCATGCCTTCGGTATTTAAAAGCCAGCCGCTTTCGATCAGCACGTTGCCGCTGCTTCAGGATGTGTTGCCAGGCGATCTGGAGCTGCCGCAATCGGGGCGGCAGGGCAATCCTGTTGCTTTGCCGGGCCTGCGTGGCGAGACGGACTTTTCGCCGGCGTTTGCAACGACCGAGGTCTCCGCTCCAACCGACATCAACATGGTTCCGCCGTCCTTTGCGCGCTTCGAGCATGATGCCGCGCTGGAGGATGCTGCGATTGTCTTTGCCAGCGGTGACAGCGTAGCAGCCGAGACCAGTCTCAAGGCCTTGATTGCCGAGCGTGCTCAGGATACGCCGGCACAGTTGCAGGTCTGGCTGGCACTGCTGGACATGTACCGCGCAGCAGGCATGCAGGCTCAGTTTGAAGACGCTGCCATGGACTTTGTGGCGCGCTTCGGTCGTTCGGCCCCGCAATGGTTTGTGATGCCGCAGCAGGCGGGCAGGCTTAGCGAAACCGCGCCGGATGCCGTAGCAGTGCAGACCGGCTTTCGCTGGCAGGCTCCTGTGCATTTGGATGAGCCTGGCTTCAAGGCGCTGCTGGCCAGCAAGGCGCGCAGCGTCGGCAGCTCGGTCATGGACTGGAGCGTTCTGGAGAGCCTCGACCCCGGCGTGAAGAAGCCGCTGCTGGATGCGGCACAGCGATGGGCCGACGAAAAGGGATCACTGGTTTTTGCCGGCCATGAAAGATTGCAGGCCGTGCTCAGCAAGCACACCCCCTCCGGTGATCGAGCCGTCGATCCGGACTGGTGGTATTTGCGTCTGGCCATGCAGCGCCTGATGCATCTGCAGGACGAATTTGAGCTGACGGCGCTGGACTATTGCGTGACCTACGAGCTGTCGCCACCCTCGTGGGACGATCCGGTCTGTGCGTATTCGAACGAAGGGCAGGCGCAGAACCTGCGTGCCCAGGATAGCCGGCTCTTGGGGCCGGAGACGATTCAGCCCGGCATGCTCTGGAAGGAGCATCAGCCGCGTTTTGCGCTGCAAGGCGTGATCGACGGTGATGCATTGCCCTGGCTGGCCGAAGTTCAGGAAAAGGCCAAGCTTGGCGAAGCCATTGCCATTGACTGCGCGCGCCTGGTGCGCATGGACTTTGCTGCCGCAGGCTCGGTGCTGAACTGGGCTGCGCAGATGCAGGAGCTGGGTCATGTGTTGCAGTTCGGTCAGTTGCACCAGTTGCTGGCGGTGTTCTTCAATGTTGTTGGCATTCAGGAACATGCACAGGTGATCCCACGGAGAGATTGACACCCCCTGAGGCGCTGCGCGCCTTCCCCCTCTCTCTTCGGGAGGGGGACGACACCTTCGCCGCGAGGCGGCTCTTGCTCGGTGTCCCTGAGTTGGTGCGTGCTTGTTCCAGCGCTGTGCTTTAAATTAAATTTTTTGCGCTCTTGAGTTTGTGCCGTTGTTACCCCATCTGCAGCAGATGGAACAGTTTCACGGCACCACCATTTTGAGCGTGCGCCGCCAGACTCCCGAGGGCGTGCAAGTCGCCATCGGCGGTGATGGTCAGGTCACATTGGGCAATATCGTCATCAAGGGCACGGCGCGCAAGGTACGCAAGCTCTATCACGGCAAGGTGCTGGCGGGCTTTGCGGGAGCCACCGCAGATGCCTTCACGCTGTTCGAGCGCTTCGAGGCCAAGCTGGAAAAACACCAGGGCAACCTGACCCGCGCCGCGATCGAGCTGACCAAGGAGTGGCGTACCGACCGCGTGCTGCGCAAGCTCGAAGCCATGCTGGCCGTGGCCGATGCGACGACCTCGCTCATCATCACCGGCAATGGCGACGTTCTGGAGCCCGAGCAGGGCATTGTGGCCATCGGCTCCGGCGGTGCCTATGCGCATTCCGCCGCCAAGGCCTTGCTCAACAACACCGAGCTGTCGGCCGAAGATGTGGTGCGCAAATCCCTGGCGATTGCCGGCGAGCTGTGCATCTACACCAATATGAATCACACGATCGAGACGTTGTAAGCACCTCGACTATCCGAATTGATAGCTGCCGGCGCTTTATGGATGGGCGCCGGAGGCATATTTGACTGAGAATTCACATGTCTTCTGCCATGACTCCCCAGGAGATCGTCTCCGAGCTGGACAAGCACATCGTCGGCCAGCATGGTGCCAAGCGCGCGGTGTCGATTGCCTTGCGCAATCGCTGGCGCCGTCAGCAAGTGCCCGAGGGCCTGCGTCAGGAAATCACGCCCAAGAACATTCTGATGATCGGCCCCACGGGCGTGGGCAAGACGGAGATTGCACGCCGCCTGGCAAAACTCGCCGATGCTCCCTTCATCAAGGTCGAGGCGACCAAGTTCACCGAAGTGGGCTATGTGGGCAAGGATGTGGACGCCATCATCCGCGATCTGGCCGAAGTTGCCGTCAAGCAGACGCGCGAGTCGGACATGAAGAAGATGCGTGCGCGCGCCGAAGATGCTGCCGAGGAGCGCATTCTCGATGTGCTGATCCCGCAGGCCCGTACCGGCGAAGTACCCGCGGACAACACGGCGCGTCAGGTTTTCCGCAAGAAGTTGCGCGAAGGTCAGCTTGACGACAAGGAAATCGAGATCGACATCGCCGAGCAGATGCCTCAGGTGCAGATCATGGGCCCCCAGGGCATGGAAGAGATGGCCGAGCAGTTGCGCGGCATGTTCAGCCATATGGGCCAGGAAAAGCGCAAGACGCGCAAGCTCAAGATCGCCGAGGCCCTGAAGCTGCTGACCGATGAGGAAGCAGCAAAGATGGTCAATGAGGAAGACGTCAAGACCCGCGCCATTGCCAATGCCGAGCAAAACGGCATTGTCTTCATCGACGAAATCGACAAGGTGGCGACGCGCCAGGAAACCAGTGGCTCCGATGTATCGCGTCAGGGTGTGCAGCGCGACCTGCTGCCCTTGGTCGAAGGTACCAGCGTCTCGACCAAGTACGGTGTGGTCAAGACAGACCACATTCTGTTCATTGCTTCGGGTGCTTTCCACCTGTCCAAGCCCAGCGATCTGATTCCCGAGCTGCAGGGGCGCTTTCCCATTCGCGTGGAACTGGAATCTCTGTCGGTACAGGACTTCGAGGCGATTCTGATGCAGACTCACGCCTCCTTGGTCAAGCAATATCAGGCGCTGCTGGCGACCGAAGGCGTGACTCTGGAGTTCAAGCCAGAGGGCATCACGCGTCTGGCAACGATTGCCTTTGACGTCAACGAGAGTACCGAAAACATCGGTGCACGGCGTCTGTCCACAGTGATGGAGCGTCTGCTTGACGAAGTCAGCTTCGATGCGGCCAAGCTTTCGGGGCAGACCGTGGTGATCGATGCAGCCTATGTGGATCAGCGCCTGCAGGTGCTGAGCAAGGATGAGGATCTGTCGCGCTTCATTCTTTGAAGAACCTAGCGCTTGAAGCGAGCTGCCCGCCTGTGCGGGCAGTTTGCGTTTGTAGGAGAAGGTCGAGACTTAAATCAGTTCTTTCCATTGAATTGAATGGTTGCAATTGACGTCTCCTAATGAGAGTCCACTTGCATTGACTTTGCTAAGTGCTTGTAAAGGAAAGGTATTTTCAGAACAAGGCTTTTCTTTTTCTCTCTAAGTGCTTGATTTCATTGCAAATAATTGTTCCTTTGGGTTTGGATTCACCTTAAATTGCTGATACAGTGCAAAAAAGTGCAATTAAGTGGTGAAAGCTGCCCTCGTGCCCATTTTTGGGGAACGAGCGGCTCCAGATGACCGGAGTAACTTGCCGTGTTTCAAGGGGCGTCTTCGCTGAATCTCGATGGAAAGGGTCGGCTCTCAGTGCCGACCCGGCATCGTGACGCCCTTTTGTCCTTGGCGGAGGGGCAGGTCACTTTCACCAAGCATCCCGATGGCTGTCTGTTGCTGTTTCCGCGCCCCGAGTGGCTGCAGTTTCGCGAACGCGTCGCGCAGCTGCCGATCACGGCTCAGTGGTGGAAACGGATTTTTCTGGGCAATGCCATGGATGCGGAGATGGATGCAACCGGTCGGCTGCTGATTTCGCCCGAGTTGCGTGAGGCCACAGGTCTGACCAAAGAGGTCTTGATGCTGGGCATGGGGGCGCATTTCGAGGTCTGGGACAAGGCCACTTATGAAATGCGCGAAGCGGAAGCGCGCCAGCAACCGATGCCGGCGGCTTTCCAGGATTTTGTTTTGTAGGAAGTGCTTGTGAATCAGCCGTTGCAACATATCACCGTCTTGCTGGACGAGGCCGTGGACGCCCTGCTGGGTGGTGCCGCCAAGCCGCCTGCCGGCCAGTGGGTCGATGCGACGTTCGGTCGAGGCGGTCATTCCCGGCTCATTTTGCAAAGGCTGGGGCCGGACGGGCGCTTGATCGCGTTCGACAAAGACCCGGACGCAATTGCTGAGGCGGCGCGCATCACCGATGCGCGTTTTTCGATTCGGCATGAAGGATTTCGCCATCTTGGCGAACTGCCCGAAGGCAGTGTGCAGGGTGTGTTGATGGACCTGGGGGTGAGCTCGCCCCAGATCGACAACCCGGACCGGGGCTTCAGCTTCCGCTTTGACGGCCCCCTCGACATGCGCATGGACACCACGCGTGGTCAGAGCGTGGCCGAGTGGCTCGAAGATGCGGAAGTGCAGCAGATTGCGGAGGTGATACGTGACTACGGCGAAGAACGGTTTGCTGGCCCCATTGCAAAGGCGATTGTTGCTCGGCGCGAAAGCCAGGGCCCATTACGCACCACTGCCGAGCTGGCCCAACTCGTGGCTGGCGCGGTCAAGACCCGCGAGGCTGGGCAAAACCCGGCAACACGGACCTTCCAGGCTCTTCGGATTTTCATCAATGCCGAACTTCAGGAGCTTGAGCAAGCGCTAGAAGCCAGTCTGCGCGTGCTGGCTCCCGGCGGCCGTCTGGCCGTGATCAGCTTCCATTCGCTGGAAGATCGCATCGTCAAGCAGTTCATTGCCAAGCATTCCAAGGAGATCTACGACCGCCGTGCACCGTTTGCGCCTCCCACGCCCATGCGTCTGAAGGCGCTGGAGCGCATCAAGCCCAGTGCTGCCGAGGTGGATGCCAATCCCCGTTCGCGTTCCGCCGTGATGCGCGTCGCCGAGCGCACCGAGGTGCCTGCATGATGCATCGCCATGCCGCTCCGAGCATGGCTGCGGGAGGGCTGCCATGCTGCGCATAAACCTGCTGCTGCTGCTGGCGGTCATGACCAGCGCCATCTTTCTGGTGCATACCCAGTATGAGTCGCGTCGCCTGTTCACTGAGCTGGACCGCGCCGAGGCAGAGGCACGTCGGCTGGCGACGGATCAACTGCGCCTGCAGGTGGAAAAGCGTGCCCAGGCCGCGCCTCAGCGCATCGAGACCTTGGCGCGCGAAAAGCTGCAGATGAAGCAGGCTTCTCAGGCCATTACGCAGTACGTGCATGAAACGGCTGCAGGAACTGCGCAATGACACGCAGCGTGCTCTATACCACCAGCCCTTTGCTGGCTTCGAAAACACCGCTGTGGCGCAGCAAGTTCATCGTGGCTGCGCTGGCGCTGGGTTTTGTGGGCCTGGGCGCGCGTGCAGCCTATGTGCAGGTCTTCGGCAACGACTTCTTCAAGCGTCAGGGCCTGGTGCGCTTTGCGCGTACTCTGGAGCTGCCGGCCAACCGTGGCCGTTTGCTGGATCGCAATGGCCTGATTCTTGCGTCCAGCGTGCCGGCGGCCAGTATCTGGGCCATTCCCGAGGATGTGGATCTGAAGGACCCTGAGGTCCAGCAAAAGCTCAAGGAAGTGGCGCGCCTCATGGACATGCCGCTGCGCTCCCTGATGGAGAAGCTGGATGTCGAGGACAAGACCTTTGTTTGGGTCAAGCGTCAGCTGGACTGGGATGTGGGCCAGAAGATCGTGGCGCTCAATATCAAGGGCATCTACAACCGCAAGGAATACAAGCGCCAGTATCCCGAAGGGGAGTCTGCGGCGCATATCGTGGGCTTCACCAATGTGGAAGACCATGGTCAGGAAGGCATGGAGCTGGCGTTCGACAAGGAACTAGCCGGCAAGGCTGGCTCGCGTCGTGTGATCAAGGATCGTCTGGGCCGCGTGGTGGAGGGCGTGGGCGATGAAGTGCCGCCGCAGGATGGGCAAGATATTCAGTTGTCCATCGACAGCAAGGTCCAGTACTACGCCTACCAGAAACTCAAGCAGCAGGTCGAGACCTTCAAGGCCAAGGCAGGCAGCGTGGTGGTCATGGATGCGCACACCGGCGAGCTGCTGGCCCTGGCGAACTATCCGAGCTACGACCCGGGGCATCGCAAGAATCTGACGGGCGAGCAGCTGCGCAACCGCGCGCTGACCGATACCTTCGAGCCGGGTTCGACCATGAAACCCATCACAGTGGCCGCAGCCCTGGAGCTCAAGCGTGTCAAGCCAAGCACGATCATCGATACCGCGCCCGGCCGCTACACGGTGACGGGCTCCACCATCACCGACACGCACAACTACGGCGCGCTGACGGTGGAGGGCGTGATCCAGAAGTCCAGCAACGTGGGCGCGACCAAGGTGGCGCAAAAGCTCTCACCTCAGGAAATGTGGGAGTACTTCAGTGCGCTGGGCTTCGGCCAGAAGCCGCAGATTCAATTCCCGGGCGCGGTCTCGGGTCGTCTGCGTGCCTGGAAGACCTGGAAGCCTATCGAGCAGGCCACCATGTCCTATGGCTATGGCCTGTCGGCCTCGCTGTTCCAGATGGCACGTTCCTACACCGTGTTCTCCAACGACGGCAATGTCATTCCCTCGACGATTCTGAAAACGAACGAGCCTCCTGTGGGCGTGCGTGTGATCTCCAAGGAAAACGCCGAGGCGGTGCTGCACATGCTGCGTCTTGCTGCAGGCCCAGGCGGTACCGGCCAGAAGGCCCAGGCCGAGGGCTACACCATCGGCGGCAAGTCGGGCACTGCCCGCAAGCAGGTGGGCAAGAGCTATGCCGCTGGCAAGTACCGGGCCTGGTTCACGGGCATTGCTCCCATCGACAAGCCGCGCATCATCGTGGCCGTGATGGTGGACGAGCCGACAGCAGGTTCCTACTACGGCGGCACGGTGGCCGGCCCGGTGTTTGCGGACGTGGTCCAGCAGACATTGCGTTTCATGGGCGTTCAGCCCGACAAGGAAGTCAAGCCTCAGATCGTGGCTGCACCCGCTGAGGAGCCTGTGCTATGAGCACCCCCATTCAAATCCTGAACAATGCAGCCGAGGCCGTTGCCTGGCTGCGCAGCCGCGTGCAGGGTGACCTGCAGACCGATAGCCGCAAGGTCAAGGCCGGCGATGCCTTTGTCGCCTGGCCCGGTGCTGCCACTGATGGCCGAGCCTATGTGGGCAAGGCTCTGGAGCAGGGCGCCGCCGCCGTGCTGGTGGAGGCCGACGGTCTGCAGGCCTTCGATCTGAGCGGCGACAGCATTGCAGCTCTCAAGGGCCTGAAGGCCGCGACGGGACTGATTGCCGACCAATGGTTTGCACATCCCAGTGGCGAGCTCGACGTGCTGGCCGTGACCGGCACCAACGGCAAGACCACCACAGCCTGGTGGCTGGCGCATGCGCTCTCGAAAGTGACGCTGAACACACGCACCGGCTGTGCGCTGGTGGGCACCCTGGGTGTGGGCGTGCCGCCTGCATTGGAGTCGACAGGCATGACCACGCCGGACCCAGTGTTGCTGCAGCGCGCGTTCCGCAGCTACGCCGACCAGGGTCTTGCCGCCTGTGCCATCGAGGCATCGTCCATCGGCATCGTCGAGCACCGTCTGGACGGCAGCAAGATTCGCGTGGCGTTGTTCACCAATTTCACGCAGGACCACCTGGACTACCACGGCAGCATGGATGCCTACTGGCAGGCCAAGGCCCAGCTGTTCGACTGGCCCGGCCTGCCGGCCGCCGTGGTCAATATCGACGATGCGCATGGCGCCAGGCTCTGGGCCAGGCTGCAAGGCCGCGCCATGGATGTGTGGAGCGTCTCCATCCAGGGACCGGCTCGCCTGCAGGCCAAGGACATCGGTCTGGGCGACGAGGGTCTGAGCTTTACCGTGCTGGAAGCCGGTCACAGCCTGCGCATGAATACGCGTCTGGTCGGTCAGTACAACGTCTCCAATCTGCTCGGGGTGCTGGCCACCCTGCGCTGCCTGGGCCTGACGCTGGAGCAGGCCGTACAGGCTTGCGCCGATCTGGAGCCCGTGCCCGGTCGCATGCAGCAGATCGTCAAGCCCGGTCAGCCTCTGGTGGCCGTGGACTATGCCCATACGCCCGATGCGCTGGAAAAAGCCTTGCGCGCGCTGCAGCCTGCCGCGCGGCAGCGCCAGGGCAAGCTGTGGTGCGTGTTCGGCTGCGGCGGCGACCGGGACAACAGCAAGCGTCCGCTGATGGGGCAGGCCGCCCAGGCGCATGCCGACGGCGTTTTCGTCACCAGCGACAACCCGCGCAGTGAAGTGCCCGAAAGCATCATCGACCAGATCCTGGCCGGCATGCAGGCGGGCCAGGCATTGCATGTTCAGGCCGACCGCGCGGCGGCCATTGCCCAAGCCATTGCCCGTGCCGAAGCGCGCGACGTGGTGCTGATTGCCGGCAAGGGACATGAGGACTATCAGGAGACGAAGGGCGTGCGCCATCCGTTCTCCGACATGGCTGAGGCGCAGAAGGCGCTCGCAGCCCGCGAAGGAAAGATTCGGTCATGATGACCCTGGCAAAAGCGCTGGAGCTGATCCAGACGCATATCCCCCAAGCCCGTCTGGTCGGCAACGGCCAGCTGGAGCTGACACGCGTGCACACCGATACGCGCACGTTGCAGAACGGGGACTTGTTCGTGGCCCTGAAGGGCGAGCGTTTTGACGCCCATGATTTTCTGCCTCAGGCGCAGGCCGCCGGTGCTGTGGCGGCCATTGCCAGCCATGGGCTGGAGGCTGCAGGCATGGCCGGCATCGAAGTGCCGGATACGCTGCTGGCACTGGGCGCGTTGGCGCGGGCCTGGCGTGCGCAGTTCGATCTGCCCTTGATTGCCGTGACCGGCAGCAATGGCAAGACCACGGTCACGCAGATGATCGCGTCCATTCTGCGCGCGCATGTGGGCGGGCAGGGCGAGGCAGCACTGGCCACGCGCGGCAATTTCAACAACTCCATAGGCATGCCGCTGAACCTGCTGCGCATGACGGACGCGCATCGCATTGCGGTGCTGGAGATGGGCATGAACCACCCCGGCGAGATTGCCGAGCTGGCTGCCATCGGCCAGCCCACGGTGGCCCTGGTCAACAACGCACAACGTGAACACCAGGAGTTCATGGGCACGGTGGAGGCGGTGGCGCGTGAAAACGGATCGGTGCTGCGCTTTCTGCCCAAGGACGGAGTGGCCATCTTCCCCGCCGGAGATGAGTACACGCCGCTGTGGACCGAACTGAGCGCTGGCCGCCCCAGCCTGATGTTTGGCGAGGCCGCTGATGGGGCTCAGGTTTTTGCCAACGATGTGGTCTGGGCCAATGGAGCCTGGAGCTTTGCACTGAACACCCCGCAAGGCGTGGCAGCCGTGCAGCTGCATATTGCCGGCCGCCACAACGTGCGCAACGCACTGGCCGCGGCTGCCTGCGCCCATGCTGCCGGTGTGCCTTTGCCTGCCATTGCACAGGGACTCTCCGGCTTCGAGCCTGTGACGGGCCGCTCGCGCGCGCTGGCCGTGCAGATCAAGGGTCAGGGCGTCACGGTGGTCGATGACACCTATAACGCCAACCCCGACTCGGTCGCCGCCGCCATTGCGGTGCTGGCCGAGCTGCCCGCACCGCAATTGCTGGTGCTGGGCGACATGGGGGAGGTTGGCGATAACGGCCCGCAGTTCCATGCCGAGGCCGGCGCGCTGGCGCAGCAGGCAGGTATTGCCCATTTCTTTGCTCTGGGTGACCAGAGCGCGTTTGCGGCCTCTGCCTTTGGCAGCGGAGCTAGGCATTTTGATAGCATGTCCGCCCTTGAGCAGGCGGTGTGCGCAGTTTTACCCAAGGTAGGTAGCGTGTTGGTCAAGGGTTCGCGGTTCATGAAGATGGAGCAAGTGGTGCAGAGCATTGAGGCCTGTGCAGACAAGAAGCAGGGCAACTGCGAGGAGGCCGCATGCTGCTGATGCTGGCTCAATGGCTGCAGGGTATCTCGCCGGAGTTCGGCTTTCTGCGCGTCTTCCAGTACCTGACGCTGCGCGCCGTGCTGGCCGCCGTCACCGCCTTGCTGATCGGCCTGTGGATAGGTCCCAAGGCCATCCGCATGCTGACCGCGCTCAAGATCGGCCAGCCCGTGCGCGGCTATGCCATGGAGACCCATCTGGTCAAGAGCGGTACGCCGACCATGGGCGGCGTGCTGATTCTGTTCTCGATTGCCGTATCCACCTTGCTGTGGTTTGACCTGTCCAACCGCTTTGTCTGGATCGTGCTGCTGGTCACGCTGGGCTTTGGCGCGATTGGCTGGGTGGACGACTGGCGCAAGGTCGTCAACAAGGACCCCGAGGGCATGCGCTCGGGCGAGAAGTATTTCTGGCAGTCCGTCATCGGTCTGCTGGCCGCCCTGTATCTGGTGTTCTGCATCTCCGAGAACAGCAATGCCGAGGTCTTCGCGCTGTTCGTCTCCTGGGTACAGTCGGGCTTTTCCATGGACCTTCCGCCCAAGGCCGGCCTGATGGTGCCCTTCTTCAAGGAAGTCAGCTATCCGCTGGGCGTGCTGGGCTTCATCGTCATGACCTATCTGGTCATCGTGGGCGCCAGCAATGCCGTGAACCTGACCGACGGCCTCGATGGCCTGGCCATCATGCCCGTCATCATGGTCGGCACGGCCCTGGGCATCTTCGCCTATGTGACCGGCAACGCCACCTATGCGCGCTACCTGCTGTTCCCCAGCATCCCCGGTACGGGCGAGCTGATGGTGTTCTGCGGCGCCATGGCGGGTGCTGGTCTGGCCTTTCTCTGGTTCAACGCACATCCCGCCCAGGTCTTCATGGGCGACGTGGGCGCGCTGGCGCTGGGCGCTGCTCTGGGAACGATTGCCGTGATCGTGCGCCAGGAAATCGTGCTGGCCGTGATGGGCGGCATCTTTGTGGCGGAAGCCATCTCGGTGATGCTGCAGGTGACTTACTTCAAGTACACCAAGAAGCGCTATGGCGAGGGCCGCCGTCTGCTGAAGATGGCACCGCTGCACCATCACTTCGAGAAGAGTGGCTGGAAGGAGACCCAGGTCGTGATCCGCTTCTGGATCATCACCATGCTGCTGTGCCTGCTGGGCCTGTCCACCCTGAAGCTGAGGTAGTCGCCATGCAAGACGAAGACCTCAAGCTCGATGATCAGGTTCTGCAGCCGGATGCGGTTGTGGATGCTATGCAAACGCAAGCACCTATCGCTGATATGCAAAGCATTTCAGATGGAAATATGTCTGAAATGATTCAGGAGCAAGCGCCAGAAGCTCCTGAAATGCAAGCGCCTGCCATCATCGCCAAGACGCTGGACGCCGAGCCGGTGCCCGATATCTCCACCTTGACGGCAGCCAGGGATGCGGCCGCCTTCGTGGCACAGATTTTTGCCGACCCCAGCATCTCCGATGCGGCCGATGCCGAAGTGACCGAGGTCGAGTCGCAGCCCGAAGCCGAGCTGGAAGCAGTGGTGGAGCTGCCACCTGTCCCCGTGCACTGGCCGCAAGGCGCGGCCCAGCACCTGCAGGGCCAGCGCGTGTTGATTCTGGGTCTGGGCATCTCGGGCATCGCCATGGCACGCTGGTGCGTGCGTGCCGGTGCCGAGGTCACGGTGGCCGACACGCGCGAAGCCCCCCCCTATCTGCCTGCGCTGCAGGCCGAACTGCCCGGCGTGCGCTTTGTTGCCGGCGCATTCACGGCTGCTCTGGTCGATGGCCAGAGCCTGAGTTCCGTCTACCGTTCGCCGGGCCTGAGCCCGGCCAGCGTTGCCTCGGTCTTCGATGCCGCGCGCAGCATCGGCCTGCCCACGGGCGGCGAACTGGATCTGTTTGCCTTTGCGCTCAAGGGCCTGCGCGAGGCCCATGGCTATGCGCCCAAGGTGCTGGGCATCACCGGCACCAACGGCAAGACCACGGTCACCTCGCTGACCGGTCAGTTGCTGGAGCATGGCGGATTGAGCGTGGGCGTGGCCGGCAATATCGGTCCTTCGCTGCTCGACACCCTGTCCGCTCGCATCGATGCCGAGACTCTGCCTCAGGCCTGGGTGCTGGAGTTGTCCAGCTTTCAGCTCGACGACTGCCGCGGATTCGAGCCCACGGCGGCCACGGTGCTCAATATCACCCAGGACCATCTGGACTGGCATGGTGGCATGCAGGCCTATGCCGATGCCAAGGCCCATGTCTTTGGCGAGCAGGCTCTGATGGTCCTCAATCGCGAAGACCCCGTCGTCATGGCCATGCTGCCAGCGCCTGTGGCGGTGCCCGGCAAGCGCGGCAAGACTTTCCAGCGTGCCCATGTCAGCTTTGGCGGCGACATGCCGCGCCGCCCCGGAGACTTCGGTCTGGAGGTGGTCAACGGCATGACCTGGCTGGTGCGCGCCCATGAGGCCGACGAAACCAGCAAGGGCAAGAACGCCGACGATCTGCACATCGTGCGCCTGATGCCCGCCGATGCGCTGCGCATCCGCGGCCGCCACAACGCCATTAATGCACTGTCGGCCCTGGCGCTGGCGACCGGTGCGGGATGCACGCTGGCACCGCTGCTCTACGGCCTGCGCGAATACCGGGGCGAGCCGCACCGTGTGCAGCCCGTGGGCCGGGTGGGCGATGTCGAATACTTTGATGACAGCAAGGGCACGAATGTGGGCGCCACCGTGGCGGCCCTCATGGGCCTGGGGCCGGACCACCGCATCGTGGTGATTCTGGGCGGTCTGGGCAAGGGCCAGGACTTCACGCCGCTGGCCGCTCCCGTCTCGCGCTATGTGCGTGCGGCCGTGCTGATCGGCCAGGATGCGCCGTTGATTCGCGAGGCGCTTGGCGACACCGGCGTGACTCTGGTCGATGCTGCAACCATGCAGGATGCCGTGCAGCAGGCCGCGCGTCTGGCCCATGCCAATGATGCGGTGCTGCTCTCGCCGGCCTGCGCGAGCATGGACATGTTCAAGGACTATGCGGACCGCGCCCACCAGTTTGTGGAAGCGGTGCGTGAGCTGGCGCTTGAAGCCGGCCAGCAACTGGAGGACGGCGCATGACAGCCGCTTTCCTGACCAGCCTCTCCGGCCGCATGCGCTCGTGGTTCCGCAGCGCAGAGGAAAGGCCCATCGACGTGCTGCCTGTGCGCGTAGGCGGGCCGCTGTACGACCGTCCCACCCGTACTCCGGCAAGCGTACTGGGGCTGGATCAGGCATTGATCTGGGTCGTCATCGCCTTGCTGTCCTGGAGTCTGGTCATGGTGTATTCGGCATCGATTGCGATGCCGGACAACCCGCGCTTCGGCAAGATCGAGCCCTATCACTTTCTGCTGCGCCATACCATGTCGATAGGCATGGCCTTTGTCGCCGCGCTGCTGGCCTTCCAGGTGCCCATGAATGTCTGGGAGAAGGTGGCGCGCAAGCTGTTTCTGATCTCTATCGTGCTGCTGGTGGCGGTGCTGATCCCGCATGTGGGCACGGTGGTCAACGGCGCGCGGCGCTGGCTGTCGCTGGGCATCATGAACTTCCAGCCTTCCGAGCTGGCCAAGTTCTCCATCCTGATCTACGCGGCCGATTACATGGTGCGCAAGATGGAGGTCAAGGAGCGCTTCTTCCGCGCCGTGCTGCCCATGGGCTTGGCTGTGGTCGTGGTGGGCGTGCTGCTGCTGGCCGAGCCAGACATGGGGGCCTTCATGGTGATCGTCGTGATCTCCATGGGCATTCTGTTCCTGGGCGGCGTGAATGCGCGCATGTTCTTCATCATCGCGCTGCTGGTGGTGCTGGCCTTCGGCATGATCATCGCCACCTCGGAGTGGCGCCGCGAACGTATTTTTGCCTACCTCGATCCCTGGGATGAGAAGCATGCGCTGGGCAAGGGCTACCAGCTCTCGCATGCGCTGATTGCCATCGGGCGGGGCGAGATCTTTGGCGTGGGCCTGGGTCGCAGCGTGGAAAAGCTGCACTGGCTGCCCGAAGCGCATACCGACTTCCTGCTGGCTGTGATCGGCGAAGAATTTGGTCTGGTCGGCCTGCTGCTGATTGCTGCCGTCTTCTTCTGGCTGACCCGCCGCATCATGCTGATCGGCCGTCAGGCCATCGCGCTGGACCGTGTCTTTGCCGGGCTGGTGGCCGAGGGCGTGGCGATCTGGGTGGGCTTCCAGGCCTTTATCAACATGGGTGTGAATTTGGGCGCCCTGCCAACCAAAGGCCTGACTCTGCCGTTAATGAGTTTTGGCGGTTCGGCCATTTTGATGAATTTGATTGCGATAGCTGTGGTGCTCAGAGTCGATTACGAAAACAAGCTGCTGATGAAGGGGGGCCACGCATGAGCCTGCTCATCAAGCCAAACAAGCCACGCACGGCACTGGTGATGGCTGGTGGTACCGGAGGTCATATCTTCCCCGGTCTGGCCGTGGCACAGGAGTTGCGTGCGCGCGGCTGGAATGTGCACTGGCTGGGAGCGCCCGGCTCCATGGAGTCGCGCATCGTGCCGCCCCAGGGCTTTGCACTGGAGCTGATCGAATTTGGCGGCGTGCGCGGCAAGGGGCTCAAGACCCTGGTGCAACTGCCGTTCAGGCTGGCGAAGGCCTTCTCGCAGGCGCGTGCCGTGATGAAGCGCGTGCAGCCCGATGTGGTCATCGGCCTGGGCGGGTACCTCACCGTGCCCGGTGGCCTGATGGCTGCGGCTTCGGGCGTGCCCGTGGTGCTGCACGAACAGAACTCCGTGGCCGGCATGGCCAACAAGGTCGTGGCCAAGGTTGCCAAGCGAGTGTTCACGGCTTTCCCCAAGGTATTTGCCAAGGGCGAATGGGTGGGCAATCCGCTGCGTCAAGCGTTTCTGGAGCAGGCCGAGCCCGCCCAGCGCTTTGCCGGTCGCAGCGGCCCGCTCAAGCTGCTGGTGGTGGGCGGCAGTCTGGGAGCCAGGGCGCTCAATGAGATCGTGCCCCAGGCTCTGGCCCTGATGCCTGCCGATCAGCGCCCCGTGGTGTTGCACCAGAGCGGTACGGCCCAGATCGATGCGTTGCGTGCCAACTATCAGGCTGCAGGCGTACAGGCTGAGCTGACTCCCTTCATCGATGACACGGCCAAGGCTTTTGCGGATGCCGATCTCGTCGTCTGCCGTGCCGGTGCCAGCACCGTGACCGAGATCGCCGCTGTAGGGGCGGCAGCGGTCTATGTGCCCTTCCCTGCTGCGGTGGATGACCACCAGACCAGCAATGCCCGCTTCCTCGTGGATGCTGGTGGCGGTTGGTTACAGCCGCAAAGTACTTTGAGCGCCCAAGGGTTGGCGGAAATGCTACAAAATATGCAGCGTGCGACGCTGTTGGAGCGCGCTGAACTCGCGAAGAAAATGCAAAAGACTGATGCCACCGCGAAGGTGGTCGCCGCTTGTGAGGAGTTGGCAGCATGAAACACGCCATTCATCACATTCACTTTGTCGGTATTGGCGGCGCCGGCATGAGCGGTATTGCAGAGGTTCTGCACAACCTGGGTTACGCCATTTCAGGCTCCGACCTGGCCGACAGCGCCACGCTGCGCCGCCTGGCCGGCCTGGGCATCAAGACCTTTGTCGGTCATGCGGCCGAGAACGTTGACGGCAGCGATGCCGTGGTGACATCCACGGCCGTGCAGGGCGACAACCCCGAGGTCCTGGCTGCGCGCGAGAAAAAGATTCCTGTGGTTCCTCGTGCGCTGATGCTCGCCGAGCTGATGCGTTTCAAGCAGGGCATCGCCATTGCCGGCGCGCATGGCAAGACCACCACCACCAGCCTGGTGACCAGTGTGCTGGCTGAAGCCGGTTTGGACCCCACCTTCGTGATCGGCGGCAAGCTCAACAGCGCCGGTGCGAATGCCAAGCTGGGCCAGGGCGACTACATCGTGGTCGAGGCCGACGAGTCCGATGCCTCCTTCCTGAATCTGCTGCCTGTGATGGCCGTCGTCACCAATATCGACGCCGATCACATGGAAACCTACGGCCATGACTTCGGCCGCCTCAAGCAGGCCTTTGTCGATTTCCTGCATCGCATGCCGTTTTACGGGCGCGCCATTCTTTGCGTCGACAGCCCTGCCGTGCGCGAGATCCTGCCCAAGCTGGCGCGTCCGGTCACGACCTACGGCTTTGCCGAAGATGCCCAGGTGCGCGCCGTGAACGTGCGTGCCGAAGCCGGTCGCATGCGCTTTACCGTGCGCCGCCAGAACGGCCAGAGCTACCCCGATCTGGAGGTTGTGCTGAGCCTGCCCGGCGAGCACAACGTGCTCAACGCCCTGTCTGCCGTGGCGGTAGCCATGGAGCTCGAGATTTCCGACGAGGCGCTGCTGCGCGCCTTGGAAGGCTTCAAGGGCGTGGGACGGCGTTTCCAGCGCTATGGCGAACTGCCGGCTGCCAATGGCGGCACGTTCACCGTCATCGACGACTACGGTCATCACCCCGTGGAAATGGCAGCCACGCTGGCTGCGGCACGCGGTGCCTTCCCGGGGCAGCGCCTGGTGCTGGCCTTCCAGCCACACCGCTACAGCCGCACACGCGACTGTTTCGAGGACTTTGTGAAGGTCATCGGCAGCGCCGACTCGGTGCTGCTGGCCGAGGTCTATGCCGCGGGCGAGGCACCCATCGTGGCTGCCGACGGTCGATCCCTGGCTCGCGCCTTGCGTGTGGCCGGCAAGGTCGAGCCTGTATTTGTGGAAAACATTGCCGATATGCCGGCAGCCATCGCTGCCAATGCGCAAGCGGGCGATGTATTGCTGTGCATGGGGGCCGGATCGATTGGCGCCGTACCTGGGAAATTGGTTGAAATGCTTCAGAAACAAGAGCTGGCTGCGCCCGCAGGGAGCGCGCAATGAGCATGTTTGGTACAAATATCGACGTGAAGGCACTGGGCAAGGTCGCCGTGCTCATGGGCGGTCGCTCGTCCGAGCGCGAGGTCTCGCTGATGTCCGGCGCTGGTGTGTTGGCCGCACTGCAGTCCAAGGGTGTCGATGCCCACAAGTTCGACCCTGCCGAACAGGGGCTGGAACAGCTCAAGGTGCAAGGCTTTGACCGCTGCTTCATCGCGCTGCATGGTCGCTACGGTGAGGACGGCACGGTGCAGGGTGCACTGGAGTTGCTGGACATTCCCTATACGGGTTCGGGCGTGATGGCTTCCAGCATCGCCATGGACAAGATCATGACCAAGCGCATCTGGCGCTTTGAAGGCCTGCCCACGCCGGACTGGCGCATGGTCGCCTCGGCCGCTGAAACCCGCGCCGCACTGGAAGCCCTGGGCGCTCCCATGATCGTCAAGCCCGCACGCGACGGCTCCAGCATCGGCCTGACCAAGGTGATGAATGCTGACGAATGCGCCAAGGCCTACGAGCTGGCGGCCCAGTACGACGCAGAAGTGCTGTGCGAGCAGTTCATTGCCGGTGACGAGACCACCTGCCCCGTGCTGGGCACGGGAGCCAAGGCCGCTGCGCTGCCGGTGATCCGAATCGTTGCGCCCGAAGGCAACTACGACTACCAGAACAAGTACTTCACGGATACCACGCAGTACCACTGCCCTAGCGGCCTGCCGGCTGCCGAGGAGGCCGAGATCCAGCGCATTGTGGAAAAAGCCTTCCGCACGCTGGGCTGCCGTGGCTGGGCGCGTGCCGACATCATGATTCGCGCCAGCGACCGCAAGCCTTTCTTGCTGGAGATCAATACCTCTCCCGGCATGACGGGGCATTCTCTCGTCCCCATGGCTGCGCGCGCTTCCGGCGTGAGCTACGAAAACCTGTGCCTTGGCATTCTGGCCATGAGCACGCTGGATGGAGAAGCGGAGCAGCCATGAACCGCAACCAGCCCACAGCCGTCGTTCCGTTCGACGTCAAGCTCATGAACATCACTGCCACGGTGATGTTCATGGGCTGCTTGACGGCGTGCGTGATGGCCGTGGGGTGGTGGTTGATGCGAACTCCGGCCTTCAATATCGGTCGCATCGTGGTGGAAGGCGAGCTGGTGCATAACAACGCCGTGACGCTGCGCGCCAATGTGGCGCCAGTGCTCAAAGGCAACTTCTTCACGGTGGATCTGAAGGCGGCCCAGCATGCATTCGAGCAAGTGCCCTGGGTGCAGGAGGCGCAGGTGCGCCGTGAATATCCGAACGGCTTGCGCGTTGCGCTCAAGGAGCATGTGGCCGAAGCCTTCTGGGGGGCTGAGACCGGTACCGGTCTGGTCAACAAGGCCGGCGAAGTGTTTGAAGCCAATCTGGGCGAACTGGACCGCGAAGGTCTGCCGCGTCTGCAAGGCCCCGAGGGCTCGGCACCGCGTGTTCTGCAGATGTATCGAGCGCTGGAGCCGGCCTTGAAGCCGCTCGATGTGGCGCTGGACAGCCTGACTCTGGATGCGCGTGGCAGTTGGACGCTGGTGCTGGACAACGATGCGCTGCTGGAACTGGGCGGCGGCACGACCGAAGACATCTTGCAGCGCGTGCAGCGCTTTGTGCGCACGCTGCCTCAGATCACCTCTCAATACAAGCGCTCGGCTGCGGCACTGGAGTCTGCAGACCTGCGTTACGAAGACGGCTATGCCTTGCGACTCAAGGGCGTGACCACTGGAACCTCCGCGCCGGCAACTGCTGCCAGGGCCAGACGATAAGCGGGAGCAGGGGAACAGACATGCAAGGCGCACACAAAGACAAGACAGAACCTACCGGGGGCGGAAGCTGATATGGCAAGAGAATACAAGGATGTGATTGTTGGGCTGGATATCGGCACGGCCAAGGTCATGGCGGTGGTGGCCGAGGTCATGTCCAATGGCGAGCTCAAGCTGGCGGGCCTGGGCGTAGCCCCCAGCAACGGCTTGAAGCGCGGCGTGGTCGTGAATATCGATGCGACCGTGCAAAGCATCCAGCAGGCGCTCAAAGAGGCCGAACTGATGGCGGATTGCAAGATCCAGCGAGTGTGCACCGGCATTACGGGTAGCCATATCCGCGGTCTGAATTCCAGCGGCATGGTGGCCATCAAGGACAAGGAAGTCTCGTCCACCGATATGGCCCGCGTGATGGAAACCGCCAAGGCCATCAATATCTCGTCCGACCAGCGCCTGCTGCTGGTCGAGGCGCAGGAGTTCGTCATCGACGGCCACGAGGTGCGTGAGCCCATCGGCATGAGCGGCATTCGCCTTGAGGCCAAGATCCATATCGTGACCGGCGCCCAGAGCGCGGCCGAGAACATCATCAAATGCGTGCGCCGCTGCGGCCTGGAGGTCGAGCAGTTGCTGCTCAACCCGCTGGCGTCGGCCCAGGCCGTGCTGACCGATGACGAGCGCGAGCTGGGCGTGGCCGTGGTGGATATCGGCGCGGGAGCGACCGATGTGGCCATCTTCACCGGCGGTGCGATTCGCCACACGGCCGTGATCCCGATTGCCGGTGACCTGATCACCAGCGACATCGCCATGGCCCTGCGTACCCCCACCAAGGATGCCGAGGACATCAAGGTCGAGAGTGGCTATGCCAAGCAGTTGCTGGCCGATCCCGATGCCCAGGTCGAAGTGCCGGGCCTGGGCGACCGCAGCCCGCGCATGATCAGCAAGCAGGCCTTGGCCGGCGTGATCGAGCCCCGCGTGGAAGAGATCTTCTCGCTGGTGCAGCAGGTCATCCGCGAATCGGGCTACGAAGAAGTGCTGTCCTCGGGCATCGTGCTCACGGGCGGCAGCGCCGTCATGCCCGGGATGATCGAGCTGGGCGAAGACATCTTTCTCAAGCCCGTGCGCCGCGGGCTTCCCAAATATTCCGGTGCGCTGGCCGACATGGTCGCCCAGCCCCGTGCCGCCACGGTGATGGGCCTGCTCGATGAAGCACGTCTGGCACGTCTGCGTGGCTACAAGGTGGCCCAGAAGAGCGGTTCCATGAAGACCGCTTTCGGCCGGTTCAAAGACTTCATCGTGGGGAACTTCTGATATGAGCACTTATCGCATGTTCATCACCGGACCACCACAGATGGATTTTTCGCGGTATCGACGACGAAGACCGCGAAGACCTCAAGAGTTCGAAATTTCTTTTCCACAGCAGCGACAAACCACCACTAGAGAACAGGAGCACCACCATGCCTATCGACATGATTGAAACCGAAGAATTCAACCAAGGCACGCAGATCAAGGTGATCGGCGTCGGCGGCGGCGGCGGCAACGCCGTCGACCACATGATTGAACGCAGCGTTCAAGGCGTCGAATTCATTACGGCCAATACCGATGCTCAAGCTCTGTTGCGCAGCCGCGCTCACCGCACCATCCATCTGGGTGGTAGCGGCCTGGGTGCCGGCAGCAAGCCCGACAAGGGCCGCGACGCTGCGGAAGCTGCTGTGGAAGATATTCGCGCTGCCATCGAAGGCGCGCACATGCTCTTCATTACGGCAGGCATGGGTGGTGGTACGGGTACCGGTGCATCGCCTGTGATCGCACGAGTGGCCAAGGAAATGGGCATTCTGACGGTGGGTGTGGTGACCAAGCCTTTCGAGTGGGAAGGCGGCCGCCGCATGCAGAACGCTGACGCCGGCCTGGCCGAGCTGGAGGCGAATGTGGACTCGCTGATCGTTGTGCTCAACGAAAAGCTGCTCGATGTGCTGGGCGACGATATCTCCCAGGACGAGGCTTTTGCCCATGCCAACGACGTTCTGAAGAACGCCGTGGGCGGCATTGCCGAAATCATCAACGAGTACGGCCATGTGAACGTCGACTTCGAAGACGTGCGCACCGTGATGGGCGAGCCCGGCAAGGCCATGATGGGCACGGCCAAGGCCGCCGGTCCCGATCGTGCCCGTATCGCTGCCGAGCAGGCCGTGGCCTGCCCGCTGCTGGAAGGCATTGATCTGTCCGGCGCCAAGGGCGTGCTGGTGCTGGTGACTGCAGCCAAGGGGAGCCTCAAGCTGTCCGAGTCGCGTCTGGCCATGTCCACCATCAATGCCTATGCGTCTCCCGATGCTCACGTGATCTACGGCGCTGCCTACGATGACTCGCTGGGCGACGAAATCCGCGTGACCGTGGTGGCCACCGGCCTGTCGCGTCCCAATGTGCGTCGCCAGAACATCCAGGTGGTGCAGGGCGGTCTGCGTACCGGTACCGACAACGTGGCAGTGGGTCTGCCTCCCCTGGGCGGCATGGACTACGGCACGGCCAACACCAATGTGCCCAGCGTCTGGCGTACCAACCGCACCCAGGCTTCGGAGCGCGTGAGCGCGCTGGCGTCTGGCGGCATGGACGATGTGGAGATCCCGGCGTTTCTGCGCAAGCAGGCGGACTGACAGCCCGACACCCCCTGAGCGGCTGCGCCGCTTCCCCCTCTCTCGCTTCGCAGGAGGGGGACGAAGCCATCGCTGCGGGGCGGCCCTTGCTCGGCATCTCTGAGTTGGTGCTCGCCAGTATTTGAGAGGTCAGCCGCAAAGGCCTTTGGTTCGTTAAGGACTGATGGCCCATCAGTTCGCTGTATCGCAGCGATTAAGACAACCCTGGGTCGGCGTAAGCCGGCTCGGGGTTGTCCCATTTAAAATACCAGCATGCTTCAGCAACGTACCATCAAGACCATTTCCCGTGCCGTAGGCGTGGGCCTGCACAGCGGCCAGCGTGTCGAGTTGACGCTGCGCCCTGCCCAGCCTGATACCGGCATCGTGTTCCGTCGCGTGGACTTGCCTGAGCCTGTGGATATCCCCATTTCCGCCGAGGCAGTGACCGATACGCGCATGGCTTCCACCATCGGCAGCGGCGGCGCCAAGGTGCATACGGTAGAGCACCTGATGTCGGCCATCGCCGGTCTGGGAATCGACAACCTCTACGTGGACATCACTGCCGAAGAAGTGCCGATTCTCGATGGCTCCTCGTCATCGTTCGTGTTTCTGCTGCAAAGCGCCGGAATCGAGTTGCAGAAAGCGCCCAAGCGCTTCATCCGCATCAAGAGCCCGATCGAGGTGCGCGAAGGCGAAGGCCAGAACCTCAAGTGGGCGCGTTTCGATCCCTACCACGGCTTCAAGCTGCGCTTCGAGATCGACTTCGCTCACCCAGCCGTGGACTCCACGGGGCAGTGCGTGGAGTTCGACATGGGTCTGGACAATTACACACGCGACATCGCCCGCGCCCGCACCTTCGGCTTCACCAAGGATGTGGAAATGCTGCGCAACAACGGCCTGGCACTGGGCGGGGGGCTGGACAACGCCATCGTCATGGATGACTACAAGGTCCTGAACAGCGACGGTCTGCGCTATGACGACGAGTTTGCCAAGCACAAGATCCTTGACGCGATCGGCGATCTGTATCTGATCGGCAAGCCCATTCTCGGTGCCTACAGCGCCTTTCGCTCGGGTCACGGCCTCAACAACAAGCTGCTGCGCGCAATGATCGAGCAGCCCGAGACCTGGGAGCTCGTGACCTTCGAGAGCGAGCGCCAGGCTCCCCAGGGCTTTGCCATGCCCGCTCAGGCCTGGTGAGCGAGACCTCCATGCTGATCTTTCGCTGGCTGGCCACCTTGCTGATTCTGGCTTCGGCATTGAGCTTTGCCTTCTATCTGGGAACCGGCAAGGCGCATTACAAGCGCCTGGGCTTTTTGCTGTTCAAGTGGACGGTGATTGCCGGTCTGGCCTTTTTTGCCGTGATGTTTGTCGGACGCATCATCTGAGAACTAATGAATATTGATAGCGGCTTGCCAAATCCGGCTCGGCGCTTCATAGGTTTCTGTTCTGTAAACAGCACGCAAAAAGTGGTAAATCGGCAGTTGCTCACTTCTTGCAGCGCCGAAATTGGGTAAAGATGGATGTGCTGCGGCCGCCATGACCGGCCGCACACCTTGTTGACCGAAACAATTCGACAAAGGAGTACCCATGTCCCGTTTGACCACCCGCATTCTTTCTGCCTCCATTGCCGCCTGCCTGGGTCTGGGCAGTCTGGCCGTCCAGGCGCAGCCCGGCCCGCCGCCCGGCCGCGGCAATGGACATGGAGCGCAGGACATGCGCCATGGCAGTCGCCATGATGATCGTGGTCGGCATGAGCAGCGCTATGACAGGCGCGACGACCGACGTGCCGATCATCACGACAATGGTCGCCGTGGCGGTGGTCCCGACCATAACTGGTACAAGGGCAGTCGCGTGCCGCCGCAATACCGCAGCCAGCACTATGTGGTGAATGACTGGCGCGGCCACCATCTGTCGGCGCCGCCGCGTGGCTATCACTGGATTCAGAACGGCGGCGACTATCTGCTGGTTGCCATTGCCACAGGCGTGATCGCCTCCATGGTGTTGAGCGCCTATTAAGCAAATCACACCATCAAAAAAGCCGTGGCATGTCACGGCTTTTTTTGTATCGGGCAGAGCTTTGAAGCAGTGTGTGCTCCAGCTCGGGGGCTGCGAGGAAAAGCCATCCTGCGATCCCTTCCGAAGAGAGAAGGGGAAGCCGCGAAGCGGCTAAGGGCGAGCTCAATAGACCCGTCCGCCCCGGTACATGGCATGTTGCTTGCGGCGCAGATCGGTGGACTTGGCCATCAGCCCCATGGCGGCAGCCGCATGGGCATGGGTGATCGCCAGCCCCAGCGCGTCGGCGGCATCGGTGCCGGGCAGGCCGGGCAGTTGCAGCAGCCGTTTGACCATTTCCTGGATCTGGCTCTTGGCTGCGCGACCATGGCCGACCACGGCTTTTTTCATCTGCAGGGCGGTGTATTCGGAAACCGCGAGATTGGCGTTGACCAGGGCCGTCAGCGCCGCACCACGGGCCTGGCCCAGCAGCAGCGTGGACTGGGGGTTGACGTTGACGAAGACGATTTCCACGGCAGCCACCTCGGGCTGATAGCGTGAGGCAACTTCGGAGATGCCGTCGAACAGCACCTTGAGACGGCCCGGCAGGTCGCCGAGTTCCATCTTGTTGGTGCGTATGGTGCCGCTGGCCACATAGGACAGGCGCTGGCCTTCCATGTCGATGACGCCAAAGCCCGTGGTCTGCAGGCCAGGGTCGATTCCTAGAATTCGCATGGCTGTCGATTATCCACGTACAAAACCTTCACGCTCCATGCGGGTGACAGCAAGCAAGAGCCGCTTTGCGGCGATGCTGTCGTCCTCCTCGGGGAAGGCGCGGGGCCGCCCAGGCGAAGCGCCTCAGGGGGGCGTCACCATCGGTATATAGCGCGCAATCGTGCGACTGCGCTGCGCCAGATAGCGCGATTGCGGCATTTTCTCGAAGCGCTTGGGTGCCGGAAGCATGGCGGCAAGTCGTGCTGCCTCGGCCGCATTGAGCTGGGCGGCACTCTTGCGGAAGTAATGCCGGGCGGCGGCCTCGGCGCCGAACACGCCCTGGCCCCATTCCACATTGTTGAGATAGATCTCCAGAATGCGCTGCTTGCTCAGCATCAGCTCCAGCAATTGCGCCAGCACCAGCTCCTGGCCCTTGCGCAGAAAATTGCGTTCGCCCGACAGCAGCAGGTTCTTGGCCAGCTGCTGGGTGATGGTGGAGCCGCCATAGACCTTGGCGGGCTTGCTGTTGTTTCCGGCTTTTTCTGCCTGCATGGCCCTGGCCTCGGCTTTTGCGTTGCGCTGCCAGGCCCTCTGAACGGCATCCCATTCCACGCCGTGATGGTCCATGAAGCCGGCATCTTCGGAGGCAATCACCGCGCGCTTGAGGTTGCTGGAGATCTGGCCGTAGTCCACCCATTGCTGGCGCCAGCGCAGGCCCTCGCTGCTGTGGGCAAGCTGCCAGGCTTCGGAGCGCTGATAGCTGGTGGACTCTGGATCCAGCCATGCCATGACTGCGATGCGTGCTACAAAAAACAATTGCAGCAGCAGGGTGGCACAAAGCACCAGCAACAGCAGTCGGCCAAGAGCTTTCATGGTGGGGCGAGGTTTTAGTGAGCGGCTTCAGCGTGCAGCAGAGCGCGCAGTTCGGCCAGGACTTGTGCAGAGGGCGGACGCACGCCGCGCCATAGCGCAAAGGACTCGGCGGCCTGCTCCACCAGCATGCCCAGACCATCACGCGCCAGCGCGCCGTGGCTGCTGGCCCAATTCAGAAAATTCTGAGCGGCGGGGCCGTACATCATGTCGTAGGCCAGACTGCGTGCGTGCAGCACGCTGGCGGGCGCGGGCACATCAGCCCCAGCCAGGCTGCTGGCTGTGGCATTGATGATGATGTCGAAATTTTGGGTCAGATCAGTCTCAAGCACTTGCCTTTCAAGTGCTACCAGCTCTACGTTATGTAGTGTGGCAATGGCCGCATGCTGCTGGACCAGCGTTTGAGCCCTGGCATGAGTGCGGTTGACCACGACTAGGCGGCAGGGCTTTTGCTCCAGCAAAGAGCCCAGGGCTCCAGCGGCGGCGCCGCCCGCACCAAGCAGCAGCACATCACGCCCGGCGATGGGCACACTGGCATTGCGGGTGATGTCGGCCACGATGCCCAGGCCATCGGTGTTGTCGGCATGAATGCCGTTGGCGCCGAATACCAGCGTATTGGCAGCACCAGCCAGCCGCACGCGCTCGCTGGTGCTGGTGGCCAGCTCGGCCGCCTGCAGCTTGAAGGGCACGGTCACATTGCAGCCCTTGCCGCCGCGCGCGGCAAAGTCGCGCACAAAGTCGGCAAAGCCATCCAGCGGCACCAGGGCGCGGTCATAGCTGACGGGCTGGCCGGTCAGCTCGGCGAAGCGGGAATGAATCCAGGGAGAGCGGCTATGGGCAACGGGGTTGCCCATGACGCAGTAGGCATCAAGCGTATTTGTCATAAAAAGGCTGAAGGAAATCGCTGAGCAGAGTTGGGTACGCGTTGGGGCAGTGGCCGGCGAGATCGGCGCAGCCTAAGCCAAGGCAGCCGCACAAGGGCCGTCCCGCCGCGCTGGCTGCGTTCCCCGCCTGCAAGCGAAGCGATGCGAGAGAGGGGGAAGGCGCCGAAGGCGGCACAGGGGGTCACCTTATGTCTGTTTCCAGTGTCTGCTCGCGTGTGAACCTGAAGCGCGAGACGACGGCGATCTGATCGGCCTTGGTGCGCATGGCCGGGCCGAAGTGGCCGTAAGGGGCTGCGGCGCGGGCAATGGCCTCGGCACGGGTATCGAGCATGCGGTTACCCGAGCCCTGCACAACCTCGGTGGAAAGCACGCGGCCGTCATGATTCACGGTCAGGATCATGACTAGCTCGCCATACAGCTTCTTGCCCTTGTTCTCGGGGAAGTTTTCCGTGCCCTTGTCTTCCACCTTGCGGCGCAGCGCATCGTAGTAGACGGCGTACACGGCCTCCTTGGTGGCGGGGCTGATATAGCGCTTCTTGGGGCGGGCGTTTTCTGCGTTGATACGCTTTTCAATCTCGGCCAGCAGCTTGATGAGCTGCAAGCGCTTTTCTTCCTGGGCCTCCAGGGCCTTGTTGTCAGCGCTCAGGCGCGGGTCTATCGGGGGCAGCGCGGCCACTTGCTGGCGCAGCTGGGTCAGCAACTGGTTCTGCTGCTCCTGCATGGCGTCGAGCTGGCGCTGTTTTTCCTCGAAATCGTCGCCCACTGTCGTCAGGGCCGAGTAGGGCATGGGACTGGTGGCCCGGCCCTGGTCGGCATCGCCGCCGCCGGCCAGCGAAGTCTGGGCGATGGCCTGGGCCTTGTCCGGCGTCTCGTTGGCGCGGGCATTGACCAGAATCACTTCCAGCGGCGTGTCCTGAAACACGCGCTCAAAGCGTTCCGGGTCCACGAAGCGGACGGTCAGCAACACGGCATGGACGGCGATGGAAACGCCCAGCGCCAGCTGCAGCGTACTCAGTCGTCGAAGAGAGGTGGGCAGTTTCACGGCAGCGTCAGGGCGATGAGGTGTGGAGGTCAGGACTTGGGCTGGTCTGCAGCGGGATCGGCGTCGTTCATGTCCACCGCAATGGAGATGGGGCCGGCCACGGCGTCGTCATCGTCCTCGCCGCTGTCCTCACCTTCGCTTTCGGCCTCGGCTCCTGCATCCAGGCGTTCGATCAGCGTGCCCGAGATGTCCAGCGATATCTCGTCGATCTCGCCGAGCTTGACACGCACATGGGCGCCGCGCGGCAGGTTCTGCGCACCCAGTACGGGCAGTACCAGCGGCAGATTGTCGGCGCGCACCAGGAAGGAGCCGTTGGGCCCTTCCTTGAACACGCTGGCCGTCAGTTCGCTGATGCCGTTCTGCTCCAGATACTTGAGCGTCCAGAAGCGCTCCATGCCGGCCTGATAGCCGTTGTAGGCGCTGTAGGCGCCGTCAAAGCTGCTGATGATGCCGAACAGCTCGGCATCCTTGGGCTTGAAGGGCGCTGCCAGGGCAGCCGTCTTGCCATGGCGGGCGCAGGCAATGATCTGCCACTGATTGACCAGATCCACATAGCGGCGCAGCGGGGAGGTGGCCCAGGAGTAGGCTTTCACGCCTATGCCGGCATGGGGCAAGGCCTTGGTGCTCATGCGTACCTTGACGCCGGGTGCCAGGCTGGCCTGGCTGCGGTAGATGCCGGGCACACCGTGCTCGGCCAGCATCAGGCCCCAGGTGCTGTTGGCCACGATGGCGGCCTCGGCCACGATCAGGTCCAGCGGCGCGCCGCGCTTGCGCACGGTGATCTGCACCTGCTCGCTGCCATTGGGCTCGGCGCCGTCGTTGCCGACGAGACGGAAGTTGTAGTCCGGGCGGTTGAAGTTCTCGGGCTTGCCGCGCACCACTTCGCGATTGGCCTTGAGGAACTTGGACCAGCGCTGCAAAAAGGTGAGCTCCTTGCGCTTTCCCAGCAACGAATCAGGCGTATTTTCAACCTCGATTGAGGAGTCGGTCAGCCATTCCTCGGTGACGATGTGATCTAGCTTGTCGTAGCGGAAGTTGACTTCCACGGGCACGCGCTCGAGACGGGTTTCGCTGGAGATGGTCTCCAGCGTCTCTTCGTTGATCTGCACATACAGCGAGACCGCGGGGTTGGAGCGGCCTTCGTCCAGCGTGTAGATATGCACCACGTCGTCGGGCAGCATGGTGATCTTGTAGCCGGGCATGTAGACGGTGGACAGGCGGGCGCGGCCCAGCTTGTCCAGCTCGCCGCCGGGCGTGATGGCCAGACCGGGGGCGGCAATGTGGATGCCCACGGTGACGGTGCCCGTGCCCAGGCCCCTGACGGACAGTGCATCGTCGATTTCGGTGGTGGCCGAGTCGTCGATGGAAAAAGCCTTTACATCGGCCACGGGCAGGTCGGCCGGTGGCTGGGGGGCCTGCACGGAGGGGAAGCCCGTGCCCTTGGGGAAGTTGTCGAACAGGAAGCGCTTCCAGTGAAACTGGTAGGAAGAGTCGATGGCGCCGGCGCGGTGCAGCAGCTCCAGCGGGGCCAGCTTGGTGGCGCGGCTGGCATCGACCACGGCCTTGTATTCGGCTGCGTTCTTGTCGGGCTTGAACAGAATCTTGTAGAGCTGTTCGCGGATTGCCTGCGGGCACTCGCCGCGGCCCAGTTCCTCGGCCCAGGCGTCGATCTGTGCCTGAATCTGCTTTTTCTTCTCGATGGCGGCAAGGGCTTGCTGCAGGATTTCTGCAGGAGCCTTCTTGAAGCGGCCCTTGCCCGCACGACGGAAATAATGCGGTGCGTCGTACAGGCAGAACAGCGCACCGGCCTGCTGGGCCAGCGTCGCGGATTCGGAAAAATAGTCACGCGCCAGGTCGGCAAAGCCGAACTCTTCCTCGGGCGCAAATTCCCAGGCCAGATCCAGGTCGATCTCGGCGGCCTGGGCCTGGCCCTGGGCGACCAACTCGGCAGGAGCCGGCTTCTCGAACTTGAGCAGGATATTGGCGGCCTTGACCTTGACCCGCTTGCCCGAGTCCAGCTCGACTTGGGCAGAGGATTCGGCTTCGGAGAGGATGCGCCCGGCCAGAAATTTGCCGGCTTCTTCAAACAGTGCGTGCATAACCGCGCATTTTCCCACGAGCCGAACATTCGGCGCTCAGAAGTGATTCAGTTCATGCTTGAGGTCGGTCAATATCAGACGCGGCCCCCGCGCGGTCAGGGCCGTGCACAGGGGGGCGCGTTGCAGCAATACAGCCGTTTCCTGGGGTGGCGCCTGGAGTCGCCGGGGGCATCAGGCCAAGGCCAGAAATTCGTCGATCCGGTCCAGATACTCGGCAAAGTTGCTCAGGGCGTGGTCGCCGCCTTCTTGCACCAATTGAAGTGCGTGAGGGTAGCGCTCGCTCATCTCGTTCCAGTCCAGCACCTCGTCGCCCTGGGCGATCAACACCATCTCGGGTGCTGCCGGCGTCATGGTGCGGGTGTCAAGCTGGCGCAATTCCTCAATGTATTCGGGGCGAAAGAAGAAGGTTTCCTCGGGGTCATGCCAGCTGGACTGCTCGCCAATGTATTTTTCCAGGTCGCGGGCCGGGTTGACGGCGGGGTTGATCATCACGCTCTTGCAGCGCGCCAGCTGGGCCACCCAGCTGGCGTAATAGCCGCCCAGCGACGAGCCCATGACGGCCATGTTCTGGCGTGGCCAGTTGGCGATGCCCTCGGCGATCACAGCCGCCGCTTCGCGCGGCGAGGGCGGCAACTGCGGGCACCACCAGCGTACCTTGGAATGCCTGGCGCCCACATAGTCCGCCATGATGCGTGCCTTGTTGGACTGAGGGGAGGAGCGAAAGCCATGCAGATACAGCAGGTGGGTGGTCGTCATAGCGGCAATCTCCTCTGGTAAAAAACACTTCTGTCCCGGTCATTGTGGACTGTCTGCCCCAAGACTATCAGGGGAGAAGGCCTATGGCGGGAGGAATGAGCGTGGGCCGACTTGAGTCGTCAGCAAAGCTCAACCCTGCAAGCTGCACGGCAGTCGGCTCCCACGATAATTGCGGCCCATGTCCGCCATCGAATTCGATAAGCCCTCGCTGCTGCAACGCATTGTTCCGCTGTTTCGCGGCTTTGATTTCCTGCTGCTTCTCTTTATCGCCATGTTGGCGGGTGCGGGGCTGCTGGCCATGTACTCGGCGGGTTTCGATCACGGTACGCGCTTTGTGGACCACGGCCGCAATATGCTGATTGCGGCGGGTCTGCTGTTCGTGCTGGCCCAGATATCCCCCCAGCAATTGATGAAGGTGGCCGTGCCGCTCTACACCCTGGGCGTGGTGTTGCTGGTGGCGGTGGCGCTGTTCGGCATCACCAAGAAGGGGGCCACGCGCTGGGTGAATGTGGGAGTGGTGATTCAGCCCTCCGAGCTTTTGAAGATCGCCACGCCGCTGATGCTGGCCTGGTGGTTCCAGCGCCGCGAGGGCAATCTGCGCGCATCGGACTTTGTCATCGCCTTTGTGCTGCTGATGGTGCCCGTGGGCCTGATCATGAAGCAGCCAGACCTGGGCACCTCGCTGCTGGTGATGGCTGCCGGCCTGTCCGTGATCTTTTTTGCCGGCCTGCCCTGGAAACTCATCGTGCCGCCCGTGCTGCTGGCCCTGGTCGGCATTTTCCTCATCGTCTGGTTTGAACCCCAGCTCTGCGCCGATGGCGTGAGCTGGTATTTTCTGCATGACTATCAGCGGACACGCGTCTGTACCTTGCTGGACCCCACGCGCGACCCGCTGGGCAAGGGCTTTCACATCATTCAGGGCATGATTGCCATCGGTTCGGGCGGTGTCTGGGGCAAGGGTTTCATGGCTGGCACGCAGACCCACCTGGAATTCATTCCAGAGCGCACCACCGACTTCATCTTTGCCGCCTATTCCGAAGAATTCGGCCTCATAGGCAATCTCTTCATCATCGTCGGCTTTCTGCTGCTGGTCTGGCGCGGGCTGGCCATTTCCATGAATGCCAACTCGCTGTTCGGCCGGCTGATGGCAGCTGCCGTGGCCATGATCTTCTTCACCTATGCGTTCGTGAACATGGGCATGGTCAGCGGCATTTTGCCGGTGGTGGGCGTGCCCCTGCCTTTCATCAGCTATGGCGGCACGGCCATGGTCACGCTGGGCCTGGCGCTGGGCGTGCTGATGTCGGTGTCGCGGGCGCAGCGGCAACTACCCGGCGGTGATGGGCATATTCCCCATGCGTGAAGACCCGTGATAGGGATTGGATGCTCTTGAAAGGAGAGCTTCCATCCTATGTTTTGCAAGCCTTGAGTAATGGTTTTGTGTGAAATTGCGTGCTGGGGCGGCGGGCTTAGATCGTTGAAAAATGTCAGTAGTTCCGTCCAGGGTCTTGCTTCGACTGTAAACAGCGTTTACAAACGGTTCTGGGGGGTCAGAAGACCGATCAAGCGGGAGCGGCAAAGACCCAGGTGGGGTTCTGCAATGCAAAGCGGGCAGGGCGGAACCCGGCAAGTGCGAAGCTAAGTGAATGGAGCGGAATGTTGTTCAGCCTGGTGGGGCAGCATTCCGCTCTTTTTTATGCGCAGCCCGAGACAAGTCAGGGCTTGCAGCTATCTCTACAATGCTCTCATGATTTCCCGCGAACCCACCATCGAACGCTTGGCCACGGCCCGTCAGTTGCTGCTTGAGCCCTTCGGCCTGGACGAAACCCATCTTGCGCGTGCGCTTGCCGAAATTCGCTCGCACCAGGTGGATGACGCCGATCTCTACTTCCAGTACACCCGCGCGGAAGGCTGGAGTCTGGAGGAAGGCATTGTCAAGACCGGCTCCTTTTCCATCGATCAGGGAGTAGGCGTTCGGGCGGTCAGCGGCGAGAAGACGGCTTTTGCCTATTCCGACGACATTTCCGAAGCCTCGCTGCTGGATGCCGCACGTACCGTGCGCTCCATCTCCAGCGCAACCCAGACGCGCCGCGTCAAGGCGGGTGCGCAGAAGATTGCGCAAAGCCGCTCGCTTTATCCTGAGCTGGACCCCATCAGCACGCTGGACAGCACGGCCAAGGTCGAGTTGCTGGGCAAGGTGGAAAAGCTGGCCCGCGCCAAGGACCCGCGCGTGGTGCAGGTCATGGCCGGTCTTGCCAGTGAATATGATGTGGTTCTGGTGGCGCGTGCGGACGGCACGCTGGCCGCTGACGTGCGCCCGCTGGTGCGCCTGTCGGTGACGGTGATCGCCGAGCAAAAGGGCCGTCGCGAGGTGGGCTCCTCCGGTGGTGGCGGTCGCTTCGGTCTGGCCTATTTCAGCGACGAGCAGATCAGCCAGTATGTGGACGAGGCCGTGCATGCGGCCCTGGTCAACCTCGAATCGCGTCCCGCACCGGCCGGTGTGATGACGGTGGTGCTGGGCTCGGGCTGGCCCGGCGTGCTGTTCCACGAGGCCGTGGGCCACGGCCTGGAAGGCGACTTCAACCGCAAGGGCTCCAGCGCCTTCAGCGGCCGCATCGGTCAGCGCGTGGCCGCCAAGGGCGTGACCGTGCTGGACGACGGCACGATTGCCGATCGCCGTGGCTCTCTGAACGTGGACGACGAGGGCCATGTCAGCCAGAGCAATGTGCTGATCGAGGACGGCATTCTCAAGGGCTATATCCAGGACTCGATGAATGCACGCCTGATGGGCGTCAAGCCCACGGGCAATGGCCGTCGCGAAAGCTACGCCCACATCCCCATGCCGCGCATGACCAACACCTATATGCTGGGTGGCGACAAGGATCCGCAGGAGATCATTGGCTCCATCAAGAAGGGCCTGTACGCCACCAACTTCGGTGGCGGTCAGGTGGACATCACCAGCGGCAAGTTCGTGTTCTCTGCCAGCGAAGCCTACTGGGTGGAAAACGGCAAGATCCAGTACCCCGTCAAGGGAGCGACCATCATCGGCAGCGGCCCGGAGTCGCTCAAGCACATCAGCATGATAGGTAACGACATGCGCCTGGACTCGGGTGTGGGCACCTGCGGCAAGGAAGGCCAGAGCGTGCCTGTGGGCGTGGGCCAGCCTACGCTGCGCATTGACGGCCTGACAGTCGGCGGCACGGCCTGATAGAGGTTTCATGACGGCTTTGCCCGTCGCGAGCACCAACCCCCGCTTTGCATGGCAGAGCGGGGGTTTTTCATTTCAGTGTGTTGCAGACCGTTCGCCACAGGCCGTTTACGGCAAAAAAGCGTGTGGCAAACCGCTGTAGATCGCCAGGCAGCAGGGTTTTTTCATGGCGTTTCGAGGTCTTGCCATGAATATTGCCGATTCGCTGGAAAATTGCACTGATTCTGGTTTGGTAGAATTTTCTATCAATAAAATTCTGAAAAATATGAAAAAACGCAAAAATATTGCGCATGAATAAATTTTGAAAATGCGCCATTTCAGAGGGGGAACCTGTTTTTGACAGAACAGCGGTGCGAGCTGCTGATGTTGCAATGCAAAAGAGCTGTGCTACATTGAAAGACATGCAAACGCAACGCGCTTATTTCTTTTACTTTTGGTTCTCGCCCCCGGCGGCTGAGAGGTAAACGCGCGCATCCTGCAAACACCTCCCAAAGAACCGCCGAAGCTGCAAAGCCCGGCGGTTTTTTTTCACCCCTACGTTTCAGCACCCCCGGTTTTCAACGATCAAACACCTCACGAAAGATTGCCATGACTGCTCTGAACACTTCCGCCACCGATTCCTGGTATCGCGCCGGCTCTCCCAAGACAGGCCAGACCGACGACGCACGTATCAAGGAAATCACAGTGTTACCCCCTCCAGAGCACCTCATTCGCTTCTTCCCCATTCGCGGCACTGCCGTGGAGACGCTGATCAGCGACACCCGCCGCAGCATCCACAACATCATGCGTGCGCAGGACGACCGTCTCCTGGTCATCGTCGGCCCTTGCTCCATTCACGATCCGGCTGCTGCCCTGGACTACGCCCGCCGTCTGGCCGTGGTGCGTGAGCAGTACAAGGACACGCTGGAAGTGGTGATGCGCGTCTATTTCGAAAAACCCCGCACCACCGTGGGCTGGAAGGGGCTGATCAACGATCCCTACCTGGATCAGAGCTATCGCATCGACGAAGGCCTGCGCATTGCGCGCCAGCTCCTGATCGACATCAACCGCCTGGGTGTGCCAGCGGCCAGCGAGTTTCTGGACGTGATCTCGCCCCAGTACATCGGCGATCTGATCAGCTGGGGCGCCATCGGTGCCCGCACCACGGAAAGCCAGGTGCATCGCGAACTGGCTTCGGGCATCTCGGCGCCGATTGGCTTCAAGAACGGCACGGACGGCAATATCCGTATTGCCACCGACGCGATTCAGTCGGCCAGCCGAGGCCACCATTTCCTGTCGGTGCACAAGAACGGCCAGGTCGCCATCGTGCATACGGGCGGCAATCAGGACTGTCACGTGATTCTGCGCGGTGGCAAGACGCCCAACTACGATGCCGAGCATGTGGCGGCCGCCTGCAGGGATCTGGAGACAGCGGGCCTCACACCTTCGCTGATGGTGGACTGCAGCCACGCCAACAGCAACAAGCAGCATGAGCGCCAGAAGGATGTGGCCCGTGATATCGCGGCTCAGATCGCCGGAGGCTCCAGCAGCGTGTTCGGCGTGATGATCGAAGGCCATCTGGTCGGCGGTGCGCAGAAGTTCACGCCCGGCAAGGACGAAGTCTGCGATCTGACCTACGGCCAGAGCATTACCGATGCCTGCCTGGGCTGGGATGATTCGCTGGCAACGCTGCAAGAGCTGTCGCAGGCCGTGAGCCAGCGCCGCGCTGCTGCGCTCGCCAGCAAGCAGGAAGCAGAAGTGCTCGCCTGATCGATAAAGCGGGCGTGAACGAAACAGGCCACAGGGAGTATTTCCTGTGGCCTGTTTGTTTTTCTATATGGGAATGGGGCTGCTTGCCTGCTCGATCAGTGTTTGGTGTCCGGCGTTGATGCCGGAGTCATTTCGCATCCATTGAGGGTGGCATCGATGCGGTTGAGCAGGCGCAGCAGCTGTTGCTTGTCAAAGTCGGTGCGCTGCTGCCACTCGTGGTCGGCCAGCGGATAGACATGGCTTTGGTGGGGGAGGTTGCCCTTGGCATCGATCACGGCGCGCAGGCGCGGGATGAATACCCATTGCAGCCACTCGTGCAGCTTGAGCGTGTCGTACATGAAAGGCGTGGTGGATTCCAGTGCCTTGGGGTCCGGAGCAACGGCTGACCAGAGTTTCTGGACTTGAAGTTCGGCTTCCAGCTGCAGCAGATGCTCGCGTATTTCTTGGTGGATGTTCTCAGCGGTCATGGTGATGGTTCCTGAAGGCGTTGCAAGGCCTGCAAACTGGTGTTCGTCAAAGATTTATGCAGTATGTAAGTCCTCTCATCACATTTTCAAGGCAGGAGCCTGGATGGAGATAACTGGCGGGTTACGAGTCCGTAATGACACTTGAAAAAGACAGTTTTGCCCTTATATTCTTGCCAAGCATGCGAGCAATGCTATGAAATTTAAAGATTTTTCATTGCTTTGCATGCCATGTTCCTGTAACCACTGTGATGCTTGATGCAAGTCTTTCAGGCCATGCATTGGTTGCCGCAGCTGTTTGCAAGCCGTCAGCTTGCAGCGTCTTCAGCACCGCGGTCACTATTAAGCTGTGGCCACGACAACGAATGGTGCAAGAGTCACCAGGTCAGAGGAGATTTATGCGTAGTGAAGTAATCGTGGTTTTGGATGGCGACCGTGAATACCGGGTCGATACCCAGTCGCTGTCCCCTATCAGTTCGGACGAAGGCCGACGCTGGCTGGATCAGCAGTTTGTCTCGCTCGAGTGCGAGCCTTTGCGGGCTACTGGCAAGGTGTTGCTGGCTGACAAGCTGGTGGTGGTGGCGCGTGAGGCGCGCAATCGCCCCGAGCTGTTTGACAACGAAGACTGGCGCAACAGCTATGCCCTGGCAGCGCATGCAGTGTTGTCCAAGCCCTTGATCCGGGTGGATGTGCCTGCGATGTCGATAAGTTATTGATACCCCTGAGCCGCTTTGCGGCTTCCCCCTCTCTGCTTCGCGGAGGGGGCGACAGCCTCGCTGCGAGACGGCTCTTGCTTGCTGTCTCCGTGTCAAGGCATGCCAGTTTTGAAGGTTGCTGATGAAAATGCCCGCGTAGAGCGGGCATTTGCTTTTATCGGGGCTTATTTCAGCGCTTGCAACAGCTTGGCGTGGATGCCGCCAAAGCCGCCGTTGCTCATGCAGACGATATGGTCGCCGGGGCGGACGACGGCGCTGATCTGCGCTATCAGGGTCTCGATATCACCTGCTACCTGAGCGCGCTGGCCGGGGCCTACGCCCATGGATTCCAGGGCTTCGGCGGCATCCCAGTCCAGACCTGCAGTGTGGCAGAAGACCAGATCGGCGCTTTCCAGCGACCAGGGCAACTGGCTCTTCATGGTGCCCAGCTTCATGGTGTTGCTGCGAGGCTCGAACACTGCCAGGATGCGGGCCTCTGCCCCGAGCTTGCGGCGCAGGCCGTCCAGGGTGGTGCGGATGGCTGTAGGGTGGTGGGCGAAGTCGTCATAGACCTCGATGCCGTTGACCGTGCCGCGCAGTTCCATGCGACGCTTGACGTTCTGAAAGCGCGACAGGGATTCGCAAGCCACCTCGGCACTAACGCCCAGATGGTCGGCGGCAGCGATGGCGGCCAGTGCATTGAGCTGGTTGTGCACGCCGGTCAGGCTCCAGCGCAGTTGCGCCACCTTTTTGCCGCGGTGCAGCACGGCAAAGTCGCTGGGATCGCCATCGGCGCTGAAATCACTGACCGCCGAGCCGAAGCTCCGCACTTCGCTCCAGCAGCCCTGGGCCAGCACGCGGGTCAGGCTCTCTTCCAGGCCGTTGCTCACCACACGACCGGTCGACGGTACGGTGCGTATCAGGTGGTGGAACTGGCGCTCGATGGCTGCCAGATCGTCAAAGATGTCGGCGTGATCGAATTCCAGGTTGTTGAGCACGGCCGTGCGCGGGCGGTAGTGCACAAACTTGCTGCGCTTGTCGAAGAAGGCGGTGTCGTACTCATCGGCCTCGATCACAAACACGGGTTCGTCACCGACGGGGCCAGGACCAGCGGCGGGGCGCTGGGCCGCACCGAGGCGGGCGGAGACGCCAAAGTCCAGTGGTACGCCGCCGACCAGGAAACCGGGTTGCAGACCTGCGCACTCAAGCACCCAGGTCAGCATGGAGGTGGTGGTGGTCTTGCCGTGGGTGCCGGCCACGGCCAGCACATGGCGACCGCGCAGCACATGCTCGGCCAGCCATTGCGGGCCGCTGGTATAGGCGGCGCCGGTGTCCAGAATCGCTTCCATCAGCGGGAATTTGGGCGACCCGTCGGGCAGACGTTTGCGGCTGACGACGTTGCCGACCACATACATATCGGGCTTGAGCGCAATCTGGTCGGCGCCATAGCCCTCGATCAGCTCGATGCCCAACTGGCGCAGCTGATCGCTCATCGGCGGGTAAACACCGGAATCGCAGCCCGTCACCCTGTGACCGGCTTCTCGTGCCAAGGCGGCCAGGCCCCCCATGAAGGTGCCGCAAATGCCCAGAATATGTATGTGCATGGCCGGGGATTCTACGTTTGCCTGCATGACCTGGAGGCAAGCCATGGCCTGCCTGAGCGCTGACGGTAACCTTTCTTACCAAATTGATAGCTGGTTGCGCATGGCCCATATGGATTTAAATGTGTTTTTACTTTCGGTTCGATACAAAGCGGTCGCTAGCAGCTATCAAAACCTTGGTCTGTACGGGCCAGGTCAAAGTGCGGTCATTCATCTGGGTCACAATGCGACATGACCTGCCGCGTCTGCTGCGGCGGGCGTGATGAAATAGCGCTATGAGTTTGGATAACGTGACTGCTGAAATCGCTCAGACAGCGGCCCGCCTGGTGGTGGAGGAAGGCCTCGAATGGGGTCCGGCCAAGCAACGGGCCGTGCGTCAGCTCGGCCTGCCCGGCCGCACGGCGCTGCCCGACAACGACCAGCTTGAAGAAGCGGTGCGTGAATATATAGAGCTGTTCTGCGGCGACACCCAGCCGCAGGAGTTGCAGGCACTGCGCGAGCTGGCCCTGGTCTGGATGGACAGGCTGCAGGAATTTCGCCCGCATCTGGCCGGAGCAGTCTGGCGCGGCACGGCCACGCGGCTGTCGGATATCTATCTGCAACTGTTCTGCGATGATCCCAAGTCTGCCGAAATAGCGCTCATCAACAACCATGTGCAATACGAGCCGAGCACGGTCACAGGCTTTCAGGGCAAGCCGGTCGAGGCACTTTCCATTCATGCACTGTGCAAGCCGATCAATGAAACCGTGGGCGTGCATCTGCTGGTCTACGACCATGATGATATGCGCGGTGCCATGAAGCCCGACAGTCATGGCCGCAGCCCGCGTGGTGATGCCAAGGCCTTGCGCAAGCTGCTGCAGGAGAGCTGCGATGAGTGAAAACACCTCTGAGAACAAGTCGACCAATGGCTCGCGCCGTCTGTGGCTGACCGGCGCAGTGGCCGCAGTGGCGGCCGGGGGCGGCGCCGGCGTGGCCTGGTGGCGCAGCCAGCCTCAGGCCATGGGCCCTGGCATCGAGGCGCAACTGTGGGGTCAGACCTTTGAAACGCCCGATGGCAAGCCTTTTGTCATGGCAGGCTTCCAGGGGCGGCCCTTGCTGGTCAACTTCTGGGCCACTTGGTGCCCGCCCTGTGTCAAGGAGCTGCCGATGCTCAGCGAATTTGCGGCGCAGCAGGGGGCAAAAGGTATTCAGGTCGTTGGTCTCGCGGTCGACAAATCCGAAGCCGTGCTGCGTTTTTTGCAGCGTCAGCCTGTGCAATTTCCCGTAGCCATCGCCATGCAAGGGGGATTGGGACTGAGCAGAAGTCTGGGTAACTTGCAGGGAGGCCTGCCATTCACGGTTCTGTTTGATGCCAAGGGGCAAGTGCGGCAACGTAAAATAGGCGAGCTTTCCAGCGAAGATCTGACAGATTGGAGCAAATAGAGCGAATGAACATTGCTCTTGTCGTCAGAAAAGTGTAGGTAACTAAATTCCATGGCGACGTTAGTGAAAAATATCTGCCAATGCACGCAGAAGGCCGAATTTGAGGTAAATTCGCGCCCTGTTTAGAAATACGTCGCTGGAGCTCCCATGGATTTGCGAAAACTCAAGACCCTTATTGATCTGGTGTCCGAATCGAATGTGTCGGAACTGGAGATCACCGAAGCAGAGGGCAAGGTCCGTATCGTCAAGAGCGAAGGTGTGGTTCACCAATACGTTGCTGCCCCCGTGCAAGCCGCTCCTGTGATGGCTGCCCCCTTGGCGGCAGCTCCCGTTGCCGCTGCTCCCGTGGCGGCCGCAGCACCTGCTGCTGCTGAAGGCCATGTGGTCAAGTCGCCCATGGTCGGTACCTTCTACCGTGCCTCCAGCCCCGGCGCCAAGCCCTTTGTGGATGTGGGAAGCCAGGTCAAGGAAGGCGAAACCATCTGCATCGTTGAAGCCATGAAGATCCTCAACGAAATCGAAGCCGACAAGACCGGCACCATTGTTCGCGTTCTGGGTGAAAACGGCCAGGCTGTGGAATACGGCCAGCCTCTGTTCGTGATCGAGTGATAGATCATGAGGCGTTGCGTGCAGTTCGCATGGCAGCGCCGAGGTGCGCTAGCCACTGGCTGCGCGACTGAGTCATTGGCAGTAGTCTGTGCCGCGGCACAGGCACCAAGCTGCGAGGAACTTCATGTTTAAGAAAATTTTGGTTGCCAATCGGGGCGAGATCGCCCTGCGCATCCAGCGCGCTTGCCGTGAGCTGGGTATCAAGGCGGTGATGGTGTACTCCGAAGCCGATCGTGATGCCAAGTACGTCAAGCTGGCCGATGAGGCCGTCTGTATCGGCCCGGCTCCTTCTCCGCTGTCCTACCTCAATATGCCGGCCATCATCTCGGCTGCCGAGGTGACCGATGCAGAAGCCATCCATCCCGGTTACGGTTTCCTGTCCGAGAACGCCGACTTTGCCGAGCGAGTGGAAAAGAGCGGCTTCACCTTTATCGGCCCGACCCCCGAGAACATCCGCACCATGGGTGACAAGGTTTCGGCCAAGCAAGCCATGATCAAGGCCGGTGTGCCTTGCGTGCCCGGCTCGGACGGCGAACTGCCCGATGATCCCGCACTCATCAAGCGCATTGCAAAGACCATCGGCTATCCCGTGATCATCAAGGCCTCGGGCGGCGGCGGCGGTCGCGGCATGCGTGTGGTGCACACCGAAGCTGCGCTGATCAATGCCGTGCAGATGACCAAGGCCGAAGCCGGCGCTGCTTTCGGCAATCCTGCCGTCTACATGGAAAAGTACCTGCAGAATCCGCGTCACGTGGAGATCCAGGTGCTGGCCGATACGCACAAGAACGCCGTGTATCTGGGCGAGCGCGATTGCTCCATGCAGCGTCGCCACCAGAAGGTGATCGAGGAGGCTCCGGCTCCCGGCATTCCCCGTCGTCTGATCGAGAAGATCGGCGAGCGCTGCGCTGCGGCCTGCAAGAAGATCGGCTATCGCGGTGCGGGTACTTTCGAGTTCCTGTACGAGAACGGCGAGTTCTACTTCATCGAGATGAACACCCGCGTGCAGGTGGAGCACCCCATCACCGAGCTGATCACGGGCATCGACATCGTGCGCACCCAGATCATGATCGCTGCCGGCGAGAAGCTGCCTTTCACCCAGCGCCAGGTCGAGTTCAAGGGGCACGCCATCGAGTGCCGTGTGAACGCCGAAGATCCGTACAAGTTCATCCCTTCGCCCGGCCGCATCTCCATGTGGCATGCTCCCGGCGGTCCTGGCGTACGTGTTGACACCCATGTGTACAACAATTACTTCGTGCCGCCCAACTACGACTCCATGATCGGCAAGATCATTGCCTATGGCGATACCCGCGAGCAGGCCATGGCCCGCATGCGCACGGCCTTGCTGGAGACCGTGGTGGAAGGCATCAAAACCAATATTCCGCTGCACCAGGATCTGATGGTCGACTCCAAGTTCATGGAAGGCGGCACCAACATCCACTATCTGGAAGAGTGGCTGACGCATCGCACGCCCAACAAGCGATGAGATCAGGAGCCTTGCTGCTCTGAGTTCCCATGCTGGCCTCTGGCAACGGAGGCCAGCATTTTCGTTTTTCAGGAAAGTACAAGTGCGTTCTCTCCACCAGGCCCGAGCTGGCATGGATGACGCAGTTGCTAGAAAGGATGGCCATGTTCGAGCTGAGCCTGCTGTGCCCCGAAGATCGGGTCGAAACCATTAGTGAAGCGCTGGATGCACTCGATGCATTGAGCGTATCCGTCGAAGATGCCGATGCGCAGACCGAAGCCGAGCAGGCACTGTTCGGCGAGCCTGGCATGCCCGCACCGAAGGAGGGCTGGAATCGCAGCCGCGTGATCGCCCTCTATCCCGACGAAGCCGCGGCCACCGAGGCGCGTGATCTGCTGCTGCCTCAGGACTTTTTTGAAGGCTGCAAGATTCTGGCCCTCAAGCCCGTTCCCGAGCAGGACTGGGTGCGCCTGACGCAGTCGCAGTTCGAGCCCGTGGATATCACGCCCGAGTTCTGGATCGTGCCCACCTGGCATGAACTGCCCGAGCAGGCCAAGGTCAGCATCCGTCTGGACCCTGGTCTGGCTTTCGGTACCGGCACCCATCCCACTACCCGCATGTGTCTGCGCTGGATTGCACGCCAGCCCAAGGGTACCCTGGGACGCACGCTGGACTATGGCTGTGGCTCGGGCATTTTGGCCATTGGTGCAGCCAAGTTCGGCGCGACCGATGTGGATGCGGTGGACATCGATCCCGCGGCCGTGGAATCGACCAACTACAACACCAGTGCCAACCATGTGGAAGTCAGGGCAGGCCTGCCAGATGCGGCTGGCGGCGAGTACCAGACCGTGCTGGCCAATATTCTGGCTACGCCGCTCAAGGTGCTGGCACCGCTGCTGTGCGGTCGTGTGCAAGCTGGCGGCAATCTGGTGTTGGCGGGCATTCTGGAACGCCAGGCCGACGAGCTGAAAGAGGCCTATGCGCCTTATCTCAAGCTGGAGGTGGCCGACAGCGAAGACGGCTGGATTCTCATGACTGCACAGCGAGCAGCCTGATTGCGACGCAAACCCGCAGCCAGCAGGTGTGCGGGTTGTTGCTGCCTACAATTGAACCCTGATGAGCCAAGTCACCCGTTGCCCCTCCTGTGGAACCCGCTTCAAAGTGGTCGCCGACCAACTGCGCATCTCGCAGGGCTGGGTGCGCTGCGGGATGTGCCAAAGCGTCTTTGATGCCTCGCAGGAGTTGCAGTCCGTGCCCGACGAGCTGCTGCAGCCGGAAGCTGCTGATGCGCCGCAGAGGCCTGCCGTGCAGGAGGTGCAGCCGACGGAAGCCGGAGAGCAGCGGACGCCGGTTTGGCCTCAGCAGGATGCCGCGGATGCTCCCGCCCCCGATACGCAGAAGGCTGAGGCCTTGCAGGAGTTGGCATCGGACTCGGTGGACGCGGCACCGGCTGCTGCCCAGGTCGCCGAAGTCGCACCGGCAGCAGAGTCTGCCGATGTGGTTTCCGAACCGGAGCCGTCCGGGTCCATGCCCGGGATGGCGGATGCACAGCCCTCGTTTGTCGATCAGGCGCGCCCTCTGACTGAAGAGGATGCAGCGGCTGCTCAGCATGATCCTCATCCGGACGCGAGCGAGCCGGAGTATGGGCTGGAGTCTGGTGATATTCCCGCTCCCACCGAGCCGGAGCTGCTTGTACCGTCGCCGCCGAGCGAGGTCCTGATGGCCGAGGCCGCGCAGGACCTCAAGGATGAGGCCCAGGCCGAAGCTGTCTCGAAGGAGGCGCTGCTGCATGCCGATATCGGCGCTATACAACCCGCCAGGGACCGGGCGCAGGCTGTCACGGATGCGGATCAGGATGAGGCCGCAGCCATTGCCGGCGATGAACCTGGCTTTGTGCGTCAGGCCCGCCGGCAGGCGTTCTGGCACTCGGCAGGCATGCGTGTGGCGCTGGTGCTGGGCTCGCTGGTAGCCGTAGCCGGTGTCGTGGGGCAATATGCCTGGCTGCAACGCGATGTGCTGGCTGCGCAATATCCGGCGCTGGCCCCTGTGCTGACCAAGGCCTGTAGCCTGGCGGGTTGCGAGCTGCAGGCCCGCCGCGCGATTGCCGATGTGGTGATCAGTGGCTCGGGCTTCAAGCAACTTGCCGATGACCATCAGTACCAGTGGAGCCTGACATTGGAGAACCGCTCCGATGTGCCAGTGGCCATGCCCATGGCCGAGCTGACCTTGACCGATGCACAGGACAGGCCTTTGCTGCGCCGTGTGATCGACCTGAGGCTGCTGGGTGCCCCGGAGCAGCTGCATCCCCGTCAGGAGTGGAGCGTGAACGTTCCTGTGCAGGTGCAGGATCTCGGCGCTGCAGTGGCGGGTTACCGGGCGCTGGTTTTTTATCCCTAATTCATTTCTGAAAGAGAACGCACCATGGCCGCTTTGATCTGCGGGTCGCTGGCATTCGACAACATCATGACCTTTGAAGGTCGTTTCGTAGACCAGATTCTTCCCGACCAGCTGCACATACTGAATGTATCGTTTCTGGTGCCCACGCTGCGCCGCGACTTTGGTGGCTGTGCCGGCAATATTGCCTATAGCCTGAAGCTGCTTGGCGGCGATGCGCACCCCATGGCCATGGTGGGCAGCGACGGTGCGGATTATGTGCAGCGCTTCAAGGAGCTGGGCATTGAGACCCGTCATGTGGGTCAGCTGCAGAGCACGCATACGGCGCAGTGCATGATCATGACCGACCATGACAACAACCAGATCACGGCTTTCCACCCAGGCGCCATGATGCAGGCGCACGAGAACCGCATCACCGCCGACATGGCTGCCGATGTCAAGATCGGCATTGTTGCTCCCGATGGCCGTCAAGCCATGATCGAGCACGCCGCCCAGTTCAAGGCTGCAGGCATTCCTTTTGTGTTCGATCCCGGTCAGGGCCTGCCCATGTTCAATGGCGACGAGCTCAAGGCCTTTATCGAGCAGGCCGACTGGGTAGCAGTGAACGACTATGAAGGCAAGATGCTCAGCGAGCGCACGGGCCTGAACTTTGACGAGATCTCGCACAAGGTGCGCGGCCTGGTTGTGACCCTGGGCGCCGAAGGCTGCGAAGTCTGGCAGCAGGGTGAAAAGACATTGGTTGCTCCGGTGAAGCCCGCCGCCGTGGTCGATCCCACGGGTTGCGGCGATGCCTGGCGCGGTGCCTTCCTGTTTGGTCTGGAGCGTGGTTGGGACCTGGTGCGTTGCGCCGAACTGGGAAATCGCATGGGGGCGCTCAAGGTTGCGCATCGCGGCCCGCAGAACTATCAGCTGGACTTCCAGCCCTGATTGGGTGTCCGTGCCCTGAGGGCACTGATATCAGGCATGTAAAAAAGCCCGACTCTCGCAAGAGAGGTCGGGCTTTTTTATGGCGTGCAGGTCAGCGAACCGATCAGGGCTTGTTACCTGTGGGGAAGGGCCAGGCGGCTTGAGGTGCCAGGCGGGTCTGTGCCACGGGTGCAGCGGTTTCGGTTACAGCGGCAGGAGCGGGGGCTGCTGCAGCCTTCTTGGGGGCAGCCTTCGCTGGAGCAGCGGCCTTCTTGGGGGCAGCCTTCGCTGGAGCAGCGACCTTGGCAGCGGTTGCAGCCTTCTTGGGGGCAGCCTTCGCTGGAGCAGCGGCCTTGGCAGCAGTTGCAGCCTTCTTGGGGGCAGCCTTTGCGGGAGCAGCGGCCTTGGCAGCAGTTGCAGCCTTCTTGGGGGCAGCCTTTGCGGGAGCAGCGGCCTTGGCAGCAGTTGCAGCCTTCTTGGGGGCAGCCTTCGCTGGAGCAGCGGCCTTGGCAGCAGTTGCAGCCTTCTTGGAGGCAGCCTTCGCTGGAGCAGCGGCCTTGGCAGCGGTTGCAGCCTTCTTGGAGGCAGCCTTCGCTGGGGCAGCGGCCTTGGCAGCAGTTGCAGCCTTCTTGGGTGCAGCCTTTGCGGGAGCAGCGGCCTTGGCAGCGGCTGCAGTCTTCTTGGGAGCAGCCTTTGCAGGAGCAGCAGCCTTGGCAGCGGTTGCAGCCTTCTTGGGTGCAGCCTTAGCAGGAGCAGCGGCCTTGGCAGCGGTTGCAGTCTTCTTGGGCGCAGCCTTTGCAGGAGCAGCAGCCTTGGCAGCGGTTGCAGCCTTCTTGGGCGCAGCCTTTGCAGGAGCAGCAGCCTTGGCAGCGGTTGCAGTCTTCTTGGGTGCAGCCTTTGCAGGAGCAGCAGCCTTGGGGGCTGCGGTCTTGGTTGCAGCCTTCTTGGGTGCAGCCTTTGCAGGAGCAGCGGCCTTGGCAGCGGTAGCAGCCTTCTTGGGTGCAGCCTTTGCAGGAGCAGCAGCCTTGGCAGCGGTAGCAGCCTTCTTGGGTGCAGCCTTTGCAGGAGCAGCGGCCTTGGGGGCTGCGGTCTTGGTTGCAGCTGCCTTCTTCACAGCTTCAGCCTTGGGCGCGGCCGCCTTCTTGGCAGGTGTCTTTTTCTCGGTTGTGGCCTTGGCGGCCGTCTTCTTCGCAGTTGCCATCATTTTCTCCTTCGTTGATTTGCATAAGACGTCCGGTTCCTTGCGGTGCCGGACGATTCAAAGCGATGTGGAGTTACGCATCGCTAGGAACACAAATTTGCTTCACGCCAAAAATCTCAGTTTTTTGTAGCAATGAAGTGAAGCAAGTCATGACTCGCATTGTGCCTGCTTAGAAGCAATTAATCCCAAGAAAGTGCGCCTCCGGTCTGATACTCGATCACTCGTGTCTCAAAGAAGTTACGTTCTTTCTTCAAATCGATCATTTCGCTCATCCAGGGGAAGGGATTTTCTTCACCGGGGAACAGTTCCTCCAGACCGATCTGCGTGGCGCGACGGTTGGCGATGTAGCGCAGATAGCCCTTGAACATGGATGCATTCATGCCCAGCACGCCGCGTGGCATGGTGTCTTCGGCGTAGCGATATTCGAGCTCCACGGCCTTCTGGAACAGCTCCGTGATTTCCTGCTTGAACTCGGCCGTCCACAGATGGGGATTCTCGAGCTTGAGCTGGTTGATCAGATCGATGCCGAAGTTGCAGTGCATGGACTCGTCGCGCAGGATGTACTGGTACTGCTCGGCGGCGCCCGTCATCTTGTTCTGGCGGCCCAGGGCCAGGATCTGCGTGAAGCCCACGTAGAAGAACAGACCTTCCATCAGGCAGGCAAAAACGATCAGCGACTTCAGCAGAGTCTGGTCGGTCTCGGGCGTACCGGTGTGGAAGTTGGGGTCCATGATCGCTTCGATGAAGGGGATCAGGAACTCGTCCTTGTCGCGGATGGATTGGACTTCGTTGTAGGCGTTGAAGATTTCCGATTCATCCAGGCCCAGCGATTCCACGATGTACTGGTAGGCATGGGTGTGGATGGCTTCCTCGAAAGCCTGGCGCAGCAGGAACTGGCGGCACTCGGGCGCCGTGATGTGGCGGTAGGTGCCCAGCACGATGTTGTTGGCAGCCAGCGAGTCGGCCGTCACAAAGAAGCCCAGATTGCGCTTGACGATGCGGCGCTCGTCTTCGGTCAGGCCATTGGGGTCCTTCCACAGAGCGATGTCGCGCGTCATGTTCACTTCCTGCGGCATCCAGTGGTTGGCGCAGGTGGCCAGATACTTTTCCCAGGCCCACTTGTATTTGAAGGGGACCAGCTGGTTCACGTCGGTCTTGGCGTTGATGATGCGCTTGTCGGCGGCATTCACACGCTTGTGGGTGCTGGTGGACGCGCCGGCTTCTGCGCTGGTGGCGGAAGAGGCAAAGGTGTCGTCGTCAAAGCTCAGCATATTTATTCCTTGAGGGGGAAAAGGCTGGGTGCAATGCAATCGACATCCAGCTTTTCAGTCATTTATTGATGGAGTGGCACCACTCAAATACTGGCGCACTCTAAAGCGAGAGACACCGAGGAAGCGCCGCCGCGCACCGAGGGTGTCGTCCCCCTCCGGCGCTCAGCGCCAGAGAGGGGGAAGGCGCGGGGGGCGCCTAGGCCAAGCGCCTCAGGGGGAGCCAGTCAATTACTGGCAGGCCTCGCAGCCTGGGTCGTCGATCGCGCAGAACTTGATGTCCGTGGCGGGTGCCTGGGCACGGGCAGCGGCGGCAGCGGCTTCCAGTGCGCTCACCGCAGGCTTGGCCGCAGGTGCAGCCGAAGCAGCAGGAGCACCGGAGGACACGGCGTTTAGCACACGGCTTTGCACGGTGGACTTCTCGATATTGGTCGCGCTGGTGGTGCGCAGGTAGTAGGTGGTCTTCAGACCGCGCAGCCAGGCCAGCATGTAGGTGTCGTGCAGCTTCTTGCCCGATGCACCGGCCATGTAGATGTTCAGGCTCTGGGCCTGGTCGATCCACTTCTGGCGGCGCGAGGCGGCTTCCACTAGCCATTCGGGCGAGACTTCGAACGCGGTGGCGTAGAGGTTCTTGATCTCTTGCGGCACGCGGTCGATGGCGCGCAGCGAGCCGTCGAAATGCTTGAGGTCCATGACCATCACGTCGTCCCACAGGCCCAGGCGCTTGAGGTCGCGCACCAGGTACTGGTTGATGACGGTGAATTCGCCAGACAGATTGGACTTCACGGACAGGTTGCCGAACGAAGGCTCGATCGAGGCATCCACACCCACGATGTTGGAGATGGTGGCTGTGGGCGCAATGGCCACGCAGTTGGAGTTGCGCATGCCGTCCTGGGCGATCTTGGCGCGCAGTGCATCCCAGTCCAGCTTGGCGGAGCGATCCACTTCCACATAGCCGCCGCGGGCCTTTTCCAGCAGCTTCAGGGTGTCGGGGGGCAGGATGCCCTGATCCCACAGCGAGCCCTTGAAGGTGGAGTAGGTGCCGCGTTCCTTGGACAGCTCGGTCGACGCCCAGTAAGCGTAGTAGCAGATGGCTTCCATGGCCTCGTCGGCGAACTCGACGGCGCCCTGGCTGGCGTAGGCGGTGCGCATTTCATACAGCGCGTCCTGGAAGCCCATCAGGCCCATGCCCACGGGGCGGTGGCGCAGATTGGAGTCCTTGGCCTTTTGCACGGCGTAGTAGTTGATGTCGATCACGTTGTCCAGCATGCGCATGGCCGTGTTCACGGTCTTGCGCAGCTTGTCGTGGTCGATCTTGCCGTCCTTGATGTGCTGGACCAGGTTCACGGAACCCAGGTTGCAGACCGCAGTTTCGGTGTCGCTGGTGTTGAGCGTGATCTCGGTGCACAGATTGGACGAGTGCACCACACCCACGTGCTGCTGGGGCGAGCGGATGTTGCAGGGGTCCTTGAAGGTGATCCAGGGATGGCCGGTCTCGAACAGCATCGAGAGCATCTTGCGCCACAGATCCACGGCAGGCACGCGTTTGAACAGCTTGAGTTCGCCGCTGTCGGTCTTGGCTTCATAGGCGGTGTAGGCCTTCTCGAAGGCTTCGCCGTACAGATCGTGCAGATCGGGAGCGTCGGCGGGCGAGAACAGGGTCCACTGGCCTTTTTCCATCACGCGCTTCATGAACAGGTCGGGAATCCAGTTCGCCGTGTTCATGTCGTGGGTGCGGCGGCGGTCGTCGCCGGTGTTCTTGCGCAGCTCCAGGAACTCTTCGATGTCCAGGTGCCAGGATTCCAGATAGGTGCAGACCGCACCCTTGCGCTTGCCGCCCTGGTTCACGGCCACGGCCGTGTCGTTGACCACCTTGAGGAAGGGAACCACGCCTTGCGATTCGCCGTTGGTGCCCTTGATGCGCGAGCCCAGGGCACGCACACGGGTCCAGTCATTGCCCAGGCCGCCGGCAAACTTGGACAGCAGGGCGTTTTCCTTGATGGATTCGTAGATGCCGTCCAGGTCGTCGGGCACGGTGGTCAGGTAGCAGGACGACAGCTGCGAGCGCAGCGTGCCGCTGTTGAACAGCGTCGGGGTGGACGACATGAAGTCGAAGGACGACAGCAGCTCGTAGAACTCGATGGCACGGGCGTTGCGGTCGGGCTCGTTCAGCGCCAGGCCCATGGCCACGCGCATGAAGAAGGACTGGGGCAGCTCGATGCGGGTCTTGCGCACGTGCAGGAAGTAGCGGTCGTACAGGGTCTGCAGACCCAGGTAGTCGAACTGCTCGTCGCGCTCGGCCTTCAGAGCCTTGGCCAGACGGGGCAGGTCGTAGTTCAGCAGCTCGGGGTTGAGCAGCTCGTTGTCCACGCCCTTTTGCACAAAGCCGGGGAAGTAGTCGGCATAGGCCGTCTGCATTTCTGCGGGCTGCACGTCGCGGCCCATGACTTCGCGCACGATGGTGTGCAGCAGCAGGCGGGCGGTGACGTAGGTGTAGTCGGGGTCTTTTTCGATCAGCGTACGGGCGGCCAGGATGGACGCCTTGTAGACCTCGGCCAGAGGCACGCCGTCGTACAGATTGCGCAGGGTCTCGGCCACGATGGGCGCGGACTGGATGTCGGCATTCAGATTGCGGCAGGAAGCGACGATCAGAGCCTCCAGGCGTTCCTGGTCCAGGGGCACGCGCTGGCCGTTGTCGGTCACATGCAGCACGGGCTTGGCGGCGGCAGCGGCGGCCACTTCGGCGGCCTTCTTCTGCTCGGCACGTTCCTGGTTGCGGCGCTCGCGGTACAGCACATAGGCACGGGCCACGTCCTGGTGACCGGCGCGCATCAGGCCCAGCTCGACCTGGTCCTGCACATCTTCGATATGGAAGGTGCCGCCATCGGGGCGCGAGCGCACCAGTGCGCGCACCACGCCTTCGGTCAGTTCGTTGACGGTGTCGCGCACGCTGGCAGATGCCGCGCCCTGTGCGCCGCGCACAGCCAGGAAAGCCTTGGTCAGGGCCACGGCAATCTTCTGGGGCGCGAAAGCCACCACATCGCCGCTGCGGCGGATGATCTGATAGCTGTCATTGGGGGAGGAAGAATTGGCTGCACCGGCAGGTGCGGCAGAAGGCAGTGAGTTCAACGCTTCTTGCATAAGTTCCTCTGAGTCAGTATGTGGATAGGCAGACAAAGGCCTGCACTGTGGGCAGGCCATCAAAAACACGATTCGGCGCCTCGGTTTACACATGGTTTGCACAGGGTGTGCACAACTTGTAAACACTAGATATGGGGTCTGAGGCTCTTCAAAACACTACCGGTAGTGTATCGCGCTTAAATCCGAGCGACCTGATGAAACTACTGAATCTGGCATTTCGAGCGCCGCTTGACAGCCGCAAAAATGACTTCATCCCGCATGAATAAAGGCCTGCGGCGCGGTTGCGCGCGGCGGCAGATCGGGCCGGAAATATGTAAAAAATTTGCGTGTTTGATGCAGGCGACAGTTGTTGCGCGCGCGCCATTGACATGCCGTTTCGAAGCCCCGAAACAATGGATGCTTGGGATTCTCAAAATGAGGAGCGCATAGCGCTTGCTAGTAAAAGATTTCAGCTGCGAATATGTATGAAATCGAGTACTGAAAGGCGGTAGGTGCTATGAAGATTTCAGGCTGCGCCTGAGGCTGCAGCACTGGGAGGGAATTCCCAGCTTCGGGTGCTATCTGCGCTGGCCAGCTGCTGCTGCAGCCGCTGCCAGTCGAAACCGGGTCCGGGATCCTGCTTGCGTCCGGGTGCGATGTGCTCGTGCCCGGCAATGTAGCGCACCGGATAGTGCGCCGCGATGGCCATGCAAAGCTGCTGCAGGGCCTGGTACTGCGGAGCTTCAAAGCTCAGTCCTTCCAGGCCTTCGAGTTCGATGCCGATGGAGTCGTCGTTGCAGCGCTCGCGCCCGCGCCACTGGCTCACGCCGGCATGCCATGCGCGGTCGTCGCAACTGACGAACTGCCAGATCTCGCCCTGGCGCGTGATAAAGAAATGCGACGAGACTTCGAGGCCGCGAATGCCCTGGTAATAGGGGTGGGCGTCCCAGTCCAGCTGATTGGTGAATAGTTGCTGCACCGCGCCTGTGCCGTACTGGCCCGGAGGCAGGCTGATGGAGTGGATGACGACGAGATCGATCTGCGCATCCGCGGGGCGAGGGCCGAAATTGGGAGATCTCAGCTGACGCGCCGCACCATACCAGCCGGCCTGCCAGGGCTGGGCCAGGGAGGAGGAAAGAGGCGTGGAATCAGACATTGTCGCTCTGGTGTTTGCTGCCTTCGGCCGGCAGGTCTATGCCCAGACGGTCGATGCGGTAGCGAATCTGGCGCAGGCTGATGCCCAGTCTGGCCGCCGTGGCTGTGCGGTTGAAGCCGTTGTCCTGCAGGGCTCTGACCAGGATGCTGCGCTCCTGCTCATCAAGCCAGCCTTGCAGATCCTCCGGCAGCGTGGCCGGACTGCCTGCGTGCTGAGCTTGCGGCGGCGGTGCGCTCGATGCCCAAGCGCCCGAGGAAGCCGCTGCCGCCACACCAGCGCACTCGGCCGGCACGCCGGATTCGGGCAGACGTAGCGGGCCTTCCTCGCCCAGTGCAATGGCGCGGTGCAGCACGTTCTCCAGCTCGCGCACATTGCCAGGCAGCGGAAGCCGGGCTATCTGGCTCAGGCTGATGTCGTCCAGCTCCGGCGTAGCCAGTCCGGACTCGCGGGCCAGCTTTTGCAGCAAAGCCTGGCATAGCTGGTCCAGGTCTTCACGGCGCTCGCGCAGCGCGGGCAGCTCGATTTCGATGACATTGAGGCGGTAGAACAGGTCCTGGCGGAAATTGCCTGCCTGCACTTCCGCTACCAGATCGCGGTGGGTGGCGCTGACGATGCGCACATCGACGGCTTCTTCCTGGGTGCTGCCCAGCGGACGAATCTTGCGCTCCTGAATGGCGCGCAGCAGCTTGGCCTGCATGGCCAGGGGCAGGTCGCCGATTTCATCGAGAAACAAGGTGCCGCCTTGCGCGGCCTGGAAGTAGCCGGGCCTGTCCTGCGTGGCACCGGTGTAGGAGCCCTTGCGGGCACCGAAGAACTCGGCTTCGAGCAGGCTTTCCGGGATGGCGCCGCAGTTGACTGCGACCATGGGCCCGCCGGCCCGCTGGCTGCAGCCGTGCAGGGCGCGTGCCACCAGTTCCTTGCCCGTGCCGGATTCACCGTGGATCAGCACGGGAGCCATGCCTTTGGCGACCTTGGCAATGCGCTGCTTGACCAGTTGCATGGCCTGAGATTTGCCAACCAGAGCCTCCAGGGCGCCAGCTGGCGTTCCCGCACCAGTGCCACTGGCGGCCGAGCTGTCGCTGGCCTGCGGGTTGCCGGGCTTGGGCACTGCGCCAATGCCTTGCACGGCCGAAGCCACGACCTGACGGAACTGGCGCAGGTCCACGGGCTTGGTCAGATAGTCGAACGCGCCCGCGCGCAGGGCCTCGACGGCGTTTTCGGCAGAGCCGTAGGCCGTCATGACGATGCAGCGCTCGCTGCGCGACTGATCGCGCAGCTGCAGCAGCAGCTCCATGCCGATCCCGTCGGGCAGGCGCATATCGGTAATCAAGACATCGAAATTGCGGCCTTGCAACTGAGTCATGCCTTCCTGGACCGAGCCCGCGGTTTCCACGCGGTAGCCTTCCCGCAACAAGGTCAGCTCGTAGAGCGTGCGCAGATCCGGTTCATCATCGACCACGAGAATGCTGGCCGCTGCGGATGAGTGAGGCGATGATGTCACTGGGCTTACACCATGATCGAGTCAAACAGGGAGTGGCTCGCGAGGGATGAAGGGCCGCTGCGCAGAGTCACGATAAAGGCATTGCCGTTCACCTCGCCTTGCGGTGTGCTGCGAGCCAGGCGTTGATAGCTGATGGAGGCATCGTAGCGCTGGCACAGCTCGCGGCATATATAGAGTCCGAGGCCGCTGGAGCGGCTTTGAGAGGAGAAGAACGGCTCGAACAGATGGCGCTCGACGCTGGACTCCAGCGGCGCGCCATCACTCCAGACCATGAACCAGCAGGTGTCGTCCTGCGGTGCGAGACCCTGGATCTGACCGTTCAAGGGCCCGTGGCCGCTGATCAACTGCAGGCCCGCTTCATTGCCGGCATGGCTGCGGTGGCGCTGGGCATTGTCCAGCAAGTTGATCAGCACGCGGCGCAGATGCTCTTCATCAAACAGGATATGGCGGGCCGTTGCATTGAGCCGCAGCAGAAGCTGGCGCGGCGGAGCGGCCTGTGTGCGCCATTCATGGCTGATTTGGGCCAGCAGGGTGTCCAGCGGCAGCGACTGGCCCTGATGGGTTTCTGCGCCCTGTTGCACGCGCGCCAGGTTGAGGATTTCTTCGGCGATGCGGGCCAGTCGGTCGGCGTTTTGCCCCACGATCCGGCATAGCTGTTGGGGACCGGGCTGGCTCGCCAGGTCTTCAGCCAGCAGCGCATTGGCCTGGGTGATGGCGGCCAGCGGGTTGCGTATTTCGTGGGCCACGGCAGCCGACATACGGCCCATGGAAGCCAGCTTTTCAGTGCGCAGCTGCGCTTCCATTTCGCGCAGGTCGTGAAGAAACATGACGCAAAGCGAATGGCTGGCTTGCGCCTGCGGACCCTCGTCCAGATAGGGCGCCGAAACTTCGGTGATGCGTGTGCGCACATGCATGCCCGTGGCGCCGTGTCGTTCATGAGCCTGCAGGTGAATCGTGGCGGACAGCGGGCGGGCATGGGCAAAGCTGGCTTGTGTTGAATGCGCCAGCGGCTCCCACCAGCTGTGGGCCTGCAGGGAAAAAGGCTGGGGGTGATCTATGGGCAGGCCCAGCAGCTGCAAGGCAGCTGGGTTGGCCTGCAGAACCAGCAAGCTCGAGTCGACCACCAGCACGCCGTCGGAGAAGTGGTTGATCACCAGACTGTTGACCTGCTCCTGGGTCTGGGTGCGCAAGCGGTTGAACAGGGCCTGGGAACGCTCGCGCCGGACACGCTTGGCCAGCTCGTGCGTGAGATAGGCCACGCAGAAATAGCCGGCGCAGGAAAACGCCGTCTGGTAGTAAGACTGGGCGCCGTCGTTGAGCCCGCCATGGTATTGCCAGAAGGTGTAGGCCAGCGTCAGCAGCGTGATGCTGGCCGTGGTGCCAAAGGCCAGCATCAGTCCGCCCAGCGCCGAGGAGATCAGGACGGGAATGGCCAGCAGCGCGGTGTAGTTGAGCGAGCCGACCTGAAAGATCTGCAGCAGAAAGATCGCCGCAATGTCGACGCCGATCACGGGCAGCCATTGCAGGGCTGCGCGAGGTGCCGGCAAATGACGTCCGGCAGCCAGGCGCAGCACGACGGTCAGCGTCAGATAGGTGAAGCAGATCAGCCAGGCCAGGGGAGAGCTGATGTTCTGCAGCTGCAGATTCAGCGTCTGCAGCAGCACCAGGGCCAGAGCCAGAAGCACGCGGCCGCTGAGGAAGGCCTGCCACAGGCGCACGAACGGGGCATTGAGACTGGCGTCCGCGCGCCGGCTGATGGCTTCATCGAGCGGGATGGCGGTGTGCTGCCAGGGCGAGGCGGAGTTCACCATGCGGTCAGTGGCGGGCAGTGTCTTGCTGGGCCAGGCGGCGGTGTTCTGCGCTGCAGAAGATCTTGCCCGAGGCGTCGCTCACGGCATCTGCTTGTGGCAGGTGAAGGCCGCAGTGAGCGCAAGCTACCATGGTCTGTGCCTGCTTGGGGGGGCTGGCAGGCCTGGTCTGCTCGGCCACTTCAGCGCGGCGTTTGCTGCGCCAGATTCCGACAGCCACCACCACGACCAGCAGGACCAGCAAATACTTCATGCTGCGCGCTCCAGCAGGACTTCAATCACAAACCGCGAGCCGGCATAGGCCAGCAGCAAAAAGATGGCGCCGATATAAAGAACACGTACGGCGCTCTGGCCGCGCCAGCCGAATCGCTTGCGGCCGAACAGCAGCACGGCAAATGCCAGCCAGGACAGCAGGGAGAAAATGGATTTGTGATTCCACACCCATGCCTTGCCGTAGAGCTGCTCGCCAAACAGCCAGCCTGCGGCCAGTGTGGCGGTCAGCAGCACAAAGCCTGCTCCGACAAAACGGAAGGTCAGCCGCTCCAGCGTCAGCAGCGGCAGTCCGCTGTCATGGTCGCCGCCCTGGCGCATCTGCCGCTCGGCATGGCTCATCAGCGCGCCATGAACGACGGCTGCGGCAAACAGGCCGTAGGAAGCAATACCCAGAGCCAGATGCAGCGGCAGCCAGGGCGAGGCGTTGACGTGCAGCGGTGTGCCGGGGAACACCACGGCCAGAAGCACGGCCACGCTGCCCAGCATGGACAGAGGCCAGCGCGAGCGCAGCTGCGGATAGAGCTGCTGCTCCACCACATAGACGGTCAGCACCAGCCAGGCAGTGATAGAGAGTGCAGGAGCAAAGCCGAAGTGCGGCAGCTCGCCAAGCAGACCCCAGCCCAGCAGCAGGGCATGCAGTGCCCAGGCCAGGCGCAGGCAGCGACGGGCACCGGCTTCTTGCAGGTGCTGGGTGGCAAGTGCAGGAATGGCGTAGGCAATGGCTGCGGCCATGGCCAGGATCCAGCCAATGGGGCCAGCTGCGGTGAGCGGTTGGGAGAGCATGCTTTCTATGATAGTGCCGCTGGCCCGCACTCATCTTTTGCAGGCCGCTGCCGTCCGGCAATTTTGTGCATAAAGCACTGCCTGAACCCGGTCATGAGCGTGGGTTTGAGCGCTTGCGAGCAGATCGTCGACTTTCGAGCCCGTTCTTCAAGGATTTTCTCCTGCCGGGCGATGTCTCCAGTCTTCCCGCCCAGCCGGCCAGTCCTGCGCCACGAGCCAGGACTTGCAGGAGAGCTCGATTCAGGTCCATTCAGGTCTATTCAAGACCGGCTTGGTCTCTTTTTCGAGGGAGCTGTGGGGCAGGGCGCAGCGACCTTGCACGCCTGAGGCAGATCACGGACAAGCCTGCGGGGCATCGTCAATCAAGGGCAGCGGGTAAAATGCCTGTTCATGCAGCTTCGCCTCGCCTGAGCTGGGTCCGCAAGCTGCCCGGAGAGTCGTGCTGCGCGCTCGCGCACGACTCCCGTCCTTCCATAACTTTCGAATGCTTTTTGCTTATGGCCTCCGCACTCACCGATAAACTCTCGCGCCTTGTCAAAGAGATGCGCGGCCAGGCCCGCATCACCGAGTCCAATGTGCAGGACATGCTGCGCGAAGTGCGCATGGCCTTGCTGGAGGCCGACGTGGCCCTGCCAGTAGTGCGCGACTTCATTGCCCGCGTCAAGGAAAAGGCGCTGGGCCAGGAAGTCATCAGCTCGTTGCAGCCCGGCCAGGTGCTGGTGTCCATCGTCAACAAGGAGTTGGCGGCGACCATGGGCGAAGGCGTGGCCGACATCAACCTCAATGCCCAGCCTCCCGCCGTCATTCTGATGGCGGGTCTGCAAGGCGCCGGCAAGACCACCACCACGGCCAAGCTGGCCAAGCATCTGATCGAAAAGCGCAAGAAAAAGGTGCTCACGGTCTCGGGTGACGTGTATCGCCCCGCAGCCATCGAGCAGCTCAAGACCGTGACGGCCCAGGCTGGCGCCGAGTGGTTTCCCTCCACGCCCGACCAGAAACCCCACGATATCGCTGTGGCCGCGATCGACTACGCCAAAAAGCACTTCTTCGATGTGCTGCTGGTGGATACGGCCGGCCGTCTGGCCATCGACGAGCTGCTGATGGCCGAAATCAAGGATTTGCACGCCACGCTCAAGCCCGTCGAAACCCTGTTCGTGGTCGATGCCATGCAGGGCCAGGATGCGGTCAACACGGCCAAGGCCTTCAAGGAAGCGCTGCCGCTGACCGGTATCGTACTGACCAAGCTCGATGGCGATTCGCGCGGCGGTGCTGCGCTGTCGGTGCGCCAGATCACGGGCGCGCCCATCAAGTTCGCCGGTGTCTCGGAAAAGATCGACGGCCTGGAAGTCTTCGATGCCGACCGCCACGCACAGCGCGTGCTGGGCATGGGCGACATCGTGGCCCTGGTCGAGCAGGTCACCAAGGGCGTGGACATGGAAGCCGCGCAGAAGATGGCCGAGAAGCTCAAGAGCGGCGACGGCTTCGACCTCAACGACTTTCTGGCCCAGCTGCAGCAGATGAAGCAGATGGGCGGTCTCTCGACCCTGATGGACAAGCTGCCCGCCGAGCTGGCCGGCAAGGCCGGTCAGGTCGATATGGACAAGGCCGAGCGCGAGATCAAGCGCAAGGAAGGCATCATCTGCTCCATGACCTTCAAGGAGCGCAAGAACCCCGCCCTGATCAAGGCCACGCGCAAAAAGCGTATTGCCGACGGCGCCGGCGTGCAGGTGCAGGAAGTCAACCGCCTGCTCAAGGAGTTCGAGCAGATGCAGACCATGATGAAGAAGTTCAAGGGCGGCGGTCTGATGAAGATGATGAAGAAGATGGGCGGCATGAAGGCCATGAAGGGCATGATGGGCGGCGGCGGCATGCCCAAGCTGCCGTTCTGATATTTGATCCCCCTGAGCCGCTGCGCGGCTTCCCCTGGCCGGGCGCCCCCAAGGGGGACGACAGCCTCGCTGCGCGGCGGCTCTTGCTCGCTGTCTCTGAGTTGGGGTGTGCTTGGTTTGGGATCAGCGATCTATATAAAGTGAGCTGCTTGCGCTTGTTGTTCATGGGTTTGGATGAGAAATGCATCTAAATCAAAGGAATGACCAGCGAGAGCAGCTCACTTTTTTGTAAAGAAGCGCAGTAATTGTGGGTAGAAGGTGGCTGTATGGGCGGCTTTCTGAGAACATGCCTTTCCATGAAGCTACAAGACAGGACTTTCGTGGAGGCGGGTCAGCGGCAACTTCTGCCTCAATGTCTGGAGCGCCGCGGCGCGCTGATGCTGGCGGGCTCGCTGCTTGCGGTGCTGGCAGGGTGTTCCACCACCAAAGACAAGCCCCGGCCTGCTGCGCAAGGCGGATCTTCCGTGCGCCCGGCCAATGCCCTGAGTCTGGATGCAGAGCTGCGCGAGTCGCTGCTGGCGCGCACCATGCTGGTGGTCAACACGCCATACACCTATGGCGGCAACTCGCCTGAAGGCGGTTTTGACTGCAGCGGCCTGATTCAGTGGGCCGTGGGGGGCATCACGGAAATGCGCCTGCCCCGCACCACATCGCAATGGGCGCAGGCCAGCAACCCGGTGGACGGACGCGATCTGATGCGCGGCGACTTCGTGTTCTTCAACACTCTGGGCGGGCGCTATTCCCATATGGGAATTTTTGTGGGCAACGGACAGTTTGTGCACGCGCCGTCCAGCGGCGGAACGGTGCAGCGGGTACGCATGGACAATGTGTACTTCGCCAAGCGATTCACGGAAGCCCGAAGCATCTTTGCCTGAACGCCTGCGCCGCGGATGTAAAAAGGGACTGCCTGGCAGTCCCTCGGTTTTTGCGGGGGTCCCGCACTTATGCCGCAGGCTCGGAGGCGGGCTTTGCCTCATCGCCGGTCAGCGGCAGATTCCAGCTCATCGCATGCCAGGGGTGCTGCTCCTGCGTCACCCATTGCGCCACTTCCTCGGTCGTGAAAGCCTTGCCCAGCACATCGCTGCGGCCTTGTGCCAGCCATTGAGCGCGGCCCTGTGCATAGGCCTGGCCGAAAGCAAGCCAGCTGTCGAAGCATTGCTGGGCGCGCTGGGCGTTGAGCTGAAGGATATCCCAATGCAGGGCTTCGTCCGTCCATTCCAGCAGCCTGGCGCTGCGCACAAAAAAGGTCACGCGCGCGCAGGCAAACGCCATTGCGGCGCGCACGTCGTCGCTGCGCTGCAGGCGCTGCAGATCGAGCATGAACCAGCGCTGGCGCAGTGCGTCGGGCAGCTGCTGGCGCACCTGTTCGTCGCTGAGGTCGGTGCGCAGGCCAAGATGGTGCAGGATCATGGGGCGCAGCTGTCTGGCCAGCGCATCGTCAGCGCCATGCAGATCGCTGGCAAAGCCGCCTTGCATGGCGTGGTAGGCCATGGGGTGGGCCAGGGCCAGGGCCCAGTTGCGCTCTTGGCTGCCCGCCTGGTAGCTGATGATGTCGCCGCGTTGCTTGGCCTCCTTGAGGCGCTTGAAGCCGCCGCGCAGCACCCAGTAGATCAGGGCCACGATGAGCAGAAAGATCGTCCATCCGCTCATGTGCGAACTCCTGGGCGACCGGGACGCTTTCTGGCCATCAGCAAGCTCTGTTTCAGTGCGGCGGATTTGGGCATGCGTTCAATGACTTCGCTGTCCAGCGAGTCCTTGCGTGCCGCCACCATCCACTGCATCAATGGTGACTGCAGATTGAGCCGGAGCAGCAGGGCGGGGTGCTGCTGCATCAGCCACAGTTGTTCGTCGTCGGTCTGCAGCTCCTGCACCGAGCACCAGGGCGCCAGCCCTGGATGGGACTTCAGCAGCTCGGGCGGGCGGCGCACAATGCCCATGGACAGCGCGTCCTCGGGCACCTCGTCATTGAGCGGCAGATGGTTGAGCAGAGTCACCACATCGGGCATATAGCGTGCAATCGGCGGTCGGTTCTGCTTGCCCTTGATCTGCTCGATCTGAAGCTTGCCGTCCTTTTGCACATAGGCATTGACGGTGATGCGGGGCTGTGCAGTGCCCGTGCGGTAGCTGAACAGCCGCATGCGCCCCGACTCGAGACCCTCGGCGTAATGTTCTCCATAGCCGCCGCTGAAGGACTTGCGGTTGGCAAACTGGCCCACGCAGTGGCCCATCATCTGGCTTTCATAGGCCATTTCCTGGCGCATCTGCGCACTTGTGCCGTCAAACTCCACAAAGGTACCGTGCTGGCCACGCAGCAGCCCGTGCACGGCGCTCTGGCTGTGTTCAACCCGGCCGCTGTTCTGTTTTTTCTCGAAAGCCAGATGCTCCAGCGTCCAGCGCGCCAGAGCCTGTGGGCAGTTCACGCGCTGCAGCTTGCCTTCGAGAGAGGTGCCCTTGCGGGTGGAGAGAAATTCCACCAGCCGTGTCTCCAGCGCCAGCAGGGCGGCGCTGTCGGGCTGCACCCACCAGAGCTCGGGCAGCTCGAAGCCGGCCTGCCTGCGCTCTAGCCGCTCCAGCGCCCAGGCAGGCGGCTGCTGACGGCCGGCCAGCTCCTGCAACTGCCGGACGTCGGCAATGCGCAGCACGGCAGGCTCGTCGGCCTGCAGATTGCCCACCACATGGCGGTAGAAGTGGTTGCCCAGCCAGACAGCGACATCGGCTGCGTCGCCGCGCTCTGCGCTGCGCTCCTTGATGCGCTGCTTGATGGCCGGCGCGTTGACGACATCGCGCGCCTTGTAGGCACTGGCGGCAGCGGCTTTTTCGATGACCTGATTCACCAGAATTTCCACCATGGTTTGCGACCCGATGCCGCAGCGCCGGCCTGGGCGTCGCGCTCGGCCAGCTTGCGCTCGGCACGCTCTATGCCGGACTGCGACATGCGCCGCTCGTCCTCGTCGTCGTCCTTGTCCAGATAGCTGTTGGCCTGCTTGTGCAGTGCCACGGATTCCTCCAGCAGCTCGGGGTAGGCTTCCAGCGCACAGGCCAGGCGGCGCAGCGGATAGCAGTCCTGCAGCGCGATGACTTCTTGCTGATGCGCGCGCAGACGCGGTAGCACCAGCTCGGGGCGTGTGCTGGAGAAAAAGTCCAGCATGGACATCAGGGACGCCAGGTAGTTGCGGCGCACGTCGCGCTGCTCGTCTTCATCCAGGTCGTGGAACCATTGGTCCAGGCGCTCCATCCAGATGCTGATCTCGTCATCGCGGTTGAGCTTGTAGAGCGACAGGGCGACGGTGGAGAAGTAACGCGTGGGTTCGTGGCGGCTGTAGCCATGCTCCTGGGCGAAATGCCACAGGCGCTCGGCCTCAACCACGGTCTGCGCGTCGTCATCCTTGCCCACGGCACACCACAGCAGGCCGTTGTGATGCTCGGCAAACGGGCTGCTGCCCAGTCCCTTGTGGTGCAGCTCGGCGGCCTCGTCGTAGCGGTCCATGAAGCGGTACTTGATGGCCAGGTTGTTGCAGAGCATGGAGTACACATGCAGGTCGCCATCCTTGAAGCGGCCCTGGCCAGTCGCCCAGAAATGCTCGAAGCGGGCGAGACCCTCCTCGTAGTAGCGCACGACCAGAGGCTCGCGCACCTCCTGCGCAGGCACTTTCTTCTTGCCACCCATCAGCGGTGCCAGATCGTCTGCATCGTCAAGGACCACGCCGGCGGCGTAGCACCAGTGCGCGCCATGGCCCTGGGGAAAAGGCCGAGCCAGCGCTTCTTCCAGCGGCAGCGCGGCAAAGCGGGCAGCCCAGAGCGCGGGCAGCTTGTCGCTGTCGGCCATCTCGGGGTGCTGGCCCACGCCAATTTCCAGCAGCGGCAGAGCCTGCTCCATCTGGCGCTTGCGTGCCAGACGCAGGCCGTCGAGCAGAGCCAGCACAGGATGCGCCGGCTGGGCTGCGCGCACCATGTTCAGATAGAAATCCGCCGGATGCAGCGGCCTCTCTTCTTGCGCGAGCAGCTGGCGCATGTCCTCGTCGGTCTGGCCAATGGCCAGAACCAGGGCCCAGGTGATGGCGTTTTCCGGGTCGTTGCTGAACTGCTTCTTGGCGAGCTCGAAGGCGGCCACGGCCGAGACGGGACGAGCGTGGAGCACGCTCTGAAGCGCCAGATCGGCGGCTTGCTTCAGGCGCCCGGTCTGCTCCAGCCAGCCCAGCCAGGAGGCGGTGAAGGGATCGCCCGAGTCATCCGTCAGTCCGAAGTGTCCCTGAGGAGCCAGCTGCAGAGCTGCCTCCAGCTGACCGGCCTGAGCGCAGGCCTGGGCCTGCAGCCGCACGATCTTGACCTGGCGATGCGCCTTGACGGCTTGCGATGGTGGCGGGTTCTCCAGACGGGCGAGCTGTTGCTCACAGGCCATGAGCAGGGCTGGCAGGCTTTGCGGGGCCAGCGGCAGCACATGGTCGGCCAGCGTCATCCAGCGGTCAAAGTCCACCTGCTGATCGGGCGCGGCATCGCGCAATATATTGATGGCGTTCTGCACGAGGCTGGCTGACTCGCTGGTGTGGCCGCCTTTGTGGGCCATTTCCGCCTTGCGAACGCAGAGGATGGCATCGAGATAGGCTGCATCTTCAGCCAGGTCGGGGTTGCGACGCTCCTGGGCGCGTTGCAGCTCAAGGCCCGTGGCCGCAGCTTCCCATGCCTGGAGCTGAGAGGCCATCCAGTGCCAGCCATGCCAGTAGTTGTCGCTGTCCACATCCTCGGGCAGCCCGGCAATGGCCTGTGCCGTCGAACCCAGCAAGGCTTGCGCGGAGGGCTGGTCAAAGCCCATGCGGCTCTGGATGTCGCTGAGGCTCAGGCGCAGCGCGGCTTCTGCGGGGCTCAGTTCGTCGACAGCGGCCAGGGCAGTGCCGCGATGCTGCTGCAGCAGCTTGTTGGCCGCTTCGGGCTGATCGAGGTAGAGCCAGAAGTCGTGAACGCGCTCGAGCTCCTGCACGGTGGCTGGGGCAAAGTTCTGCTGCCCCATCAATTCCACCGCAGCGGCGATGCGGTCCTGACGGCTGATGTTGCCGGGCTTGTCGTCGTTGTAGTCGTTCAGTAGCTCATGGGCTTGGTCCAGCAGGGCGTAGATGGCATCGCCCTGCAGTGCGGCAGTTTGGTTCATGGTGTCCAGAGTTCAATCCGAGGCAGCTTGGCCCCAATAGGCCACCATCCTAGCGGCGGATTGAAGAGGTGTGTGCCATCCGGCAAGGCATCACCATTTGTTACAGAATTTATAACCAGTCATGAAAAAAGCCTGCCTTGGCATTGCCGGCAGGCTTTGTGTGGATGAGGCCGGGGACTGTCGGGTTGTCAATCCTTGACCAGGACTTCGCCGCGCAAGGTGTAAGCCTTGGCTTCGGTAATCTTCACATCCACCATCTGTCCGATCAAACGCTCGTTGCCGGGGAAGTTGACCACGCGGTTGCAATAGGTGCGGCCCATCAGCTCGCTGCCGTCGCGCTTGCTCACGCCTTCGACCAGCAGACGTTGCACCGTGCCGACACGCTCTTCGCTGATCTCCTTGATGTTGGTGTTGATCACGGCTTGCAGCTCCTGCAGGCGGCGCAGCTTGACTTCGTGCGGCGTGTCGTCGTGCAGATTGGCAGCAGGCGTGCCGGGGCGGGGGCTGAAGATGAAGCTGAACGAGTTGTCGAAGCGCACATCGTGGATGAGCTTCATCATCTTCTGGAAGTCCTCCTCGGTCTCGCCGGGGAAGCCCACGATGAAGTCGCTGCTCATGGCCAGATCGGGGCGGATGGCACGCAGCTTGCGGATGGTGCTCTTGTATTCCATGGCCGTGTAGCCGCGCTTCATGGCCATGAGGATCTTGTCGCTGCCATGTTGCACGGGCAGATGCAGATGGCTGACCAGTTGCGGAATCTTGGCGTAGGCCTCGATCAGGCGCGGCGTGAACTCGTTGGGATGGCTGGTGGTGTAGCGGATGCGTTCGATGCCGGGAATCTCGGCCACATATTCCAGCAGCAGCGCGAAGTCGGCCATCTCGCTGCTGTCGCCCATCTTGCCCAGGTAGGCGTTGACGTTCTGGCCCAGCAGCGTGATTTCCTTCACGCCCTGCTCGGCCAGGCCCGCGACTTCCACCAGCACGTCCTCGAAGGGGCGGCTGACTTCTTCGCCGCGCGTATAGGGCACGACGCAGTAGCTGCAATATTTGGAGCAGCCTTCCATGATGGAGACAAAGGCCGAAGCGCCTTCCACGCGCGCCGGCGGCAGGTGGTCGAACTTCTCGATTTCGGGGAAGGAGATATCGACCTGGGGCTTGGCCTTGGCCGCACGCTGATTGAGCAGCTCGGGCAGGCGGTGCAGGGTCTGGGGGCCGAAGACCACATCGACAAACGGAGCGCGCTTGATGATCTCTGCACCTTCCTGGCTGGCCACGCAGCCGCCCACGCCGATCAGCACGCCTTTTTCCTTGAGATGGCGGATGCGTCCCAGATCGCTGAATACTTTTTCCTGGGCCTTCTCGCGCACCGAGCAGGTGTTGAACAGGATCAGGTCGGCCTCGTCCACGTTCTGTGTGGGCTCGTAACCCTGGGCCGCGCCCAGCACATCGGCCATCTTGTCCGAGTCGTACTCGTTCATCTGGCAGCCAAAGGTTTTGATAAAGACTTTCTTGCTCATGGGGCGCTCTTGTCAGGTGGGCTTGCAGAGTCTGCAAGCACAAAGTGATAGCGGCTGGCGCTTGCCATCACTCGATTTGGATATGGAAACAGTTCGAAAAGCTTGCTGAAAAAGCGCAAGCAGCTCGTCAATCAATAGCGGCCGGCGCGGGCCGGACTCAGCTGCCGAACACGCGCTGCAGCAGGGTGCGCGGCTGGATCGGCTTGTATTTCTCGATTTCGGCCGGGGTCAGAATCCAGGCCGTGTGCAGACCCTGGGTCTGCGGCTCGATCACATAGCCCACCAGCAGCTTCTGGCCTGCATAGTTGCTGGCAAAGACCAGGCTGCGTTCGCGGCTGAACAGGCGAAAGCCTGGCGTGGTGCGAATGGTCGTGCCGTTGATGGCCACTTCGGGGAAATGGGTGACCGTCAGTTCGCCGAACTGCGCCGTGGGCGGAAAGTTGCGCGTGTCGTCCGAGGGCAGGCCCTGGGCCAGGGCCGGCAGGCTGGCGCTGGCGGCAGCAGCCAGCAAGGCGCAGCCCCAAAGGCGGCGGCTGAAGCGGGTGGTGGTGCAGCGGTTCATGGTGTATATCCAGGGGCTGATCGTGGGGCGGTCAGAGCTGGAGTCATGGCCGCAATGCCGTGATTCTAGAGGCTGGCGCTTGGCAGCAGGGCTTGCTCAGGCTTTGCCGCCCGCAGCATAGAGCACGGCCTTGGGCGGGCGGCACAGCCCCCAGAAGCGCAGGCCCGTCAGCTCGGCCATGCGCACGCCCATGACGGTGGGCGCGGAAATCGTGGCCAGCGCCGCGATGCCGACCTTGGCGCATTTGCGCACCAGTTCATGGCTGCCGCGGCTGGACAGCACTACAAAGCCGGGTTCGCCGAGGCGGCCTGTGCGGGCCAGCCGGCCGACCAGCTTGTCCAGCGCATTGTGGCGGCCCACGTCTTCGAGCACATCCGTGATGTCGCCGGCCAGCGTGGCCCAGCCTGCGGCATGGATGGCGCCGGCCTCGGCATTGAGAATCTGGTGTGGCGGCAGGGCGTCAATCGCCTTGAGCACGGTGGCTGCGTCTACCCGCTCCAGCCAGTCCTGGGGCGGCAGGGCATCAAACGACAGATCCAGCGCCGCAAAGCTCTCGACTCCGCAGACGCCGCAACCCGTGCGGCCCGTCATGCTGCGGCGTTTGTCCTTGAGCCGGGCAAAGCAGCGCGAGGCGATGTCGAGCTGCACTTCCATGCCGTCCATGCCTTCGGGCAGGCCGGCCGCAGCGGCAGACACGGGACGGGCTTCGATGCCGTAGCAGTCAGCGGCACTGTCGATGATGCCCTCGGTCAGCGCAAAGCCCAGCGCAAAGTCCTCCACATCGGTGGGCGAGCCCATCATCACCGCATGCGAGATGCCGTTGAAGACCAGCGCGATCGGCACCTCGGCCGCCAGCACGCGCTCCTGCAGCTCCTGCTTCCCGGCGTTGAAGAAGCTCACGGCATGGGTGTGCAGCGGTGCTATCGGCTGGACAGGGATGGGGCAGGCGGACTCGGTCATGGGCTGATGATAGTCAGCAGGCGCATCCCTTGCCGGCAAGGGGCGGATGCGCTGCGCTCAGTCCAGCAGTGCCATTCCCTTGATCTGTGCATACACCGGCATGCCGGCCTGCAACTGCAAGGCCTTGGCCGAGTGCCGGGTGATTCTGGCCAGCAGCCGGGTGTCGCCCGCCTGCAGCGAAACCATGACCTGCCCCGGCCCATCCTCGCGCAGGCCCAGCACCTGCACCGGCAGGATATTGAGAATGCTGCTGCCCTCGGGCCTGAGCAGACTCAGGCTGACATCGCGTGCCTGCACGCGCAGCGGTACCTGGCTGCCCGGCTCGCGCGGTCTGGCCATGACGAGTTGGAGCCGGCCTCCGTCGAAGATCAGGGTGCTCAGATGGTTGGCAGCGTCATGGGCCTGCACCGTGGCATGGACCACGCTGGAGGCCACGTCTCCATGGGCCAGCGGCAGGTCGAGGCTGGAGAGCAACTCGGTGACGGAGCCCTGCGCCAGCACCTTGCCCGCGCCGAGCAACACCATATGCTGGGCCAGGCGCGCAACCTCGTCCATGGAGTGGCTGACATAGATCACTGGAATCCGCAGATGCCGCTGCAACTGCTCCAGATAGGGCAGGACTTCGGCCTTGCGCTGGGCGTCGAGCGCGGCCAGGGGCTCGTCCATGAGCAGCACTTCGGGGCTGGTGGCCAGAGCCCGTGCAATCGCCACGCGCTGGCGTTCGCCGCCCGAAAGCGTGGCAGGCATGCGATCCATCAGATGGCCGATGCCCAGCAGCTCCACGGCCCGCTCCTTGGAGACCTTGCGGCGCTCCTGCGGCGTGCGCCTGAGACCGTAATCGATATTGCGCTGCACCGACAGATGCGGAAACAGGCTGGCCTCCTGGAACACATAGCCGAGTGCGCGCTGGTGCGTGGGCAGCCATTGCCGGCTGGCATCGTCCTGCCATACGGTCTGGTTGACGGTGACGCGACCTTGCGCCCGCTCCAGCCCGGCGAGGCTGCGCAGACAGCTGGTCTTGCCGCAGCCCGAAGGCCCGAACAGGGCCGTGACCCCCTGGCCGGGCAGTTGCAGATGCACATCGAGTTCAAAGTCCGGCCGGCCCAGCCTGAGCTGTGCGGTGATGAAATTGGTGGCTGTCATGCGCGGCGCTCCGCTTTGGGTTGCAGCCAGTTCAAAGCCAGCAGAACGATGAAGGAGAACACCACCATGCCGGCCGCCAGCATATGGGCGTGGCCGTACTCCATGGCTTCCACATGGTCGTAAATCTGTACCGAGACGACGCGCGTGACGCCGGGGATGTTGCCGCCCAGCATCAGCACCACGCCGAATTCGCCCACGGTGTGGGCAAAGGTCAGCACGGCGGCGGTGATGAAGCCGGGGCGCGCCAGCGGCAGGGCCACGGTCAGGAAGCGGTCCAGCGGACTGGCGCCCAGGCTGGCGGCCGCCTCCATGGGGCGCGGGCCCAATGCCTCGAAGGCACGCTGCAGCGGCTGCACGGTGAATGGCATGGAGTAGATCAGCGAGCCCACCACCAGGCCGGCAAAGGTGAACGGCAGATTGCCCAGGCCCATGGCCTGCGTGAGCTTGCCTATGGGTCCATTGGGGCCCATGGTGACCAGCAGATAAAAGCCGATGACGGTGGGCGGCAGTACCAGCGGCAGCGCCACCACGGCACCGATCGGGCCACGCCAGCGCGAATGGGTATGGGCCAGCCACCAGGCCAGCGGTGTGCACAACAGCATGAGCAGCACGGTAGTCACGCCCGCGAGCTTGAGCGTGAGCCAGATGGCTGCGTAGTCTTCGGCATTCAGTTGCATGGAATCAAAAACAGGACTTGCGCAAACAAGCATGCACAACGGACATTTCTATCGGCAAAGCACCATGTCCGATCCAAATTTGCGCAAGTCGTAAAAAAAGACCCTTGGAGCGCCCAGCTTAGCCGAGCAGCGCCAAGGGTAGAGCGGATTGGTTTGAGCTCCAGGATTTGCCGGTCAAGCGTCAGAAGCTATAACCATAGGAGCGGATGATGTCATGTGCCTTGGTGCTGCGCAGGTACTTCATCAGAGCCGCAGCGGCTTCGTTGTCCTTGGCGCTGTTGAGCACAATGGCGTCCTGGCGAATGGGTTCATGCATGTTGCCGGGCACCTGCCAGGCCGAGCCCTCGCGGATCTTGCCGTTCTCCATGACCTGGGACAGCGCCACAAAACCCAGCTGCGCATTGCCGGAGGCCGCGAACTGGTAGGTCTGGGCGATGTTCTCGCCCATCACCACCTTGGGCTGTACCTGTGCGCTCAGGCCGAGCTTGTTCAGCACTTCCATGGCAGCTGTTCCGTAAGGGGCCAGCTTGGGATTGGCAATCGCGATGTGCTTGTAGTCGCCGCTCTTGAGCACATCGCCCTTGTCGTCCACATAGCCGGCCTTGGGGCTCCACAGCACCAGCGTGCCGATGGCGTAGGTGAAGCGCGAATCGGTCACGCCCTTGCCTTCCTTGGCCAGCTTCTCGGGTGTGGTGTCATCGGCGGCCAGAAGAATGCCGAAGGGTGCGCCGTTGTTGATCTGGGCATAGAACTTGCCGGTGGCGCCAAACGACAGCTCGGCCTTGTGGCCGGTATCCTTCTCGAACTCGGCCGCAATCTTCTTCATGGGCGCGGTGAAGTTGGCGGCCACGGCGACCGCCACTTCCGCGGCCTGCGCCTGCGCAGACCACAGGCCCAGCACGACTGTGCCGATCACGGCTGCAGAGCGAGCCAGTTGAAAGGAAAAACCGGTGGAGCGGGCAGTGATCTGAGTCATTGAAATTTCGCTATTCATTAATGGAATAGCGAGTGTAACGTGAATGAACAACTGAGGTCGAGCGAGGAAATTGGCTGTCAGGGCATGATGGCGGTCTATGTCAGACACAGAAAATTTCGAACAAGAACAATTGGATATGGCCGGCGACGAGGCTGTGTCGGGTGGCGCACTATCGTCCGACTCGGTTTCCCAGGCGCTGGGCTATGACATGGCCGACCGTCGCATTGCCATCCTGCGCGGGATTGCGCAAAGCGGCTCCATCTCCCAGGCAGCACGTGACGTGGGCGTGAGCTACAAGGCAGCCTGGCAGGCCATCGATACCCTGACCAATCTGGCTGGCGTGCCGCTGGTCGAGCGCAGCGTGGGCGGCGCCGGGGGCGGCGGTGCACAGATCACGCCGGCGGGCGAAGAATTGCTGCATGCTGCCGAGGCCATGATGCGCTTGCGCAGCGAGTTGCTGCAGCGCATGCAGGCCGGCACGCCCGGTGGCGGGCAGCCCAATCTGGGCCTGATGACCAGCATGCGCAATCAGTGGCCTTGCAGCGTGCTCAAGGTTGAGTCCATAGGCGGGCAGATCCGTGTCTGGCTGCGTGCCGCAAGCGATGCAGGCTCGGACTGGACGATTGCCGCGCGCATCACGCCCGAAAGCTATGAGCTGCTGGGTCTGGCACCCGGTGTGCAGGTGCTGGCGTTGTGCAAGGCCACGGCCGTCAAGGTCTGGCTGGGGCAGGAGCGGCCTGCGGGGTCCACGCAGCCCATCAATATCTGGCCTGCCGTGGTGCAGCGCGCGACCTATGGCGCAGCTACGGTGACGGAAGAGAGCCTGGCTTCCGACGAAGCCATCTGTCGTTTGAGCTGGGGTGCTCAGATCGTGGGCTTTGCGCCGGCCATGAGCGGACTGGTGGCCAATGACAATGTCTGGCTGGAGGTGGCCGAGTCTGCGGTAGTGGTGGCGGTGGCCTCCCACTGAAGCACGACTTGCGCAAATTCGGATCTGACTCGGTGTTTTGTCGGCAGGCACGCCTGTTGAGCATTCTTGTTTGCACAAACCAAAAAGTGACCGCCGGTCCTTTCAGACGGGCGGTCAAAAGGGAGTTTTCGGGCAACCGGACTCCCACGTTGAACTGAAATTTCTTAGTCCACTTTCAAGCCGATTTCCTTGATCAGCGGTGCAAAGCGGGCGCGTTCCTTGGCATGGTGGTCCACGAAGTCCTGGCGGCTCATGCGCGGCTCGGGCGTGGCACCCAGGCCCTGGATCACATCGACCACGCTCTTTTGCTCCAGTGCCTTGATCACGCTGGCGCGCACGGCATCCACCACGGGGGCGGGCGTGCCGGCTGGCGCGTAGACGCCGAACAGTGTGTCGGCGTCGAAGCCCGGCAGGCCGCTTTCGGCCAGCGTGGGTACCTTGGGGTACAGAGGCGAGCGGTGCGGGCTGCCTATGGCCAGCAGCTTGAGCTTGCCGGCCTCGACCTGCTTGAGGCCCGGGCCCGGATCGAACCAGTATTGCAACTGACCGCTGAGCACATCGGTCAAGGCCGGACCGGCACCCTTGTAGGGAATATGGCTGGCATCGACCTTGGCCGCGCGCTTGAACATCTCACCGGCCAGATGAGGCGAGCTGCCCGGGCCTGGCGAGCCGTAGGACAGCTTGCCCGGATTGGCCTGCAGGTGCTTGATGAAGTCCTGCACATTGCTCACGGGAAGGCTGGGGTTGGTTTCCAGAAACACATGCACGCGTGCCACGGCCGCCACGGGGATCAAGTCCTTTTCAGGGTTGAACGGCAGCTTGCTGTAGATCAGCGGATTGATGCTGATGCCACCGCCGCTGCTCAGCAGCAGCGTATAGCCGTCCTTGGCAGAGCGCACGGTTTCGCTGATACCGATATTGCCGTTGGCTCCGGGCTTGTTGTCCACCACCACGGACTGGCCCAGCACCTGGCTCATGGTGGGAGAGATCGCGCGCCCCATCACATCGGCGGCGCCGCCAGGAGCGAAGTTCACGATCAGGCGGATGGGGCGATCCGGCCATGTCTGTGCCTGGGCGGCCGGTGCCAGGCAAAGCGCCATGCCCAGGCTGGCCCAGCCTTTGGCGATCAGGGCGCGCAGCGGCCTGTGCGCAGAGGGGCGTTGAGTGATGGGAGTCTCCATATGCGTTTTCCTGCTTGTCATTGATATCGATCAGTCCAGCTTGATGCCTGCGGTCTTGATGACCTCTCCCCAGCGTTTCTTCTCGGAGAGCCAGAACTCGCGCATCTGCTCTGGGGTGCTGGGCAGGGGCTCCAGGGCCAGGGCCTCGAAACGGGCCTGCACGGCCGGCGTCTTCAGGGTTTCCTGCAGCGTCCTGGACCACATCTGTATGGTGGCGTCATCCGTGCCCCTGGGGGCGACCAGGCCCTGCCAGGCGAAGGCCTCGAAGCCGGCCACGCCCTGCTCGATGAGCGTGGGCGTCTGGGGCAGGCTCTTGAGTCGCTGAGCACTGGCCACGCCGATGGCACGGACCTTGCCGGCGTTGATGTGGGGCAGGCCTGCGGCACTGTCCACCAGCATGAAGGGAATCTGGCCTCCGATCACATCCAGCATGGCCGGGCCGGCGCCGCGATAGGGCGCGTGGGTCATCTTCACGCCCATCTTCTGGGCCAGCAGTTCGGTGGCCAGGTGGTGCGGGGTGCCCAGCCCGGGAGATCCATAGCTGAGCTTGCCGGGGTTGGCCTTGGCCCAGGCAGCGAACTCCTGGAAGCTGCGCACCGGCAATTCGTTGTTGACGACCAGCAGCAGCGGAAAGCGTGCCAGCAGGCTGATGGGGACGAAGTCCTGCTCGGCGTTGTAGGCCAGCTTGGGGAACAGATGCGGGTTGGCGGCCAGGGTGGCGAAGTCGGCGGTGAAGACCAGGTTGCCATAGTCGCGCGAGCGCGCCGCATATTCTGCGGCGATGTTGGTGCCGGCGCCCGGCTTGTTGAGCACCACGATGTTGCGATGGATAGGCTTGGCCCAGGCTTCGGCTACGCCCCGAGCCACAGCATCCGAGCCGCCGCCTGCGGCAAAGCCGACCACCCATTCCATGGGCCTGCCGGACGCCTGCTGGGCGTGGGCCGTACCCAGCATGAGCTGTACACCGCAAGCAGCGCCGGCTTTGAGAAAGGTTCTGCGCATGTTGTCTCCTTGTTGTTGAATCCGTGGGCCCGGTCCCTGCTGTCTTTCTCTTTGTTTTGCTGTCTTTCCCGAGCCTTCGATGCGTCTTCGCCGAGTCCTGGTCCTATGGCGTGCGCTGCTGCGTCATGCTGATGAGCTGGTGCAGGGTGCGTGTCATGGGCGTGGCAATGCCATGCCGCTCGGCCACGCGCACCACCGCGCCGTGGATGGAATCGGTCTCGGTGGGGCGCCCCGCCAGCAGGTCCTGCAGCAGCGATGGCTGGTGTCCCACATGGTGATTCAGAGCGTCCTCCACCGTGGCCTGGATGCGCAGGGCGTCCACAGCGATGCCATTGGCCGCAGCCACAGCAACGACCTCGCCCAGGACTTCGCGGATCAGGCTGCGGCCCAGGGGGCTGGCCAGTCCGTCCACGGTCTGGCGCGTGATGCCGCACAGACCGTTGAAGGCTGCATTGAAGGCCAGCTTTTCCCAGATGGCGGTCTCGACCTCGGGATCGATCTCGCAATGCAGTCCGGCGCGGTTGAGGTCGTCGCAGAAGTCCTGGAAGCCGGCGTCCACCTGCCCGGTGCGCGGCATGAAGCGGATCTTGCCGCTGCCCAGCGAGCTCACTTTTCCTGGAGCCAGCAACCGGGCCGGCCATGTCGTAACACCCACGGCGATCTGCTGGGCATCGGCAAATCCGTGCAGGGTCTCGATATGTCCTATGCCGTTTTGCAGGCTGAGCAGCAGGGTCCCGGGCCCTATCAGGTGGGCAATGCTTTGCAGCGCAGCCTGGGTGTGGGCGGCCTTGGTGAAGATCAGCCAGCGCGCGGGCGGCTGCGTCAGCTCGTGGGCCTGCTGGGCCTGAACGTCGGCGTGCAGCGGGCCCTGGTCGGTCTCGCAGTGCACGCCGTGCTCGCGTATGGCCTGGAGCAGCTGCGCGTTGACATCCACCAGCGTGACGGGGATGCCGGCCCGGGCCAGCCGGGTGCCGAACAGGGTGCCCATGGCCCCCGCTCCCAGGATGCCGACAGTGGCCGCTTGCGGCTCTTGTGTGTTGTGCATGTCTTGTCTCCGAGGGTGTGGGGCCGGGTCAGGCGACCTCGACCTCGACCAGAGTGGCACGCGGGCTGTGCAGGGCGTTCCGCAGAACCTGGGGCAACTGGGCTGCGTCGGTGACGCGCACGCCGTCGCAGCCCTGGCCCTTGGCCAGGGCCACGAAGTCGATATCGGGAAGGTCCGTTCCTTCGACCTTCTCGCCCTCACGGTAGCCGAACACCCTGGAGAAGTCCTGCAGGGCAGCGTAACGGCGGTTCTTGACAATGATGTAGGTGACCGGCAGCTTCAGATGGGCTGCGCTCCACAGTGCCTGGATGGCGTACATGGCCGAGCCGTCGCCGATGACGCCTATGACCTTCTTGTCGGGCCTGGCCAGCGCGATGCCTACGGAAGCAGGCAGGCTGTGGCCCAGCCCGCCGCTGCACATGGTGAAGAAGGTCTCGGCAGCGTAGATGGGCAGATGGGCCTGGATGATGGAGCGCGAGCCAGGTGCCTCCTCGACGATGATGCTGTCGCGCGATCGCACCTGGGCCAGTGTGTGCATGAGGAAGGCATCGGTCATCAGCTCGCCCGGCTCGGGTGCCGCCGGGGCGGGTATGGCGGGCCGGGGCTGGAGCGCAGGGCGTGGATGTGTCAGGGGGCGGGCCAGCAACTCCTGCACGCCCATGCGGATATTGCCCACGGCCGCGTCGCCCACGGGCGCCCAGGCGGCGATGGCGGGGTCCTCGATGAGCTGGAAAAGCTGCGTGCCTTCGGCGATGAAGGGGCCGTGACCTTCGACGTGGTAGGTGAAGGCCGGTGCGCCGATGACGAAGACCACGTCATGGCCCGAGAGCCTGTCCACGATGCGCTCGCGCATGGCCGGCAGGAAGCCGCCGAACAGCGCATGGTCCTCGGGGAAGCCGCAGCGCCCGCTCATGGGTGCCACATAGACGCGCGCCTGGTGGCGTTCGGCCAGGGCCTGGACGGTCTCGAAGGCCTGGCTGCGGTCCACGGCCGCTCCGACCACGAAAGCCGGTGCGCGCGCACCCTCCAGCGCCTGGCCTATGGTGTCCAGCAGGCGTGGGTCGGGTCGGGTCTCGAAGCCGACTTTGCGCAGCGTGATGGGCTCGCAGGGCACATCCCAGTCATCGGCGGGAATGGAGACGAAGACCGGGCCGCGCGGCTCCTGCATGGCGATGTAGTAGGCGCGCGCCAGGGCCTGGGGCACGTCCTCGGCGCGTGCGGGCTCGCAGCTCCACTTCACATAGGGCTTGGGCAGCTCGGCGGCCTGGTTGGAATGCAGGAAGGGGTCGAACTGCAGCAGCGAGCGCGTCTGCTGGCCGGCCGTGATGACCATGGGCGTGCGGTTCTTGAAGGCCGTGAAGATATTGGCCATGGCGTGGCCCACGCCGGCGGCCGAATGCAGGTTCACGAAGCTGGCATTGCGCGTGGCCTGGGCATAGCCGTCTGCCATGCCCACGACCACGGTTTCCTGCAGGCCGAGGATGTACGAGAAGTCCTCGGGATAGTCGCGAAACAGGGGCAGCTCGGTGGAGCCCGGGTTGCCGAAGATGCGCGTCATGCCCAGCTCGCGCAGCATGTTGATGACGGCGTGGCGTACGGTGAAGACCTCGGCGGCCTGGGCATTGGGGGTGGTGTTGGCAGGCAAAAAATTCTCCTTGGATCGGGCTGGCACTGGGCCTTGGCACTGTTGGCATCAATCCTGCCTTTGGAGATAATTTCCAGCAATTGAATAAATCATCTAAGAGATATTCGTTTAATGGATATATCAGGTCTGGATCTCAATCTGTTGCGTGTTTTCGATGCGGTGTTCCGCCACGGCAGCGTCAGCCGCGCTTCGCAGGAGCTGGGTCTTTCCCAGCCCGCAGCCAGTCAGGCGGTGACGCGGCTGCGCCATTTGCTGGGCGATCCGCTGTTCGAACGCATGCATGGGGGTGTGCGCCCCACGCCGCGTGCCGAGCGGCTGGCTCAGGCGGTAAGAACTGCACTGGCAACGCTGGAGGTGGCCTTGGCAGAGGCGCACAGTTTTGATCCCTTGCAGGCGAATCAGTGCTTTCGCATTCACCTCAGCGATATCGGCGAGGCGCGCTTCCTGCCACCGCTGATGCAGGCCTTGCGTGAGAAGGCCCCGAATGTGCAGCTCGAAACCCTGCCCATGCCCATGGGCGAGATTGCCGATGCGCTGGATCGCGGCTCGCTGGATATCGCCATCGGCTTTCTGCCTGGTGTGACGGGCACGCAGCAGAAGGTTCTGCTGTCCGACCACTACGCCCTGTTGCTGCGTCAGGGGCATCCGGTGCTCAAGGGTTTGAAGGCCGAGAGACTGAGCGCTGAACATTTGCGCGGGCTCGACTATGTGGCCGTGCGCTCGCATTCCGAGACGCTGCGCATTCTGCGCAAGCTCGAGTTGCAGGATCAGGTGCGGCTGTCGGCGGCCCACTTCATGGCCGTGCCTTCCATCGTGCATCAGACGGATCTGGCCGTCATCATGCCCGCCGAGATTGCCGAGACCTTTGAAGCACAGGGCGGATATGTGGTGCTGCAGGCCGATCTGCCAGAGAGTGCTTTCGATGTCTCTTTGCACTGGAGCTGGCGCTTTGCGCAGGAGCCCGCGAACCAGTGGCTGCGGGAATTGGTCAGCGAAGTGTTCGGGCAGCGCAGATAAGGGGCTAAGTCCCCACACGTACCCGCTTCGTGTGGCAGCTGCCCCTGCGTCGGGCGCCCAAGCGGAGGCTTGTTGCCTTGGGCTGACTCAGCGGCAATAAAAAAGCGCCAGGCTATAAGGCTCTGGCGCTTGATGGGTCTGCGATGGCAGCTATCTTTAATGAAGTTCCTTGCCCTTGAGCTCGGGAATCAGAAAGACCGTGGCCAGCATGTCCAGCACATAGATGGCGGCCAGCAGGGCAATGGCCACCTGAAAGGAGTAGGCCATGGCCAGCGCACCGATGACGACCGGGCCCAGGCCGCCGACGGCGCGGCCGATGTTGAACAGCACGTTCTGAGCCGTGGCACGGGCTTCGGTGGGGTAGGCTTCGCTGATGACGGCGCCATAGCCGCCCATCATGCCGTTGACGCACAGGCCCATGATGGCTCCCACCCACAGCATGGCCGTGGCATCGGTGAGCTGGGAATAGGCCAGCACCGAGATCACGGAGCCGAGCTGGAAGATCAGGAAAGTGGGCTTGCGGCCGATGCGGTCGGCCAGCTGGCCGAAGACCCAGATACCCAGCGACATGCCGACGATGGTGACAGCCGTCCACACCGACGACTTGGTCAGGCTGAAGCCCATCTGCTTGGACAGAAAGCTGGGCATCCAGATCATGATGCCGTAGTAGCCGAAGTTCTGCACCGAGGTCAGCACGATCACGCCCAGGCTGATCTTGCGCGTGGCCTTGTCCTTCATCAGCAGCTTCAGGCATTGCATGGCCGAGGGCTGCTCCTTCTTGCTGCGTGCCACGAACACTTCGGGCTCATGCAGCTTGTTGCGGATGACCCAGGCCACGACAGCGGGAATCACGCCGACCAGAAACATGCCGCGCCAGCCTATCGAGGGCAGCAGCAGCGGGGTCAGCATGGCTGCGCCCAGCACGCCCAGCTGCCAGCCCAGCGCCACATAGGACGAGACGCGTGCGCGATGGCGTGCGGGCCAGGCCTCGGCGGCCAGGGCCATGCCGATGCCGAACTCTCCGCCCAGGCCGATGCCGGCAATGGTGCGGTAGATCAGCAAGTCCCAGTAGCCTTGTGCAAAAGCACACAGGCCGGTAAAGACGGCAAACAGCACGATCGTCCAGGTCAGCACGCGGATGCGGCCATATCTGTCGCTGAGCATGCCGAAGACGATGCCGCCGAAGACGGCGCCGATCAAGGTCCAGGTCACGAGAGAGCCAGCCTGGCCGGGCGTGAGGTTCAGGTCCTTGGAGATGGCCGAGAGCATGAAGCCCAGAATCAGCAGATCAAAGCCGTCCATGGCGTAGCCGACGGCCGAGCCCATGAGTGCTTTCCAGCTGTATCCGTTGACTTCTGTTGGAGCGGCGGGCGCGGCTATGCCTGCCACGGCGCCTGTGGTTGGTGTGGTCACGGGAGAGTCCTTGAGCGAAGACGGACTTGGGGTGCCTGCAGGCCGGCTTTTGCAGAAAAAAGCAGGCCCTCGCTGGGCGCAAGACCAGCGCGCGGGCACGCAGCGTGCGTGCAGCATCCTTGAGGTGCAACGGGCACGAAAAAGTCCTTGAAGGGGAGGTTTGAGCGGCTGGAGCATGGCGGCGCGGACTGCGTTGATTTCTGCAGGGCAGAAAGAGCAGTGCGGCGCCATGTCGCCTCTGTAAAAAGCGAAAAGCCCCAGCTGCGTGAGCAACTGGGGCCTGGATTTGGTGGTCGTAGCGGGACTCGAACCTGCGACATCAGCATTATGAATGCTGCGCTCTAACCAACTGAGCTATACGACCGACAGCCCGCAATTGTATAGGAAGAAATTGCCTTGGCAGCCAAGTTGGGATTTTTTGTGTGCAGCCTGCAGCGGTCGCAGGGAGAAAGAAAAAACCGCAGTGCTTTTGCAAGCACTGCGGTTTTCTGTTTGGTGGTCGTAGTGGGACTTGAACCTACGACATCAGCATTATGAATGCTGCGCTCTAACCAACTGAGCTATACGACCGAAGACAGCGATTATATGCAAAAAATGGCTGCTTCAAGTGGTTTGTTGAAATTTCTTGCGAAAAATCTGGTGCTTACTGATGGGTGAAGTTCGCGGGGCGCTTGTTCACAAACGCGTCCATGCCTTCCTTCTGGTCCTGGGTGGCAAACAGGGCATGGAACAGGCGGCGCTCGAACATCACGCCATCGGACAGGCCGCTCTCGAATGCACGGTTCACGGATTCCTTGGCAGCCATCACGGCCAGCTGAGAGAAGCCGCTGATGATGATGGCCGCACCCAGAGTTTCTTCCATCAGCTTGTCAAAAGGCACGACGCGGCTGACCAGGCCGGCGCGCTCGGCCTCGCTGGCATCCATCATGCGGGCGGTCAGAGCCATGTCCATGGCCTTGGATTTGCCCACGGCGCGCGGCAGGCGCTGTGTACCACCGGCACCGGGAATCACGCCCAGCTTGATCTCGGGCTGGCCGAACTTGGCGTTATCGGCAGCGATGATGAAGTCGCACATCATGGCCAACTCGCAGCCGCCGCCCAGGGCAAAGCCGCTGACGGCGGCAATCACGGGCTTGCGGATGCTGCGAATGGTTTCCCAGTTGCGCGTGATGTAGTCGCCGCCATAGGCGTCGGCAAAGCTGTACTTGGCCATGGCACCGATGTCGGCACCGGCGGCAAAGGCGCGTTCGCTGCCGGTAATGATCATGCAGCCAATGCTCTTGTCGGCATCGAACTTCCTGAGCGCATCGCCCAGTTCGTCCATGAGCTGGTCGTTCAGGGCATTGAGCTGCTTGGGACGGTTCAGCGTGATGACGCCGACTTTGTCCGCTTCCACGCGGACTTCGATAGTTTCGTAGGCCAAGTTTGTCTCCTGCTAAAGAATGAATGGCTGCTGTCAAGAATAACCGCTGAGTCTGGCTGCCAGCTGTCGCGCTGCAGCGCCACTTTGGGGCCGGGCTCAGGCCGCAATGCCCGTCAGCCAGCGCTCTGCGGCGGCCTTGTCGCTGATTTCCAGCCCCAGATTGCTGATGGGGCTGGCGCTATCTGCATCCTCGCTGGCGGCTTTGGCGAGCAGGCCGCCCGGGTTCAGCGTCAGCTGCAGGATCTGCTGGTCGCGTGCCACCCAGGCCGTGAGCTGATTGGAGCCGGCCGCGTACAACTGCACATCGTCCAGTTTGCTGATGCGCCAGCGCTGACCATCGGCCTCGACGGCCAGCCACTCATCTCCAGCCATCATGCCGGCCTGCTCGGCAGCGCCACCGCGCAGCACGGTCTTGATCTGCACGCTATGGTTTTCCTGGACGCGCAGACCCAGTTTCTGCGCCAGCTGTGCGGGCTCGGCCCTGCTCTTGATGCCATGCCGGGCCAGCAGCTCGCGCAGCGGCAGGTCCTCGGTGGAATGCACCCAGGTTTGTAGCTGTCCGGCAATCTCGGGGTTGCCCACTTCGCTGACCACGGCCAGTACATCGGCTTCGCTGATGGGGCCGCCTTCACTGCAGCGCCACAGGCCGCGCATCACATCGTCCAGGTTGCTCTTGCCGTGGGCGCGCAGGGCCAGATCGAGGCACAGAGCGACCAGCGAGCCCTTGGTGTAGTAGCTGACCGTGTGATTGGCGGTGTTCTCATCCTGGCGGTAGTACTTGACCCAGGCGTCGAAGCTGGCCTCGGCCACGGATTGCACCAGGCGGCCCGGCGTCTGCAGCACCTGGTTGATGGTGCGTGTGACGAGCTTGAGGTACTGGCTGTTGTCCAGCAGCCCGGCACGGCGCAGGAACAGATCGTCGTAGTAGCTGGTAAAGCCTTCAAAGAACCACAGCAGCTCGGTGTAGTTCTCCTGCTCGTAGTCGTAGCTGGCCAGTTCGGCCGGGCGCAGGCGCTTGACGTTCCAGGTGTGGAAGTACTCGTGGCTGATCAGGCCCAGCAGGGTGTTGTAGCCCTCGCCGGCCTTGGCCTCTCCCTTGCGCGGCAGATCGCGGCGGCCGCAGATCAGCGCCGTGCTGTTGCGGTGTTCGAGGCCGCCATAGTTGTCATCCACCACATTGAGCATGAAGACATAGCGATCCATGGGCGGCTGGCTGCCGTCGGCATGCCAGAAGGCGATCTCGGCCTCGCAGATCTTTTTCGTATCGGCGAGCAGGCGCTCGCCATCAAAGCTGGGTGCGGCACCGGCCACCACGAACTCGTGGGGCACGCCGTCGACCTCAAAGCTGCCGCGCCAGAAGCGCCCCATCTCCACGGGGCAGTCCACCAGCTCGTCGTAGTGGGCTGCCGTGTAGAGGCCGAAGCCGTTGGCATCGACTTGCGCGGGCGTCAGGCCGGTGGCCACCTGCCAGCCCTCGGTGGCGGGGCTGCCGATCAGCTCCAGCGCATGGGGACGCTCTTCCTGGCCATGCACGCGCAGGCACAGGCTGGTGCCGTTGAAGAAGCCACGCCGGCGATCCAGCCAGGCTGTGCGCACCGAGGTGTCATAGGCGCAAACCTGATAGCTGATAACGCATGCTGAATCAGCGTTACAGGCGATTTTCCATTGATTCTTGCTGAGCTGTTGCACGGTCACGGGCTCACCGTTCTGCGTGGCCTTCAAGCCCTGCAGATTCTTGGAGAACTCGCGCACCAGATAGCTGCCCGGAATCCACACCGGCAGCGACAGCAGCTGCTGCGCCGCAGGCTGGGCGATATGCAGCTGCACATCGAAAAGATGGGCTTCCACCGCGCTGGCCTGCACGGCAAAGTGGATGTCGGGGCGAATGCCGGAGGCATTGGGGGCAGAGGTCATGGCAGCTCCAGAAATGCGGGCCGGAGCATGCGAACCTATCGCAGCGTGCCTGAAACTTCATCAGAGGCACGCTGCTCCGGCAATGAGACGGGGATTACTTGGCGGCGGCCAGGTGCTTTTCGACCTCGGCAGCCGAGATGGCGCCGGGCACACGCACATTGTTGGAAAAAATCACGGTGGGCGTGCCGGTGATCTTGTACTTGCGGCCGAAAGCCAGATTGCGCTGGATGGCGGCGGGGTCGCACTGGGCGGCTGGTGCGTTCTTGCTGTTCAGCATCTGCTCATGCCAGGCCTTGGCCTGATCCTTGGCGCACCAGATATTGCGCGACTTCTCGGCCGAGTCCGGGCTCAGGATGGGGTAGAGGAAGAGGTAGATGGTGACGTTGTCCACGCTTTGCAGGTCTTTTTCGAAGCGCTTGCAGTAGCCGCAGTTCGGGTCTTCAAACACGGCCATCTTGCGCTCGCCCTTGCCATGCACGATGGTGATGGCGTCCTTGATGGGCAACTGTTTGAAGTCCACGGCCGTGAGCTGGGTCATGCGGTCTTCGGTCAGATTGCGGCGCGCCTTGGTGTCGATCAGCTCGCCCTGAATCAGATAGTTGCCCTTGGCATCGGTGTAGAAGATGTCCGTGCCCACGCGTACTTCGTACAGGCCGCTCATGGGGGTGGAGCGCACCTCGTCGATTTTCTCGAGCTGGGGAATGCGCTCGGTCAGCGTCTTCTTGAGGTTGGCATCCTGGGCATGCACGCTCAGGCCGAAGGTCAGGCTGGCGGTGGCCAGCAGGCAGGCAACAAGTTTCATGGAAGATGTCGTGGGCTGCAGCGCGCTGCAGCGTGGAAAGAATGAGGTCGGCTGCCATCCACTATGCATGGACGGCAGGGCTGTTGCTTGGAGTACGGACTGAGTCAAGGGTTCCCTGAGCCGTCTTCTCAGAGCAGACCCATGGCCTGCTTGGCCATCCAGGACTTGAGCAGGCCGCTGCGCTCAAAGCCTTTCATGCCCCAGTTGCGCAGCATCTGCACAGGCACTTCGGGACGGGCAAACAGCTGCTGCAGACCGTCCATGGCCAGGCCCATGGGGGCCAGAGATGCCTTGCGCTCACGCTCGTACTGGCGCAGCAGCTTCAGATCGGCGGGGCTGCGCCAGTAGTCGCGCTCCTGAAGGATGCGTGCCAGAGTCTGCACATCGCCCAGGCCCAGGTTCAGACCCTGGCCGGCCAGCGGGTGGACGTTGTGGGCGGCGTCACCCGCCAGCACCCAGCTTTGTTGACTGTTCCTGTCCAGCGGTCCGCACCAGCGGTCGGCCACGGCCTGCTGCAGAGGCCAGGTGGCGCGCTCGGCCACCAGCTCCAGCTGGCCCAGCGCATCCTGGCTGATGGACTGCAGGCGAGTGGTAAAACTTTCTTCGTCGCTTTCCAGCCAGTCAGGCACCAGCGATTGCTCCAGCGACCAGACAACGGCCACTTCGTGACCGTCGGGACCGCCCATGGGCAGAAAGGCCAGGATCCCTTCCGGCGTGAACCACTGGCGTGCAATGCCGCCATGCGGCAGCTCACAGCTCAACCGGGTGGCAATGGCGTGCTGGGAGTAGGGCGTGACGGAGAACTCCACGCCGAATTCGGTACGCGTGCTGCTGGAGCGGCCTTCGCAGACGGCGGTGAGTGCGGCTTCCACCGGCTCCTTGACGATTTCCACCTGGGGTTGATAGCGCACGGCCTCGGCCAGGCGCTGCTCCAGCGCGGGGACATCGACGATCCAGGCCAGTGCCGGCACTTCCTGAGAAGCTGCATCGAACTGGACCTGGCCGTCCAGATCGCCAAACACCTGCATGCCGACCACGGGTGTGGCATCCTCGTCGTCAGGCCAGCAGCGCAACGACTGCAGCACAGTCCTGGAACTGGCATTGAGCGCATAGGCGCGCACATCCTTTTGTTGCGGGGATCGAGGCTGTGGCGGCGCCACCAGCGCCACACGCAGACGCTCACGCGCCAGCAAAAGAGCCAAGGTCCGGCCCACAATGCCGGCTCCACGAATACATACATCAAAGGTTTGCGCCATGTCCGGCATTGTAGGAGGCGCGGACAGGGCCTGCGCCCATAGAGGAAACCTCATGCCATGCGGTCGTCGACCGCAGCCAACTATGTTGTTGATAGCGGGCTGTGCAGGTCAGGCAGGGACTAGAGGGCAAAATGAGAGATGAATCCGTAATCGAAGGAGATGTGATGACCGACACCGCCTATGACGTGCAGGGCCGGATTGCCGAACTGTGGATCTACCCTGTCAAATCCTGCGCCGGTATTGCCGTGCCGAAGGCCGCGCTCTCGCGCCATGGCCTGCAATGGGACAGGCACTGGATGGTGGTCGATGCCAATGGCGATTTCTTGACCCAGCGCAGTCATCCGCGCATGGCGCTGATCAGGCCCGAGATTACGGACGAATACTTGCTGCTGCATTTTCCGGGTATGGACAGCTTGCAGATTCCTTTGCTGGTACAGGGCAACAAATGCCGTGCGCGGGTCTGGAAGGACACGGTCGATGCCTGGGACCTCGGCGAATGGGCCGCGCCTGCACGCAGCTGGCTGAGCCGGGCTCTGGCGCAGGACTGCCATCTGGTGCGCTTTGATGGTTCGCAACCGCGCCGGGCCAGCGAACGCTGGGTGGGCGATGGCGATGCTCCGGTGCATTTTGCCGACGGCTACCCTTTGCTGCTGCTCAGCCAGTCGGCCGTGGACGAGCTCAATCAGCGACTGACGCAGACTGGTGAGGCAGCTGTCGATGCGCGGCGCTTTCGTCCGAATATCGTGATTGCCGATATCGAGGCCCATGATGAAGATCGTGTGGAACAGCTGGATCTGCCCCAGTTGCCCGGTCTGAGCCTGCTGCCCTGCAAGCCCTGTACGCGCTGCCCGATTCCCGATATAGACCCCGAAACCGCCGTACCCGGCACGGCAGTGGGAGATTCAATTTCCATCTATCGCCAAGATCCGCGTGTGGATGGTGCTATTACTTTTGGTATGAATGCCATAGTGCTGGGTCTGCCGGACGTTGCGGATGCTGCAGCAGAGCTGGCTGTGGGCCAGCAACTGGCGGGCAATCTGCGCTTTGATTGAGGGTGTAGGCCTTTGACCCTCAACGACTTGGGGCATCCCTGTAATAGTGATGCAGCAGAACCAGTGTCCAATAAGCCATTGGCAGCAGCAACGAGGGGAGGGTGGCATGGCTGAATTCAAATCTGGCGATTTCGTGGTTCTCACCGGCAGCAGTGCTTTTGCCGGAAAGATCGCTCGCCTGACTTTTCGTGCCCCTGACAGAGATTTCTGTCTGCCGGACGGTCATGGCCATATTGGCTGTGAGGCCGGAGACTGGGTGCTGGAGTTTGCCCAGAAGGTGCCCGCCTTGATGCGCAGCTGTCGGACTCCCTGCATGACCAAATATCTGTGCAGTCCGCAATCCCAGTTCCGACGGCTGGAGGAGACCGCCGGGCTGGAGCAACTGTTTGGCCCCATGCGACAGAGTTCGCCAGCGTTGACCGCTGATTGATCCGACATTTCCCGGACTTTTTCTCCCAAGCCTGTCTTTGCGCAGGCTTTTTTGCTTTCTGGCCGGAACAGCGGCGCAATCTACCGCAGATGAGCAGAGATTGCCGGGTCATTACAATCGGGGGCTTTCCGTGGCCAAACCGGGACGAAACTCTGGGTGAACAGAGTGCCTATGGGTCACGCTTCAAAAGAACCGGATTCGCGACGATGCGGATCGGGCACTTCCGCCACATGGGTGTGGTGCCGGGTAGTGCATTGATACATAAGGAATTTCCATGAGCCTCAAATGCGGCATCGTGGGCCTGCCCAACGTGGGCAAGTCCACTCTTTTCAACGCGCTGACCAAGGCCGGCATCGCCGCCGAGAACTATCCCTTCTGCACTATCGAGCCCAACACCGGCGTGGTGGAAGTGCCCGATCCGCGTCTGGATCAGCTCTCCGAGGTCGTCAAGCCCGAGCGCATCGTTCCCGCTATCGTGGAATTCGTGGACATCGCCGGCCTGGTGGCTGGTGCTTCCAAGGGCGAAGGACTGGGCAACCAGTTCCTGGCCCATATCCGTGAAACCGATGCCATCGTCAACGTGGTGCGCTGCTTTGAAGATCCCAACGTGATTCACGTGGCGGGCAAGGTGGACCCGATTTCCGACATCGAAGTCATCCAGACCGAGCTGTGCCTGGCCGACCTGGCCACGGTGGAAAAGGCTCTGAATCGCTATAGCAAGGCCGCCAAGTCCGGTAACGACAAGGAAGCCGCCAAGCTGGTGGCACTGCTGACTCCCATTCAGGCCGCCCTGAATGAAGGCAAGCCCGCCCGTGTGGTGTCGGTGTCCAAGGAAGATGCGCCCCTGCTCAAGCCTTTCTGCCTGATCACTGCCAAGCCCGCCATGTTTGTGGGCAACGTGTCCGAAGACGGCTTTGAAAACAATCCTTTTCTGGATCGTCTCAAGGAATATGCAGAAGCTCAGGGCGCACCGGTGGTCGCCATCTGCGCCAAGATCGAGGCCGAGATGGCCGAGATGGAAGACGAAGACCGCGATATGTTCCTGCAGGAGCTGGGCCTGGAAGAGCCAGGCCTGAACCGCCTGATCCGTGCTGGCTTCAAGCTGCTGGGCCTGCAGACCTATTTCACCGCCGGTGAAAAGGAAGTGCGTGCCTGGACTGTGCGTGTCGGCGCTACGGCTCCCCAGGCTGCGGGCGTGATTCACGGTGACTTCGAGCGCGGTTTCATTCGTGCCCAGACCATTGCCTTTGAAGACTTCGTCGCTTTCAAGGGCGAACAGGGTGCCAAGGATGCCGGCAAGATGCGCGCCGAAGGCAAGGAGTACATCGTCAGGGACGGCGATGTGATGAACTTCCTGTTCTCCCCCAAATAAGCACGATTGACATGCACCCTGGCCACATATGGATGTCCATGTGTGCCCAGGTGCCATCGTCATCGAAGGGCGTAATCGGCAGATGCTTGCGGCGGCATTGTTGAATCAATCAGTGTCGCGGCCGCAGTCCAGCCCCGCTATCGAGCACCAACGAACGCAGTACAAGGCAGCGCTCAGCTCCGGCTTTGTGCCGGAGGCGGCGATAGCCGGTATCGGCAGGCGGTGCGTCAATCCAGCGAGGGCGGGCTGCTTCTGCTTGCTGAGTCCACCGGACTCAAATTCCCGGGGCGGCGGTACCGCCGCAATTGCAGGCACAACCCACGGCGATAAGTAGCGGTTGCCCATCACGGCTTGTGGAGCTCATGACGCACAGCCCCCTGCATGTCGCCCCACCACACCCATCACTCGCCCGAGAGAGAATGCCCGGATGCGCAAAGGCGATGTCTTTGTGCATCGCGATGAGAGCGACTGCAGCATGCAGGCGCTTTGGACGCAAGGCATGCCATGGCTGGCGCGGGGATCACCGGCGCAGCTAGGTGGAGACCAAGCTGCATTGCATCAAGCAACTGGTGAGAGGGTGATGTCGCCTGGGCTTGAACCTGACAGCTCAATGAGCTGAATATCAGACCTCAGGGCTTCACTTCGACGACTTGCTCGAAACCCCCAAAGATCATGCGCTTGCCGTCGAAGGGCATGGGCGGGTTGCCGGGGGCGGATGGGTCCATGCGTGGGTCTTCCATCATCTTCTTCATGGCTGCGTCGCGCGTGGCCTTGTCCGGCCATTCGACCCATGAAAAAGCCACCGTCTCCTCGGCCGTGGCCTGAACCGAGCGGCGGAAGTCGGTAACTTTGCCATCGGGGACGTCATCTCCCCAAGCCTCGATCACCCTGATTGCGCCCAGCTCGATGAATATCGGGTCGAGCTTGCGCGCGTGCTCTATGAACTTCTGCTTGTTGGCAGTGGGGACAGCGATCACGAAACCATCGATATATGACATCTCTTCACTCCTGCTGAATTGACCGTTAGATGCGGAGCTGGCGCCGCACTCACAATGCCCGCAGGGCCGGTGGCAGCAGTGCTCTCAGCCTGGACCCCTTGAGCGCGCAGATCACGCTCCAGCAATCAGGCTGAGCATGGCCTTTCAACATTGCCTGTGGCGACCGGGAACCTGAGCAGCCAATGCACATGCAGCCTGCTCCTCAACTCGATGTCGGTCGAGTGGTTCGCTGGGAACGTAGTGGCAGTTTTCGCGTTGATCGTAATGCAGCGCAGAAGCTGAAGTTTGTGACAGACAGCTTCTGGCCGTCGGCAAGATCCGTTGCAGCCTTTGCTGCTGCCAGGGCAACACAGACATTGTCGAGCGGCGTTGCAACCTTTCGTCATTCTTTCCTGTGCTCATCGAACATCAGCGCCGGTGCCGCCTCCATGACGGACTCAGATCAGGGACTGGCTATGGCTTTGCGTTGTGTCCCGAAAGTCTGCTACTCGCTGTGCCGGACTTTTGGTGGATACAACAACTTTGTTGCGACCTGTCGTCTTGGCCTTGTACAGCGCCTCATCGGCCGAACGGATCACCGAGGCTACGTCTGCATCGTGTTCTGGCTCCCATGCCGCACAACCAATGCTGACGGTGATGTAGCCGAATTCGCTTCCGGAGTGCTCGACAGAGAGTTGCGAAACGGCGGCGCGGATGCTTTCTGCAAGGCATGAAGCGCCCTCTAGAGACGTATCCGGCAAAACAACGATGAACTCCTCGCCTCCGTAACGAGCTGCGATATCTCCCGGCCTGCGAATATTGTCACCAATGCATTTGGCTATGGTTGCGATGACGTCATCCCCAGCTTGGTGTCCGTATGTGTCGTTGTAGGCCTTGAACCTGTCAATGTCGACGAATAGCAATGAAAAAATACTATGGTTTCGTCTTGCCCTGTGCCATTCCTGATCCAGCATTTCGTCGAGTCTGCGGCGGTTGTTCAAGCCCGTCAGCCCATCGGTACGAGCTAGCAGAGCCAGCTCCGACTCGGCATGTATTCGTCGCTTGAGCTGTGTCACGAAAGCAAAGGACAAGCCGATAAAGGCCGCTGTGAGCACCCCCATCAGACAGGCAATGATCAGTGCACGTTGTCGCCAAGCCGTGAAAATATCGGAGTGCGCTTTCGCGACCATGATAATGAACGGCAAGCTCGGAAGATTCTTGAAATAGTACAGGCGATGAGTGCCATCGAGGTAGGAAATATCTGAAAAGCTGCCCTCAGGCTCCGCAATGAACCGCTTGAATGTGCTTGCGTTTCGTATATTGCGCCCTATGACCTTGGCATCAAAGGGTTGGCGCATCATCATCGCACCATCTTTTCTTATCAATGCGAGCGATCCATTCTCACCCAGCGATAGCCCGGAAAATAGTTTTCTGAAATATTCAAGCTGGACATCGATCAGCACTACGCCTGCGAAAGAGCCGTCTGCATGAGAAATCCGACGGCTCAGGGGAATGCTCAAGGCGCCGCCATGTAGCGGCGATGCGTATGGATCTCCCACATAGAGTCCCTTGGCTGAATTTTCTCGATGTACGGTGAAGAAATCATGGCCAGATAAGTTGACATTGCCCGGGTTGACTTTTTGTGCATCGATGGCAATGTTTCCCTCGGTATCCAAGATCAGAATTGATCCCAAATAGGATGCAGTCGCAGCTTTGTCGAACAAGGCAACTTCGCGCAGATGTGGCGATGCCGCCATCACTTCGGGATCGTTCAATCCATCAATCACGGCCTGCAATGACAGCGAATAGAGCTCGAGATTTCTAACCACATCATTTTCGGCGAGAAGAGCCACATTACGCGATGTTTCCACCGCGTGCTTCATGGTGTCCAGTCGACTTTGATAAAGAGCAGCCGCGCAGATCGCCGCCATCGAGAGCGCAATTGCTCCAGCCACGAAGAGCATTGCATAGGAGATGCTGGAGAAGTGACTACGATCAATAGCAAACCAATGAGTTGATTTCATATTGTCTAAGCACCTGCACTGGTGATATCGAGCTTGTAAAGATTGTGCTTGAATAAGTCAGCACAGCGCTTTTTTCACATTTCACAACAGTCTGCTTTGATGGCTCTTGGGGATTTCGGCCATAGACGGTTTGTGATCGCAGGGGCGAGTTTCATCACACCTCGTTCGCCGATAGTGCCGAGCGCTTGCTTTTCGAGGAAATCTAGCCTCTGGTCGAAAAAAGCTTTTGCACCAGCGGATGCAGTACCTTCCTGCTTGCACCAATCGCGAAGAAGTGCTCCTCCACGCCCTCGCAATCGCCCAAACGCTTCACCTCATATCGGGTCGTCAAGTCTTCGTGAACCAAGCTGGCCATTGGAAAGACACCCATGCCAGCTGCTCCAAACGTCTTGAGCAGTGCACTGTCCTCGAACTCGCCTATGACATGCGGTTTGATGGATTCTCGTTCAAACCATTGATCAAGCCTTGCGCGCACTGCCGCATGGGCCGTTGGCAGAAGTACGGGAACTTTGGCCAGAGACTGCGGAAAGTCTTGCCGAGCTGCTGCAAACAAGGAGGCAGGTGCGTACCAGGCCAATGGGGATGAGCCCAGAGAGTGGCTATAGACCTTGAGGTTGGGGTTTGGAGGAGCTGCCCGGTCGGCAAGAACGACATCAAGTCGATGCAAGGCCAGGTCGGCCAGCAAATCCTCGAATTCGTCAACCAAGCACAAAAGTCGAAGATGGGGTTCCTGCATCACAGGTTGCATCAGGCTTCGCACCGCCAGCTCGGGCAACTCGTCGGCGATACCGACGATCAAACGCATGGTCGGCATGCCCACTGCGTCACGCACTACCGCAGGCAGCTGTTCCCCTAGCTGGAAGATTTGCTCTGCCTGTCGCATGGCGGCAAGTCCTGCGTCTGTCAGGACAACGCCTCGCCCTGCAGGTTTGAGCAGTGCATAGCCCAGTGACCGCTCCAGCTCACGAACCTGGGTGCTAACAGTTTGTACAGCCATGCCCAGGCGCTCGGCAGCACGGGCCATGCCTCCTTCTTTGGCGACAACCCAAAAATAATAAAGGTGCCTGTAACTGAAGCCAGGGCTCATTGTTCGGCTTTTCGGAGCTATTGCTTCCGAATTATCTGCTTTTATTAAATTGCTGCATCGCTATCGTTGGTGTTGTCCAGGGCCAGGAGAAGTGCTCGGCAGAGAACCTTCGAATCAGAAGGCGCAAGCGGTCTTTGAACGAGGATTCACTCAGGTGAGTCACTGCACCAAGCAGCTCACCTCAAAGGAGAAGCACCATGCTGAGAGTTCTTGTCCCGTCAGACGGATCAGCCAATTCGTTGTTTGCAATACGTCACGTGATCGACGAGTTCAGGAAGAGCGAAGATCTGGAGATTCATCTTCTGAACGTGCAGCCGCCATTCTCGAAACTCATCACCGATTACTCAAGCAGGAGTGACAGGATGGAGTTTCACCACGAGCAGACGGAGTCGGCGCTCTTGACCACTCGACGAATGCTGGATGCCGCCGGGATTCCATATGCTGTCCACTCGGAAGTCGGGAACAAGGTCGACTGCATTGTGGATGTCGCGCGCAGGCTCCATTGCGACCTGATTGTCATGAGTACGGCACGCAAGAGCTCCTTGGTGCGTCTTATCGAGAATTCAGTGACGAATCAGGTGCTGGAGCGAACCAGCGTGCCTGTAGAGGTGATCCCGGGTGGGCCTGCCTCGAAACTGGAGCGCATTGGTATTCCAGCGGGAGTCGGTGCCGGAGCGGGCATTGTGGCTCTATGGATGGCTTCCAGTTAAGAGCTCGACAGCGACGTTGAGAGCCGCTCGCACTGCCCTTGCTACACCGTTGCTTCGCCTTGTCTCTGCGGTTGGCCGGGGCATGTCAGCGGCCCATGGTGCAAGCAGTATCTCAAGGCAAAAGAAGCAAACGCTTGGGGCCATTTCATGCACAACATCGAAACCTTGGCAACCGGCCCGATGTGGATCGGCTTCATTGTCTTTGTGCTCATCATGCTGGGCCTGGATCTATTTGTCCTAGGAGGAAACAGGGCTCACCGCGTATCGGCCAAGGAGGCTGCAAGCTGGACTGCCACCTGGATGGCTCTTGCCACCACATTCGGCGCGTTGTTATGGTGGTATTTGGACGCTACCGCAGGTCGTGAAATTGCCAATCGCAAGGCACTTGAATTCTTTACCGGCTACCTCATCGAGCAGGCATTGTCGGTAGACAACATGTTCGTCTTCGTGATGATCTTTACCTACTTCGCTGTGCCGCCAGAGTTGCAGCGACGCGTGCTGCTGTATGGGGTTCTTGGAGCGATCGTGATGCGGGCAGCAATGATTCTCGGCGGAATCTGGCTCGTTTCCGAGTTTGAGTGGGTGCTCTACGTTTTTGGGCTGCTGCTCGTGGTCACGGGCGGCAAGATGTTGATCATGGCCGAGCAAAAGCCCGATCTGGAAAAGAATCCACTGCTACGCTGGTTGCGCTGCCACATGCGTATAGCGTCAGGCTTTCACGGCCAGTCGTTTTTCGTACGCATCGATGGATTGCTTTATGCAACACCAATGTTCTTGGTGCTTCTGATGATTGAAGCGAGTGACCTGGTCTTTGCCGTGGATAGTATTCCGGCCATCTTCGCTGTCACCACCGACCCATTTATCGTCTTCACATCCAATATCTTCGCGATACTGGGTTTGAGGGCGCTGTACTTCCTGCTGGCCGACATGGCCGAACGCTTTCACCTGCTCAAGTACGGCCTTGCTCTGGTACTGATCTATATCGGAGGCAAGATGCTGATGATGCCCTGGTTTCATATGCCCGTGCATTGGTCGCTACTCATTGTTGGCTCGATTGTCCTGATTTCCGTGCTGCTTAGCGTGAAGCTCTCAGGCCGAAAATCTTCAAGGAGTGTTCTATGAGCGATGCAGCGATGCCTGCGCCTGATCTCGAGCGGCGCGATAGCCTTGGCAGGCTGATTTCATTGACGTGGAAAGGCGAATGCAGTTGTGCAAACACCAGCGGCGAACGTTGGCTGGTGGCAGTGGACGGCTCTGCATGCTCTTCGCGTGCTGTTGCCGTTGGTGCGCGTTTGGTGGCAATGGGGCAAGGCAGCATGCTTGAGCTCGTGAATGTGCAACCCTGGTTGAGCAAAGAGGCGGCGGAGACAGAGTTGGGTCGATACGGCTGGGCAGCCACGGCCAGGGCGCGCCGAGCGCTCGCAGAATCAGCTACCCTTATCCCCTGGCATCTTCACGTCGTCATGGGTGATGATGCAATCGCGATCGTGGGTTTGGCTGAATCTCTTGGCTGCTTCGGTATTTGCATCGGCTCCCACGGGCTAACGGCAACAGAAGCCGTGCTGCTCGGGTCTGTGACTTGCAAAGTCTTGCGCTTGGCACGGATGCCGGTTTTGATCGTGCGTTGAGTCAATATCTACATGGAGTTGGCCGACGCAACAGACTGTCTGCATTCGCGCCGAGCTGACGCATTCAGCGGACCGGCGATGCTTGACTGGTGAGAGTGGATACCAAGCCGGCATCGGGAATCGAATTCTTGCGGAGTGGTTGCTGCAGTGAGTGCTTGGCCTGTGCAGTCTTTCCGTGGCCGGATCTGATGGGTTTGGGCGGAAAGACCAGTTCGGGTGCTCACGTTGACGTCTGAGTCGTCACTGCGCAAGCAACTGCATGGTGAGCAGCCTGCATCAAGGCGTCAAAGTCACTTGCTCAAGTAGATGGATTCATGTCTGCAGGTGCTGGCAGATTCGACTGTTCCATGCAATATATGGGCTGAACACAGCGAGGCTCAGTGCTAGCAGTTGCCTTTTTTGGCTTGCCCGGGTGGGCACCCATGAGGGTGAGGCTTTCTGTATCCGTCGTCGTAGTAGCCGTTCGGATACACGACACAGCCGCTGAGCAGCAAAGCTGTCGCGACCAGCGTTAGCACTTTCTTCATATGAATCCTTTGGATCTGCCGCATGTCACAGAGAGCTGCAGGGTGCCTTGAGAATGATCGGCGAGATCTCGGTGACGTCACTATTTCTTTTGCTCAGGGCCTGGAACTGACGGTCGCGATTGATGCTGGCAACAGCGTCGTTCGGCCTCAAAGGGCTAGTCGTTCTGTCCCAAGACGATCAGGACTGCACCGCTGAGGAGCAGCAGGATTGCCAAAGCTATCCAGAGCTCAAAGTTCGCGATGCTGCCCTGGGCATCCAGGGCAAATCCTGCTGCACAAGAAAGTGCCGCACTGACCACCAGCAGTGTTCCCAATTTGCTGCGCAGCATGGCTTTTGTCTGTACTTCTCTATCAATGATTGCTCAATGGCGGGAATGCAGGCTTGGCATCCGAGCCTTCTTAGCTCCCATACCTGAATCACCTCGACCATGCCCTATTTTCGGCGATGACCGTGGCATATGGAGGCTGGTTTCAATGGCTTTGTTACCGAAGGTAGAGCATGATTGGATCCGCACATAGACCGGCTCGAATGCGGGGTCTACGAGTCGTAACACTGTATCCAAGGGCACTCCTAGCATTGCGCTGTCTTTGTTTTCAAAAAGGTAAGGTATGAGCAACTTGCATGGATTCCGGTCTGCCAAGGCCTTGTGCTGGACGGGTCTGGGTTTGATTGCTGCCGGCCTGGCAGCATGTGGCGGCGGTGGCGGTGGCGGTGGCGGTGGCGGTGGCGATAGCAACCCACAGCAAGGCACGCTCAAGCTGGCCATGACCGACGCTCCGGCATGTGGCTACGACCATGTCTATGTCACGGTCACTAAAATCCGCGTGCATCAGAGCGCTACTGCAGGTGCCACGGATGCCGGCTGGAGCGAGCTGGCGATTCCTGCCCAGCGCATTGACCTGCTCGGTTTGACTAATGGCGTGCTGCAGGAATTGGGTTCGCTACCGCTACCGGCTGGCAACTACCAGCAAGTCCGCTTGGTGCTGGCTGACAATCCTTCCAACCCGACATCCGCCAATCCGTTGGCCAATGCACTGGTGCTATCGGGCTCTACCAACGAGATCGCGCTGACCACTCCCAGCGGCCAACAAAGCGGCTTCAAGCTGAAGGCCAACTTCAATGTCACCGGCGGCCAGGTCGCCGATATGGTTCTGGACTTCGATGCCTGCAAGTCCATTGTCAAGGCAGGTAACTCAGGCAACTACAACCTCAAACCCGTGGTGGCAGTCATCAAGCGGTTGACTACAGCAATTGTGGGCTATGTGGATCCTGCTCAGGCCTCCAGCATCGTGGTGTCCACGCGTGACCCGGACAACAATTTGCGCGCCACCGTGCCCAATGCCACCACAGGCAAGTTCGTACTGGCATATCTTCCGGAGAACACCAACTACACCGTCGTCGTTGCAGGCCAGAACCTGACCACCGCCGCAGTGACTGGCGTTCCTGTCTCGATCGCTGCTGGTACCACCACGCTCAACGCATCGACGGCCCCCATTCCACTGCCTGCATCTGCTTCGGCGACTGTTGCGGGCAAGGTGACAAACACATCCAATACGCCTTTGACCGATGCTGATGTGAATGCCCAGCAGGTGCTGAGTGCAGGCCAGAGGCTTGATGTTGCATGGACTTTGGTTGACCCCGCCAATGCAAACTACAGCTTGACTCTTCCACTTGGGGCTCCCAATAAAGCACCATACGTCGCAAGCGGGCCTTTGATTTTCACTGCAGACACCGCTGCCGCTGGCAAGTACAACATCTTGGGTAGCGCTGCCGGCTACACCACTCAGACCACTGCGCCAGCCGTGACGCTGACAACCGCCAACAGTGTGACGACCAAGGATCTGGTTCTGGCACCTTGAGGAAAAAACTGGGCAATGGACCGAAATGCAGCTCGTGGCATTCCATATCCATGCCCAGATCATGCTGTCGTCTGCTTCCCAAAATGAAAGCCTGGCCTTTTAGGCCGCTTTCATTTCATCCATGGAGGATCACCGGGGTTGCAATCGCAGTATGAAGCGCCGGGAGTTCCGGCAAGTGACGAGCACGCTGGATGCACCAGCACTTCAGGAGGGTGAACCGATCGCTCTGGCGAGACCCCTGGCTCAATCGGTCTCCTCATTACCCGAGCCGTCGTCGAAGCTCATGAGGGTGCATCATCGCCACCGCAGCATGAACACCGGGATGAGCTGCCCGGTATTTGCATCAAGCAGTATTTGGGCCTGCATTGCCTGCCTGGGCGGAGGTCGGATCAATCAGCTCAGGCGTATATCCCGCATCCTGGATGGCTTCTGCAAACTCGGCGTCAGATGCGGTTCCCGATATCAGCACGGTTCGCTCCTTAAGCTCAAACTCGATACAGGCCTTGTCATCCATGGCCACAATTGATCGTTTGATGCGCCCTGCGCAGCCACCGCATGTCATATCGGTCACACGAAAAGCAGTCATTACATGTTCCTTTCAAGGTTGTGAGTCAAGTCTCAACCCTGACATCATGAGAATGTCAAATGCCTTGTATCAACGGTGCTGACCGGGAACGATGCCATCTGCCATGGCTGTTGTTGATGCGCTTGGTCTGCACGAGGGAACACGCCAGCGGCCCCGCCGAGAGCACGCTGGGAGTGCAACCTGGGTTTACTTGTGCGCCCTCTGCGGATCATCTGCCGGATCGACGTAGTTCAGGTCGAATGGGCCTTCCCCGTGGATCTGGATCACTGTTGGAACCTTGAACATGGCGAAGTGATTGGTCTTGGCCGGAATCGAACCGAAGCTGCCTGCTTTTTGGACTTTGAGTGCCTTCGAGTCCCACTTGTCGCCCATTCCGATCATGACCGTGCCCGAGATGACGGTCACGTTCTCGGCTTGGCTGTGCCAATGCGGCAAGACGCGATAGCCGGCGGGCACGGACAGACGCACCACATAGGGGCCGGGTTGATTGGGATCACCCAGGAGTACCGCGAATTTGGCTCCTTTGGCGAGAACAGGAGGCGGTGCTCCCCACTCGACACCTTCGGTGCCGTGAATGGCCCAGGATGCCATAGGAATCACTGCCAGCGCGACGAGGCTGGCCGAGCGAGCGAACGAGAAATGAGACATCAGAGTCTCCTTGCGCGCGACCCATACACACCGCCGCTGCGCCGCTGACATCGCACGCGTCATCAGGGACGAGCCTCCTGAACTGGGCTGTGATGATCCGCCATGCGCACTTCACAGATGTTGACAGGAGGTATCAAAGCCTATTGCAGGCGGATTGGGTTTACAAGCCATGCCAATGCTAAAGCTAATGTCTGTGTGCGCAGCTCATGGCGGCTGCTGGTTCTCGACAACCTGGAGTCAAGAGGCACCAGGGGGCGCGGTTGCCAAGCTCGAGGTTGCAGAACCTGCAATTTGCTCCGGTATGCGGCGTCACAGGTTCCGATATGGAGTGAGACCCTGGAGTCGGCAGATCGCAGAGTCGATTGACAACAACGGCAGGTTTTGCGGCTGTCGCACATCGACACGATGCAGTCCTGTGCCAGGAGAGGGCTTTGCCGCGATTGGAGCTACTCATGGTCACATTGCGGCCTGTCGGTCATCTCGGCCATCGTTTCACAGCGCTCAGCCGAGCCACGACTCCGGGGGGCTGCGCAGTCACGAGCGGTCGTCGCATACAGCAAATGATTCACGGCAAGTCCGCGGTCAGGGCTCACGCAAAAGAGCTGAAGGCCTATTGCCGCGCAATCGGCCTCGATGTTCAGCGGTTCTTGGCACTGAGACCATATGAACCGAGCCTGTTGACTACGCTGATGCTTCGGACTTGAGGCCTCAGCCATCGTCATAATTCGTGCTGTGCCCGAATAGTTCCGCCCAGGCGACGTGGTTACGCTGAGCCTTCAGTAACTTCACATCTTGCGCTTTCAAACCACATGTCCAATACACCTTCACGCTCTAATCTCGCTTCACCGCAAGTGAAGCTGCGCATGCGTGTTATGGCCGGTGACATCATTGCCATCGGCCCTGGGAAAATCGAACTCCTGGAGACCATTAACGAAACCAAATCCATTGCTGCGGCCGCCAAATCCCTGGGCATGTCCTACCGCCGGGCCTGGTTGCTGGTCGATGGCATCAATCATGCGCTGAATAAGCCGGCGGTGATCACATCGACGGGAGGCTCTCATGGAGGTGGTACGGAGCTCACTGAAACGGGGCATCTGGTGATTGCTCTGTACAGGCGTATCGAGCAACATGCTCTTAGGGCATGTCAAGCAGATCTGGACAAGCTGGTCGCCTTGGTCCACAGCAGCTAGGCAGGCTGGCGGCACAAGCCCCTGCACGCTGCGGCATCCTGCCTGGCCCGCAGTGGCGTAGTGCAAAGAATCTCTCATGGCATTGAACTGCGTGCTGAGGCTCAAGTACGAATTTCATCGCTTAACGCTCATCGCTCATTGACTCCCCATCACCACGGGAGCAGGGCGCTGAGTGCGTCGCATCAATTCCGCTAGAAACGCTGGCCTGCTCCTCGCAAAGCATGAGCAAGCAGTGCTGCAGATCTTCGCCCACCATATTCAGCGTGTGGCTCATTTCTACGTAATATATACTTGAATATAACGAAGGCAGGCTTCGTCTAGTTGGCGCGCAGTGGCTCCTCCTGCTTGCACCTGCCACGGCCTCCCGAACTCTTGTGCCTATGTGAATTGAGACCTATATGGGAAGCGAAAAGCTCAGCGTTGAAGAGCGGCTGCAAGTGCTGGAGATACTGTTGGAGGAGTCAATCTGGGGGCTCCATCTCGAGCGGCCAGAGCACCGCAAGGCTATCGCGTCTGCTCTGTATACCCGCCTTGAAGTGGCCAACCTGCACCAGGCGTACTCGCCAGGCGTGACTGCGGCTTTGTATGAACAGGCGGATGCCCTGTCCGAGCTGGACAACACGCCTGATCCGCTCAAACCCATGCTGCGTCCTTTGGTTCGATATTCAGGGGCTGCAGACTGAACGCTACATCTTCCCCTCAAAGATTTGCGCAAGCAGGCGCGCAGCTTTGCAAGGGAAGACATTGATTCACGAAGATGTGCGCTTTATGTGCAAAGACATGACGAACATGGCTTGCCCAGATCACCGTTCATAAGCTGGTTCGAATAACCAATGCCGTGTTCGTACTTCGCGACGATCATGTTTAGTAGAGGGCTTTAGTGAAGCAAGATCACATTTCCTACCTTCTGGCCCTCCATCGGGAGCAGGACTGGGCGGCAGCAGCAATTGCATGCCAAATCTCTCAAGCGCAGTTGAAGAAAGCTGTGGCAGAAGCCGAACGCGAGTACGGCTGTTCCCTTGTGAAAACCGGGACAGTCTTTCAAGGGTTCACGACTGAAGGCGAGAAGGTCGTTGTCTGGGCTCAAGGCTTGTCGGAGGCCATTTCCACCCTCAAGCATGTATTTGCGGTTTCGAACAGCAGAAAGGCAATTGCCCCTCTTCTGGATCGACGCTCCGTCTCACCGAAGCGACTTGAGGCACCTGGAGCGGATAGCCAGGAGATTGACCTGATGATCGAGGCGGCGTTGAGAGCACCAGATCATGGTGGTCTGCATCCTTGGCGTGTACTGGTGTTTCCCGCGGATTCTCGAGCGCGCCTGGCAGATTTATTCGAACAGGAGAAATTGCGCCGCGACCCTCTCGCCTCCAGTGAGGACCTCAGGCGTGCGCGTGAGCACGCTACACGCAGCCCGACTTTGCTCGCTTTCATCATTTCGCCCAAGCTGCGCATGCGGGTGCCGGAGCGTGAACAATGGCTGGCAGCCGGCTCAGCGCTGGGCAACCTGCTGAATGCCGCGCATCAACTCGGCTTTGGTGCCATCATGCTCAGCGGAGAGCGCTGCTTCGACGTTTTGCTTTGCTCTGAGCTGGGGGTCGAGTCCACCGAGTATCTGGCCGGATTCATCAGCCTCGGCAGCATCAGGGCAGCGCCGCCGCAGCGAAAGCCCGTCATGCTTGATTCTGTGAGAGCCTTCTGGCATTCCGGTGAACCGAGTGTTGAGACACCTGCGAAAAGCCAGGTCTGCCTTGATTCGGCGGCCAGCAATGCAATCTCCGAATCACAGGCTCCCCGCTAAGCTATGCGACATCTTCGCCAGACGCAGGCGGCATGCTTTTGCAGGCAAGCTGCGAGTGCTGCTCTTGACTGGCCAAGTGTGAGCAAGGAGATGACCGGCATGCTTGAGCGGGTCACGGGCAGCGGGGCCCGAAGGCTGGCTGGCCTCAGGTCTTCACTTCGACTGAAGGCTCGAAGCCCCCAAAGATCATGCGCTTGCCAGGTAGGAGTGCTGCTGATGTTGCGATTCGATGGTGCCGCTGCATATCTGTCCAGAGGCTGAGGTTGCGACCGCAAGCTTCTGGCTTAAAGCTGCGGCTGTGCTCGACCGAGGCCGTATGAAAAATCGAAGAGTCAGGTTTTGGGGAGCAGTCGAACCATTCCAACTGCTGTGATTGTCGATTCCCGTACGCTGCTGCTCACCCGAGCACGATGCAGCAGCTCGATTGCGACGACCAAGGGCTGCTTTGCAACACTCACTCTCAGACAAGAAATGCCTTGCCGGCAGTCGCTTGACGGTGGCCTAGAGCGACTGGCCAGGATTGCGGGAGGCTTCGGCCATTCTCTGGCGTGTGCCTTCGTCGAGGATCCTGCGCATCAATGAAAACAGAGGTTCGGCGCTGGTGTGCTTCTGACCGTAGGTCAGATTGAATCCGTAGTCGAAGTCGGCCGGGTTGGCTCCCTGGTTGTGCTGAAGAATGGTCTCCAGCTTGTCCAGTGCCTTTACGGCTTTGGCTTCGGGCGATGCGGCATCCTCATACTCCTGCCAAAGCGAGAGGATCTCGGCTTGGTGCGACTTATCGAGAGAGCGTGTGAGATGCAGCAGGTCGGCCTTTTCCTGCTCGCTTTTGTCAGGGTGCTGGTCTTTTTCGATGGCAGGAATGTCTCCGTGAATCGCTTCGCCCAAATCATGCACAAGGCACATTTTCAGCAGCTTGAGCATGTCCATGCCGGCCAGCTCGTCCTCGAATGTCATCGCCATCAGGCACAGGCGCCAAGTATGTTCGGCGGTACTCTCCGTCCTGCCTGTCGACGTGTGTGCGCTTCGGAGCACGCTCTTGAGCTTTTCCGCTTCTTGCAGAAAGGCCAGACGGCCCTTGATCTTGTCGATATCCATGCCCGATTCTATAAAGACCCGTATGTTCTCGGTCGTCACATGTCGAAAACTCCCGCTGAAAAGCCAGGGAGGCCGGGAGATGATCATTCGCGCTAGAGCTGGATTTCGGCAGTCACGATGCGTGCCCCGGCCTATGCCGGAGCCACTGCCGGTCACCAGAACGGTCTTGCCCTTGAAGCCGGCAACCATGCTTTCTTTCCATTGATGATTGCTTCCAGGAATCATGGAAATGACTGTGGCACGCCACTGGAGTTGCAGCCTTCCCCCCCCGGTTTGCCGCTCGGTGGCTTCGGCAATGCAAAACCAGGTGTTAGGGGGCTGCCCTGTGTTCCCATTACGGTCGGCCAGAAGCTGGCAGCTGCCATCCATCCGATTGCATCCCGAGGCGGTGTTCAGTATTCGTGCCATGCAGGTATCGGATATGCGTGGTTTGAGCTATCGATGTCCCTGACCATGGGTAATGAGCGCGGGAAGGGAAGCGGGCAGCTCAGCCAACGGGAAAAGCCCGGAAATTTCCGGTTTATGGCCTGGTGGCTGCACAGCCGAGGGCAGCTTGGCGTGGGCAAGCTGAGATGCTGATGTTTTTGGTATACGCAAGTGACGCAAAGTAACGAATAATGAGCCTTCACGACTGCAAGCGCGCTCGAGGTTCAAACATGATTCGTGCCAATGCCATCGCAAAGCGAACGATCACCGGCCAGTTGCTGGAGATCGCCATGGCTCAGTCCTTTTGCGCAGTGATGATTACCGATGCCAGGTTGGATGAAGAGGGGGCTGTCATCGAGTACTGCAATGCAGCCATGTGCGAGATGACCGGATACACCGAAGCAGAGCTTCTGGGCCGCTCGCCGCGCATGTTGCAGGGGCCGCTGACGGATCAACTGGTATTGCAGCGTTTGCATGAGTCTCTGGAGCAAGGCCTGCCATTTCAGGGCAGTGTGGTGAACTACCGCAAGGACGGCAGCACCTACCACGTGGAGTGGAATATTTCCCCCGTGCGTGATGAGAAGGGCGTCATTCGGCACTTTGTGGCGGTGCAGCGCGATATTTCGGAGCGTGTGCAGGCCGAGCAGGAGCGCGCGCTGCTCGCCAGGGCATTGAATGCGACCAATGACGGCATCTTGATCACGGATCGCGACTCCACCATCGTCTTTGTCAACCAGGCTTTTGAAGCTCTCACGGGCTATAGCGCGGCGGAACTGCTGGGCCAGCCCACCGAGATGCTGCGCTCGGGCCTGCATGAGCCGGAGTTCTATGCCCAGTTGCAGGAAGCATTGAGTCTTGGCCACAATTTTCGCGCCACCTTCATCAACCGTCACAAAAGCGGCGGCGTGTACTACGCCGAGCAAAGCATTGCAGCTCTGCGCGACGAGTCAGGGCAGATCAGCCACTATGTAGGGGCATCCAAGGACATCAGCCGCATGGTGCAGCGAGAGATGGAGCTGCGCGAGCGCGCAAACCGCGACAAGCTGACGGGCTTGCTCAACCGCCATGCAGGCGAGACCGAGCTCAAGCGCAACCAGCTCCAGGCTCAGAATCAGCTGCGGCCTTATGGCGTGATATTGGGCGATATCGATCTTTTCAAGCAGGTCAACGACCGCTTTGGCCATGTCGCCGGAGATCGCGTGCTCAAGATGGTGGCACATGTGCTTTCCGGCAAGGTTCGTCGCTATGACCATGCCGTGCGCTGGGGCGGGGAGGAGTTCCTGATCGTCCTCTCGGATGCCAGCCTCGGTGTGGCCGCAGGATTGGCAGAGCGCATTCGCTGTGCCGTGGCGGAATGCGCAGATCCCGAGGTGGGGCGTTTCACCATTTCTTTAGGGGTTGGGCTCTGGGAGCCAGGCGAAACCGAGGACGATCTGCTCAAGCGCGCAGATGCGGCGCTCTACAGGGCCAAGCATAGGGGGCGCAATCAGGTGGCCATCGCCACGGGGTCGATGAACATGCCTTTGGTGCAAGCGCCCGAGTTGCTGGCGCAGGGCGATTCCTTGACCTTTTCGGGGAAGAGTCCGGATAAGCCGTGGGCAGGGGCTGCCTCACCGTAGAATTTGCTATTCCTCCCTGTCCTCGTCTTCATAGCTTTTGAGTGGTTTGAACAATTCCGAACTGCATTCCGTGCAGGCCGATCTGGTGGCAGTGCTGGTTGCCGTCACGGGTGGCCAGCCCCGTATCCTGACCACCGGGTCCGGGCGAGCCTTGCCTGCCGGGCCTTTTACCAGCAACCACCGCTCGCTGCAGGCCAGCTTGCGTGCCTGGGTGGAGAAACAGACCCACCATCCTCTGGGCTTTGTGGAGCAGCTCTACACCTTCGCAGACCGGGAGCGCTCGCAGCAGCTGGGCATGCATGTCATCTCCATCAGCTATCTGGCGCTGACTCAGGAACTGGATGAGGTCGGTGCCGCACAGCCGGGCTGGCAGGACTGGTACCGCTACTTTCCCTGGGAGGACTGGCGCGACGGGATGCCCGGCGTGATTGCCGAGCGCATTGCGCCAGCGCTGCATGCCTGGAGCGAAGCTGCTTCAGATAGTGTAGCTAGAAGCGCACGCTGGCAAAGAGCTTCAATGACTTTTGGCCTTGATGAGCACGAATGGAACGAGGAGCTGGTTCTGCAGCGCTACGAGCTGCTGTTTGAGGCAGGTGTGGTGCCCGAAGCCTGGGGCGAGGGCGATGAAGCACGCGCGGCCGAATTGCTGCCCGGTGCCGCCATGAGTAATGATCACCGCCGCATTCTGGCTACCGGCATGGCCCGTTTGCGCGCCAAGATCAAATACCGGCCCGTGGTGTTTGAGCTGATGCCCGAGGAATTCTCGCTGCTGCAGTTGCAACAGACGGTGGAGGCATTGGCGGGGCGCGGCTTGCACAAGCAGAACTTCCGGCGCCTGATCGAGCAGCAGGCGCTGGTTGAGGAAACAGGCCAGATGACGGCCGTAGGTGCGGGCCGCCCGGCCAAGCTGTTCCGCTTCCGACGCAATGTAATGCTGGAGCGCGCCATTGCTGGCAACAAGCTGCCGCTGGCAAGAAGTCATTAGCCCCTGAACCACTCTTGGGATGGAGGACTGTTTTAACTGCGGAAGCGGCTTGACTTAAATAATGCTCAGACTTAGCATAAGTCCGTTTGCGTAAGGCCTGAAAGCGATCTGGAAGTCTTTGCGTTTTTTATTGAACTAAAAATACTCAAAATGAGCATTAATAAAATTGCAGCCTTGCCCGTCCCATCCCTGCCCGATGTAATGCTGGAGCCGCTGGTACGCATGGCCTTGCTGGAAGATCTGGGACGCGCCGCAGACTTGACCACCGACACCATTGTTCCTGCCGATGCGATGGGCGAGTTGCGTCTGGTGGCCAGGCAGGATGGCATCTTGGCCGGACTTGATCTGGCTCGTCTGGCCTTTGTGCTGATGGATGCTCGCATGGAGTTTGACGTCCGCTGCGCAGACGGCACGCTGCTGCAGCCAGGCATGGAGATCGCCCGCATTCGTGGCAAAAGCCGAGCCATTCTCACGGCCGAGCGTACGGCGCTCAACTACCTTTGCCATCTCAGCGGCGTGGCCAGCGCCACGCATTCGATTGCAGAGGCCATCAAGCCCTTCGGCACCCGAGTGACCTGTACGCGCAAGACCATGCCGGGCCTGCGAGCCTTGCAGAAGTACGCCGTGCGTGTCGGTGGCGGCAGCAACCACCGTTTTGGCCTGGACGACGCCGTACTCATCAAGGACAACCACATTGCGCTGGCCGGTGATGTCGCCACGGCTGTGGGGCGTGCTCGTGCCGGCGTGGGACATATGATCAAGATCGAGCTGGAAGTGGATACGCTGGCCCAGCTGGATGTGGCGCTGCAACTGGGCGTGGATGTAGTGCTGCTGGACAATATGGGTCTGGATGATTTGCGCACTGCGGTCGGCATGTGCAAGGGCCGGGCCATCACCGAAGCCTCGGGGCGTATTACCCCCGAAACCGCAGCTGCCGTGGCTGCCACGGGCGTGGACCAGATTGCCGTGGGCTGGCTCACGCACAGCGCGCGCGTGCTCGATATAGGCTTGGACGCTTGAAATGAGATACCCCCTGAGCCGCTGCGCGGCTTCCCCCTGGAAGGGGGACGGCGCCATTGCTGCGGGGCGGCCCTTGCTTGGCACCCCTGGCCCGGGTTGCGCCAGTTTTGTGGACGCTGGAAATCAATAGGAAAAGCGCTTATGCCTATCACACAGCAGTTTGTTAGGGCGCGCGGAGCCTGGATTCTGGCGGCCGCAATGCTGGTCAGTGCGGCTGCCGGGCTATGGCTGGCACGCACGGGTGCGGCTGCCGTGCGCCTTGAAAAGCCCATCACCATCGTTGTGACCTTTCCGCCAGGCGGTGGCACGGACCTGCTGGCGCGTCGCTTGGGCGCGGCCATGCAGCAGCGTTTGGGCCAGTCCGTCGTGGTGGAGAACCGGCCCGGCGCCAGCGGCAATATCGGAGCGAGCGCAGTGGCCGAGGCAGCACCCGACGGCGCCACGCTGCTCATGGCCAACAGCTCGTTTGCCATCAATCCCGGCGTCTACCGGCATCTGGACTTCGACCCACGCCGGGACTTCAAGGCTGTGTTCAACGTCGGCAGCATCGCTTCGGTGCTGGTGGTTCCCAGCCAAAGCAGCGTGCGCAATCTGCACGATGCGCTGGCCGGAGCGAGCGTTGGCCAGCCTTTGCCATTTGCCTCCTGCGGCAACGGCACACCCCAGCATATGGCGGGTGAGATGCTGGCTCAGGCCGCCCATGCAAGCCTCCAGCATGTGCCTTACAAGGGTTGCGGCCCGGCCATCACTGCAGTAGCCGCAACACAGCTACCTGTGGCCGTGGTCACAGTCAGCAGCGCCGCGCCCCTGATAGATGCAGGCCGCGTGCGGGCCATCGCTGTCACGGCGCCGGCCCGCGTCGCATCCCTGCCCGATGTCCCCACGATGGCCGAGCAGGGCCTGGCCGGTTTTGCCGTAGAGCAGTGGCATGGCTTGCTGGCGCCGGCTGCCACGCCGGAGCCTGTGATAGCCCGTCTGCACCAGATGCTGACGCAGATACTGGCCGAGCCAGAGATGCAGCAGGCGCTGCGCGAGCAGGGCTATACCCCGGCCGGGGAGTCTGCCGCCCAGTTCGGCAAGCTCATCGCAGCCGATATCGAGCGCTATGCGGCCGTGACCGCGCAGCTCGGACTCACGGTTGATTGAGCGCAGGCCAGCGGTCGACGCCGGATGCCCATGTTCTTGACGGGCCACCTGCAAAGGTGGCCTGTTCTGTTTCAGGCATATGACAAGTTAGCTATACGAAGGTATAGCTGTGGCCAACCAAAAGCCAAGCCTCTCTTCCCAAGGCAGGCTCGCTTTGTCGACTGGCGGGTTTGATAATCAAAGGCGGGGATCAGGGCACCAGACCCTGGCGCCACGGCGGCATGCTTTGCCGCCCATCGCATGAAGAAGCTACCTTTGGATGCCCATTCCTTGACGGCGCTATGGCGCGCGGCTTCCTCATGCTCTCCCGCTTCTCTGTCCTGCTGCAAAGCTGCTTCTGTATTCAAGAAGTTGCGAGGGCGAGACAGGATCAATCCTGGGCCGGGACCTGCCCTGGCCATATCGATGCCATTGTTTGCTGCTTATGAAACAAGCCCTGAACTCCTGCAGTCCCGTGGGGCCTGCCTGCCTGCTGTTGTGTCTGGCACTCGCTGCCTGCAACGGCGACAAACAGACGCCGGCCGCCGCTGCCGATAGCCGGCCTGCGCTGCACCGCGAAGGCAATCTGGTCGTGGTGCCGTCGCAATCTCCAGTGCTGGCGCAGCTGAGGCTGGCACAGGCCACCCAGGAGCAGGTCCAAACCCTGATCTCGGCGCCGGCGAATATCGAGGCCGAGCCTGAAAAGATGGTCAAGATCACGCCTCCGGTCGCGGGCCGGCTGGTGCATCTGCATCGACAGCTCGGCGACCCGGTCAAGGTCGGCGAGGCCTTGATCACCATGGACTCCTCCGATATCTCGGTCGCTCGGGCGGACAATGCCAAGGCCCAGTCCGCGCTGCTGCTGGCGCGTCAGGAGTTCGACCGCCAGAAGCTGCTGTTTGATGCCGAGATCGCGGCGCGCAAGGACTACGAGGCCGCGCAGCAGGCGCTGGCCGCAGCCAGCGCCGATGCGCGCGCTGCGAGCGACCGCCTGGCTCAGCTTGGTGCCGATGTGCAGGCCAGCTCGCGCGGCAGCTATGTGATCAAGTCGCCGATCAGCGGACGCGTGGTGGAAATGGCGGGCTCGCAGGGCGGCTATTGGAACGACGTGAATGCCTCGGTGATGACCGTGGCCGATCTCAGCAAGGTCTGGCTCAGCGCCAGCGTGCCCGAGCGCGACCTAGCCCATGTGGATGTGGGCCAGCAAGCGCATATCGCGCTGACCGCTTATCCCGACCTCAAGCTCGAAGGCCGTGTGCAATACGTGGGTGAGATCGTTGATGCCGCCACGCGCAGCGTCAAGGTGCGCGTGGCCGTGGACAACCGCGCAGGGCGGTTGCGCCCGGGTATGTTTGCGCGCGTGAGCTTCGACGGACCGGGTCGTGACGCCCTCATGGTGCCGACCACGGCGCTGCTCCAGGGCAATGTGAGCTCACGGGTGTTCGTAGACAAGGGGCGCACGGACAAGGGCGCCCGCTTTGAGCCACGCGACGTGCAGGTCGGCGTGCAGCAGGATGGCAAGGTGGAGATCCGCTCGGGCCTGGCGGCCGGCGAGCGCATCGTCGTCAACGGTGGAGTGCTGCTGCAATGATCGAGCGCATCGTCAATCTCAGTTTTGCACGTCGCGGCGTGGTGTGGCTGATCTTCATCTTTGCAGCCCTGTATGGCGGGTTCAGCTGGAAGCAGCTGCCGCTCGAGGCCTATCCCGACATCGCCGATGTGACCTCGCAGATCGTCACCCAGGTGCCGGGTCTGGCGGCCGAGGAAATCGAGCAGCAGATCACGATTCCGCTGGAGCGTGCGCTGCTGGCCACACCGGCCATGCATGTGCTGCGTTCGCGCAGTCTGTTCGGCCTGTCGCTGATCACCGTGGTGTTCGAGGATGGGGTCGATGGCTACTGGGCGCGCCAGCGCCTCAAGGAGCGCATGGACGAGGTCGATCTTCCCTATGGCGCGCGCGCCGCGCTCGACCCCTACAGCTCGCCCACGGGCGAGGTCTACCGCTATACGCTGGAAAGCCCCACACACAGCCTGCGCGAGTTGTCCGAGCTGCAGCAGTGGGTGGTGATTCCGCGCCTCAAGAAAGCACAGTCCGTGGTGGACGTGACGAATTTTGGCGGCCTGACCACGCAGTTCATGCTCGAACTCGACCCCGCGCGCCTGCTGCAGTACGGGCTGACCCTGTCCCAGGTGATCGAGGCCCTCAATGCCAACAACGCCAGCGGCGGCGGCAGCGTCATAGACCGTGGCGAAGTCTCTTATGTGGTGCGCGGCGTGGGCCTGCTGAGATCGCTCGACGACATGGGCAATGTGGTGGTCAAGACCTCGGACAACGGCACGCCGATTCTGGTCAAGGACCTGGGGCGCCTGACCTATGGCAATGTGGAGCGCCGCGGCATTCTGGGCAAGGACGACAACTCCGACACGCTGGAAGGCATCGTGCTGCTGCTCAAGGACGCGAACCCCTCCAAGGCGCTGGCAGGCATCCATGCCGCAGTGAAGGAGCTCAACGAGAAGCTGCTGCCGCCCGACGTCAAGGTCGTGCCCTATCTGGACCGCACCACGCTGATCGAGCGCACCACGCATACCGTGGGCAAGACCCTGGCCGAAGGCATGATCGTCGTGACCCTGGTGCTGCTGCTGTTCCTCGGCAGCCCGCGCGCGGCGCTGATCGTGGCGCTGACGATTCCCATGGCGCTGCTGCTGGCCTTCGTCTTCATGCATCACGCCAGGATCCCGGCAAATCTGCTGTCGCTGGGAGCCATAGATTTCGGTATTTTGGTGGACGGTGCTGTGGTCGTGGTCGAGAACATTCTGCGCCGCCGCGAGGCCCAGAAGGACAAGCCCTTGACGCCGCGCGATGCCATCTCGGCCACGCTGCAGGTGGCGCGCCCCATCTTCTTCGGCATGTGCGTGATCGCCGCTGCCTATCTGCCGCTGTTCGGTTTCGAGCGCATCGAGTACAAGCTGTTCTCGCCCATGGCCAGTGCCGTGGGGGCGGCCCTGGTGGGAGCGCTGGCCGTGGCGCTGCTGCTCACGCCGGGCCTGGCCTGGATGGCCTTTCGCCGTCCGCGCAAGATCTTCCACAACCCCGTGCTCTACTTCCTGGGCGAGCGCTATGACCGCTTTCTCAGCGACGCTGTGGGGAAGATGCGTTGGCTGGTAGGGGCCGTGGCGGCGGCGATGGTGGCGCTGGTGCTGCTGGCCGGCACCATAGGCCGCGACTTCCTGCCTTATCTGGACGAGGGCTCGATCTGGCTGCAGGTGCAGATGCCTCCCGGCATCACGCTGGACAAAGCCCGCGACATGGCCGACGAGCTGCGTCGGGCCACGCTGGAGTTCCCCGAGGTGTCCTATGTCGTGACCCAGACTGGACGCAACGACGACGGCACCGATTACTGGACGCCTTCGCACATCGAGGCCAGCGTGGGCCTGCATCCTTACGATCAATGGAAGTCGGGCCTGAACAAGCAGCAACTGATTGCCAAGATGGCTGAGCACTTCGAGAGGATGCCTGGCTATACCGTGGGCTTCATGCAGCCCATGATCGACGGCGTGCAGGACAAGCTCTCGGGGGCGCACAGCGACCTGACCGTGAAGGTCTACGGCCAGGACCTGGGCGAGGACCGGCGCGTGGCCGACGAGATGGTGGGCATTCTGTCCAAGGTGCCCGGTGCAGCCGACGTGGCCGTGGACATCGAGCCGCCGCTGCCCAATCTGCGCATAGACCTGGACCGTGCGGCAGCCGCGCGCTACGGCATCAACGCGGCCGATGTGGCCCAGCTGATCTCCACGGGTGTGGGTGGGGCCTCCATAGGCCAGCTCTACGTGGGTGAACGCAGCTACGACATGACGGTGCGCTTCGCGCCCGGCACTCGCAGTGACCCCGAAGCCATAGGCGCGCTGCGTCTGGCCGCTGCCAATGGCGCCCAGGTGCCGTTGGCCGATGTGGCGCGCATCAGCACCACGGTGGGACAGAGCGTGATCGTGCGCGAGGGCGGCGAGCGCCACATTCTGGTCAAGCTCAATGTGCGCGGCCGTGATCTCGCGGGCTTCCTCAAGGATGCGCATGAGGCTCTCGATGCCCAGCTCCAGTACGACCACCAGAAGACCCATATCGAGTGGGGCGGCCAGTTCGAGAACCTGCAGCGTGCCGAGGCACGGCTGCTGGTCATCCTGCCACTGACGCTGGGCATCATGCTGGTGCTGCTGTTCGGCGAGTTCGGCAATCTGCGCCAGCCGCTGCTGGTGCTGGGCGTGGTGCCGCTGGCCATGATCGGCGGCTTTGCCGGACTGCATCTGCGCGGCATGACGCTCAATGTCTCGAGTGCCGTGGGTTTCATCGCGCTGTTCGGTGTGGCCGTGCTGTCGGGCGTGCTCATGGTTTCGCAGATCAACCGGCTGCGTCGCGAGGACGGTCTGGAGTTGCGCGATGCCGTGCTCGAGGGGGCATCAAGCCGTATGCGTCCGGTGCTGATGACGGCCACGGTGGCAGCCTTCGGTCTCATGCCGGCCATGCTTGCTACGGGCCTGGGCAGTGATGTGCAGCGGCCGCTGGCCACCGTGGTGGTCTGTGGTCTGGCCAGCGCCACCTTGCTTACCCTGCTGCTGCTGCCCAATCTCTATTACGTGATCGAGCTGCGTGCCCAGCGTGCGCTTGAGCGCAAGCGCCGGCGAGCGGCCGAGCGCGGGGAACTCGACGACGAGGATGCCGCTCCGGTGACGACATCGGCCGCCGCGGAGCGCATGGCCCCCTGAGTCCGGGCCCGCGCGATACCTACCAACTTGGAAGCACCATGCAATTTCCCTTTCTTTCCCTCAAGCGCCTGGCTCTGCTGCTGGCGACGCTGGGCCTGGGTGGCACGGCATTGGCCCAGGCCGCGGCGCAGCCTGCCGCCGCCGGGCTGCGCTTCAGCGACTATCTGAGCGCTGTCGAGCAGCACAGCCTGGACCTGCAATCACAGCAGCAGAACGTGGTGTCGGCCCGGGCTGGCGTCGGCATCGCGGGCATACGACCCGATCCCCAGCTCTCGCTGGGCGCTGCGCGCGAGCAGGTCAATAGCGGCCTGCCGCGCCCGCAGAATCGGACCTATGAACTCAGCATGGAGCTGGAGACCGGCGGCAAGCGCTCGGCTCGCATTCGCGCCGCACGCAGCCAGGTGCGGCTGGCCGAGGCTGAGGTCGAGGGATTCCGCACCCAGCTGTTCTCCGATGCTGCCCAGGACTTCACACAGGCCTGCCGCGATCGCCAGGCGCTGGAGCGCAAGGAGCAGACGCTCAATGCTCTGTCCGATGTGGTCAAGGCCAACGAGGTGCGACGCAAGGCCGGCGACGTCGGCACCGTAGAGTGGCGGCAGTCGCGCGTGGAGCGCGACCAGTTCCAGGCCGACGTGACGCAGGCGCGGGCCGATGCCCAGACCTCACGTCTGGCCCTGAGCGTGCCGCTGGGGCGCAAGATCCTGGAGATTTTCGGCACCGACGAGCTGCAATGCGATTTCCAGCCCTTTGCGAACGACAAGAGCATCGATGTCCTGGTGACCCAGGCTCTGCATGTGCGCAGCGATGTGCGCGTGGCCCAGGCCACGCTGGACAATGCGCGCGACAATGCCGGCCTGGCCCAGGCCAACCGTTGGGTCAATCCCACGCTGGCCGTGGGATTGACCGCCATACCAGCCACGTCTGCGGGTGTGGACGCCAAAGGCAATGTCTTCGATGCGAACAACCGCTCGCGCATGTTGTCGGTCTCGGTGAGCGTGCCCATCCCGTTCTCGCGCCTGAACCGCGGTGAGGTGTTGCAGGCCGAGGCCATCGTGACCCAGGCCATGCTGGGGCTGCAGCAGTCGCAGCACAAGGCCGAGGCTGATGTGCGCTCCGCCTACTTCCGTTTCGCGGCGGCGCAGGAGAATGTGGAGCGCTATCGCAGCAATGTGCTGGCGGATGCGCAGCGCGTGCTCGAGAGCATCCGACTGTCCTACCGTCACGGCCAGGCTTCATTGCTGGAGCTGCTGTCGGCCCAGCGCTCGGCCGATGATGCCTACCTCGGCTATCTGCAGGCCAATGCTGATCTGGCCAAGGCTACGGTCGATCTGCAACTGAGCATAGGCCAGCGGCCTGCGCTGTGATGAGTGGAGTAGGCGGGCAGGGCTAGCGTGCGCGCATCTTGCGCCACAATCAACGGGTCTTTCACGCTCTGAGATCCGCTCTGCATGCCATGACAGCCAAACCGCAACGCTTCCTGCATCTGCGCCGGGCCCTGATCCTGGCCGGCATGGCAGCGACCATGGCAGCCATCTTCGCGCTGGATACGCTGACCGAGTATGCGGTGGCCGCGGCCGTGTTCCACACGGCCGTCATCCTCGTGGCGGTGCGCTGGTTCAGCCCGCGCCTGGTGATAGGCACCACGGCGCTGTGCATAGCGCTCACCCTGGCCAGCTTTGCGCTGACGCCGGCTGGCGCCTACCGAACCGGACTCATCAACACGGGCATCAGCATCCTGGCCATCGTTATCACAGCCTATCTGGGCCTGAAGATGGTGGCCGCCCAGAATGCGGCCCACGCAGCACAGACCCAGTTGCTGCGCATCACTCAGGCCACCAGCCTGGGACAGGTGACGGCCTCGATCGCCCATGAGGTCAACCAGCCGCTGGCCGCCATCGTCACCAGCGGCAATGCCAGCCAGCGCTGGCTGGCTCAGCAGCCACCGAATCTCGAAAAAGCCGGTCAGGCGCTGGAGCGCATCCTGGGTGATGCGCAGCGCGCCAGCGAGGTCATTGCGCGTATCCGCTCCATGGCGCGCGGCGAGGCACCGAGCAAGCAGAAGTTCGATCTCAACGAGGCAGTGCGCGAGATGGTGAATCTGTCGGGCGCGGACCTGAACCAGCGCGCCATTGCCATGGACCTGCAACTGGCGCCGGGTCTGGCGCCGGCCTGGTGCGACCGAGTGCAGTTTTTGCAGGTGCTGGGCAATCTGCTGCTCAACGCCATGGACGCCATGCAGGAAACGCCGGCCGTGCAGCGGCGCATTGCCGTGGCTACCCAGGCCTTGGGCCAGCAGCTGGTGCTGACAGTCACCGATGCGGGAGAGGGGCTATCGCCGCTGGCCAAAAGCCATTTGTTCGATGCCTTCTGGAGCACCAAGCGTGAGGGCATGGGTCTGGGGTTGAACATCAGTCGCCACATGGCCGAGGCCAACGGTGGCCGCATCTGGGCCACAGAGCGAGAGGACGGGCACAGCGGCGCCGTGTTTCATGTGACCATCGCGGCTCTCGCCGCCTCGGGTGATCCCGCATCAGGAGGACACAAGCTTGGCTGAGCTCGAAACCGTGTATGTGATCGATGACGACGCCTCGGTGCGCGCGGCCATCGAGGATTTGCTTCTCTCCGTGGGACTGGCCGTGTCCGCCTTCGGTGCGACGCGCGACTTTCTCGCCCATCTGGAGCTGAGCCCGCCCGAGGGGCCGGCCTGTCTGGTGCTGGACATCCGCATGCCGGGCCAGAGCGGTATGGAGTTCAGGCGCCAGATGCTGGAGCAGGGGCTGCGTTTCCCTACCATCTTCATCACCGGCCATGGCGATATTCCCATGAGCGTGGAGGCCATGAAGACCGGGGCCATAGAGTTTCTGACCAAGCCGTTTCGCGATCAGGACTTGCTCGATGCCATACAGCAAGGTATTGCCCTTGATCGCCAGCGCCGTGCGCAGGATGGGCAGTTGCTGGAGTTGCGTTCGCGTTGGAATTCGCTGTCCAGTGGGGAGCAGTCGGTGTTGATTGGCGTGGTGCGAGGCATGCTCAACAAGCAGATCGCGGGAGAGCTGGATGTCAGCGAAATCACCATCAAAGTCAGGCGATCTCAAGCCATGCGCAAGATGGAAGCTGGCTCGGTTGCCGAGCTGGTGCGCATGCTGGAGAAGCTGAGCATCCGCTGATGGCAGCCACATGGTTGGCCTGCCGGACTGTTACTTCGCGGGCGCAGCAGGCGTCGCGGGTGCCGGTACGGCGAACGTAAGAATTGTTCGTGTCGGTTTCCATGTGCAGATTGCGCACGAATTTTCTGGAGCGTGTGCGGGTTTGCCAGTTCACAATGGCGGGTTCGCCAGGAGCGGTCAATGCGTCAGCAAAGAACATTCAATAACAAAATTGGTTTCGCCAAGCTTTGCACGGGCAGTTTGATGTCCTTGTGCATGATATGGGGGCAGCCTGCTCATGCGCAGCAGAGTGCAGAGCCAGTCCATGCAGGCAGTGAAGAAGCCTCTGCAGCAGCGTCAGCAGCTGATGCGGGTGGGGTAAACACAGAGCCTGAGAGGTGGAATGCCAAGTTCCAGGCCACCTATGTCTGGCAGCGCAAGCCGTCCTTTTCTGCACCCTATACCGGAGAGAAAAGCCTGTTGCCGGGGCGCGAGCGCAGTTACTCCTTCACGACCACTGCATCTCTTGGATACCGTCCATGGGCCGGGGGGGAGGTCTATCTTGATCTGGAAGGCGCGCAGGGCATTCCTCTGTCGGGTCTGGCAGGCCTGGGTGGCTTTACCAATGGGGAATTGGCCAAAACTTCGGGAGCAAGATTGAAGCTCTATCGCGCCCGTGCATTCTTGCGCCAGACCTGGAGTCATGGCGGCGAGCAAGAGGCGGTGGAGTCGGAGGCAAGGCAGTTGGCGGGCATGGTGGACAAGCGTCGTACTGTGCTCACGGTGGGCAATCTGGCGGTCATCGATATCTTTGACGACAACCGCTACAGCCATGATCCGCGCACGCAGTTCATGAACTGGTCGCTGATGACTCAAGGCGCGTTTGACTATGCCGCAGATGCCAGAGGTTACAGCTGGGGGGCGGTGCTGGAGTGGTTTCACGACGACTGGGAGGTGCGCTTCGGTCGCTTCATCCAGCCCAAGGAGCCCAACGGCCAGCCGCTGGACTATCGAATTTTCAAACACTACGGCGATCAGCTGGAAGTAGCCCACGCGCACACGCTGGCGGGCCAGCCGGGCAAGTTGCGTGCTTTGGTCTTTCGCAACCACGCCGTGATGACGCGCTATGACGATGCACTCAACCTGGCGGCGCAGACCGGGGCGGTGCCGGATCTGAATGTTGCGCGCTACGGTGCCAGAAGCAAGCAAGGCTTCGGCATCAACCTGGAGCAGGCGCTGAGTGATGACGTGGGTCTTTTTGCCCGTGGCAGCTGGGCCGATGGCAAGACGGAAATCTATGCCTTCACGGAAATCGACCGTTCTCTTTCTGCGGGTCTGCTGATCCAGGGGCGCAAATGGGGACGGGCGAACGATACGCTGGGCATAGGCGTGGCGCGCAATTTCCTCTCGTCCACACACCGTCAGTATCTGGCAGAGGGCGGGGTGGGGGCGTTCATTGGTGACGGGCGTCTGAACTACAAGCCCGAGAATATTCTCGAGATGTTCTACAGCGTGGGGATCAGCAAACAATCCAGCATCAGCTTTGACTGGCAGCATATCCGCAACCCTGCATACAACGCGGACCGTGGGCCCGTCAACGCACTGGCTGTGCGTTTGCACACCGAGTTCTGATCTAGAAAAACCGCTGGATGATCTGGTGCAGGCCTGCCGTCATCAAGGTATAGCGCAGGAATTTTCCAACTGCCATATAGGCGACGCAGGGCCAGAAAGGCAGGCGCACCCAGCCGGCGACCGCGCATAGCGGGTCGCCGACGACGGGCAGCCAGCTCAGCAGGCAGGCCTTGGCGCCGTATTTACGCAGCCAGTAACGGGCGATGCGGTTCCAGCGTGACTTGTGGTGCATGTTCTGGGGCGGCGGCTCTCCATGTCGGCGCAGCTTTTTGGCCTTGTTCCAGGCCTGGTTGGCGGCCAGTCCCATCCACCAGCTGATGGCCCCACCCAGCGTGTTGCCCGCCGTGGCGACCACAATGGCGGGCCAGAACAGATCGGGGTTGGCTGAGACCAGTGCGGCCACCACGGGCTCAGAACCCAGCGGCAGCAGGGTGGCCGAGACCAGGGCCACGACAAACACGGTGCTAAGGCCCAGCTCCGGCAGGGCCAGCCATTGCAGCAACTGATGTATCCACGCTTCCATAGGGCGGCTAGTTTAGGCGGGTCGCTCAATTCCCTGAACTTTGCATCCTGTCATTTCTCGGTCATCGGCCATAGTTGCAGGCTGTTGATATATGGTTTCTTATCCAAATGCGTACACAGGTGTTATCCGGTAACGCCAGATCAATGGGAGTAGGAATGGCTTTCAGCCCTCTAAAAAAAATGATGCGATCGAGTCAGGCCGCAGGCCTGGCGGTCGTTTTGCTTTTGATAGCTGGTTGCGCATCGAACATAAAGACCATCGCGCCGTCCGATGCCAGATCAGCAGTCACGGTGGCTGCCGATCTGGTGCCGCTGGCGACGCTGGCGCCCGGCATCAAGCAGGACATGCGCTATGTCTCCAAGCACAACTTCATGGGCCGCCCCGTGGCTGGCTACGAAGCCGGGGTTTGCTGGCTCAGCCGCGTGGCTGCCGAATCTCTGGCAGCTGTTCAAAAGGAACTGGCTGGACAGGGGCTGGCTCTGAAGGTCTATGACTGTTACCGACCCCAGGCGGCCGTCGACGACTTTGTGCGCTGGGGGCGCGATATGGCCGATCAGAAAAACAAGGACATGTATTACCCGCGCGTGCCCAAGAGCGAGCTCTTCAAGCGTGGCTATATCGCCGAGAAATCGGGTCACAGCCGTGCCAGCACCGTGGACATGACGCTGCTGGTGGTGGATGCCAAGCGCGCCAGAAAGCTGGTGCGTGGCCCGCTGGCCGACGGTATCGAAGTGGACATGGGAACGCCCTTCGATCTCTTTGACGAGCAGTCGCATACCGACAATGCCCAGCAATCGCCCGATGTGCAGCACAACCGCCGCTGGCTGCGCAGCCTGATGCAGCGCAACGGATGGAAGAACCTGCCAGAGGAGTGGTGGCATTACACGCTGGTCAGCGAGCCCTATCCCGAGCAGTACTTTGATATGCCGGTGCGTAAAAACTGAGACGCCGGTGCTGCATTGCCCGATAGTGACTCGCCTCGCAGGGTGATGCATGGAGTTTGGTTTTGCTGAAAATTTGAGCAGGTATAATTGCCCCCTCTTTTCCAGCGCCCGGTCTGTGCCAGACATTGCCTGCCGCAGAAACCAAACTCTCTCCATGCCCGCCCTGCACATTGGTCATATTCCATTGGCAAATCGTCTGTTTGTCGCTCCCATGGCGGGTGTGACGGACCGGCCGTTTCGTCAGCTGTGCAAGGCACTGGGGGCCGGTTATGCGGTCAGCGAGATGGTGACCAGCCGCAAGGACTTGTGGAACAGTCTCAAGACCAGTCGCCGTGCCAACCATGAAGGCGAGCCTGGGCCGATCTCGGTCCAGATTGCCGGCACCGAAGCGCCCATGATGGCCGAGGCTGCCATCTACAACATCGAGCGCGGCGCGCAGATCATCGACATCAACATGGGCTGTCCGGCCAAGAAGGTCTGCAACAAATGGGCGGGTTCCGCTCTGATGCAGAACGAGCCGCTGGCCGTGGAAATTGCCCAGGCCGTGGTGGAGGCAGCACGTCCCTACAACGTGCCCGTCACCCTGAAGATGCGCACAGGCTGGTGCGATACGCACAAGAACGCAGTTCTGCTGGCGCGCCAGTTTGAAGATGTCGGCATCCAGATGCTGACCGTGCACGGCCGCACGCGCGAGCAGGGCTACAAGGGCTTTGCCGAGTACGACACGATTGCGGCCGTCAAGCAGGCCGTCAAAGTGCCCGTGGTGGCCAATGGCGATGTCAACAGCCCTGAAAAGGCCCGCGATGTGCTGGCCTATACGGGGGCGGACGCCATCATGGTCGGCCGTGCAGCCCAGGGCAGGCCGTGGATCTTTCGCGAGATCGCGCACTTTCTGGCCACGGGCGAGCATCTGGCTCCTCCTCTGGTGGCCGAGCTGCGTCGTCTGCTGCTCGAACATTTGCAAGATCACTACAGCCTGTATGGCGAGGGAGTCGGCGTGCGCAGCGCCCGCAAGCATATTGCGTGGTATCTGCGAGCTCTGCCGGGCGGGGAAGAGTTCAGAAAACACATCAACACTATTGAGGACTGTGCGGTGCAATGGCAGGCCGTGGCCGACTATCTGGATGCCCTGGGGCAGCAGATGGAGCGGATCCCGGCGGCCACGGCCGCTGCTGAAGCAAGCAGCGAGCTGGACGAACCGGCAGAAATGGCTGCATGAGCAATCAGAATTTAGAACAAGTCGTTCGCGATAGCCTGGAGGGCTATTTCCGCGATCTCGAGGGCGAAACACCGGCCAATGTCTACGACATGGTGATTCGTCTTGTCGAAAAACCGCTGCTGGAAGTGGTGATGGGCCAGGCCGACAACAACCAGTCGCGCGCCGCCGAATGGCTGGGCCTGAATCGCAACACCCTGCGCAAAAAACTGGTCGATCACGAATTGCTCTGAACGACGAAGCTACCAAATCCATAGCTGCAAGCGCTTGATATATCTGCACTTGCAGCTTGTTTTTATCCAAACTTTGAATTGACGCCCATGAAAGCTCTGATCTCCGTCTCTGACAAGACCGGTATCGTCGAATTTGCGCAAGCCCTGCACGCTCTTGGTGTGCAACTGCTGTCCACCGGTGGCACCGCCAAGCTGCTGGCAGGCGTGGGCCTGCCCGTGACCGAAGTCGCCGAAGTCACCCGATTCCCCGAGATGCTGGACGGCCGCGTCAAGACCTTGCACCCCATGGTGCACGGTGGTCTGCTGGCTCGCCGCGAACTGCCCGAGCACATGGCTGCTTTGAAGGAACATGGCATCGAGACCATCGATCTGCTGGTCGTGAACCTCTACCCCTTTGAAGCCACCGTGGCCAAGGCTGGCTGCACGCTGGCCGACGCCATCGAGAACATCGATATCGGCGGCCCCGCCATGGTGCGCTCCGCCGCCAAGAACTGGAAGGATGTGGGCGTTCTGACCGCTGCCGACCAGTACGAAGCCGTGCTGGCCGAACTCAAGGCGAATGGCAAGCTGTCCGACAAGCTGCGTTTTGCGCTGTCCGTGGCGGCCTTCAACCGCATTGCCCAGTACGACGGAGCGATCAGCGACTATCTGTCTAGCGTCAAGTTCGAAGACGAAAAGCTCAGCGAAGAATATGTGCCCGAGCGCGCCCTGTTCGGCGGCCAGTCCAACGGCCATTTCATCAAGGTGCAGGATCTGCGCTACGGTGAAAACAGCCACCAGCAAGCCGCCTGGTACCGCGATCTGTACCCCGCTCCCGGCTCGCTGGCCACGGGCGTGCAGCTGCAGGGCAAGGAGCTGAGCTACAACAATATCGCCGACGCCGACGCGGCCTGGGAATGCGTCAAGAGCTTTGACACCCCTGCCTGCGTGATCGTCAAGCACGCCAACCCCTGCGGCGTGGCCGTGGGTGCCAACGCCTTCGAAGCCTATTCCAAGGCCTTCCAGACCGACCCCACCAGCGCCTTCGGCGGCATCATCGCCTTCAACCGCGCTGTGGACAAGGCCGCTGCCGAAGCCGTGTCCAAGCAGTTCGTCGAAGTGCTGATGGCTCCCGAGTTCAGCGCCGAAGCCCTGGAAATCTTCAAGGCCAAGGTCAATGTGCGCCTGATGAAGATCGCTCTGCCCGCCGGCGGCGCAACCGACTGGGACAACGGGCGCAACGCCATCGAGTCCAAGCGCATCGGCTCGGGCCTGCTGCTGCAGACCTCGGACAACCATGAGCTCAAGCTGGCCGACCTCAAGGTCGTGACCGTCAAGCAGCCTACCCCCGAAGAGCTTCAGGACCTGCTGTTCGCCTGGAACGTGGCCAAGTTCGTCAAGTCCAATGCCATCGTCTTCTGCAAGAACGGCATGACCATGGGCGTGGGCGCAGGTCAGATGTCGCGCCTGGATTCGGCCCGCATCGCCTCCATCAAGGCCGAAGCCGCCAAGCTGTCGCTGCAGAACACCGTCGTGGCGTCGGATGCCTTCTTCCCCTTCCGCGACGGCCTGGACGTGGTGGTCGATGCCGGTGCCACCTGCGTGGCCCAGCCTGGCGGCTCCATGCGCGATCAGGAAGTGATCGATGCGGCCAACGAGCGTGGCGTGGCCATGGTGTTCACCGGCGTGCGCCACTTCAGGCACTAATTGCTCCCCCTGAGGCACTATCGCGCCTTCCCCCTCTCTGGCGCTGAGCGCCGGAGGGGGACGACACCCTCGGTGCGCGACGGCGCTTCCTTGGTGTCTCTGGTTTTAGGGCGCGCCAGTTTTGTGCTCTGTGGCCGGCATTTGCTGGCCATTCTTTTTTGAATCTGGTGCTTGGTATGACAGATCCCATCGACGACGAAGAAAACTATCCGCCCAGGCCGCGCTGGATTGGCTGGCTGATCGGGCTGGTCATGCTGGCGTCGGCACTGGGCGTGGCCAATATCGGCTGGCGCATCATGCGGGTCAGCACGGCCGAGAAGGCGGCGGATGCGCTGGTGGCTGCCAAGCCCGAGCTGGCGGCGGCCCGAAAGCTGGTGGAGGGCGCAGATTGCATGCGCTGCCATGGTCTGGACCGCAAATTTGTGGGCCCGGGCTTTACGGAGATCGCACAGAAGTACGGCTCGCAAGCCGATGCCCAGAGCTATCTGGCAGACAAGATTCGCAGCGGCAGCGTGGGTGTCTGGGGCAATGTGATCATGCCGCGCCACCCGCAGATCAGCGAGGCCGATTCTCTGCAGATGGCCCGTTGGGTGCTGTCGGCTCAGGCGCCATCGGCTGTGGCTCAGTAGGCCCGGTTGCCGAGATCCTGCGTGAATTCCAAGGCTGCCAGCGCTTTGCGCTGCTAGCCTTTTTTGCTTTGCAGCCTACGCAGGGTGGCAGGCCTTGCTTTCATAATCCGCTCATGGCAAAACCCGCGCGTGCTCCCGCTCTTCGCCCCGCCGATCAGGCAGTCCACGGATCCGGGGCTGGTCCGGCTCGCCAGCGTGGCTTTGTCTTCTGGGCCATATGGGTGAACATCGCCACCTACGCGATCTATCCTACGGCCAACTGGCTGGCCAGCCTGCGCGACCAGCGCTATGACTTCATCACGCGCTGGGATGCCATGATTCCGCTGGTGCCGGAATTCATCTTTGTCTATTTCTCGTTTTTCCCGTTTCTGGCCCTGCCGTTCTGGCTGGTGGGGCAGCCCGGCACGGCGGCGCTGGGCAAGCGCCAGGTGTTGGGTACGCTGATCTGCGGTCTGATCTTCGTGCTGTTCCCGGCAAATTTGGCCTTCGAGCGCGCGATTCCCGAATTCGAGCCCTATCGCAGCATTTTTGCGACCATGTTCTTGGTGGACAAGCCGCACAATCTGCTGCCCTCTTTGCACATCGTCTACACGGCGCTGACCTGTCTGGCCATCTGCCAGGCGCAATGGCAGCGTGGTCGCTGGGGACTGTGTCTGGTGATTGCGCTATGGAGCGTTGCCATCTGCGCCTCAACCATGCTGGTGCATCAGCACCATGTGCTGGATGTGGTCACTGCGCTGATGCTGGTGCCAGTGCTTTGCCTGCTGATTCGCCCGGCCGATGTGCCGCCACAGCCTCCACGCATCTGAGCCGGGCAGGATCGCTCTGCCTCGGGTCTTTTTGAATCCTGCGTCAGTGCTCGCTTGCATGCAGGACTGCAGCGCGATTTTTGCGCGTGGTGCAGGCTTCGTGAAACGCGGGCCTGACTAGTCTGTTTTGAGATGGGTGTGCAGCCGGGCCTGCACAAAACATGCAGATGGACTGGTGATGCTGCAGGGAATCTGCGCATCACTGGTGAAATCCCTAGGATGCCTTTTTGACAAAAAGGACCGGGCCGAAGACGCCGCGCCAAAAGCGTGGCTAAGAACGTGTTTACGATCTCCTCGCGCCGCGACAGTGGCTTTGCGGGATGGGATGCCAGGCGCGATACCGCAGCAATAGCCGTGCTATTGCGAGGATTCGCAACGCCGCAGACCGCCCGCAAAGACACTGTCCCGAAGGGGTGGAGCGAAATCGGGCGATTTCTGTGCGCTGTCTCTTGCTTGCACCCCGGTGCAAGCGGCGAGCCATCGCTTCGAACTCATCCCGATTGCGCTCCAACGCGGCTGCGTAGAGATCGTAAACACGTTCTCAAAGCCCGGGGATATGCATGCAGTGGCTGAAAACCAAAACCATTGAACAGGCGCTGGCCGATTCCGACGAGCCGGGCCGGCAGCTCCAGCGCACGCTGGGTGTTTTCGATCTGATGATTCTGGGCCTGGCCGTGGCCGTGGGCGCAGGGATTTTCTCGGTGGGCGCTCGCGCAGCCGGCAGCTTTGCCGGGCCGGCCGTGATTTTCTCCTTCATTCTGGCGGCCGCGACCTGCGCGCTGGCCATCATGTGCTATGCGGAGTTCGCCTCCACCGTGCCCGTCACGGGCAGCGCCTATACCTATACCTATCTGACGCTGGGCGAGGGCCTGGCCTGGATCATTGGCTGGAATCTGCTGCTGGAGATGATCTCGGCCGCTGCCGTGCTGGCCAAGTACTGGGGTATCTATCTGTCGGCCGTGTTCTCCACGGCAGGGCTGGAGATCGCGCAGAGCGTCGAGATCGGCGGCTTCTCGCTGAACTGGGGGCCGTTCTTCATCGTGGCCGTGTTCACGGCCTTGCTGATCGCAGGCACCCAGGTCTCGGCCAAGGTCAACAACCTGTTCACCGTCATCAAGCTAGCGATCACCGTGTTTGTGATCGTCGTCGGCTTCACCTACATGAACACCGACAACTTCAGGCCTTTTGTACCCAGTGCACAGCCGCCCGTGGTGGCTCATGGCGTAAGCGGTGACCTGTGGGGGCAGCCCATGCTGGCCTGGCTGTTCGGTGCCGAGCCCAGCCAGTATGGCTGGCTGGGCGTGATCTCGGGCGCATCGCTGGTGTTCTTCGCCTTTCTGGGCTTTGATGTGGTGGCAACCTCGGCCGAAGAGGTCAAGGACCCGCAGCGCACGCTGCCACGCGGCATTCTCGGCGGGCTGGTTCTGGTGACGGTGCTCTACATCCTGGTCACGCTGGCGCTGACCGGCATGGTGCCCTATACGGCACTGGCCAGGGCCGAGAACCCGTCGCTGGCCACTGCATTCATTGCCGTGGGCGCCGGCTGGGCGGCGCAGGTCATCTCGGTCGGCGTGCTGATCGGCATGACCACCGTGGTCATGGTGCTGCTGATGGGCAGCTCGCGCGTGTTGCTGGCCTTGTGCCGCGACGGCCTGCTGCCGCGCAGCTGGGGCGTGACATCGGCCAGGCGCAAGACGCCGGTTCGCCTGCAACTGGCTGTGGGCGTGATCGTGGCGCTGCTGGCAGGCTTTACCAAGGTGGAGCTGCTGGAGGAGATGATCAACATCGGCACGCTGTCGGCCTTTGTGCTGGTCAGCATCGGCGTGCTGGTGCTGCGCAAAAAGCGTCCCGACGCCGGAGCCGGCTACCGCGTGCCTTTTGTGCCTGTGCTGCCAGTGCTCTCAGCCCTGCTGTGCTTTTATCTGATGCTGAATCTGACCACGCTGACCTGGCTGCGCTTTCTGGGCTGGATGGCGCTGGGTGCTGTGATCTATATGGCCTATGGCATGCGCCATTCGCGCCTGGCTCAGACGGATAAAAAGTGAGCTGTTAGCGCTTGATATTCATTGATTCCAATATGTTTAATATCTGAAATCGTTTGATATCAAGCGCAAGAAGCTATCAAAAAAAGCCCTGCAGAGAACGCTCTGCAGGGCTTTTGCATTGGTTAGAGTGCTGGGCATGAGTACCGAACCCACCGAGACCACGCCGACCCGCTCCCCCACCCAGTCCGCCGAAGACGGCCAGCAGCGCTGCCGCTGGTGTCTGGCCACGCCGGGCTATGTGAACTATCACGACCGCGAATGGGGATTTCCGGTGGGCAGCGATCAGCGCCTGTTCGAGAAACTCTGTCTGGAAGGCTTTCAGTCCGGCCTGAGCTGGCTGACCATTCTCAACAAGCGCGAGAACTTTCGCGCGGCCTTTGCGGGTTTCGATTTTCATCGCGTGGCGCAGTTCGGCGAGGCCGATGTGCAGCGCCTGTTGCAGGACGCGGGTATCGTGCGCCACCGCGGCAAGATCGAAGCCGTGATCAACAACGCCCAGCGGGCCATCGAAATGGTCCAGGCCGAAGGCTCTCTGGCCGCGTTCTTCTGGCGCTATCAGCCTGCTGTGCCATCGACAGGCACGATCATTCAGGCCCAGACGCCGGAGTCGCAAACCCTGTCCAAGGAGCTCAAGAAGCGCGGCTGGAAGTTTGTCGGGCCGACCACCATGTATGCGCTGATGCAGGCCATGGGCATGGTCAACGACCATGCGCCGGGCTGCATCACCAGAGCTGAAGTGGAGCGCGCCAGAGCCGCTTTTCAGCGGCCCTGAGGGCGGGTTTGTTCCGCCTTGCCGGCCCGGGGGGTCAAGCCTTGACCAGCAGCCCTGGCGCGCTGGCCAGAACTTTCATGGAGGCTTCGGTGCTGGCGGTGAACTGGCGGTTGCTGATGGTGTTCACATATATCCAGTCGGCGCGGCAGGCATCCGCCGTGGCCGTCACCAGCATATAGCCGCGGCGCGAGGTGTCGCAGTATTTGAGCGGCTTGATGAGCTGCTGCAGCGCAGCGGCCAGCGCGGCGGGGTCTTCGCCCGGCAGGTATTCCTCGAAGCCCGGCGAGCTGACCGAGGAGGTCGCAAACTCCACGCCCACGGCCTTGCCGTTCATGTCCTGCAGCTCGCTGGCCCAGGCGTTGTGCGTGTCGCCGGCCAGCACCACCAGCTTCTTGCCGAGCTGACGCGCGGAGCCCAGAACGGTCTCGCGCGCGGCCTGGTAGCCATCCCAGGCGTCCAGGTTGTAGGGGATCGAAGGCTGGGCCAGGATGGCCTGCTCCTGAGGCGTGAGTGTGGCTGGCGCGGTCTGCGCCTTGGCAACCAGCGCTGCGTACTGCGAGACCGATACGCCCGTGCCGGCTTGGATGGTCTCCATGAGTATGGGAGCGGGAATGTTCATGCGCCCCATCAGCACCTGTTGGCCCAGTACCTGCCAGGTGGCACGGGAGGCCGCCATCTGCTGCTGCAGCCACTGTGTCTGGGTCTGCCCCAGCAGCTGACGCGACGGATTGGCCATGGCCGTGGTGAAGCCCGCCGAGTCGATGCCGGCAGAGGTCATGAAATCGGCATAGTCCAGCTGCTTGTCGCGGCCTATCACGCGGGTGTCCAGCATGTGCAGCGAGACCAGATCGCCAAAGTCGAAGCTGCGGTAGATCAGCTCGGCGCTCGCGGTGCGCGTGGGCATCCACTCGTGGTAGGCCTGCATGGCAGCCGCCTTACGCATGGCGAAGTCGCCCTCGCCGGGCTGGTGATTCTCGGCTCCCGCATTCCAGGTGTCGTTGGCAAATTCGTGGTCGTCCCAGATGGCAATCATGGGCGCGGCGGCATGCAGGGCCTGCAGGTCGGCATCGCTCTTGTACTGGGCATGGCGCTCGCGGTAATCGGCCAGCGAGAGAATTTCTCCGGCAGGATTGACCAGACGACCCATGGCCTCGGCCTGGGCCGAGGCATAGCCGCCGCGCGCGTATTCATAGATGTAGTCGCCCAGGTGTACCGTGGCGTCCAAGTCGCTGCGCCTGGCCGCATCGGCGTATACATTGAAGTAGCCGGCCGGGTAGTTGGCGCAGGAGAAGACAGCCAGTCTGACCTGGGCCACCGAGCCGGTGGGCAGGGTACGCGTGCGTGCTGCCGCCGAAGTTACGCCATGGGCGCGGAAGCGGAAGTGATAGACCGTGGCAGGCTTGAGGCCGGCTGCATCGACCTTGACCGTGAAGTCCCTGGCGGCGGTGGCGCTGCTCTCGCCACGCACCACGATGGAGGCGAACGCCGCGTCGCTGGCAAGCTCCCATTGCACGGGAATGTCTGCCTGGTGGCCGGCGGGCGGGGTGACGCGGGTCCAGAGCATCACGCGGTCGGACAGAGGGTCGCCGCTGGCCAGGCCATGGACGAAGCGGACTTCGGGGTCGGCCGGCTTGACCTCTGTCTGGCTGCCATCGCCGCCGCCGCAGGCCGCGAGCGGCAGCACGGACATTGCGCCGGCGCTCCAGGCCATCTGGCGCACAAAGCGGCGGCGGTTCAGTTCACTGGCTTGGTCGGTGGTGCCCTTGAGCAGGTTGTGCAGCGGCGGCTTGCTGGATTCGTCGGTCATGGTGCTTTCATTGCTGACAAAAACGCGAGCGTGGCAAGCGTCCATGACGTGGCTGTGAAACGCCGAGCCGCTGCGGCTGAAGCCGGCGCAGGCGCAGTCCGCCGCCAACAATGAAAAAGCCCTGCAGACATGGTCTGCAGGGCCTGTTGGGCGGGCAGGGATTTACAGTGTCTTGAACACTTCGCGGGCCGCTTCTATGGTGCGGTCGATATCTTCGTCGCTGTGCGCCGCGCTGACAAAGCCTGCCTCATACAGCGCCGGGGCAAAGTAATGACCGCGCTCCAGCATGCCATGGTAGAACTTGTTGAAGACCTTGCCGTCGGTCTTCATGACCTGGGCGTAGTGCGTGGGCAGCTCGGGCAGGAAATAAAAGCCGAACAGCCCGCCTTGCCAGTCCACGCTGAAGGGAATGCCGGCGGCATTGGCTTCGGCCTTCAGGCCCTGCATCAGGTGGCCGGTCTTGAGGTGCAGCTCGGCGTGGAAGCCGGGGCGGCTGATCAGCTCCAGCGTCTTCAGGCCGCAGGCCGTGGCAATCGGGTTGCCCGACAGCGTGCCGGCCTGGTAGACGGGGCCCAGCGGCGAGAGCTTTTCCATGATCTCGCGGCGGGCACCGAAGGCCGCCATGGGCATGCCGCCGCCGATGACCTTGCCCATCACGGTGATGTCGGGCGCAAAGCCTTCGATCTCCTTGGCATACAGGCTTTGTGCGCTGCCCAGGGCGACGCGAAAGCCCGTCATGACTTCGTCATAGATCAGCAGCGCGCCATGCTCGCGGGTCAGCTCGGAGATGCGGCGGGTGAAGTCCACCGAGGCGCGCACAAAGTTCATATTGCCGGCAATCGGCTCCATGATGACGCAGGCAATGTCGCTGCCCATCTTGGCAAAGGCCTCTTCGAGCTGAGCAACGTCGTTGTACTCCAGCACGATGGTGTCCTTGGCCACATCGGCAGGCACGCCTGCCGAGGAAGAGGCGCCGAAGGTGGCCAGACCCGAGCCGGCCTTGACCAGCAGGGCATCCGCATGGCCGTGGTAGCAGCCGTTGAACTTGATGATCTTGTTGCGGCCCGTGTAGCCGCGCGCCAGGCGCAGCGCGCTCATGCCGGCTTCGGTGCCGGAGCTGACCAGGCGCACCATGTCCATGCTGGGCATGAGGGCGCGGATCTTCTCGGCCAGCACGACTTCGCGCTCGGTGGGGGCGCCGAAGCTGAAGCCTTCGAGCACGGCGGCCTGCACGGCCTCGACCACTTCGGGGTGGCCGTGGCCCAGGATCATGGGGCCCCAGCTGCCGATGTAGTCGGTGAACTGCTGATCATTCTGGTCCCAGAAATAGGCGCCCTGGGCGCGCTTCACGAAGCGCGGCGTGCCGCCCACGGCGGCGAAAGCGCGCACCGGCGAGTTCACGCCGCCGGGGATCACGCCCTTGGCGCGTTCGAACAATGCAATATTCAGATCAGTGTTTTGTGTCATGAGAGGGAATCACAAAGCCTTCAATCGGCTTGGAGTCGGGTTCGTCATCGGTGGCGTCTTCGGCCTGCTCGTCTTCGGACTCCTCGTCCTCGGTGGGCTGGGCCCAGAACAGGCGATCGGGCAGATAGTGGCCCATGCCGGGGCGAAAACCTGCATCCAGGCTGTGGTCCAGGTATTCCAGTGCCTCCAGCGTCGCGGCGCCCAGATCGTTGCCGGTGGCCAGCAGGGCCGTAATCGCCGCGGACAGCGTATCACCGGCACCTGTGAACGTGGCGTCAAACATCTCGTACTTGCTGTTGCCCAATACGGACTGGGCCGTGGTCAGCACGTTGTCCACGAACTGGTCGGGCAGGGGGATGCCGGTCACCAGCACATAAGGCACTTCCAGTGCCTCGGCGGCCATGGCAATGTCGCGCGCCGTGGGTGCACGGCTGTTTTCCCATTCAGGCAGCAGCCAGCGCCACAGCGTGTTGTGGTTTCCAACCAACACCGAGGTTTGAGGCAGGACAAGCTCCTTGAACGCATCCAGGTACTGATCCTGCTTGTCGTCCTCCCACCAGGACAGGTCCGGCATGTAGCTGATGATGGGAATGTCGGGGTAGTCCGATGAGATGGTGGCAATGGCGGCCAGGTTGGCAGGGCTGCCTACAAAGCCGACCTTGATGGCGGTGACGGCAATGTCCTCCAGCACCATGCGTGCCTGCTCGGTCACCGCGTCATCGTCGAGTGCAAAGTGCTCGTAGATGCGGGCCGTGTCTCTGGCGTAGACGCCGCAGGCCACGGGCAGTGCATGACCGCCGATGGAGGAGATGGTGGCGATGTCGGCCGAGAGCCCGCTGGCTCCGCTGGGGTCACTGCTGTTGAAAGACAGCACGCAGACGGGTGCTGATTCTGTCGCTTCTTCCTGGCGGGTGCGGCGAGGGGGAGTGGAGGAGATGGGGTTCAATGCCATGGCGCACCCCAGTTTGCACCCGGGAATGCAAGGGTGGGAGCCGGGGTTGTGACTAGATACAATCGTTGCATTCTATGTGAAGCCCCTTTAAGCTGTGACTGACCCTAAAACCTGGATGTGTTTGACCTGTGGCTGGCTTTATGACGAAGCCCAAGGCTGCCCCGAACATGGAATTGCTCCAAACACCCGCTGGGAAGATGTGCCCATGAACTGGACATGCCCGGAATGCGGTGCACGCAAAGAAGATTTTGAAATGGTGGAAATCTGAGTGCAAGAGTCGCTCACTCCATCAACGACCGAATTGGGAGGAATTTCACCGTGACAGCATCTGGTGCGCCTTTGCGCGTTCTGGTCGTGGATGACAGCAACACCATCCGCCGCAGCGCTGAAATTTTCCTCAAGCAAGGTGGTCACGAAGTTCTTCTTGCCGACGATGGCTTCGATGCCCTGTCCAAGGTCAATGACTACCAGCCCCAGCTCATCTTCTGCGACATTCTGATGCCCAAACTCGATGGCTATCAGACCTGCGCCATCATCAAGCGCAATGCTCGCTTTGCCAATACGCCCGTCGTGATGCTGTCATCCAAGGACGGTGTATTCGACAAGGCTCGCGGTCGCATGGTGGGCTGCCAGGACTATCTGACCAAACCGTTTACCAAAGATCAATTGCTGCAAGCCGTACAACAATTCGCGCTGCAAGCTGCAGATGTGGGAGCTGCATGATGACAATTCAAAAAGTTCTGGTCGTTGACGATTCCAAGACGGAGCTGATGGCTCTGAGCGATATCTTGCAAAAGCAGGGCATGCAGGTGCGTACCGCGGAAAATGGCGAGGAAGCCATGAAGCGCCTGGCCGAAGACAAACCCGACCTGATCCTGATGGACGTGGTCATGCCTGGACAGAACGGCTTTCAGCTGACCCGCGCCATTTCTCGCGATCCCCTGTATGCCGATGTGCCCATCATCATGTGCACCAGCAAGAATCAGGAAACCGACCGGGTCTGGGGCATGCGTCAGGGCGCACGTGGCTATATCACCAAGCCCGTGGATGCCGCCGAGCTCCAAGCCAAGATCGCAGCGCTATAACGAGCCGCGCTGCTTATGGCGAACCGTGAAGCCCTCCGAGATCTCCAATCCCGTCTGGCCGGGCGCCTGCAGGCAGCACGCAGCGAAGGCGTCAGCGTTGCTGCCTGGCTGGCAGTGCAGGCTGGCGGACGGGATTATTTGCTGCCGCTGAATCAGGCAGGAGAAATCTTTCCCTGGACCGGCGTTCAGCCCGTCCCATACACACAGGCCTGGTTTCTGGGCATCGCCAATCTGCGCGGTGCTTTGATGGGGGTGGTGGACCTGGCTCAATTGCTGGGTCATGGAAGTGTCCGCAATGAGCAGGAACTGATGGACTGCAGCCTGCTGGCCTTCAACCCTGCATTGGAGGTCAACGCGGCCCTGCTGGCCGATCGTCTGCTGGGCCTGCGTGCCGCAGACGCGTTTTCCAAGGCCGAGCCTGCGCCTGAGCGTTCCCCGAGTTTCTTCGGAGCCGTCCATATCGATGCGAGCGGCCGCCGCTGGCAGGAGCTGAAGTTGCAGTCCCTGTCTCAAACCGCCAAATTTTTGAGCATTCGTGCTTGAGGTTCCTGGATACAGCGCTATGTCCTTTGCACAGAAAATAAATCAGTTGTTCCGACGCAAGCCCATCGCGGCTGCCGTCAGTGGTGATAGCGGCATGATGGGAGACACGGTCGTACAGGATATGTACGACGGATCGCTCAATAGCGTGCAGGGGGCACCTTCCGTCTTCGGCGTCGAGGAGGCCGGTCGCGCGGACGAACTGGTGAGCCTGCCTATTCTTGGTACGGCCACGACTGCCAAGCATCAGCGCACCTTGTTTACCTTGCTGGGTGGCTCGGTGCTGGTGCTGGTGGTTCTGTCGGCATGGATGCTGCGCGAAGCAGGCAACTCCAACCAGCAACTGGCGGCGACCGGCCAGGCATTGATGCAGTCGCAACGTCTGGCCAAGTCGGTCTCCATCGCCATGACGGGAGCCGCTCCTGCGTTTGCCGACGTCAAGGACAGCGCCGGTGTTTTGGCGCGCAACGTGCGAGCGCTGGCTGCCGGTGATTCCGATCTGGGCGTGAACGCGCTGGGTGGCGGTTTGCAGGACGAGCTCAGCTCCATCAGCACCCTGATGGAGCGAGCGGAAAAGAGCGCCGGGCTGATTCTCGGACAGCAAAAGACTCTGACTCAAGTGGGCGACGCGCTGCGCACCATCAACCGCCAGTCCTCCGATCTGCTGGAAACTGCGGAAACCATTTCTTCGCTGAAGCTGCAGCAAGGTGCTGGCGCGGCAGAGATCTCTGCTGCCGGTCAGCTGGTGATGTTGACTCAGCGTATTGCCAAGTCTGCCAACGAATTCCAGACCCTGGAGGGCGTGAGTCCCGAAGCCGTTTTCCTGCTGGGCAAGGACTTGAATTCCTTCAAGGAAATCTCCGAAGGCCTGCTCAACGGCAGCGCTGAAATGCGGCTGTCGGCGGCACGCGATCCTCAGGTGCGTGAACAGCTGGAGACGCTGATCAAGCAGTACGACGATACGCGTGCCCAGGCCAGTGCCATTCTGGGCAATCTGCAAGGGTTGGTGTCGGCCCGGGAAGCGCAGACCAGCATCAACAATGACAGCGAACCGCTGCGTCAGCAGCTGGAGCAGCTGCAGACGGCGCTGCAGGGGCTGGGCGGGGCCAGCATGCTGCAGCTGGCGCTGCTGGCCATCGCCATTTTGACCGCGGTTCTGAGCGGTATCGGCATCTCGCGCGTGCAACTGCTGGACAGCCGGGCGCGCCAGCAGGAAGCCGAGCGTCACCAGGTCGATGCCCGTTTGCAGGAGCAGGAAGCCAAGCGCATCAACGACGCCAACCAGGCGGCTATTTTGCGTTTGATGAACGAGTTGCAATCGGTGGCCGAGGGCGATCTGACGCAGGAAGCCACCGTGACCGAGGACATCACGGGCGCGATTGCCGACTCGGTGAACTACACGGTGGAAGAGCTGCGCGCTCTGGTGGGATCGGTGCAGAACACCGTGACTCGCGTGGCCCAGACCACCGAGCAGGTGGACGTCACCTCGACCGAGCTGCTGGCTGCATCGAACGAGCAGCTGCATGAAATTCGCGAAACCGGCAAGTCGATTCTGGACATGGCCGGCCGTATCAACAATGTCTCGGCTCAGGCACAGGAATCGGCCCAGGTGGCCCGTCAATCGCTGCAGGCTGCGGACTCGGGTCTCAAGGCGGTGCAGAACGCCATCGGCGGCATGAACTCCATCCGCGATCAGATTCAGGATACCTCCAAGCGAATCAAGCGTCTCGGTGAGTCGTCCCAGGAGATCGGTGAAATTACCGAACTGATTTCGGACATTACCGAGCAGACCAACGTGCTCGCATTGAACGCCGCCATTCAGGCTGCGTCTGCAGGTGAAGCAGGTCGCGGCTTCTCGGTGGTGGCGGAAGAAGTGCAGCGCCTTGCCGAACGTTCCGCAGACGCCACGCGACAGATTGCCGCGCTGGTGAAGGCCATTCAGACCGACACCCAGGATGCGGTGGCCGCCATGGAGCGCTCTACCCAGGGCGTGGTGGAAGGGGCTCGTCTGTCCGACTCTGCAGGTACTGCACTGTCTGAAATCGACAGCGTGTCGCGCCGACTGGCCGAGCTGATCGAGCAGATTTCCAACTCCACATCACGTGAAGCCAATATGGCCAACGGCGTGGCGGAAAACATTCAGCACATTTTTGCCGTGACCGAGCAAACCGGTGAGGGAACCCGCACCACTGCGCAGCAGGTGCGAGAGCTCTCCCACATGGCTGAAGAGCTGCGTCAGTCTGTTTCCCGATTCAAGATTGCCTGATTTGACTGGCTCTTTCTCTCATAAAAATGCACAACCCTTGAGGGTTAAGGAACTAGAGCATGTCAGTGGTTGACGACTCGCCAATACGTACAGCCATGTCTGCAACTGCAGAGCAGGATCTGGGCCCGCTGGCCTGGGTGCTCGATGAAGTGCGCAAGTCGCTGGAGGCAGCGACCAAGGCTGTGAGCCGTTTCATGCGCGATGCGGATGCGGCCCGTTTGTCTGATCTAGAGGAGTTGGATACATCGGCATTGCGCATTGCACGCCAGCAGCTGCATCAGGCCTGTGGCGCTCTGGAGATGGTGGGTGTCACCGCCCCGGCTCAGGTGCTGCGCAGCATGGAAGCTGCGGTCAACCGCTTTGTACAGCGTCCCGAATACTGCACGCAGGAAGCGGCGAGCACGCTGGAGCGCACACATTTTGCGCTGATGGAATTTCTGGAGGCCGTTCTGGCCGGTCAGCAGGTCTCGGCTGTAGCCCTGTTCCCTCAGTACCGTGAGACCCAGGTGCTGGCCGGCAATGACAAGGCCCACCCGGCTGACCTATGGCCTGCCGAGCGCCGTGCACGCGAGCCCCGCTGGACCGGGACCATGCCGGAGCCGCTGGCCTATGGCCCACATGCACGTGCCATGCTGGACGGTGTGGTGCTGCGCATGGTCAAGAGCGACGACCGCGAGGCGGCAGCCCAGATGTGCGAGCTTTGCCGGCGCTTTGCGGCAGCTCAGTCCGAAGATGTGGCGGCGCGCAGTTTCTGGAAAATCGCTGCGGCCTTCTTCGACGGCCTGGCACGTGGACTCATCACTGCCGATATCTACGTCAAGCGCATGGCTTCGCGCGTGCTCATGCAGTACGCCAGCATGGCCAAGGGCGACAGCCTGCCGCCCGCGCGCCTGCTGCAGGACCTGATGTTCTTTTGCGCGCAGGCCAAGCCCCGCGAGCAGGCCGGTGAGAGTCTGAAGGCCGTACACGAGGCCTATGCCATGGAGCAGATGCCGGTGGTGGACTACCACGTGGCGCGCTATGGCCGCTTCGATCCCTCGGTGCTGGTGCAGGCGCGCAAGCGCATTGCGGCCGCCGCAGAGACATGGTCTGCCGTAGCGGGTGGCGACCGCAGCAAGATCAGATCCATGGCCGAGCAGTTCGGACTGGTGTCCGAGTCGCTCGTCAAGCTGCAGCCAGTCAGTCACGGGCTGGCGCGCGCGCTGATTCGTGTGGCGGAGACGGTGGAGCGCATTGGCGAGCCGCCACCAGCCGAGCTGGCCATGGAGGTGGCGACCGCGGTGCTGTATCTGCAGGCCAGCTTCATGACTGCCGGGCATGACGACGAAATACAGGCCGCCCAGTCCAGCGTGCTGGTCCAGCGTCTGGATGCGGCTTTGCATGGCGCGCAGTCCGAGCCGCTGGAAATCTGGATGGAGGAGCTCTACCGTCAGGCCAGCGACCAGCAGACCATGGGGTCGGTGGTTGGAGAGCTGCGCATCACCCTTGGCGAGGCTGAGAAGCAGCTGGATCTGTTCTTTCGCAATCCCGCGGACACCTCGGTGCTGGCCTCGGTACCGGGCCAGATGGCGCAAATGCGTGGGGTGCTGTCGGTGCTGGGATTCGAGCAGGCCGCGACCGCCATGCAGCGCATGCGTGACACCGTCGAGCATCTGATGCTCGGCGAGGTGACGGTCGAGAACCAGCCTCGCATCTTCGAGAAGCTGGGCAGCAGCCTCGGTGCCATGGGCTTTCTCATCGACATGCTCAGCTACCAGCGCAATATGGCGCGCAAGCTGTTCGTCTATGACGAGGAAAAGGACGAACTGCGCATCGTCATGGGTCATAGCCGCAGTCGTGGCCCCGAAGCCTTCCGTCCCACCGTGGATATTCCCATGGATGGCGTACCGTCTTCTGGACAGACTCCAGTCGCTTCGGCTGCCGTGATTGCTGATCCGGCAGTGGAGCCCTCGGTCGCCGCACCGCCACCGCCTGTCGAAGTGAGGCCAGTTCCCGCTGCTGTGGCGAAGCCAGAGCAGTTGCAAGTCAGGCACATCGAGGACGAGGACACCCCGCCGTGGGCAGTGACCGAGCCAGGTGCCTTGCCCGAGTTTGAGGCAGCACCCGCACCAGCCGTGGCAGAGTCGGCCGGCGTGGGCTCCGATGCCCTGGCCGATGCCATGGCTCAGGTGTTTGCGGGCATGCAGTCGGGCAAGCAGGCAACTGACGAGGCGGATGTCGCTCGGGATCTGACAGCGGCAGTCGCAGCTCCTGCGGGCGTGCCTGCGGCTGCTACGGTGCCGGCAGCCGAATTGAACACTGTAGATCTGGACGGCGACGATGAGCTTCTGTCCATCTTCCTGGAGGAAGCCCGCGAAGTCGTGGATAACGGCTTGCAGGCCCTCAAGGTTTTGGCGGACGAACCCGGCAATCTGAGCGAGCAGACCACGCTGCGCCGTGCGTTCCACACGCTCAAAGGCAGCTCGCGCATGGTGGGGCTGGATGAGTTTGGTGAAGCCGGCTGGGCCATGGAGCAGATGCTCAATGCATGGCTGGCAGAGCAGCGACCCATGCCGCAGGCCATGCAGCAGCTGGCTCAGGATGCCCTGAAGGCCTTTGCCGTCTGGGCACAGGATATAGAGAACCAGCAGGCGCAGAACTGGTCGGCCACGGCCTTCCGTGCCGCTGCAGACGCCATGCGTCTGCAGGGCGAGCGTGCCGAGGTGGCCCTGGTTCCGCGTCGCGGCGAGCGCCCCCAGGGCCTGGAGTCGACCGAGGCGGCCGCTGCTGCGGATGCACCCGTGCTGGAGTTGCCTGTAGCGCCCGAGCCGATCGCCGAGCTGCAGTGGCCACTGGAGCCACAGACCGTGGCCGCAGAGCCCGTATTTGCGATGCCGGAGCTGGAGTTCCCGCAAGAAGAGCTGTCTGCGCAGCCAGATCAGGAGCCGGTGGCTGAGCTGGAGGCGGCAGCAGCCGACTTTGCCTTGCCGGAACTGGATATTCCAGACGACCTGCTGCATCAGCTTCAGGCACCTGATGCGCTTGAAGCGTCCGCATTGCCTGCTCTGGAGTCGGCGGCAGAGCCCGAGTGGATAGAGGGCGCCGAGGAGGTTCAGCCTTCGCTGCAGGAAATCACCGCGGCAGAAGAGGTGCAGGAGCTGGAGTTTGCCGCCTTCGAAGCGGCCATGCGTGAAAGCGAGCAGGCTGCCATAGACATGCAGACTGCCGTGGAGCCCCCCGCCATGGACGCAGCTACCGGGGTGCCGGCCGCTGTGGAGATGGCGCTCGAGCTGCCGTCTGCAGAGGCTGCGATCGAGCTGGAGGCCATTGAAGCCTTGCTGGATGGCGTGCCCGAGCCAGTCATGGCCGAAGAACCCGCTCAACTGCCGGAGCCCGAAGTCTCTGCGGTTGAGCAGGTGCTCGAACAGACCGAACAGACAGGTGAGACAGACGACAGCTATCGCAATATAGACGGGCTGCGCATCAGTGCAGCGCTGTACAACGTCTATCTCAACGAAGCAGACGAGTGGTCAGAGCGACTGGGTGAGGTGTTGCAGCAGTGGTCGCAAGAGCCGGCTGCCGTCATTCCCGACGACGCGATCGCGCTGGCGCATTCCCTGGCAGGCAGCTCCGGCACCGTGGGCTTCAAGGCCTTGTCGGAGCTGGCGCGTTTGCTCGAGCATGCACTGCTGCATCTGCAGCCTCAGAGCTATGCCGGCGCGCTGCAGATTCAGCAATGCGTGACCGCATCCGATGAAGTGCGCCGCTTGCTGCATCAGTTTGCGGCAGGCTTCCTCAAGGACGCTTTACCCGCTGTCGAAGACGCACTGCGTGAAATCCTGAATACTCCGATCGATGCCGGTGCAGCAGCTGAAACTGCCGATCTCGAGCTGTCCGATCTGGCCGAGCTGGATGAGGCAGAGTGGCCCGAGGTGCAGGCGCTGCAGCCGCCTGCAGATCCCAAGGACTTGCCACTGGACTTTGCTGCCGAGCTTTCGCAGGATGGGGCCTTGCCCGAGCTTGCGGGTGATGGACCCAAGGGTGTGGCCGAGGAAGACGTGGGAGCATCGGCAGCCGACCCGTTGCTGGATGCCGTGGTGAAAGCCGCGGATCAGGCACCGTATTCCATGGTCCCTGCCGCGGGCAGCGTGGAGCATGAGGCCGAGCTGCAGCGCCGCATCGATGAAGCCATCGCGCTGGCGGTGCATGCCGGTGACGACGAAGACGATATCGATGTGCTCGATCAGGTCGATGCCGACCTGTTTCCCATTTTCGAGGAAGAGGCCATCGACCTGCTGCCCAAGCTCGGTGCTGCACTGCGCCGCTGGCATGGGCGCCCGACGCTGGATGAGGCTCGCAACGAAGCCCTGCGCGCTTTGCACACCATCAAGGGCAGTGCCCGCCTGGCGGGTGCCATGCGCATGGGTGAGATGGCCCACCGCCTGGAGTCGGCGGTGGAACGTATTGACCAGGAGCGTCCCGCAGCTGAAGCGATCGAGCCGCTGCTGAGCAGCTTTGACGCTTTGCAAGCCAGCTTCGATGTGCTGCGCATGGCCGGTGAGCAGGAGTCCGAGCAGCCACTGGCGCAACTGGACGATCTTCTTGCTCAGGCGCCTCTGCATCTGAGCGCGGCAGAGTCTGATGTAGAGCAGGCAGCAGCGGAGGCTCAAGCCGGAGAAAAGACTGCCGCAGAGCCTGCGCAGGCCATTGAGCTGCCGGCCCCGGTGGTGCCGCGTCCTGCATCGCAGCAGACCGTGCGTGTGCGGGCGCAGTTGCTGGACCGCTTGATTTCCCAGACCGGTGAAGTGCTGATTGCCCGCTCGCGTGTCGATGCGCGGCTGTCGCAGGCGCGTTCGGCGCTCAATGACTTGACGGGCAACCTGGAGCGCCTGCGCACGCAGTTGCGCGACATCGAGGTGCAGGCCGAAAGCCAGATGCAGTCGCGTCTGGCCCTGTCCAAGGACACAGCAGCCGGTTTCGATCCGCTGGAGTTCGACCGTTTCACCCGCGTGCAGGAACTCACGCGCATGATGGCCGAGTCGGTCAACGACGTGGCGACCGTGCAGCGCAATCTGCAGCGGGATCTGGCCGCTGCCGAAGACGATCTGGTTGCTCAGGGCCGGCAGGCACGTGATCTGCAGCGAGATCTGCTGCGCACGCGCATGGTGGAGTTCGACTCCTTTGCCGAGCGTCTGTACGCCGTGGTGCGCCAGACGTCCAAGGAAATGGGCAAGCAGGTGCGCCTGAACATCCTGGGCGGCACCATCGAAATGGACCGAGGCATGCTGGAGCGCATGATGCCGGCCTTCGAGCATCTGCTGCGCAACTGCGTGGCTCATGGCATCGAATCGCCCGAGCGGCGCCAGGAGCTGGGCAAGCCGGCTGTCGGCACCATCGAGATCGTGCTGAGTCAGGAGCGCAACGACGTGGCGCTGTCCGTGGAGGACGACGGGGCCGGTCTGGACCTGGAGCGGATTCGCGCCAAGGCCATCAGCCTCAAGCTCTGGAACGACGAGCGTCCCATGACGCTGGAAGACGCGGGGCGCCTGATTTTCGAGCCGGGTTTCAGCACGGCCGCCGAGGTGACGGGTGTTGCCGGCCGCGGCATCGGCATGGATGTGGTGCGTTCCGAAGTGAATGCTCTGGGCGGTCGTATCGAAACCCATACCGAGCCAGGCCGTGGCAGCGCCTTCCGGCTGGTTGTGCCGTTGACCACGGCCGTGACCCAGGTGGTGATGCTGCGCATGGGCGCCGTGTCCATGGGCGTGCCCGCTAACCTGGTGGAAATCGTGCGTCGCGTGCCCGTCGATGTGCTGGAGGAGAGCTACCGCAAGCAGGAGTTCCAGGACGGCAGCGAAGTCATGCCCTTCTATTGGGCCGGCGCGCTGTGGCAAACCTCGCTGCGCAGCGAAGAAAACCTCGGTCGCACGCGCCCCGTGGTGATAGCTCGCAGTGCCTCGCAGCGTGTGGCGCTGCATGTGGACGAAGTGCTGGGCAACCAGGAAGTGGTGATCAAGAACCTGGGTCCGCAGTTGTCGCGTCTGCCCGGTCTTACCGGCATGTCCGTGCTGCCCTCGGGGGCCGTGGTGCAGATCTACAACCCGGTGGCGCTGGCCAACGTCCATGGCGAGCAGGTGCGAGCCATGCTGGCCAGGGCCGAGCAGGCCGCAGCCGATGGCGAACTGCAGGCTCTCTCAGGCGGTGCCGATCTGCTGGGCGCCGAAGCTGCGCAGACCACGGTGCCGTTGGTGCTGGTGGTGGATGACTCCATCACCGTACGCCGCGTCACCCAGCGTCTGCTGCAGCGCGAAGGCTACCGCGTCACGCTGGCCGCTGACGGCCTGCAAGCCATGGAGCGTCTGCAGGACGAGCGCCCGACCCTGGTGCTGTCGGACATCGAAATGCCGCGCATGGACGGCTTCGATCTGTTGCGCAATATCCGCGCCGATCAGACGCTCGAAGGCATGCCGGTGGTCATGATCACTTCGCGCATTGCCCAGAAGCATCGCGAAATGGCCCGTGACCTGGGAGCCAATCACTACCTGGGCAAGCCCTATTCCGATGAGGAACTGCTGGGTCTGATCCAGCATTACGCCTTGCAGCGCAGCGGCCCCGCGCCTGAGCGCAGCCCGCTCGGCGGGTTTGCGGCCGAGGAGTCGGGAGTGACAGTCGAATAAGGTCTGCTCCTCATAACAGAGCGGCTTGCGCTGATCCGGATTGCATTTCAGATTGATATTGATCTGAAATACATGAAGGCCGTGCGCAAGCCGCTTCTTTTTTGAGTGACAGCCTATTGGACGGCTGGCAGCCGAGTACACCACGGATGTGGAGCTCCGCAGGGCCTGGAGCCAGGAAAGCTCAAGCTTCTTTCTTGAGGATTCCGTAGCGCGCCAGGGTTTTCTCCCGCGCTGCCGCATGATCCACGACGGGCAAGGGATAGTCGCGCCCCAGTGCGATGCCTGCTTCGGCCAGTTCCAGCGGCTTGGCCAGCCAGGGGGCATGCCGTAGTTTGCTGGGCAGCTGAGCCACTTCAGGCACATAACGCGCTATGAACTTGCCGTCCGGATCGAACTTCTCGCTCTGGGTCACCGGGTTGAAGATGCGGAACCAGGGCTGGGCATCGCAGCCCGTGGAGGCCGCCCATTGCCAGCCGCCGTTATTGGCCGCCAGATCGAAGTCATTGAGCTTTTCGGCGAAATAGGCTTCGCCCCGGCGCCAGTCCAGGCCCAGGTCCTTGACCAGAAAGCTGGCCGTGACCATGCGCAGCCGGTTGTGCATATAGCCGCTGGAATTGAGCTGGCGCATGGCGGCATCGACCAGCGGGTAGCCGGTGCGGCCTTCGCACCAGGCGGCAAAGAGGGGGTCGGCCTCGGCTCCCGTCTCCCATTCGATGGCGTCATACGCCGGCTTGAAGCTGCGCTCAACCACATAAGGCTGGTGGGCCAGGATCTGGAAGTAGAAGTCGCGCCAGATCAGCTCGCTGAGCCAGGTGGCAGCCCCTTCGCGTGCCGCGGCAGACCAGTCCTCGTTGTGGGCCGCCTCATGGGCGAGGCGGGCCAGCTCGCGTATCGACACGGTGCCAAAGCGCAGATGGACGCTGAGATAGCTGGGCCCCTTGAGGGCCGGAAAGTCGCGTGCCGTCTTGTACTGCGGCAGGCGCGGCAGAAAATCGGCCAGCAACTGGCGCGCGCCGCTGACGCCGGTGGGCAGGCGCAGGCCGGCCAGCGTGTCCGGGGCAAAGCCCAGATCCGCAGCCGTGGGAATCGGGCGGCGCTCGCTGTCCGGCAGATCGGCCAGCTTGCTCGCCAGATCGCGCTCGCTGGGGTAGGCTGAGAGATAGAACGGTGTGATCTTTCGCAGCCAGGCGTTCTTGTAGGGCGTGAAGACCGAAAATGGCGACAGGCTCTGGGTCAGCACCTCGTCGCGCGCAAAGATGCGGTGGTCCTTGAAGCGCAGCAGCAACTGCCCCTGGCTCTTGAGGCTGCGCGCCACCTGGGCGTCGCGGGCGATGGCCGCAGGCTCGTCGTCGTCGTTGCAGAAGACGGCGCCCGCGCCCAGCTGCCGGGCCAGGGCCGGGATGATGTCCTGGGGCAGACCGCGCCGCGTGATCAGCCCTGTCTGCGGACGTCCCGCGGTCTCGCGCAGGGCGGCATCCAGCTCGGCCAGACTCTGGCAGATGAACTCCACACGGCGGTCAGCGTGGGGCAGGGTGGCAAGAATGCTGTCGTCGAAGACAAAGACGCAATACAGCTTTTCACATTGCTGCAATGCATGATAAAGGGCCGCGTTATCGGCCAGACGCAGGTCGCGCCGCAGCCAGATCAAGCCCACAGGGTAAGAAGGAGTCATGGATCGCCATTAAAATCGCTGCATGTCTGCAGAATCTGCGCCTATCAACTTGACGCACCACTTCCTGATTGCCATGCCCGGCCTGGAAGATGAGTCGTTTTCGCGCAGCGTTGTCTACCTGTGCGAGCATAGCGAGCGTGGCGCGCTCGGTCTGATTATCAACAAGCCCTCCAAGCTCAGCCTGCAAGGCCTGCTGCAAAAAGTGGATTTGGGTCTCAAGCGCGATGATTTGCGCGACCAGCAGGTCTTTACCGGTGGCCCGGTGCAGACCGATCGCGGCTTTGTGCTGCATGAGCCCATGGTCATCGAAGGCGCACCCGAGAACGAATCGGCCTATGCCTCGACCATGACCATTCCAGGCGGTCTGGAAATGACCACGTCCAAGGATGTGCTCGAAGCCCTGTCGGACGGTGCCGGCCCCAGGCGCGTGCTGGTCACGCTGGGCTATTCCTCCTGGGATGAAGGCCAGCTCGAATCCGAAATCGGCGAAAACGCCTGGCTGACCGTGGAAGCCGACCCCGAGGTGATCTTCAGCACCCCGGTGGACGAGCGCTATGACCGCGCTCTGGGCCTGCTGGGTCTGCAGCGCTGGATGTTGTCCCCAGAGTCGGGTCGCGCATGAACGATATTTCCTCTTCCAACAAGGCCGCCGATGCGGCCTTTTCCTCGACTTTTTCCTCGGCCGAAAATGCGGCTGCTAGGCCTGCAGCAGCGCCCGCACCGCAAAAGCCGGAGGTTCCGGCCTATTTCCAGCAGTTCCTGGGCTTTGACTTCGGCATCAAGCGCACGGGTTGCGCCTCGGGCAACCGCGTGCTGGGCGGCGCCAACCCGCTGCCCACCATCAAGGCCGAAGCGGCGGATGCACGCCTGGCCGCGGTGGAAAAGCTGATCCGCGAGTGGCAGCCCAACGCCCTGGTGATAGGCGTGCCCTACCACCCCGATGGCGCGGCACACGAGAACACGGCCCGGGCCCTGAAATTCGGCCGCCAGCTCAGAAGTCGCTTCAAGCTGCCGGTGTACGAGGTGGACGAACGCTACAGCACGACTGAAGCCCTGGCGGGTGGCGCACGCGACGCCGACGCGGCTTCGGCCTGCATCATTCTTGAACAGTTTTTGAGGAGTCTCCCATGAGTGAAACCATTGCAGGAAACCAGCCGGGACAAGGCAGCCTGATCCTGGACGCCGAAGCCCTGTATAGCGAGCTGCTGCGCGGCGTGCAGCGCATCATGGGCCCCAATACCCGTCTGGCGGGCATCACCTCGGGCGGCGCCTGGCTGGTCGAGCGCCTGCACAAGGATCTGAACCTCAAAGGCAAGCCCAGCGTGCTGTCTTCCTCGCTGCACCGCGACGATTTTGCCCAGCGCGGCATGGCTTCCAGCGCCCAGACCCAGATCGCCTTCGATGTGAACGGCGCCGATGTGCTGGTGCTCGACGATGTGCTCTACACCGGCCGCACCGTGCGTGCCGTGCTCAACGAACTCTATGACTACGGCCGTCCCGCCAGCGTGCGACTGGCCGTCCTGGTGGACCGGGGAGGGCGCGAGCTGCCCATCCAGGCCGACTTTGCCGCAGCGCGCGTGGCGCTGCCGGCCGACCGTTCCCTGGCGCTGGCGCGCGACGAGGGCGGTGTTTTCCACTTCCGCATTCAAGAGGCCTGATCGTGCTGTACAAGCGCAACCCCCAACTCAACAAGAACGGCGAGCTGATCCACCTGCTCTCCACCGAAGGCCTGTCCAAGGACATCCTGACCCAGATTCTCGACACGGCCAGCAACTTCGTCAGCGTCAACGACCGTGAAGTCAAGAAGGTGCCTCTGCTGCGCGGCAAGAGCGTGTTCAATCTGTTCTTCGAGAACAGCACGCGCACCCGCACCACCTTCGAGATTGCGGCCAAGCGCCTGTCGGCCGACGTCTTCAACCTGGACATCGCGCGCAGCTCGGCCAGCAAGGGCGAGACCCTGCTGGACACCATCGACAACCTCTCGGCCATGGCGGCCGACATCTTTGTCGTGCGCCACAGCGAGTCGGGCGCTCCCTATCTGATCGCCAAACATGTGGCACCCCATGTGCATGTGGTCAATGCCGGCGACGGCCGCCATGCCCACCCCACCCAGGGTCTGCTGGACATGTACACCATCCGCCACTACAAGCAGGATTTCTCCAATCTGCGCGTGGCCATCGTGGGCGACGTGCTGCACTCGCGCGTGGCGCGCTCGGACATCCACGCCCTGACCACGCTCGGAGCTGCCGAGGTGCGCGTGGTCGGACCGCGTACCCTGGTGCCCTCGGACATGGCCAGCATGGGTGTGCGCGTCTTCCACAATCTGGAGGAGGGCATCAAGGACTGCGACGTCATCATCATGCTGCGTCTGCAGAACGAGCGCATGAGTGGCGCGCTGCTGCCTTCGAGCCAGGAATACTTCAAGAGCTTCGGCCTGACCGAAAAGCGCCTGGAACTGGCCAAGCCCGATGCCATCGTCATGCACCCCGGCCCCATCAACCGCGGCGTGGAGATCGACTCCGCCGTGGTGGATGGCCCGCAGGCCGTGATCCTGTCGCAGGTGACCTTCGGTATCGCCGTGCGCATGGCGGTCATGTCGATCGTCGCGGGGAATGAGGCTTGAACACCCCCTGAGCCGCTGCGCGGCTTCCCCCTCTCTCGCGATGCGGGAGGGGGACGACACCTTCGCGTCGGGGCGGCCCTAGCTCGGTGTCCCGTGCGAAGGTCGACGAAGCAAACTGCAGTTGCTGGTGGTGACGATTTTTAGAGATGTTTTTATAGCTGCTAGCGCTTGTGTGGCAAGGGCTGGAAGCCAATTTGGTGCCAAACCATGAAGATTCTGATTCGCAATGGCCGGGTGATGGACCCGGCACGAGGTTTCGACCAGCAGGCCGATATCGCCATCGATGGCAGCGTGATCGCCGCCATCGGCACGGTGCCCGAAGGTTTTGTGGCCGAGCGTGAAATCGACGCCTCCGGCCAGTGGTTGCTGCCCGGTCTGGTGGACCTGGCCGTGCGCCTGCGCGAGCCCGGTCACGAGCATGAAGGCATGTTGCAGTCCGAGATGGCGGCTGCCGTGGCCGGTGGCGTGACCAGCCTGGTCTGCCCGCCCGATACCGAACCCGTGCTCGACGAGCAGGGTCTGGTGGAAATGCTCAAGTTCCGTGCCGAGAAGCAGCACAAGTCGCGTCTGTTTCCCATGGGCGCGCTGACCGTGGGACTCAAGGGTGAAACGCTGACCGAGATGGCCGAGCTGACCGAGTCCGGTTGCGTGGCCTTCGGCCAGGCGGATGTGCCGCTGTCCAGCATCACCACGCTGAGCCGTGCGCTGAGCTATGCCAACACCTTTGGCTATGCCGTGTGGCTGCGCCCGCAGGACAAGGATCTGGGCAGGGGCGTGGCCGCCAGCGGCGCGCTGGCCACCCGCATGGGTCTGGCCGGGGTGTCCGTGGCGGCAGAGACGATTGCGCTGCACACCATCTTCGAGCTGATCCGTGGCTCGCAGACCCGGGTTCACCTGTGCCGCATCTCCAGCGCCGCCGGCGTGGAGCTGGTGCGCCGAGCCAAGGCCGAAGGCCTGAACGTGACCGCCGACGTGTCCATCAACTCGCTGCTGCTGACCGAGAACGACATCGGCTACTTCGACAGCTGTGCCCGTGTGGTGCCCGTGCTGCGCCAGCAGCGCGACCGCGATGCGCTATCTGCAGCACTCGCGGACGGCACCATCGATGCGCTGGTTTCCGATCACTGCCCGGTGGACGAAGACGCCAAGGTGCTGCCCTTTGCCGAAGCCGAACCCGGTGCGACCGGCGTGGAGCTGCTGCTGTCCATTGCCGTGAAGTGGAGCCGCGACTACAAGGTGCCGCTGAACCGCGCACTGGCTGTCGTGACTTCGGCTCCCGTGGCCGTGCTGGGGAGCGCCCTGGGCGAGCAGCAGTCCCTGCTGGGGCAGCTCAAGGTGGGCGGCGTGGCAGATCTGTGCATCGTCGACCCCGAGGCGGAGTGGACGGTCGATCCCAAGGCGCTGCAAAGCCAGGGCAAGAGCACGCCATTCAACGGCTATGAGCTGCCTGCGCGCGTGGTAACGACTATCGTTGACGGCGCTGTCGCCTATCAACGATAGGCTCCCCCTGAGCGGCTTTGCCTAGGCGGCCCCGCCGCTTCCCCCTCTCTCGATGCGTTGCATCGGGAGGGGGACGACACCCTCGGTGCGCGGCGGCGCTTCCTAGGTGCCTCTGACTTTGCATTGCGCCAGTCTTAGGCGCTTGCCGGTTTCAAGTTGCAGCAACTGAGTCACAACGAGCCGCTACACTGTTTGAGAATCATGGCAAACGGCTTGCACAAAATCAAAACCGGCTCGCGTGCGGTATGGCGCGGACTGCGTCTGCTGGCCCATGTGGCCAAGGGCGCCTGGATCGTTGCGTTTCGCTTTCCGCAGCTGCACTACCTGCAGCAGCACGAGCATGTGCAGGCCTGGGCTGCAACGCTGCTGCTGCGGGCCGGGGTGCAACTGCAGGTCAAGGGCCTGCCGCCAGCCAAAGGGCCGGTACTCATGGTCAGCAACCATATCTCCTGGCTCGATATTCCGCTGCTGCACGCGGCGCGCCATTGCCGCTTCATCTCCAAATCCGACGTCAAGGGCTGGCCCATCATCGGCACGCTGGCGACGGCTGCAGGCACGCTCTACATCCAGCGCAGCTCGCGCCGCGATGCGGTGCGCATGGTAGGTGCCATGGAAGAGGCCTTCAAGCGCGGCGAAATCCTTGCCGTCTTTCCCGAAGGAACGACGGGCGATGGACGCAGCCTGCTCTCGTTTCACTCCAATTTGCTCGAAGCCGCCGTGCAATGCGATGCGCCGGTACAGCCCGTGGGGCTGCGCTTTGTCGATGGCAAGACAGGCAGCACCAGCTATGCCGCAACCTATGTCGGGGATGAGACCTTGCTGGGCTCCATCTGGCGCGTGCTTTGTTCGGAGCAGCTGATTGCCGTGGTGCACTATGGCGAGGCGCAGAGCGCACAAGGGCGCGACCGCCGCGCCTGGGCCAAGGACTTGCACACCGAGGTGGACAGGCTGCGCCAGAACTAGGCGCTGTGCCGGCGCTTTGCGCGCCCAGTCAAACCCTGTAGGCTGCGCGCATGCACGCCAGAGTTTTGCGCTATCTCGATGAAGTGGTTCGCCGCGGCTCCATCCGCAAGGCGGCCGAGCACCTGCATGTGGCTCCCACGGCCGTGAACCGGCAGATTCTCGATCTGGAGGCCGAGCTGGGAGCGCCGCTGTTCGACCGCATCCACAACCGCCTGCGTCTGACGCCTCTGGGTGAGATGGTGCTGACCCATGTGCGAAGCACCTTGCGCGAACATGCAGCGCTGCGCGAGCGCATTGCCGACCTCAAGGGCATGCGGCGTGGCGAGATCACTGTGGCGGCGACGTCGGGCCTGGCGGGCTCCTTGCTGCCATCGCTGGTGCATGACTTTCGCAGCAGCCACCCGGGGATGGTCGTGCGTGTCATCGACTTGCCCACGCAGGCCATTGTGTCTGCCGTGGAGGCCGGAGAGGTCGACCTGGGCCTTGCCTACGATCTCACGCCCAGACCCGGTTTGCGCATGCTGGCGGCCAGCGAATGGCAGATCGGAGCCGTCCTGCCGGTCAAGCACCCGCTGGCCCAGCATTCGTCGCTGCTGCTCAGCGAATGCGTGGGTCATCCGCTGATTCTGCCGGCACCGGCCCTGACCATACGCAGTCTGCTCAACGAAGCCTTCGCGCGCAGTGCCATCGAGGTGACGCCGGTGGCCGAGTCCACCTCCATGGCCTTGATACAGCGCCTGGTCATGCTGGGCGAGGGCATTGCCTTGCTCAACGCTCTGGATGTACTGGAGGAGCTGGATCGCGGCTCGCTGAGCTTCGTGCCTCTGCGCGATGCGCATCTGCAGCGCCAGACCCTGATGCTGTTCGTGCGCAAGGGCGCGGAGCTGAGTGCCGCTGCCGAGCTCATGGCGGCAAGCATCGAATCCGCGCTGGCGCGGCTCTACGCCAGAAAACACTGATTCACTGTCCACATTTTGTGGACATGCTTGGCTGAATTCAGCGCTATCGCGCGCTTGGGTGCCTCTCTAGACTTGCGCTTCTTGTTTAGAGAGGAAGAAACCCATGACCCTGATTGCCCTGAATGCCGACGTACTGGTCACCATGGATGCGCAACGCCGCGAGATCAAGGACGGTGCGCTGGTGGCGGACGGCCCGGCCCTGCTGTGGGTGGGTGCAACGGCCGAGCTGCCGGCGCAATACCGCCGCATGGCCGACGAGGGCCAGGCGCGCGTGCTGGACATGCGCGGCAAGGTCGTGACGCCGGGCCTGGTCAACACCCACCATCACATGTACCAGAGCCTGACGCGTGCCGTGCCGGCCGCCCAGGATGCCGAGCTGTTCTCGTGGCTGCAGAACCTCTACATGTTGTGGTCGCATCTGACGCCCGAGATGATCCATGTCTCGACTCAGACCGCCATGGCCGAGCTCATGCTGTCGGGTTGCACCACCACCAGCGACCACCTGTACCTGTTTCCCAATGGCTCGCGCCTGGACGATTCCATTGCGGCTGCGCAGCAGATGGGCATGCGCTTTCACGCCGCGCGCGGCTCCATGAGCCTGGGCCGCAGCAAGGGCGGCCTGCCACCCGATGTGGTTGTGGAGGAGGAAGAGGCCATCTTGCGCGACAGCCTGCGCCTGATCCAGCAATACCACGACGGCTCGCGCCACTCCATGCTGCGCGTGGTTCTGGCCCCATGTTCGCCGTTCTCGGTGACGCGTGATCTGATGCGCGAATCGGCGGTGCTTGCGCGTGCGCACGGTGTCTCGCTGCACACCCATCTGGCCGAGAACGACAACGACGTGGCCTTCTCGCGCGAGAAGTTCGGCCTGACCCCGGCGCAATACGCCGAGGACCTGGGCTGGGTGGGGCGCGACGTCTGGCATGCGCATTGCGTCAAGCTCGATCCCGAAGGCATTGCGCTGTTTGCGCGCACCGGCACCGGTGTGGCGCACTGTCCATGCTCCAACATGCGCCTGGCATCGGGCATCGCACCCATCCGCAGCATGCGCGATGCCGGCGTGTCCGTGGCCCTGGGGGTGGACGGCAGCGCATCGAACGACGGTGCCCACATGCTGGGCGAGGCGCGCCAGGCCATGCTGCTGCAGCGCGTGGGCTACGGCCCGGCGGCCATGAGTGCCCGAGAGGCGCTGGAGATCGCCACGCTGGGCGGTGCGCGCGTACTCAACCGCGATGACATTGGCGCACTGGCTCCCGGCATGTCTGCCGACTTCGTGGCCTTCGACATGGAAGACGTCGGCTATGCGGGTGCCGGCCACGACCCCGTGGCAGCGCTGGTGTTCTGTACGCCGGCCAATGTGTCCAGCAGCGTCATCAACGGGCGTGTGGTGGTCGAGGACGGGCGTCTGCTGACCGCCGACCTGCCCGTGGTTCTGGGCCAGCACCGCCATCTTGCGCGCAGCCTGTTCGAGCGAGCTGCCGCAGGGCATTGAGACTTTTCGGTGACGGCCATCGTGGGTCCATTGCGATGGCCGGACATCGGTGTGAGAGAGATTCCAAGCCTTTGTGGCACTGGAAGAAAAGTGGGCTCGGGACTGGTGTCAGGTGACTTGGAGTGCCAGAAATTCTTTCTCGATGCTGGACACGCTATACGGCGCCGCGCATGGGCTGTATCGGCAACGGCATATGAGAGCTCCCGGTTGCGTGCTTAGTCTTGTGGCCTTCGCGGGGAAGCCTATTCCCCGGCGATTGCATACCTAAAAAACAGGAGACAAGACCATGGAAAAGCTGCTTTACGGGGTGGAAGACCGTCCGCCCAGCCTCATCACCACCACGCTGCTTTCGCTGCAGCATCTGCTCGCCGCTCTGGGCGGCATCATCGCCGTGCCGCTGGTGTTCGGTGGCGCGCTCAAGCTGCCGGCCGACCAGATCGTGGCCCTGGTCAATGCGGCGCTGCTGGGCTCGGGCATCGTCACCATCATCCAGTGCCGTGGCGTGGGACCTGTCGGCATACGCCTGCCCTGCGTGATGGGTACCAGCTTTGCCTTTGTCGGCGCGGGCATCAGCGTGGGACTGGAGCATGGTGTGCCCGGCATCCTGGGCTCTTCGCTCGTGGGCTCGCTGGTGATGATCGTCGGCAGCTTCTTCATGCCTGTGATCCGTCGCTTCTTTCCGCATACCGTGACCAGCGTGGTTGTGACCATGATCGGGCTGTCGCTCACGCCCGTCGCCGTGGACTGGGCCGCAGGCGGTGTGGGCAGCGGCAGCTATGGCGCCGTGGGCAATCTGGCGATTGCGGGCTTTGTGCTGGCGCTGGTGATTGGCTTTGTGCAATGGGGCAAGGGCGTGATCTCGGCATCGGCCGTGGTTCTGGGCATTGCCTGCGGCTATCTGCTGTGCCTGGCCCTGGGCTTGATCGATTTCACCCAGGTGCGTGAGGCGCCGATCTTCGCGATTCCCCAGCCGCTGCATTTCGGCATGAGCTTTCCGGTATCGGGCATCGTTGCCATGTCCATCGCCTTTCTCGTGACCATTGTCGAGACCACGGGTACTTTCATGGCCCTGGGGGCGGCAACACAGACGCCGATCCGTGGCAAGCGCCTGTCCAGCGGCATGCTCTGCGACGGCGTGGGTTCGGCCTTTGCCGCCTTGATGTCGAGTCCTCCTGTCTCCACTTTCGCGCAGAACGTGGGCGTGGTTTCGCTCACCGGCGTGGCCAGCCGCCATGTGGTGATGCTGACCGGCGTGATGCTGTTGCTGGCCGGTTTGTTTCCGGTGCTGGGAGCGCTGGTCGTGACGATTCCTCAGCCAGTGCTCGGCGGTGCGGGCCTGATGATGTTTGCCATGATCATCCTGGCGGGCATCCGCATGCTCAGCGGCGCAGAGCAGACGCGTCGCAGCGGCCTGATCATTGCAGTCTCGCTGGGCTGCGGTCTGGCCGTGACGGTGCGCCCCGATCTGCTCTCCAAGATGCCTGCCTTTGTGCGCGAGGTGTTCGGCTCGGGTATTACCGTGGGGGCGCTGGTGGCCGTGGGCCTGAATCTGCTGCTGCCGGGGCGTGAGTTCGATGCCCACGAGGAAGAGCTGGAGTCCGCAACGGCAGCCCCGGTTGCAACCAGTTCCGCCGCAGCCTGAAGCGCAGGCCCTGGGCGCTTAAAGCGTCATCTTGCTGTCGATGATGACCTTGCGCCAGCGCGCGAGGTCCTTGACGATGAGGTCGGCAAAGACCTTGGGCGTGCTGGGCATGGGCTGGGCGCCTTCGCTTTGCAGACGCTCGAGGATGGCGGGGCTTCGGAGCGAGGCATTGATCTGCTGATTGATCCTGGCGACCACGTCGGCGGGCATATTGGCAGGACCGACCACGCCATACCATTGGTCGGCCTCAAAGCCGGGCAAGCCTGCTTCGGCCACGGTAGGCACATTGGGTAGTGCAGGGATGCGCTGAGGTGATGAAACGGCGATGGCCTTGATCTGGCCGGAGCGAATTTGGGCCAGCACGGCAGGGATGCCGGTGAACAAGGCCTGAACCTGACCTGCCACCAGGTCATTGACGGCCGGTGCCGTGCCCTTGTAGGGCACATGCTGCATCTTCAGCCCGGCTTGCAGGCTCAGATAGGCCATGGTCATATGCGCGGCACTGCCGTTGCCCCCCGAGCTGAAATTCACTGCGCCCGGGTTGGCCTTGGCGTAGCTGATGAACGATGCCAGATCATTGACCGGCAGCGATGGATGCACGACCAGCACGTTGGGCACACGGGCCACCCAGGCCAGAGGCGTAAAGCTCTTGATAGGGTCGTAAGGCAGCTTGGGGTAGAGCGTTGGTGTAACGGCCAGCGTGCCGACATGACCCATGAGCAGTGTGTAGCCATCGGCACTGGCCTTTGCCACGCGGTCCGCGCCAATGCTGCCGCCTGCGCCGGCGACGTTTTCCGGCACCACGCTCTGGCCCCAGGCGGTCGTCAGCTCATGACCTATGGCGCGACCCAGAATGTCGGCGGAGCCGCCGGGCGTGAACGGAATGACCATGCGTATGGCCTTGCTGGGGTACTTCGAGTCCTGTGCCAGAGCCGTACCGGTCAGACTGCCCAAGGTGGTGGCCGCAGCCCATTGGCTCCATTGGCGACGGTTCAGAGTGAAGGGTTCACGTGCGGTGAAAGCGGGCATATTGTCTCCTCATGATGTTTTGCAGACAGTCTATGAGATGGCGCTCTGCCTGGCTCTGGCGCAGCCGGCATAGCTGCTATGCAGTGACTGCCTGCCAAGCCTTGGACAGGTACAGGCTCGCTACACTGCAGTCATGACTACAAGTACAGACACCCCCGTGAATCGCCCTGACATCACCATTTTTCACAACAGCCGCTGCAGCAATTCGCGCGGCGCGCTGGCGCTGCTGCGCGAGCATGGTATCGAGCCCAATATCGTCGATTACATCGCCACGCCGCTGACGGCGCCAGAGTTGGCAGAGCTGGTGGCACACCTGGGCGTTTCGGTGCGTGACTTGCTGCGTACCAAGGAAGCTCAGTTCAAGGAACTGGGTCTGGACAACGCAGCGGTCAGTGATGTCCAGCTGATTCAGGCCGTGGCTGCGCATCCGGTGCTGCTCAATCGACCCATTGTGGTCACTCCCAAGGGGGCCAAGCTTTGTCGCCCGCCGGAGCTGGTGCTGGAGCTGATCTGAGCGAGGTGGGTTGCAGATTGAAAATGGCCTGAACTCCTTGAGCTGCCGATGCACGCAGCTTCTGGTTCAGGCGCATTGGTGAATACCGCAAGCGTCTAAGTCTCGCCTAAGTGTGGACGTTCAAACTTCCCTTCAACGACACCGATCCGGTGCTTTTTTGAAAGGATGACCATGAACACAATTCTCTCCACACCCCGCCGATTGGTCATGGCCCTGGTGGCCGCTGGTGCGATCGGCGCACTGGGCGCCACCGGCGCCGGCCTGGTGGGAACCCGCAGCACAGCCCAGGCGCAGGTGACGCAATCTGCGGCGGTTGCGCAACCCGCAGCCCTTAACCTGCCTGCGGTAAATGCTCCCAATTTTGCAGATATCACGGCGCGCAACGGCGCGGCCGTGGTCAATATCAGCGTGGTGGGCTCCTCTCGCGCCATGAGCGACGATGAAGGCGACCAGACCAGCGAACGTCAGCAACAGGGTCAGGGCATCAGCCCCGATGACCCCTTCCTTGAATTCTTCCGCCAGTTCGGCTTTCCTGGAATGCCGGGCGGGCAGGGCATGGGACCACGTGCGCAGCAGCCCGATACACCCATGCGCGGCCAAGGCTCGGGCTTTATCGTCTCCAGCGACGGCGTGATTCTGACCAATGCCCATGTGGTGCATGGCGCCAAGGAAGTGACGGTCAAGCTCAACGACCGTCGCGAGTTCAGGGCCAAGGTGCTGGGAGCCGATCCCAAGACCGATGTGGCGGTACTCAAGATTGACGCTGCCGGGCTGCCCACGGTCAAGCTGGGCCAGACCAGCCAGCTGCGTGTGGGCGACTGGGTGCTGGCGATCGGCTCGCCCTTCGGCTTTGAGAACAGCGTGACGGCTGGCGTGGTGAGTGCCAAGGGGCGTTCTCTTCCCGATGATTCCTTTGTTCCCTTCCTGCAGACGGATGTGGCGATCAACCCCGGAAACTCTGGTGGCCCGCTGTTCAACGCACAGGGCGAGGTCGTGGGCATCAACAGCCAGATCTACACCCGCTCGGGCGGGTATCAAGGGGTGTCGTTTGCGATTCCCATCGAACTGGCAACCCGTGTGCAACAGCAGATTCAGGCAACGGGCAAGGCCCAGCATGCCAAGCTGGGTGTGAGTGTGCAGGAGGTCAATCAGGCCTTTGCCGATTCCTTCAAGCTGGATAGGCCCGAAGGTGCATTGGTGGCCAGTGTCGAAAAGAATGGCCCTGCTGCCAAGGCCGGACTGGAACCAGGCGATGTGGTGCGCAAGGTGGATGGCAAACCCGTTGTTGGTTCGGGCGATCTGCCGGCCTTTATCGGCCAGGCCTTGCCGGGGCAGAAGGTGACGCTGGAAGTCTGGCGCAAGGGTGAATCCAAGACTCTGAGTGCGACCCTTGGCGATGCCAGTGACAAGGCTGCGAAGGTGGCCAAGTCCTCTCCGGACACTGACAAGGGAAAGCTGGGGCTGGCTTTGCGCCCCCTGCAGCCTGAGGAAAAAAAGCAGATTGGTGTGGACTCCGGCCTGCTGGTGGCTCAGGCCAGCGGTCCGGCAGCAGCAGCAGGTATCAGCCAGGGAGACGTGCTGCTGTCCATCAATGGCGCACCTGCCGGAAATATCGATGAGGTGCGGGCCGCAGTAGCCAAAGCGGACAAGACCGTGGCCGTGCTGATCTGGCGCGATGGCAACAAAATCTTTGTGCCGGTGCGCCTGGGTTGAGTTGATCCCTTGCCGTATGAAAGACCGCATCCTTAGGGGTGCGGTTTTTCTTCTCTGTTTTTATTGATTAAAAACAAAAAATATCTGAATAAATGAATATTTGGTGGATTTCCACATGATGTTGTCATGTTTCAAGAGGTAACGAGTTTCTAGAGATGTAATGCCATAGACTGCCGGGCCAAAGCATTCATTCGTCTTTTTGACGCCGTGCGGTGGCGATTCGGCGTGACCGCAAATACATCGTGACGGCCCTCGGAGCAGGCGCTGCGAGGGGAGGATTTTTTGGATCAGCAACACAGTCTGCAGGTGCAAGGCCTGGGCGCTTCATATGGTCCACGCGTGGTTTTGGCCGAAGTGGATTTCACACTTCCGCAATCAGGCGTAACTGCATTGCTGGGTCCTGCGGGTACAGGAAAATCCACGCTGCTGCGCACGCTGGCCGGACTGAACGCGGTCAATCCGCGTTTTCGCAGCTGGGGGCAGGTGGTCTATGCCGCTCAGCCATTGCACATGCCTTTGAGCGTCGACGGCGCGCAGGCCTTGCCGCGCCTGGTACAGCAGCATGCCCGGCTTATGCGCGCCAGTACCCTGGATGCTCTGATCGAGAAAGCACGTCGGACCGAGCACCGTGCGCCACTGGAGTGGCGTCGGTGGGTGACTGCACAGCTGCAGCACTATGGCTTTGCCGAGCTGGCCCAGGCTCTGGATAAGTCCACCATGCTGTTGAGCGCGGTGCAGCAACGCGCCGTAGCCATTCTGCGCGAGGCCTGGGCCCGGCCTGCGGTGTTGATGGTGGATGAGCCCACGGCCGACCTGGAAGGCTATGAGGCATTTTTGTTGCTGGACTTGATCAAGCAGATCGGCCAGCAGTGCAGTGTGCTGCTCGTCACGCACCATCAGCAGCATGCCCAGGCTGCTGCCCAGCAGATGTTGTTGCTCGCAGGTGGTCATATTCAGGAAGCTGCAGCAATGGCGGTGTTCACTCTGCGGCCGCTCAGTGCTGCCGGTCAGCAATTCCTGCGTACCGGAAGCTGCGCTGTCCCCATGCCGGGTACCCCTTTGAATGAGCTGGCCGACGATGTATTGCCGCCACCTCCCTTGCCTGTCGCAGCCTTGGCGGCCATTGCCGAATTTTCCGACCTGCTGGCATCTTCGGCAGCAGTGAGTGAGGCCGTTGCTCCCTTCAAATTGGAACCCGTGCTGCCTGTGCCAACGTCGGTCTCTGCACCTGCACTGTCGCAAGCGGCAGCGGTTGCGGCATCTGGCCTGTCCTCTGCAACCCGCTACCAGCCTCGCATCGTGAATGCGGCTGTGCTGATGGAAATGCAGCCACTGCTGGCTGCTGAAAATGCCATGCCAGCCAGCCGCGGCCCGAACGGATTTTCCTGGCTGGTGCCAGGAAGGCTGGCAGGTACGCCCTGGCCAGGTGTGGTCCATGACATGGACGCCGACCTCAAGGCCCTGAATCGTTGCGGTATCACCATGCTGATCACGCTGACGGAAAAGGACTTCCCGCAGGATGCCTTGGCCCGCAATGGGCTCAAGAACTTTCACCTACCGGTCTATGACCACGAGCCACCGACAGTGGCACAGATGCAGATGCTGCTGGCACGCATGTCGGTCGCCCTGCGCCGTGGAGAGGTGCTTGCCGTGCACTGCCTTGCAGGATTGGGCCGTACCGGAACCGTGCTTGCCGCCTGGCTGGTGCGCGAGGGCCTGACTGCCGAAGAAGCGCTGCGCCGTGTGCGATTGATTGATGCTCAGTATGTGCAATCCGAGGCGCAGGAAGCGCTTCTTTATGAATTCGAAAACGCATTGCTGCAAAAGATGGCGTGATGTTTTCAAGACCACCAAAGCATGGGCGCTGCGGACTGCAAACGGCCATGACGCGAAAGATTAGCAATAGGAAAGTGAGAGCGTAATGAGTTTGGATACCGTGTTGACGCAGGCCGTGGCTTCGGTCCCCGAGTGCTTGGCCGCTGGTTATGTGGATGCTGCTTCGGGCATGTTGCTGTCGATCCGTACCGTGGATTCCCATCCGCGTGAGGTGATTGATCTGGTGGCGGCTGCTACGGCCGACCTGTTCAACGGCCCCAATGTCTCCATGATCGAGACCATGTTCAAGCGTTCGCGCGGCCTCAGCGATGATGGTCACCACTATTTTCAGGAAATCATCGTCAACAGTGACAACCTGATTCACGTCTTTCTGCGTAGCAAGGCAGTGCCCGACTATGTGGCAGTCTTTGTCTGCCGCCGTACCGCCAACCTGGGCATGGCATTGACCAAGGCACGTATGGCGATGCCGGGCATCGAAGCTGCGGTGTAACCGGCGGCCCTTCATGTGAGGTGGCGGCTTGCCCGCTTGGGGTGGAGCTGCCTCGCTTGCCGCCTTGCGGGCATGCAGTCTGCGTGCGATGCATCCTTTGTTTCTGGTGCTGGGCATTCCCGCTGTAGCGGCGCTATCCTTGCTCCATGCGTTTACTGCTCGTTGAAGATGACACCATGATCGGCCAGGCCGTGCTGGCGCTGCTGCGCGGTGAAGGCTATGTGGTGGACTGGGTTCAGGATGGCGCCCAGGCCGATACAGCCTTGCATGGCCACCAGTACGATCTGGTGCTGCTCGACTTGGGCTTGCCCAAGCTTGATGGCTTGCAGGTGCTGCGCCAGTTGCGTGCGCGCAAGGATGCCACGCCGGTGCTGGTGGCGACCGCCAGGGATGCCGTGCATGACCGCATTGCGGGGCTGGACGCCGGGGCCGATGACTATGTCATCAAACCCTATGACATGGATGAGCTGCTGGCCCGCATTCGCGCGCTAACGCGGCGTGCGGCAGGGCATCTGGATGCGGTGTACGAACATGGCGGCGTCATGCTGAACCCCAATACTCGCGAGGCCAGCGTGAATGGCCAGCCGGTCACTCTGTCTGGTCGTGAATGGGCAGTGCTGCAGGCGTTGCTGGCAAGGCCGGGGGCCACGCTGTCACGTCAGCAAATCGAAGACAAACTCTATGGCTGGGGCGATGAGGTCAGCAGCAATGCGGTGGAGGTCTATATCCACGGGTTGCGTAAAAAGCTCGGCGCTGCCGCAGTGCTCAATGTGCGCGGTCTTGGCTATATGGTGCCCAGGCCATGAGCGAAAACCAAGCATTGCAGCGGTTGAAACTGCCCGGCTCGCTGGGCGGGCGTCTGTTGCTTTTCATTGGCATGGCGATTTTGCTGGTGGCCGTGCTGCAAGGGGTGTTTGCCTATCGCAATGCACTGGCGCAGACCGATACCCTGTTCGACTACCAGATGCAGCAGACGGCGTTTGCACTGCGGGCGGGTCTGCCGGTCGATGCCAAAGGCAGACCGCAGGGAACGCCTCCCGAAGATGAAAACAACGAGTTCATCGTCCAGGTCTGGACCAATGAGGGACTGAGAATTTTCGAGTCGGCTCTGGGGGATGCCTTGCCCCAGATGGCAGTGCTGGGCTTTGCCGATGTGCCTGCGCGTGGCACGACCTATCGTGTGTTTTCACTGCAGACACGATCTCAGGTGATTCAGATTGCACAGGACATGCGCGTGCGTCAGATCCTCGCGCGTGAAGCCGCCTGGCGCAGCTTGTTGCCTGTGGTGCTGCTGTTGCCGCTGCTGGCGCTGGCCGTGTGGTGGGTGATTCGCCTTTCACTGACTCCCGTGCAGCGGGTGCGCAGGGAGTTGGCCTTGCGTCAGCCTCAGGATCTGGCACCCGTGGCGGAGCATGATCTGCCGGATGAGATGCGCCCGCTGGTAGAGGAGCTCAACAGCCTGCTGCAGCGCGTACGGCAGGCTTTTGAGGCACAGCAGAATTTCGTGGCAGATGCTGCGCATGAACTGCGCTCGCCGCTGGCCGCGTTGCAGCTGCAATTGCAGCTGCTGCGCAAAGCAACGGACAGCTCCGAGCGCGAGTCGGCGCAGGCCCGTCTGGCGCAAGGAATCGAGCGCGCCAGGCGACTGGTGGAGCAGTTGCTTGCATTGGCCAGGCAGGAAGCCAGGCCGCAGACTGAAGATGCACCGCTGGCTGACTTGCGCGTGCTGGTCGAGCAGGCTCTGGCTGATGCCGCGCCGGCTGCCCAGGCCAAGGGGCTGGACATGGGTCTTAGTGAAGACCCGCAGCAGCAGTCCGCATTCAGCGTGGCCGCAGACGCAGAGGCACTGGCGGTGCTGCTGCGCAATCTGCTGGACAACGCCATCAAATACGTGCCCGCCGGGGGGCGGGTTGATGTGGGCTGGTTGCAGGACGAGCACGGACATGCACTGGTGGTGGAAGATTCGGGTCCAGGCATTGCACCGGCCGAGCGCCAACGCGTCCTGCAGCGCTTTGTTCGCGGTCAGGGGGCTGGTGGCATGGCCGGCGGCAGTGGCCTGGGGCTGGCCATTGCGCAAAGCATTGCGCAAAGCAGCGGCGCCCAGCTGTGGCTTGACGAGTCGCCGCAACTGGGCGGTCTGCGTGTCAGGGTCCTGTGGCCTCAGTCCTAGTCTGACAATCGATTGCTTGAAAATACAGGCGTTGGGATCTGGCTTTCATTGCATGATTGAACGATAGTCTCAGCCGAATGAAAGTGATGATGCCTAGGCTTTAGGCTTTGCTTGAGCTGCCGCACTCGTCGTGCGGCCGTACCCCCAAATTGCACCATGCCATCAATTATTCAACGCCTTTCCCAGACCGTCTCCGCATCTCAGAATCTGCCCAGCTTCACGCGACCTCTTCTGGAAATCATGGTGGAAGTGACTGATCTGGAGTCGGCCTATCTCACCACCGTGGATGAGGCACGCGGTATTCAGAATGTCCTGTACTCCCTCAATACGGGAGGAATGAAGATCCCCGAAGGGCTGGAGGTGCCCTGGCACGACACCTTGTGCAAGCGGTCGCTCGACGAAGGGCGTACCTTTACTGACAATGTTGGCGAGTGCTGGGGCGACTCGGATGCAGCGCGTCAGCTGGGTATCCAGACTTATGTGAGCACGCCCGTGCGTTTTTCCAATGGTGCGCTGTTCGGCACTCTGTGTGCAGCCAGCGACCATTCCGTCGCGCTGGCCGCGGAGGCCGAGGATCTGCTGCGCCTGTTTGCCAAGATCATTGCAGGCTTTGCCGAGCGCGAGCAACTGGTGAGATCGCTGCAGCATGCCAACGAGGAGCTGGCTTCGTTGGCCATGCTCGATTCCCTGACTGGATTGCCCAATCGCCGCTGCGTGACCGAGGAACTCAACCGACTCATTGCTCATTGCCGTCGCACCCGTGAATGGGTGCTGGTGGGCTTTGTGGATCTTGACCGATTCAAGCAGATCAATGACCAGTTCGGTCATGAGGCTGGGGATGCATTGCTGCGTGCCATGGCCGAACAACTGCGATCAGGACTGCGCAGCAGTGACATGCTGGCTCGTTTCGGTGGCGATGAATTCGTCATGGTTGGCGCGGGGCCTTTGCTGGATGAAGACGCTGAGGCCGTGATCAGGGAGATGCAGCTGCGATTGAGCAAAGCCTCTGTCGCCAGCTTGCAATTGGCCGACGGTCGTGAGATCGAGTACGCAGGAGCCAGCGTGGGAATGGTCTGCTTGATGCCCGATGACACCGATGTGGATGATGCTTTGCAGAAAGCCGATGCCGCAATGTACAAGGTGAAAGCCGCAAGGCAGAGACTGCCTGAGGTGATCTGACCTGAAAAGACTCCGCAGGGAGTCTTTTTCATTGCGGCGAGACAGTCGATCGACTCTTGCAAAAGAGGGCTGAGTGCAGGCTTGAAGTCTCGGTAATAATCGTTGGCGGAGGTATCGTTTGTGAAAAATTCGCTCGCAGAAGGTCTGGACTTCGAGGATATGTTCAACCTGGCACCGGTATCGCTCTGGATGGAGGATTACAGTGGCCTGAAACAGATTTTCGATCAATGGCGGGCGCAGGGGGTGAGCGATCTGCTCAGCTTTCTCAAAGAGGATCCGGAGCGGCTCAGGCTTTGCAGTCAGTCCTACAAGGTGCTGCGAGTCAATCAGTACACGCTGGACCTGTTCAAGGCCGAAGATGAGGAAACCCTGAAGAACCGGCTCAGTGAGGTCTTTCGCGGCGACATGCTCGACAGCATCATGAACGAACTGGTCGCTCTCTGGGAGGGGGTGCTCAGTTTCGAGACCCGTTCGGTCAACTATGCCCTGGATGGACGGCGGCTCGATGTGCAGGTGAGGGCGCGTGTGCTGCCGGGCTACGAGCAAAGCTGGAGCCGGGTGCTGGTCTCCCTGGAGGATGTGACGGCGGAGGTGCAGAGCACGGTGAAGCTGCAGCGCAGCGAGCAATACGCCAGAGACTTGTTCGAGTACTCTCCGGTGTCACTGTGGGTCGAGGACTTCAGCGTGGTCAAGCGCCTGATGGACGATGTGAGAGCGCGCGGAATCACCGATTTCCGGACTTTTCTGAAAGTGCATCCGGAATTCGTCACCCGCTGCATGCAGGAAATCCAGGTGCTCGATGTCAATCGCCAGACGTTGCAAATGTTCGGTGCCGAGAGCAAGCAGCAACTGCTGCAGAATCTGTCCAAGGTCTTCAGGGGCGAAATGTACGATTCGTTTGCCGAGCAACTGATAGACCTTTGGGAGGGTAAGCTGGTGCAGCAGCGGGAAGTGGTGAACTACGGGCTGGCTGGCGATGTGCTCCATATTCATATGGAGTTCGCCATCATGAGCAGCCATGCGGAAAAATGGGGCTTGGTTCTGCTGTCGCTCGTGGATATCACCGCTCGCAAGAAGGCTGAGGCTTATCTTGAATATCTGGGCAAGCATGATGTATTGACCCAGCTGCGCAACCGCGCTTTCTATACCGAAGAGCTCAACAGGCTGTCGCGCAAAGGGCCCTGGCCCTTGTCTATGCTTGCCATAGATATGAATGGACTCAAGGTTGTCAACGACGAGCATGGTCATACTGCAGGGGATGCCATGCTCAGGCGCATGGGGGAAGTTCTCTCCAAGGCAGTGGATGCGCCGGCCTGCGCCGCCCGCATCGGCGGCGATGAGTTTGTCGTCCTTTTGCCGGGAACCGATGAGCGCGGTGCCGTGGCATTGCAGGAGCGCATCTTGTCCTTGCTGGAGCTGAACAATCAGTTCTATCCTGGTCACAGCATCCAGGTTTCCATGGGGCATGCCTGTGGCCAGGAAGGCACGCCGATAGAAAGCATTGTTCAAGGGGCGGACAAGGCCATGTATGCTGAAAAAGCACGCCTTTACCGGGACAAGGAGCGCGACAGGCGTGTGAGCTCAGCCTGAGCTCGGATATGCGTCAATCAATTTCCACTTCGCGTTGCGGTCTGACCCGCTGGCGGGAGCCTACAGTGGGTTGGGACGCCCCAATCTGTCGAGAGAGACAAAGGTGATCTGCCAAGTGTTGGAAGTGCCACCAGACACAAGAGTTCTTCATGGCTGCTTGAGTCTTGCCTTGAAATATCACGGGAGAAGTCTATGAAAGTCATCGGGCTTGCCATGTTCGCCGCAATCGCCGTCAGTGCCTGCAGTTCTGCGCCATCTCAAGATGCAGACCGTGAAGTTGCATTCACCTGTGCAAACGGAGAATCCATTTCGGTGCGTTTCTCGCCTGCCAACAGCAAAGCAGTCTTGATACGTGGCGGTCAAGACATAGAGCTTCCACAGCAGCCAAGCGGCTCCGGATTTGTTTACAGCAACGGGCCCAATACCATCCGAGGAAAAGGACTGGATCTGACGGTAGAGGTCGGCCGCATGGTGCCGATTCAATGCAAGGCCCGGTAAGAGGCCCTCTGACTATCGCCGGAATTCCACCGCATCCATGCGCATGTGCTCGGTTGCGGGCGCAGACCCTTGAGGCGCATTTGGCGTTCGCCGTCATCTGACAGTGGAGTTTTCTTGAGTGCTTGGCCTTTGCCGCAGGGTTATGGTTCCAGCTGTTTTTGCAACTCCTCGACGAAGCATTGCGTGCGTTCCGAAGGTGCCGAATGACTGGGCAGTGCCAGCACCACTTCTACTGAGCACTCGGGCAGGAACGGTTTGATGCAGAGGCTTGACGCAAATGTTGCCGCCACGTAGGGGTTCACCACGCCCAAGCCTGTACCTTGCGCTGCGAGACAGCAGATAGTGGAAGAGTAAGTGGTCTCGACAGTTGAGCCGGGGCGGACATCATGCTCAAGCATGGTTCGCTGCAGTTGCAGGTAGATGTTGTCGTCCGAATTCAAGGTCAGCAGCAGCTGGTTTTCCAGGTCCCGGACATGCAGGCTGCTGTGCTGTGCCAGCGGATGGTCTGGATGCATGACGCAGACTGCCTGGGTCTGATGCAGAACGCTTGCGTTGAGTTCAGGGGAGCCAATGGCCATGGTACTGACCACCAGGTCAAACTGGCCGTGCAGCAGTCCTTCCCGAAGATGTGTGGTGCCTAGCGTCTGCAGGCTGATGTGTGTGCCCGGGTAGTGCAGCAGAAAATTGTGCAGGGCAGCAGGAACGATGGACAGTCCCAGTGCCGGGGTGCAGCCTATGCGCAAAGTGCCTGCACCGAACTGCCGCAACCCCTGAAGGTCGCGCTCAATGCGGTCCAGACCTACGAAATGTTGCTGCACCGTCGAAAAAAGCTCCCGTGCCTCTGCAGTCGGGCGCAGCCGCCCTTTGTGCATATCAAACAGCTTCAGGTCCGCGCCCGTCTGCATCTGAGCCAGCAGGCGGCTGATGGACGGCTGGGTGGTGTGCAGCAGCTGGGCAGCTGCGGTCGTGGTGCCGGTTTGCATCACGGCACGAAATGCTTCAATTTCTTTAAAACTCAAAGGGCGTGGCATGGCGCAATCGGGTGGATGCTGAGAGGGAAGGGTATACCGGCTGCGTATAGATGAGTTTGAAAAATGAATTTTTCCGAGTAGGTGGGGCTTTCTACACTGACTTCCATACGAATAAGTGCATGCGTTTTCAGGAATTGAGGGCGCATCAATCAATCCAAGGAGTCATTAGATGGTTTGCATTAGCGCTCGTCGCTCTCTGTGTCTGGGAGTGCTGGCTGCCGCAACGTTGGCGAGCGTCGGCTCAGCCTGGGCTGAAGGCAGCTCCGCATATCCCAATCCTGCTCGTCAAATTCGCATCATCGTGCCGTTCACTGCGGGTGGCAGCTCGGACGTGCAGGCCCGTATGCTTGCCGACAGACTCGGTCGTATGTGGAATCAAGCCGTGGTGGTCGAGAACAAGCCAGGTGCAGGCGGCCATCTAGGTGGGAAATATGTGTCCGATCAGCCGGCGGACGGCTACACGCTGATGGTGGGATCCATCGGATTGCATGCTGCTTACGGGGTTTACAAGAAACTACCTTACGACCCTGCCAAGGAGTTGCGCGTTGTCACCGTGCTGGCGGAGATGCCTCATGTCGTGGTTGCAACCCCCAATCTGCCGGTCAAGAATCTGCAGGAGCTGACCGCGCTGGCCAAGAAGGATCCAGGCAGCATCAATTTTGGCTCTGCTGGCGTGGGCTCGTCGGTTCACATGATGGGAGAGCTGTACAAGCTCCAGTCAGGCGCTCCCATTGTTCATGTCCCCTATCGCGGCAGCTCGGCAGCGCTCAACGATTTGCTTGGCGGCCAGATCCAGCTGATGTTCGAGAACCCTCCGACAGTGCTGGCTCATGTCAAGGGCGGCAAGCTCAAGGCGTTGGCGGTGACCGGCAACGAGCGCCTGGCGGCGTTGCCGGATGTGCCGACGACCGGTGAGGCAGGAATGAAGGACTATGTGGCCACATCGTGGACCACGGTTGCCGTGTCCTCCAAGGTGCCTGAGGCCCTGGTGCACAAGCTCAGTGAAGACATCCGCAAGGTGGCCAATACACCCGAGTTCCGCAAGGGGCTGCAGGATCAAGGGATGAGTGCCGTGGCCAATACCCTGGCAGAAGCGCAAAGCTTTGTGGCCAAGGAAAAGCAGCGTTGGGACCAGGTGATCGCTGCCGGAAAGATTACGGCGAATTAACCAGAGCCGGGCTTCTTCATGCCCTGCATCGCTTTCGAGTCGCAGCCAGTCGCTGCGACGCTACTGCTTGATATCCAATGACGACCTCTTCTCATTCTTCTTTTGCTCCCTGCCGGCGCGTGGGTGACGGCAGCCTTCATCATTTCTTCGGCTATTACAATAAGTCCAACTGGGACAAAGGCAATCGCCTGCTGGCAGCCCAGCAAACGCCCTGGATGGACATTTACCTGACGCCAGAGGTCAAGGCCACGATTGGCTATTTCGACACTCAGGACGGTGACCGCTTTCACGCAGTGGGCGAAACCGGTGCCTGGAACTTCCAGATGGGCAGCCAGCTGCAGTGGCTAGACGGCGCACCGGGCCGCAAGCTGATCTATAACGATCGCACGGGCGATATGTCAGCCCGTTACCCGGGCTTTGGCGCCGTGGTGGTGGATGTGGATACGCAAGAGCGCCGAGTTCTGCCCATGCCCGTGTATGTGGTTGCACCCAGCAGTGCCTGGGCGCTGTCGGTCAACTACCGGCGCCTGTACATCACGCACGAGACCATTGGTTACAGCGAGCCGGGCCAGCCTTTTGAATTGCCTCTGGCGCCCGCAGATGACGGCATCTGGTGCATGGAGCTGGCGAAAGGTGATTCCCGGTTGTTGGTCAGCTATGAGCAACTCAAGGCATTCCATCATGTGTCGTCGATGGACAAGGCCATCCACTGGGTCAGCCATATCGAGATCAACCCGGCTTCTTCGCGCATCCTGTTTTTGCATCGATGGACAGAACGTGTGAAGGATGAGACCTGCTTTCTGCATCGCCTGATCACCATGAACCCGGACGGTTCGGACATGCGCTTGCTGGAGTGCTCCGATCATCCGCTGCCGCAGCTGGCTGACGACTTCGACCCCAGTGCCGTAGGCACGTTTGACTATGAAAAGTCGCAATACCAGATCTCTCATCCCTTGTGGCAGGACAACGAGCACATCATTGTCTGGGGGCCACATGCCGGCGAAATTCACTACCACCTCTATCACGACGTTGAAGGAGGCGAGGTGCAAGTGATTGGTCGCGATGTACTGGTGGAAAACGGCCATATGACGTTCTCGCCGGTGAGTACCCGCTGGATGCTGAGTGACACCTATCCCGACGACAGGACACACGAGCGCTTTCTGTTCCTTTTCGACATGCAGACTGGCGAGCGCCACAATCTCGGCAGCTTCTATGCCACTCCGGAACTGAGCAAGGAAAACCGCTGTGACCTGCATCCACGTTGGAGCCGTGATGGCAAGCAGGTATGCATTGACTCGGTGCATGAGAGCCAGCGCCAGATGTATGTGCTGGATGTCTCGTCGATTGTGGAAGCGGCCTGAATATTCAAAGCAGCTCCTCGATGATGCGGTTCTAGTGATCCAAGCTGCGGCGTGCTTCAAGAGGGAAAATTCCGGCGCTCGATGCCTTCGTCTGCGCGAGTGAGCTGCCGCGAAGGAGCTCTGGGCGTTGAGGGCTGAGATGCATGTCCTTGTGGTGCACAGCAAGTACGGCTCTGCTCCATGTGCTGGCGCTGCTCTCGGTAGCTGCAGACTTTGTCTTCGGCGTGCATGAGAGCTCAGGCGACTGGGCTAGAATTCCTGTATCGGGAAAGCAGCCTCCCGTCCCGCAAGGGTAGACGGTGTCCCGTCCAAGAGCTGGATATTCTCTATGGAGCTTTTATGGACACCGCTTTACCCAGGCCTACCGACCCGGTTGCGCCAGCCTCTCTTTCGCTTTCAGAAGCGCTGCGCTTCTGGTTGAAGCTTGGATTCATCAGCTTTGGCGGTCCCGCAGGTCAGATTGCACTCATGCATGAGGAGCTTGTAGACCGCCGTCGATGGATTTCCGAGAAGCGATTTCTCCACGCCCTTAACTACTGCATGTTGCTGCCGGGGCCCGAGGCTCAACAGCTTGCAACGTATCTGGGATGGCTGCTGCACCGGACATGGGGTGGCATTTTGGCAGGGGTTCTTTTTGTCCTGCCATCGCTGTTCATCATCATGGCTCTGGCCTGGCTGTATATGGCCCACGGGGACATGCCGGTCATTGCGGGCATTTTCTATGGCATCAAGCCTGCTGTGACGGCGCTTGTGGCACAGGCAGCCTACCGAGTGGGCTCCAGGTCGCTCAAGAGCAGCTGGCATTGGGGCATTGCGGCTGCTGCGTTTGTCGCCATTTTCGCGCTCAATGTTCCGTTTCCGCTCATCGTCATTGCGGCTGCAGCCATCGGTTTCATCGGTGGCAAATTGCGACCCGAGGCCTTTGGTGGCTCCAGCCATGAAAAAAGCAATGCGCGTCAGCCAGTCGGGGCCGCATTGATCGATGACGACACTCCAACTCCGCCGCATGCACAATTTTCCTGGCGAGGATTCTGGAGGGTGTCGCTGGTCTGCCTGACGCTGTGGGGCATCGCAATGGGCGTGCTCGCCACGGCGTTTGGTCTGGAATCGCCGCTGGTACAAATGGGATGGTTCTTCACCAAGGCTGCGCTGATGACTTTTGGTGGCGCATATGCGGTGCTTCCCTATGTTTACCAAGGCGCGGTGGAGAACTTCCATTGGTTGACTGCAACACAAATGATCGATGGTCTCGCTTTGGGGGAGACCACTCCGGGCCCTCTCATCATGGTGGTGTCCTTTGTGGCTTTTGTGGGCGGCTGGACAAAAGCGATCTTCGGTGTGGATTCGCTGCTGCTCGCTGGAGTCGTCGCTGCAGTGATCGTGACCTTCTTCACTTTTCTGCCGTCGTTCTTTTTCATTTTCCTGGGTGGTCCCTTTATCGAGTCCACCCACGGCAATCTGAAATTCACTGCGCCATTGGTCGGAATCACCGCTGCGGTCGTGGGTGTCATCCTGAATCTGGCGGTCTTCTTTGCCTACCATGTAGTTTGGCCCCACGGCTTCGCAGGACACATAGAGTGGCCGTCGATTGCCATTGGTCTGGCAGCAGGCATCGCGTTGCTCCGCTTCAAGATCAATGTCATCTACGTCATTATGGCGGCAGGGCTGACAGGATTGCTTGCGCAGTTGTGGTGATCGCTCAAGCCCCTGGTCTGGGGGCGAGTCATGGGGCATTTTGCGACTGCCATAAGTTGGGAGCTCTGGTTAAACTTGTCTTACCCCACCATCAACCAGGTTCCTGCCTCTATGCCACGAATCGCGCTGATGTTAATGCCGCATAGGTCCAGATGATGCCTACTGTCAAATCCATCATCCCGCTTGAACTTGCACCAACCCTGTTCAAGAGCGCCAACGCCTTCGAGGCCTGGCTGAAGAAGAATCACGCTACTTCTGAAGGCCTTTGGCTCAAGATCGCCAAGCGAGGCTCCAATGAGCCCAGTGTCACCTACCCCGAAGCGGTGGAGATTGCGCTGTGTTGGGGCTGGATCGATGGGCAGAAGAAAAGTCTTGACGATCAACACTATCTTCAGCGCTTCACGCCGAGGCGCGCGCGAAGTGTCTGGTCGAGAATCAATGTCAACAAGGTACAGGCACTCATTGAAGCGGGCCGCATGCAGGCCCCGGGTCAGGCTCAGATAGAGGCGGCCAAGGCTGACGGGCGCTGGGCGCGGGCCTACGACAGTGCGCGTACGTCCACGGTGCCCGAGGATTTGCAGGCTGCACTGGAGGCCGAGCCGGCGGCCAAGACCTTCTTTGCAAGTATCAATGCCTCCAATCGCTACGCGATACTGTGGCGTATCCAGACAGCTGCGAGGGCCGAGACGCGCGCCAGACGCATCGCTCAGTTGGTGGAGATGCTTGCCCGCGGCGAAACCATCCATCTCTTCAAGCCGAGTGCCAAGGCTTGATTACGAAGCTCGCATGCGTATGGGCATTCTGCATTGAGCGGCCTGCGTTCCTGATGCTGTCTGGTTGCCTGCGACGAAAAGCATGACTCATATGCCAGCGCCAGAGAAGGGCTGGTCGATATTCACGCCGACGGGGGCAAGGGTTGGGTGACGAGGGGGGACGAAGCCAGGGGGCAAAACTGGGGGCATCTGAAATGCACCCCCAATTTCTAAAAATGTACCCTCAAATGTGTCCCCAGAAGTCCTCTTATTGCGGCACATTCCTGTGGACTTCGGCGCACTTCAAATTGAGGTCTACAGAGGGGAAAAAGAAAAAGGCCGGAAGGTTATGCACCTTCGCGGCCTTGAATTTGGTCCCCCCGACAGGAATCGAACCTGTATCTGTCGCTTAGGAGGCGACCGTTCTATCCATTGAACTACGGGGAGGGACGCTGGATTCTACCCGTGTTGCGAGCCTGTGGATTCCAACCGACTTATTTATGTCAGCTCTGTACTGTTGACTTCGACAGAGACGTGGGTGAGTTCTTCGTGTACCGACAGCAACCGGCGGATGTAGTCGGGTGTGACCGTGGCAGCGCCCTCGACTGCGATGATGCAGGCATGGTGGTTCTTGCCCACGCGCCAGACATGCAGGTCTGTGATGGTGACGGGTTGCGGACCTTGCGCGATGGCATCACGTACCTCTTGCACGACGGGGGCATCCATTTCGGCATCGAGCAACACGCGGCTGCTATCGCGCAGCAAGCCCAAGGCCCACATTGCCACCATCACGGAGCCGGCCAGGCCCATGACCGAATCCAGCCAGGCAAAGCCCAGGAGCATGCCGCCCAGCAACGCTGCGATGGCCATGACTGATGTGGCTGCGTCTGCAATTACGTGCAGATAGGCGGAGCGCAGGTTCAGGTCGCCATGCGCATGGTCGTGTCCATGGTGATGATCGTGGTGAGACTCATGGCCGTGGTGATGGTGGTGTCCGTCCTTGAGCAGCCAGGCACAGACCAGGTTGACCAGCAGGCCAAGAGTTGCCACGCCTATGGCTTGCTGATAGTGAATGGCGGCAGGCGAGAGCAGGCGTTGTATGGATTCAAAAGCCATCAGGCCTGCAACCAGCAGCAGGCAGATGGCGCTGGTGTAGCCTGCCAGGATTTCTATCTTCCAGGTACCGAAGCTGAAACGTCTGTCATTGGCCAGCTTTCGCGCAGCGGCATAGGCGCTGACGGACAGGCCCAACGCCAGCGCATGTGAACTCATATGCCAGCCGTCTGCCAGCAGGGCCATGGAATTGAAGTAATAGCCGGCGGTGATTTCCAGCACCATCATGGCCAGCGTCAGCAGCATGGCCAGCTTGGCATTTTTTTCGCCCAGCGGATTGCCTTGGTCAAAGTTGTGGGAGTGTTGCCGGGTAAGGGGGGAGGCGGTGTATGCGGTCATGATTGGCTTGTTTTTATATACTCTACCCCAGTATATTTTCCATGCCGGCAGGAGGACTACAATTCCTGCATATGTCGCATACCGTTTCGAATCAAAAACCGTTGCTCGCGCGCATTCGCCGCATCAAGGGGCAGACGCAGGCACTGGAGCGGGCTCTGGAAGAGGGGCAGGAATGTGCCGTGGTGCTGCAGCAACTGGCGGCTGTGCGCGGGGCCGTCAATGGTTTGATGCTGGAGCTGCTAGAAGGCCATGTGCGCGAGCATCTGGGCGCCGAGGCCGCGACGGCCGAGCAGCGTGAACAGGACCTGGAGCTGGTCGTAAAGGTGCTGCGTTCCTACGTCAAATAGGGCCGGGCTGCAGGCGTGGGCGGCCTGCATGGATGAAGCGGTGGATCAGGGCTGCACCAGCGCCGCCAGATCATTGACGAATGGCTGCACGCCAGGATGGCCGTGCAGCCATTGCCTGCCCAGAAATTCTTCGATCGACTGCTGCTGCAGCCCGAGGCCAGGCCGGCGGGCCGATGCGGCCTGCAGCAGGTCATGAGCGCGGTTCATGACCTGCTCGCTGTCTGCGGCCGCGGGCTCGCCCAGCTCCAGCATCCATTCCTGCTGGATGCGGAGTATCAGCTTGCCCGCGGCTTGCTCAAGCGCAGTGCGGTTGCGTGGCATAGCAGAATTGATGGCTTCTATCGCATGCCAGAAATGGGATGAAGGCAGTTCTCATGCTTAGTCCTTGCGAACGGTATAGACGATATCCATGGCGCTGGTCATGCCGGTCTGGGCGCGCAAGGTGACGCTGCGCGACAGGTCGTAGAAGATATAGATAATGCCCATGGCTCCCGACAGGCTCTGCTCGTAGGTCAGGTAGAGCTTGTCCGAGATGCGCTTGCCCATGGTCAGCGCAGCGCCTGCTGCATCCGTACCGTCCCCGCCTCCCTTGAAACCGACTTCATCGAGCCCCAGGCTGCCCGCAATCTTGCCGCTGGAACTGTTGCCGCCAGCCAGCAAGGCCATGGCGGCCTGCTGAAGCAGGGCGCTGCTGGCCCCGCCGGAGGCAGGGTCGCGGCCCATGACTACCCAGGAGAGCTTTTCCGCGTCGGGCAGGGCAGGGTCCGAGTACAGCAGCACGCGTGGCGCACTGGCCGTGCCCAGCACCTGCACACCGGCCTTGACGGCAATATTCGGGCGCAGCGCCAGTATGTCCAGCGAGGGGTTGTTGTAGGGGCCATTGAAGCGGATCAGCCCGGTTTCCACATTCAGCGACTGTCCCCAGGCGCGGTAGCGGCCTTGCTCGGTACGGATTTCTCCGGTCACGCTGGGCGGGCCGCCGATGTAGCTGGCGCCTCGCACTTCAAGCTGACCCAGCAGTCGCGTGGTTATGCCAAAGCCTTGCAGCGCAAAGTCACGTCCCATGTCGAGCTTGACGAGAATGTCTGGCACCTTGCGTGGCGTGGCGCGGGCCTGCTCCTTGCGGGCCTGTTGTTCGCTACGCCGGCGCTCCTCCTCTTCGGCCTTGCGCGATGCCGCCGAGCGCACCACCACATCCTTGTCCAGCGATGGCGCGGATTCCTCGGGCAGGATGATGGAGGCTCTGTCGACCGTCAGGTCGCCGCGCAGCGTGAACTGGCCTTGCTCCAGCCGGGCCTGCAGATCGCCGGAGACGCTGACCTGACGGTCGGCACGCACCAGGACTTGCAGCTTGCTGGCCTTGGCCTGCAGATTCATGCTCAGGCCCGATTCAGCCCCCGTACCCGATGGTGTGAACTGGGCATAGCCCGAGCCGGTAAGCTGGCCACCGTCTTCAGGAGCTCGGGTCAGATTGCCGCTATAGCCCAAAATGCGCGCCTGGCTGCCCTTGCCGCCCTTGAGGCGCAGTTCGGTGATGTCCAGTCTGGTGCCTTGCAGCTTGGCGCGCAGAATGCCGTCGCGCAGGTCCACGCCATCGAGCAAGGACACGATGTTGAGCCCATCGGCCTTGATATCGCCCTGCCACTTTGGGTCCTGCAAGGTGCCGCTGATGCTGGCATCCGCCGCCAAGCTGCCCTGAATGCGCCAGCCTGGTGGCGCAAACAATGACCACAGCCCCATATCTGGCATATTGGCGTGCAGCTGACCGGACAGAGGCGCTGTGGCGGGTAGCGTCCAGCCGTCTTGCTGGTAGCTGAGCTGGGTGCGCAGGTCGGCGTTGAGCTTGCCTGCGCGCTCGCTGTCCCAAAGCAGTTTGGCGTTGACCTGGCTGCCCTGGGCCTGCACGTTGAGGCGCATGTCCTTGATGCGCGAGCGCATGCCTGCGCCGCCGATCTGGCGCGTGCGCGTGCCGCCGGCGCGTGTGGCGGTGGGGCCGGTAGTCTGGATGACGGTGGTGCTGGAGCCATCGTCCACCGCCAGCCGCAGATCGCCTGCGGCGCGCTCGACCGTGAGATCGGCCTTGAGATCCTTGCCCAGAGTGTCCAGGTTCCAGCGCGCGTTGAAGCTCAAGTCGCCGGAAATCCCAGCGGCTTCCAGTGGCGGATCGTCATCGCCCAGGCTGAAGGCATCGACCCAGGCCAGCGGAATTCCAAGGGCCTGCCCTGCGCTGCGCACACCCCATTGGCCGCTGCCGGCACGGGTGACGGAACTCGCCTCCCATGTCAGCTGGGCGGGAGGCAGTGGCTCGCTGCTGGTACGCCTGAGGCTCAGTTTTGGAGGCGTAATCTGCAACTTGCCGGCGCTGAACTGATAGGCGGTGCTCAGCACCGTGCTGCCGCTGGTGCGCTGTTGGATCTGGACGGGGGCACCGGGCTGAAGCTGCACGACCCAGGGGCCGGGCTTGTTCTTGTCGGGTGTGAACTGGGCCTGCAGCTTTTCCAGACTGGCCTGCCAGTCCGGCGGTGCCATGGCCTTGCCGCCTGTGAGGCCGGCCTGCAAAGTAGTGTCGAGCTGTATGCTCTTGCCAGCCTGCTGGGCCTGCGCGGTCAGACCGACCCTGGCATTTTCAGGGCTGCCGTCAATGCTCAATGCCAGCGCAGGCAGGACGGCGCTCTGCTCGGCTGCAGTGCCGGCGGGCAGATAGCGAATTTTCTCGGCTCGCAGCTTGGCCTGAATCTGCAAGCCACTGGCGGGAATGGCCGCGCCATGGGCGGCGCTCATGCGCTTGAGCAGGTTTTCCCAACCGCCCTTCAGGGCCAGTTGCAAATCTGCGCTGCCATCAAGCTGCGCACCGCTCAGTGGGTCCTTGACGCCCGGCAGCTTGCGCAGCCATTGCGTGAGCGTGCTCATGGAGCCGAGCTGCAGCTGGCTTTGGACAGCGCCGCTGGCGGGGCCCATCTGCCCTTCGATGCTCAGTTGCGCACCGGGAGCAACGGCCTTGAGTTGAGCCTTGGCCTGCTGAGTTTCGGTATTGAACTCCACGGACCTGGCATCGACGCTGGCCTGCAGGGCTTGTAGCTGCAGCTTTTCCAACTGCAGCAGCGGAGCCTGCCACTGGCCGCTGGCAGCCAAGGTCTGAATGCGCAGTGCCCGGCTGTCGCGCTTGCCGCCGGCCGCCTGCAGGCTGGCGTCAAACACTATCTTGCTGGCTGCTGGATCGCTGCTGTCGACATCGGCCTGTACGGCCTTGGCACTGATCCGGCCCTGCAAGGGCGAGGCTTCCAGCGTGCTGTAGAGATCGGCCGGGTTGAGCTGTTCCACCGTGGCCAGGCCTTCGAACAACCGGGTACTCGGAGTGAACTGACCGCCGAGTGCGATATGGCCCTTGCCGATCTGGATACGGGAGTCATCCACCTGCCATTGCTGGCCATCGAAATCGATTCGGGCTGTCAGCTCGGTCACGGGCAGGCGCTGCTTGTCCCAGGGGCCGGGCAGTGCGTTGCTGAAACGGGTGTTCAGGTTCCAGGGCTGAGCCTCCAGGTTCGTAGCTGGAGCTACCGTTTCGTTGGGGCCAGCCTGCAATTGGCCGGTCAACAGGGTGCGTGGCCCTTGAGGCCAGAAGGCCGAGACATCGAGATTGTGGAGTCTGGCCTTGGCTGCCAGCAGCGGCTGGCTGCGCCAGGGCATGATGCTGGCCTCCACATCGGCCTGCATGGTGCCCACCTCTGCCGTTGCTGCTTCGGACGGCCTCCCGCTCTTCTCCCGCTTCGGCTCGGTTGCCTGCGGGTCTTGAGTTACCGGGTCAGGGGTCGATGCTTCAGCGCTGGCATTGGCCTTGATTGCCAGCCTGGCCGCTTCGGTGGCCAACGTGCCTTCGGCCGTCACCTTGGCCTGCACGGCTATGGTGTTGAGGGCGTCAGCGCTTTTGTCCAGCGGATTGGGCACTTGCACATCGCCTGTTGCTTCTGCTTGCAAGGCCATGGGGGCCGCGCCCTGCAGCTTCAGCTGGGCCTGATAGGCACCCTGGGCAAAGCGCAGGCTGCTGACCTTGAGTTCATGGTCTGTGCCCGTGTATTCATAGCGGCCGTGGAGGTCCTGAACCACGGCCTCAGGCGGGCCTTGCCAGATGATCTGATCGATCCTGAAGGGCAGCTCTATTTTCACCGGCAGGGTCAGCGACTGCAGTGGTTCACTGGCGGGTTGGTCGGGGTCGGGGGTGCTGGCAATGCGCAACTCTGCGATATGGATTTCGCCCAGCTTGAGCGTACGGGACAACAGCAAAGGCCTGAACTGCCAGCCGATCTGAGCTTCCCTGACCTCGACCTTCATGGTCGGGCTTTGCCATTGCAGCCAGCCGATACGGCCGCCGTTCTTGACACTGCCCGTGACCTCTTTGGCGACCAGGGACTGGTCTGCGGGCATCCAGCCGGCCACACGCTGCAGCGTCTGGTTGAGCGAGTCGTCCCTGCCAATCCACCACAGCAGGCTGCCAAGCGCAAGCACCAGGGCGAGCAGGGTCGCTGCAAAGGTCCAGACCAGCGCGCGTAGCCAGCGGCGGCGTTTGAGAGGCGAAGAGGAGGCCTTGGCGGGAGGGGAGGTGTTTTGTTCTGCCATGCTTAAAACGTGAAGCCCAGACGCAGGTGCAGGCGCAGCTGCTGCTCCTGTGCGCCCCAGGCGAGATCTGCTTGAATTGGGCCGACCGGGCTTTTCCAGCGAATGCCGGTGCCAAAACCGACGCGGGTGTAGAGGCGGTTGATGTCATCGCCCACGGTGCCGGCATCGATGAAAACGGCGTGCTCGAAGTCCTGCGTATTGCCCTTGATGGTGATGGGCCGCTGCCATTCCACGCTGCCCATGGCCAGATAGCGACCCGCAATCACGCGGCCGTTGTCGGTGCGTGCGCCAATCGACTGATAGCCATAGCCGCGCACCGTGTTGTCACCGCCGGTCAGAAACATGATGGTGGTGGGCAGATCCACATCTTTCTTGGCCATGACGGCGCCGACTCCGGCCTTGATCTGCAGACGGCTGTGGCGCCTGGTTTCCTCATCGCGCTCGCCCAGCGGGATCAGGCTGAGCCAGCGGCCCGTGAGGCGCCCGAACGGCGAACGCTGCGGTGTCAGCGTGGTGCCGGCACCGGCTTCCAGGGCCAGACCGAAGCCCGAGGTAGGCAGTAGGTTGTTGTCGAAATAGCGGGCCGTCCAGCCATAGTTGGCCAGCAGCGAGGAGGCGCCGGGCGGAGCACCTGCTCCCTGGGTCTTGGCGTAGTCGTACTGCAGGTACAAATTGCGCTCTATGCGGTCTTCTGCCTTGGAGCGGCCAAAGCGCATCTGCGCACTGTTGGTGTAGAAGTCGCCAGCAGGTGCACGCTCTAGCTTGCCGCTGGCAAACCAGCGCCAGAGGTCTTCACCAGGAAGGCCGACCAACTGAGTGGAAATCAGCGGGTTCTTCTTGTCCAGCTGCAGCTTGCTGACGGCGCGCCAGTTCAGACCAGGAACCTTGTTGTAAGTGTGATCGATGGACAGACGAGGTCCGGTGTCCGTACTCAGACCCACACCGAACACCCATTTCTGCAGCTTGGCCTCGCGCACCTTGGCAATCACGGGCGAGGTGATGGCTGCACCCTGATTCTTGCGCTGCTCGTCGCGCTCAGCTTCGGTAGCGGCCTGTTGTGGCGAATCGGCCAGCGAAAGAAATACCGAGTCGTAATAGCCGCTGCTGACCAGGCGCTGCTGCGCATCGAGCATGCTTTGCAAGTCATATTCCCTTCCTTCCGGAAGGCGCGCAATACGGGCCGTGCGCACCGGGTCGTAGCGCTCGGCACCATCGATCTGCAGCGGACCGAATGTATAGGCCGGGCCGGGGTCGTAACTCACGCTCACCTGGGCCTTGTTGGTGTCGGCGTCCACATCGGCGAGACTGGTATCTATGCGGGCCAGCGGATAACGGCGCTTTTGCAGCTCCTTGAGACCACCGCTCTTGGCGCTGCTCCAGGCCGATTGCGAGAATTGCTCGCCAGCCTGCAGCGGCCAGGTTTCCTCGATCTGCAGGCGCTGCGAGGTTCCCAGCTCGTCGCTGGCATTGACGCCGGTAAAGCGCACCTCGGATTTTTCAATGATGGTGGGCGGGCCCGGATCGACCTTGACCACCACTTTGCGCGGTGCTTCTTCCTCGGGGGTATCGGTCAGCTCCACGGTCACCGTGGGGCTGAAATAGCCCAAGGTGCCTATCAGCTCGCGTACGTTGGCATCGGTCGCGCCCAGCAGGCGCGTCAGCTCGCGGCGCTGCAGATCGGGCTGGTGGCGAAAACGCTTGAGTTCAAGATGCTGCTCCAGCAGCGCACGGACTTGTTTTGGGGCATCGACTTCCAGCGTGAAGGCGGGGGGACCACTGGTGTCGATGCCCATGGCTTCGGCTTCTTTGTCTTTGGGGGAAAGCAGGCTGCAGCCGCTGAGGAGCAAGGCGGCTCCCAAAAGCAAAGCCGGCCTCAAGGCCGGCTTTTTCAAGGGCAAGGTCTGGGGCATGCCCCTATTTTGACAGCATGCGCATGGCGTCTTCCAAGCCTTTGAGCGACAAAGGGTACATGCGGTCCCCCATCAACTGCTGGATGATGCTGATGCTCTGGCGGTACTGCCATACGCCCTGAGGTTCGGGGTTGATCCAGGCAAAGTGCGGGAAGGCGTTCGTCAGGCGCTGCAGCCACTCGGCACCGGGTTCCTCGTTCATGTACTCGACCGAGCCGCCGGGCTGCAGGATTTCATAGGGGCTCATGGTCGCATCGCCGACAAAGATCAGCTTGTAGTCCTTGTTGTACTTGCGAATGATGTCCCAGGTCGGGAATTTCTCGGCAAAACGGCGGCGGTTGTTCTTCCACATGAAGTCGTAGACACAGTTGTGGAAGTAATAGAACTCCAGATGCTTGAGTTCGCTCTTCACGGCCGAGAAAAGCTCCTCCACGCGCTGGATATGCTCGTCCATGGTGCCGCCCACGTCCATGAGCAGCAGCACTTTCACATTGTTATGCCGCTCGGGAATCATCTTGATGTCGAGATAACCCGCATTGGCTGCCGTGGAGCGGATGGTGTCCGGCAGATCCAGTTCCAGTTCGCTGCCCTGGCGCGCAAACTTGCGCAGGCGGCGCAGCGCGACCTTGATATTGCGCGTGCCCAGTTCCTGGGTATCGTCATAGTCGCGGTAGGCTCGCTGCTCCCAGACCTTGACGGCACTCTTGTTGCGGCCCGGCCCGCCAATGCGTATGCCAGCCGGGTTGTAGCCGCCGTGGCCGAAGGGGCTGGTGCCGCCCGTCCCTATCCATTTGTTACCGCCCTCGTGGCGCTCCTTTTGCTCCTCCAGGCGCTTCTTGAGCGTCTCCATCAGCTCGTCCCAGCCCATGGCTTCGATCTTGGCCTTGTCCTCGGGGCTGAGCTCGCGCTCCAGAAGCTTTTGCAACCAGTCCTGCGGAATTTCCTTGGTCAAGTCGGCCAGCATCTCAACCCCCTTGAAATAGGCGGAAAAAGCGCGGTCGTACTTGTCGTAGTGCTTCTCGTCCTTGACCAGAATGGTTCGGCCCAGGTGATAGAAATCGTCCAGGCTCCAGCGATCCTCGCTCTTGGGGCCGATGATGCCCGCGTCCAGTGCCTCCAGCAGGGCCAGAAACTCCTTGACCGACACAGGCAGTTTGGCGGCACGCAGGGTGTAGAAGAAGTCGATCAGCATGAAAAATGTCTCCAGCGCTTATGTAGCGGGTGCATGCTGCTCCAGAAGATAGAGCAGTTGTGCACGGGCTTCAGGCCATTCGCCGCTGCGCATGCTGTACATCACGGTGTCGCGAATCGTGCCGTCGCGGCGCAGCGCATGGCCGCGAATCACGCCATCTTTCTTGGCACCTAGGCGCTCGATGGCGCGCTGGCTGGCGAAGTTGAAGTTGTCCGTGCGCCAGCCCACCACATGGCAGCCCAGCGTACCGAAGGCATGGGCCAGCAGCAGCAGCTTGGCCGAAGTGTTGACATGAGTGCGCTGCACGCTTTTGGCATACCAGGTGTAGCCAATCTCCACACGGCGAATGGCCGGCACGATGTCGTGATAACTGGTCGTGCCCAGCACCTTGCCGCTGGCATCGTCGAGCACGGCGAACGCAAAGCGGTGGCCCTGGTCGCGGCCCAGCAGCGCGGCCTCGATATAGCTGCGCACCTCGCCAGGCTCGGGCACGGAAGTCACTCGAATCTTCCACAGCTCTCCATCGGCAGCGGCCGCTGCCAGTCCAGGCTCATGGCTCAGATCCAGCGGCTCCAGTCGCACACCGCGGTCGCGCAAGGTCACAGGTTCTACAAAAGTCATGGCTTGCTCACTCAAAGTGGATTGCGCTTGCTGCGCCAGAGTCGGGCCAGCTTGAGCCCCAGGCCTCCGCCCAGCCCCACCATGGCAATGGCGGCAATGCTGCCCGCACCATAGCCCTGGGCAAACAGGTCAAGGCCCAGCACATGGGACAGGCCCCAGCCCAGCAGGGCGCCGCCCACAAAGCCGATGGCGTCGGAGCCGCCTTCCAGCAGCAGTTGTTGTGCGGTGCTCATGGGCTGTGTCTCCTCGGTTCTTAAGGACGGTTAGCGGTTGCGCTGATTCATGAAGACCAGCTTTTCAAACAGGCTCATATCCTGTTCGTTCTTGAGCAGCGCGCCAACCAGGGGAGGTACGCTGACCTTGCCTTCCTCGGATTGCAGGGCCGATGCAGGAATTTCCTCGGCGACCAGCAGCTTGAGCCAGTCGATCAGCTCGCTGGTCGAAGGCTTTTTCTTGAGGCCGGGCAGATTGCGCACATCGTAGAAGACCTTCATGGCGGCATTCAGCAACTCACCCTGCAGCTTGGGAAAATGCACGTTCACGATCTGGCGCATGGTGTCGGCATCGGGGAACTTGATGTAGTGGAAGAAGCAGCGGCGCAAAAATGCGTCAGGCAGCTCTTTTTCGTTGTTCGAGGTGATGAACACCAGGGGGCGGTGTTTGGCGCGGATCATCTCGTGCGTCTCGTAGCAATAGAACTCCATGCGATCGATTTCGCGCAGCAAGTCGTTGGGGAACTCGATGTCAGCCTTGTCGATCTCGTCGATCAGCAGGGCCACGGGGCGCTCCGCCGTGAAGGCCTGCCAGAGCACGCCCTTGACGATGTAGTTGTGAATGTCCTTGACGCGCTCGTCTCCCAGCTGCGAATCGCGCAGGCGGCTCACGGCGTCGTACTCATACAGGCCTTGCTGGGCTTTGGTGGTGGACTTGATATGCCACTGCAACAGCGGCATGTCCAGCGCCTGGGCCACTTCCTCGGCCAGCATGGTCTTGCCCGTGCCGGGCTCGCCCTTGATGAGCAGAGGGCGCTGCAGGGTAGCGGCAGCGTTGACGGCCAGCATCAGATCTTGCGTGGCCACGTATTTGTCGGAACCTTGAAACTTCATGGGCGGTATCAGCGTAAGTATTGATAAGCGTGCGAAATTCTCACTGCCATAATCGTTTGCACTGCAGCAAGGCATTTGAGCACCCGTCTGAACTCTTGAAGGATTGTGCGCGCAAAATGATAAAAACTTGGACCACGGTATTGGCAGTAGTTGTCGCATCAGTGACCGGCGCGGCAAACGCCCAGGCTGTCAAGGGCGATGCAAAGGCTGGCGAAGGCAAGATCGCCATGTGCATAGGCTGTCATGGCATCACCGGTTATCAGGCCAGCTTCCCTGAGGTTTACAAGGTGCCGATGATCGGCGGGCAGAACGAGGCCTATATCGTCTCGGCCCTGAATGCCTATAAGAAAGGCGAACGAAAACACCCCACCATGCGTGGCATTGCCGACTCGCTGAGCGAGCAGGACATGGCCGATGTGGCGGCCTTCTATGCAGGTCATGGCAAGGCCAAGGACGGCAAGGCCAAGGAGGCGAACCCTGCTGTCACGGCGCTGCTGCAAAAAGGCGCCTGCTTCTCCTGTCACGGTGAAGGCTTTTCAAAGCCGATTGACCCGTCCTATCCCAAGGTGGCAGGGCAGTATTCGGACTATGTTTTCCGCGCCTTGCAGTCATATAAAACCGATGGCAATCCGCTCATCGGGCGCAGCAATGGCGTGATGGCCGGCATTGCCAAGCAGTTCAAGAACGACGAGCTGCAGCAGCTCGCCAAGTACATCGGTAGCCTGGACAGCGAGATGCAGGTGGTGGCGCAGCCGCACTTCCGCTTGGGCCAGAAATAGACCTTGTTTCAGAAAAAGCAAAAGCCCGTGAAGACGGGCTTTTGCTTTTTCTCAACGGGATGCAGCTCAGGGGGCCGGTCCCCAGGGCTTGGGGGGCAGAGCTGGAGCCATCCTGCCGCGAGTGTGTCATCTCCCACCGGAGGCTGCGCAGCGCATCAGGGGGTACTTTTAAAACTGCCGTCGGTGGTGGCCAGACGCTGCACTCCGGCGACATAGGCTTCGCCATCGGGCGGGCGTCCCGAGCGCTGGCTTTCCCAGAGCATCTGGCCCAGGCATTCCATGGCGGCGTGATGGGCGTCATGCAGATCACGCTTCTTGGCCAGCAACTCAACCGCCTGGCGGATGCCGCGTGGCGAGTCCACGCTGCACTGCTCGCTGATGGACAGATGCATGGACAGATGCAGAAACGGGTTGGTGCGCTCGGGCTCTGAGTCATAGTTGCGCGCCACGGCGGCATCCATGTCGGAGAGCTCATCGAAATACTCGGGGTGCTCGTCTATCCACAGGCTGGCCAGTGTCTCGATGGCCTCCATGGGCGCGCCGCTGATCATCTTGGCGCGCACACCGCAAAAAAATCGCCTTACGTCGGCTTGACTGGGGTTGAACATGATGGCGCGCAGCGTATCACGGCTGTCGGGCATCAGCCGGACTGTGGTCTTGCTCGCTGGCCTGGGGCGTATCCTCTGCCTCGGCGTTGCCAGCCAGGAGATCGGCACGTTCCTTGGCCATTTGCTCCACCAGTTGCTGGCGGCCCTGCTTGGCCACCGCAATCAGCTGGTTCTTGTCCTTGTAATGCGGGTACATGCGCTCGGCCAGTGCCAGATTGTGCTCTCTGAAGCGTGCCGTGATGCGTTTGGCCTCGGCCGGACTCTGACCTAACAGCTCCAGCACCGACTGGGCCGAGATCAGGCTGGACTCGAACACTTCACGCTGGGCATGCTCCACACCCAGGTCGCGCAGTTGGAACCAGTGATTGAGATCCCGGGTGCGGGCCACGATCTCCAGGTTGGGGAAATGCTTGCGTACCTGGCTGGCTATCTTGAGGGACTGCTCGGGAGTGTCGACGGCAATCACCAGCACATGAGCCTTGGCTGCGCCTGCAATGCGCAGCAGATCCATGCGAGTGGCATCGCCGTAAAACACCCGGTGGCCATAGATCTGCGCGGCCTCCAGCATTTCCACGCTATGGTCCAGGATGGTCGGGCGTATGCCCTGGGCCAGCAACACGCGAGCCACGATCTGGCCGTAGCGGCCGAAGCCGGCAATGATGATGGGCGAGTCCTGAGGCTCGGAGATCTCTTTGGCCTTGTCGGAGCCGCATTCCTCATCCTTGATGGTGGAAAAGCGGCGCAGCAGCAGTTTGTCCAGCAGCACCAGCAGCAGCGGGCCCAGCAGCATGGACAGCGCCACCGCTGCGACCAGCATGGACGAGACGCTGTGGCGAAACACCTTGTACTGCGCGGCTGTCTGGAACACCACAAAGGCGAATTCCCCGCCTTGTGCCAGCATCAGCGTGAACACCGGGCGTTCGCGCCAGGGAATCTGCATGAATTTGGCCAAGCCGAAGATCATCACTGCCTTCAGTGCAATAAAGCCCGTCACCATGGCGGCCATGGCCCAGGGAGACTGGAGGATGACGCCAAAGTCAATGCTCATGCCCACGGCCATGAAGAACAGGCCCAGCAGCAGCCCTTTGAACGGCTCGATATTGGTTTCCAGCTCGCTGCGGTATTCGCTGTCGGCCAGCAGCACGCCGGCCAGGAAGGCGCCCAGCGCCATGGACAGGCCCACCTGTGTCATCAGCATGGCAATGCCTACGACCAACAACAAGGAAGTGGCGGTGAATATCTCGGGGGTCTTGCTGCGCGCAATCCAGCGCAGCAGCGGTTGCAGCAGTAATCGGCCTCCGATGATGACGGCGCCAATCGTACCCACGGTCTTGAGAATGGCCAGCCAGACATGGCTGTCGCCGTGGCTGGCATGAGCGGCCTTGTAAGCGCCGAGAATCGGAATCAGCGCCAGGATGGGGATGGCCGCCACGTCCTGGAACAACAGGATGGAGAAAGCGGCCTGTCCGCTGGGAGTACGCATCAGATTGCGCTCGGCCATGATCTGCAGGCAGACAGCGGTGGACGACAGGGCTAGGCCCATGCCCGCAATCAGGCTGACGCGCCAGGACAGACCAAAGGCCCATGCGGCCAGAAACAGAATGCCGGTGCAGACCGCCATTTGTGCCATGCCCCAGCCGAAGATCGGTCGCCGCAGCTCCCAGAGGCGCTTGGGCTGCAGCTCAAGTCCGATCACGAACAGCATCAGCACCACGCCAAATTCGGCAAAGTGCAGGATGTCGTCCACATTGCGCACCAGACCAAAACCCCAGGGGCCCATGGCAATGCCGGCGCCCAGGTAGCCGATGATGGCTCCCAGGCCCAGGGCTCTGGCGATGGGGACGGCTAGAACTGCCGCCGTAAGATAGATGAAGCCGTAAGTCAGCCAGATGGGAGAGCCGTGTTCCATGGGAATGTTATGTGGTGTTAACCCTAGAGAGATTCCATTTTGGCACCCGCAGTCAGGCGTCAGATTTTTGACAGAAAGAAAAATGGGACGAATGATTACCTGCTGCTTATAGCGCCTGGTCAACCATGCGTCTGCAAGTTGACCGCGCAACTTTTAAGATAAGCGCTTTGTGACTGGCGCTTTAGATCGGCGTTTGGAGTGAGTATGGATCTGCACACCTGGTTTGCTTTTTTTGTGGCCTCCTGGATCATTGCGGTCTCGCCGGGCTCGGGGGCCGTGCTGTCCATGAGTCATGGTCTGTCCTACGGCGTGCGCAAGACCAGCGCCACCATCATGGGTCTGCAGCTCGGGTTGCTGCTCATCTTGCTGATAGCCGGGGCCGGCGTGGGCTCGCTGCTCATGGCATCCGAATGGGCCTTCAATGCCGTCAAGATCGTGGGCGCCGGCTATCTCATCTATCTGGGCATCAGCCAGTGGCGCTCCGGTGGCTCGCCGCTGGCAACGCAAGAGGCCGTGCCCGAGGCCAGTCTCAAAAAGCGCGTACTGACGGGCTTTTTGACCAATGCCACCAATCCCAAGGGCATCATCTTCATGGTGGCGGTGCTGCCCCAGTTCATGACCACCAGCCGTCCTCTGGCCCCTCAACTGGCGATTCTGGCCGTGACCATGCTGGCCGTGGATACCACGGTGATGCACAGCTATGCCGCAGGCGCCAGCGCCTTGCGCGGCCTGATGCGCAGCGCACGCGCCATGCGCAACCAGAACCGCGTGTTCGGCGGCCTGCTGATGGCGGTGGGCACGGGGCTGTTCTTTGTGCAGCGCTCCGGTGAAGCCTGATCCGCTTTAAAAAACATAGCTGCAAGCGTATGAATAGATTGAGCCAGCGGCATATTTGATCGAATAATCTAGGGTAAGCCCCTTGTCCCGCGTCAGACATGGCGCAGGGCAGGGGGCTTCTACATTGGGGGCATGAAAACCTTTCGCTCCTACTCCGAAGTGCTGGCCTCGATTGGGCAGGAAGTCGCCGTCAGCGACTGGATCACCATCACACAGGCCCAGATTCAAATGTTTGCCGATGCCACGGGCGATCAGCAATGGATTCATACCGATCCCGAGCGCGCAGCCCAGGGGCCGTTCGGCGCACCGATTGCCCATGGCTTTCTCACGCTGTCCCTGCTGCCTCAGTTTTTCGAAGGCACTTTCAAGATCGAAGGCGCCAAGATGGGAGTGAACTACGGGCTCAACCGTGTGCGCTTCATGGCCCCGGTTCCCGTCAACAGCCGCTTGCGGGCCCGCATGACATTGCAGGCGGCGGAGCGCATCGAGCCGGCCGGCATCCAGATGACCTGGCTGGTGACGGTGGAGCGCGAGGGCAGCGACAAGCCTGTGTGCGTGGCCGAGTCGCTGGCGCGCAGCTTTGGTGCTGCGGCCTGATTCGCGGCGTAATTTTCAAGCCATGAAAAAAGCCCCTTGGCATCGGCCTTGGGGCTTTGTTATTGAGCAGCACCTTGCACAGCAGGGTGCTGCGCAGAAGCCGTCATTCGCCATAGTTGTCCAGCAAACCGGCCTTGCCAGCGGCAATGGTTTCCTGGCGCACTTGCTCACGGCTGAGGTTGCTGGATTGCTGTTGCTGGGACAGAGGCAGATAGGCATCGCCAACGGGCTGCAGCTGACCCCTGGCCATGGCGTCCTGCACCTGGGCCTTGACCTGGGCACGGGTCAGGGTGGACTGTGATGCAACTTCGGGAGGGTAGTGATCGCCGGTGAAGTCAAAGCCTGCGGCCTGTGCAGCGGCGGCGGACATGGCCAGGGTGGCAACGATGGCGAGGCGGTTGGCGTATTTCATGATTCGTCCTTTGGGTACATCGGGCCTGCAGTCCTGACGGATATCGTCGGTCGGCTGCAAGTCCATGAGTCGTACTTTAGGACGATCTAATTGCGAGAAAAACCCCTTGTTTCGCAACTTATTGTTCTGAAAATAGAGACAATAAGCGGGAACTTAAAGAGCCGTCTTGGGCTCTGCAAGGGCAGCACCCGCGAAGCCCTGCTGACGCCAGGCTTCGAACACCGTTACGGCCACGGCATTGGATAGGTTCAGGCTGCGCTGAGATGCCAGCATGGGCAGGCGCAGTCGCTGCTCGTTGGGGAACTGGGCGCGCACCTCGGGTGGCAGGCCCTTGCTTTCAGAGCCAAAGACCAGCCAGTCGCCAGCTTTGAATTCCATGGCATGCGCCGGGCTGCTGCTATGCGTGGTCATGGCGAACATACGCTCGCGCTGCGGCTGACAGGTTTCGAGGAGGGCGTCCCAACTGGCGTGGCGGGCTACATTGGCGTACTCGTGATAGTCCAGTCCGGCGCGGCGCATATGCCGGTCTTCCATGGAAAAGCCCAGCGGCTCGATCAGATGCAGGCTGCAACCCGTATTGGCGGCCAGACGGATGACATTGCCCGTGTTGGGAGGGATCTCGGGCGCCACAAGAACGATATGAAACATGGGGCGCTATTGTGCAGCCCGGCTTTGACCCACGCTGCCGCCTTCGCAGTTCCAGACTGGCGAATATGGGTCAAGGCGTGCGTGCCAGCACGACGGCGCTGACCGATGCCGCGCCGGCCGACAGCAGGCAGCCTGCCAGTGCATCCAGCGTGGCACCGGTGGTCATCACGTCGTCGAGCAGCAAAATCTCCCGCCCTTTCACCAGAGCCTGTCGAGCCGGGGCGAGGCTGAAAATGCCGCGCAGCTGGCGCAGTCTTTGTTCCCGGCTGGAGGCATGTTGGGGCAGCTCCAGGTGTTGGCGTTGCACAGCCTCGCTCAGCAAGGGCAAAGGCCTGTCGTATTGCTCAGAGAGGGAGCGTGCCAGCAGCAGGCTGTGGTCAAAGCCGCGCTCGCGCACGCGCTGTGCGGAGGCCGGCATGGGCAGCAAGGCATCGCAGGCCCGTAACTGCTCCCTGACTTCGGGGTGACCGGCCATCAGCCTGCCCAGACTGCGCACCAACCCCAGGTCGGCCTGAAATTTGTAGCGTGTGATGAGGTTTTGCCATGGGTAGGCATAGTCCAGCGCGGCGGTGCAGCGCTTGAGTCGGGGTGGTTGCTTGAGGCAGTTGCCGCAGAGGCTGACCAGAGCCGGCAGCGGCAGGGCACAGCTGTGGCAGCGGTGCTTGTGCTGGGCCCAGCGTGCATGGCAGTCGCGGCAGATACGCGGCCCCGGCCAGCGTCCACAGATTGCGCACTGGCTGGGCAAGGCATCCAGCCAACGCTGCTGCTGGCGGCGCAGGTGTGAAAGCCATGTCACATGAAGGTCGGGCATGGAATCAATATACTCGCGCCGCATTGATCTTTACTCCGGCAGTTGGTGAGCGGCTCGCTCGACTCTCTGCCTGCTTCTGTCCGCCCATGTCCCACGTCCTGCCTCCAACAATTGATTCTGCAGCTGCAAACCATTGGCAAATGGCCGCTCCGGCCGAATCCCCCTGGTTGCACGAAGAGGTGGCCAGTCGCATGCAGCAGCGCCTGGACTGGATCGTGAAGCCGCCTGAGCAATGGTGTCACTGGGAGCCGGTTCGCGGCGGCATGCAGGCTCACCAACTGCTGCGCGAGCGCTATCCGCAGGCCGAATGCACGATCTATGAACCCGTAGCCCGCCGCGAGGCCGTGGCCCAGGACAAGCTCGGCAGCCGCTGGTGGCAGCTTTCGCGCTGGAAGGGGGCTGCCGTGCAGATGGGGGCGCCCGCAGATGCCAGCATGGACATGCTCTGGGCCAATATGCTGCTGCATACGGCAGCCGATCCGCAGACCCTGATCGAGCGCTGGCACAAGGCACTCAAGGTCGACGGCTATGTCATGTTCTCCTGCCTCGGGCCGGATACGGTGCAGCAGCTGCATCGGCTCTACGCCGAACTGGGCTGGGGGCCGGCAGGTCATACGTTTACCGATATGCATGACTGGGGCGACATGCTGGTGCATTCCGGCTTTGCCGAGCCGGTGATGGATATGGAGCGCATCACCCTGACCTTTGCCACGCCGCAGCGTCTGTTGCAGGAACTGCGCGAACTGGGCCGCAATCTGCACCCCGGGCGTTTTGCCGGTCTGCGCGGCCGTGGCTGGAAGGCCGGGCTGCTGCAGAAAATGGCGGAGCGCTGGGCCGACAAGCAGCCCGATGGACAGCTCTCGCTGACCTTCGAGATCGTTTATGGCCACGCCTACAAACCGCAGCCCAAACTGCGTCTGGAAGCCAACAGCGCCGTGTCGCTGGAAGACATGAAGGCCATGCTCAAGCAGCCCCGCAACACGGGTTTGCGATAGCACATCTGTCGTTTTCCGGTCATTGATTCGACACAAAGCTGCCTACAATTTCCCCTAGTTATTTCATGGATAGCAGCAATCCTTTGGGCTTCTCTCCTGCCTGAAGGAAACCAGACAGTGCGGCCCAAGCCGCCAGGGGAGATATCGGGTGTTTCGCTTTGCCAAGGGGACTGGCCAGCGGGTTCGACAGCGGCCGGTTTTCGCATTTCATCATCACCACAAGCCAGCCTTTTGCTGCGCTGACGCATCCCTGTGCCCGGCGGTTGTCGCGGTGCAGGGACGTCCCATCTTCTTCCCTTCTGTCTTGGCTGCCAGGCCAGTTTCAGCCATCTCCGGCACTTGCCGTGAGATGCGCTTGCCAGTACGAGTTTCAAGTCCGGTCAGGCCTGCCTACGCAAGGTCGATTGGCATGGGTTTCCGGTACATGCATTAGTGAATGCGCGCAGACAGTGCTATCAAATTCTGGGGCATGCTGCGTTGAAGTTCGCGAGGTAGTGTGAGTGTCACAGCCTTCTGGCCGGCAGCGGCACGAAGCGGTGTGAGCGAGTGGACAACTGAGGCTTAGAGGTAAGTGAAAACGATGAAAAACATTTCCACCAAGCTGGTTCCCTGGAGTTTGGCCTTGGCGGCGTGGGGTAGTTCCATGGCCTATGCGGCGCAGGATCTGCCGGGAGGCCCTGCCGTCAACCAGCTCAATCTGCATCCGCCTGTGACACGCATTGCCGTGGAGCAGCACTGGCTGCACTGGATGATGCTCATCATCTGCACGGTGATCTTTATCGCGGTGTTCGGGGTGATGTTCTACTCCATCTGGAAGCACCGCAAATCCCAGGGTGCCAAGGCTGCGAACTTTCATGAATCGGTCAAGGTGGAGGTGGCCTGGACGGTTGCTCCCTTCATCATCGTGATTCTGATGGCGCTGCCCGCCACCAAGGTGCTGGTGGCACAGAAGGACACGACCAATGCCGACCTCACGATCAAGGCCACCGGCTATCAGTGGAAATGGGGTTATGACTATCTGAGCGGCGAGGGCGAAGGCCTGGGCTTTGTTTCCACGCTGGACAATGCCCAGCGCCAGATGTCCAACAGCGGCGATGTGAGCAATGCGCCCAACGATTACCTGCTCAGGGTCGACAACCCACTGGTCGTGCCGGTGGGCAAGAAGGTGCGCATCATCACCACGGCCAACGATGTGATCCACTCCTTCATGGTGCCGGCCTTTGGCATCAAGCAGGATGCGATTCCGGGCTTCGTGCGCGATACCTGGTTCAAGGCCGAGAAGACCGGCGATTACTACGGCCAGTGTGCCGAGTTGTGCGGCAAGGAGCATGCCTACATGCCCATCCATGTGAAGGTGCTGTCTGCCGAAGCCTACACCGCCTGGGTGGCCGGAGAGAAGAAGAAGCTGGCCGCCAAGGCCGATGATCCGAACAAGGTCTGGGTGCTGGCCGATCTGGTGGCACGTGGCGAAAAAGTCTATGCCGCCAACTGCGCTGCCTGCCACCAGGCCAATGGCAAGGGAGCCGGTCCCATCAAGCCGCTGGACGGCAGTTCCGTGGTCCTGGGCCCCACGGCCGACATGATGCACGCCGTGCTCGAAGGTCGCGCCAACGGTGCCATGCCGGCCTGGAAGCAGCTGAGCGACACCGAACTGGCCGCAGTGGTGACCTTTGCCAAGAACCATTGGAGCAACCAGACCGGCCAGCTGGTGCAGCCCGCTCAGTTCGTGGCTGCGCGTGGCGGCAAGTTTCCTGAAGGCGGAGGCAGTGCTGCACCCGCAGCTCCTGCTGCTGACTCCGCCGCCCCTGCGCAAGGCGCAGCCGCTGAGGCCAGCGACGCCGGCCCTTATCAAGTCTTTTTCGAGACCGGCAAGAGCGTGCTGGACGACAAGGCCCAGGCTGCGGTGAAGAAGGCGGCCGAGTACTGGAGTGCCCACAAGGACGGCAAGATTGCTCTGTCGGGCTTTGTGGACTCCACCGGCAACGCCGACAAGAACGCGGAGCTGGCCAAGGAGCGAGCCAAGGCCGTGGCCAAGCTGCTGGAGGACAGCGGCATTGCCGGTGACCGCATCGAGCTGCGCAAGCCCGAAACCATCACGGCTGCGGCAGGCGCGGACCAGCAGGCACGCCGTGTTGACATCACGGCCGCGAAGTAAGCCCCGGGTATAGAGACCGATTGGAGAAAAGAATATGAGCGCCGTAGTTCCTCCCGTCCACACCCATGAGGGCCATGGTCACGACCATGGGCACGACGACCATCACCACGCCATGCCCTCGGGCTGGCGCCGCTGGCTGTTTGCCACCAACCACAAGGACATCGGCACGATGTACCTGCTGTTCTCCTTCACCATGCTGATGGTGGGAGGCATTCTGGCCATGCTGATCCGTGCCGAGCTGTTCGAGCCCGGCCTGCAGATCGTCAACCCCGAGCTGTTCAACCAGCTCACCACCATGCACGGCCTGATCATGGTGTTCGGCGCCATCATGCCGGCCTTCGTGGGCTTCGCGAACTGGATGCTGCCGCTGCAGATCGGTGCGTCCGACATGGCGTTTGCGCGCATGAACAACTTCAGCTTCTGGCTGCTGATTCCTGCCGGCATCATGCTGGTGGGCTCGTTCTTCATGCCCGGCGGTGCGCCGGCGGCCGGCTGGACCCTGTATGCCCCGCTGACGCTGCAGATGGGTCCGTCCATGGACACCAGCATCTTTGCCATGCACATCATGGGTGCCAGCTCCATCATGGGCGCGATCAACATCATCGTCACCATCCTGAACATGCGCGCGCCCGGCATGACGCTGATGAAGATGCCGCTGTTTGCCTGGACCTGGCTGATCACCGCCTACCTGCTGATCGCCGTGATGCCCGTGCTGGCCGGCGCCATCACCATGACGCTGACCGACCGCCACTTCGGCACCAGCTTCTTCAATCCTGCGGGCGGCGGCGATCCGGTGATGTACCAGCACATCTTCTGGTTCTTCGGTCACCCCGAGGTCTACATCATGATCTTGCCGGCCTTCGGCATCGTCAGCCAGATCGTGCCCGCCTTCAGCCGCAAGAAGCTGTTTGGCTACACTTCCATGGTCTATGCCGTGGCGGCGATTGCCATCCTGTCCTTCATCGTCTGGGCCCACCATATGTTCACCACGGGCATGCCGGTCACGGGTCAGCTGTTCTTCATGTACGCGACCATGCTGATCTCCGTGCCCACGGCCGTGAAGGTGTTCAACTGGACGGCCACCATGTGGCGCGGCTCCATGAGCTTTGAAACCCCGATGCTGTTCGCGGTGGGCTTCATCTTCGTGTTCACCATGGGGGGCTTCACGGGACTGATACTGTCCATGGCGCCCATCGATATCCAGCTGCAGGACACCTATTACGTGGTGGCCCACTTCCACTATGTGCTGGTGGCCGGTTCGCTGTTCTCCATGTTTGCAGGCTATTACTACTGGTCGCCCAAGTGGACGGGCGTGATGTATTCCGAGACGCGTGGCCGCATCCATTTCTGGGGCTCGCTGATCTTCTTCAACATCACCTTCTTCCCCATGCACTTCCTGGGTCTGGCTGGCATGCCGCGTCGCTATGCCGACTACCCCATGCAGTTCGCCGACTTCAACATGATTGCCTCCATCGGCGGCTTTGGCTTCGGTCTGATGCAGGTGTACTTCTTCCTGTTCGTCGTCTGGCCCGCCATGCGCGGCCATGGCGAGAAGGCACCGCAAAAACCCTGGGAAGCGGCCGAGGGTCTGGAATGGGAAGTGCCTTCTCCGGCGCCGTTCCACACCTTCGAGACGCCTCCCAAGCTCGATGAAACCGCGACGAAGGTGATAGCCTGAGGAGGCGCGTATGACGACCCAGGAGCAACGCAAGAACAACCTGAGGCTGGGGCTGATCCTGGCCTCCACGGCTGTCGTGTTCTTTATCGGATTTGTGGTGAAGATGGCCTGGCTGCATTGAAGCAGCCCGATGGCAACGAGTGGAGGAGCTTGAGGTGAGCATAGCCAAGGAAAACGCGAAGATGGTGGGCAAGCTGGCGATCGTTGCCCTGGGCATGTTTGCGTTTGGCTATGTGCTCATTCCCATCTACAAGCATATCTGCGAGCTGACGGGCATCAACATCCTGTCGCTGTCCGAAAAGCAGGTGCCCGGCGCCGGCGTGGCGGGCCGCGACGTGAAGCTTCCGCCCAACAGCCAGATCGACACCAGCCGCACCATCACCGTGGAGTTCGATGCCAATGCTCGCGGTCCCTGGGACTTCAAGCCGGCCATGCGTTCGGTGCAGGTTCACCCCGGCGAGCTGGCCACGGTGATGTATGAGTTCCAGAACGTGCAGAACCGGCGCATGGCCGCCCAGGCCATCCCCAGCTATGCACCGCGCCAGGCCACGGCCTTCTTCAACAAGCTGGAGTGCTTCTGCTTTTCGCAGTACACGCTGGAGCCCGGCGAGAAGCGTGAGTGGCCGGTGGCCTTCGTCATCGATCCGCGCATCTCCAAGGATGTGAAGACCATCACGCTGTCCTACACCTTCTTCGAGGTGGGCGGCAAGACCCCCGCAGCGCCCGATGCCAGCACGGCGGCAGTCGTCACGCCCGGAGGCAGTTCATGACTCAGGACGTCAAGAAGACCGGATTCTGGCGCAGCATCGTGGCCGTCGCGTGGGCCATGCTGGGCGTGCGCAAGGGTAAGGAGTACGAAAAGGATTTCGCCAGCATCACGCCGCTGCATGTGATTGCCGTGGGGCTGGTAGCGATTTTTGCCTTGGTATTAGCGTTGATATGGATCGTCAACCTGGTCGTTTAGCCTTGGCCGAAACAGGTGTGGCGAATGCAGTGCAAGTGATAGTGGAGCGTCGGTCAAAACAACGATCAACAGAGTCAGGAGCCGAGTGATGAGTGCAACCCCGCAGGGCGCAACCCCTTACTACTATGTGCCAGCCGAATCCAGCCATCCCGTGATGGCGGCCATCGGTCTGTTCTTTGTGATTCTGGGCGCAGGCACCTGGATCAATGGTCACGAATGGGGAATGTATTCCCTGTTCGTCGGTCTGGTCTGGTGGCTGGCCGTGCTGTTCGTCTGGTTCCGCGATGCAGCGCGCGAAAGCGAGGCCGGGCTCAACAGCCGCAAGATCGATCTGTCCTACCGCTGGAGCATGAGCTGGTTCATCTTCTCGGAGGTGATGTTCTTCGGCGCCTTCTTCACTGCGCTGTGGTGGGCTCGCGCGCACTCGGTGCCGGCGCTGGGCAGCCTGGCCAACGAGCTGCTGTGGCCCAACTTTCAGTCCGTGTGGCCCAGCGTTGCCCCCGGTGCCACGGCGTCGCCCGCGAATATTGTCGAGCCTTTCAAGACCGTGGGCCCGTTCTGGCTGCCCACCATCAACACGGCGCTGCTGCTGAGCTCGGGCGTGACGCTGACCATCGCCCACCATGCGCTGCAGGTCAACAACCGCGCGCGCTGCATCAGCTTCATGTGGATGACGGTGATTCTGGGTTTCGTCTTCCTCTGCGTGCAGGGCTACGAATACCACCATCTCTACAACGACTACAACCTCAAGCTCAACTCGGGCGTTTTCGGCTCCACCTTCTACATGCTGACGGGCTTTCACGGCTTCCACGTGCTGGTGGGCATGCTGATGCTGTTCTTCATCACCATACGCCTGATGAAGGGGGACTTTACCGACAAGCACCACTTCGGCTTTGAGGGGGCTGCCTGGTACTGGCACTTTGTGGACGTGGTCTGGGTCTTTCTCTACATCCTCGTGTACTGGATGTAAGACATTCAAAAATAGAAGCGTCTTGCGCATGACCAACATCAGTTTCAGCATTAAACAATGCTGAATTCGATGAGTGGAAGGCGCAAGGCGCTTTTGTTTTAGGAGCGTTATCCTGCGCGACTCAAAGTGGTCTATTGCCCGGGCTGCCAGCCCGTGGGCTGTATCCATCCCAGCTTGGCCGCCATCAGAACGCAGAGAAACAGCGCAACCGACAAAGCCACACGCAGGGCCAGGGCGCGAAACATCTTGCGGCTGCGCTCGGCGTCGTCGGCCTCCGAGCTTTCGCTGTCGTCGCCCCTGCGCATCATGAAGAACAGCGCACTGCCGAGACTCGCCAAAATGGCGAGAAAGGCGAGAATGATCACGAATTTCATGAACGGATTATCTGGTGCGCATTTCCCGATTTCCAGACCTCTGGCGGTTTCTACTGATTTCTGCGGCGGCCTTGATCTGCGTGGCCGCCACAGCATCGCTGGGCTTTTGGCAACTGGGCCGGGCAGCGCAGAAGCAGGCCATCTTTGATGCCATCACGCGCCAACAGGTGCTGGAGCCCTGGCATAACGCACAACTGGCAGCAGAAGTGCCGCTGGCATCCGAATCCATCGGCCAAGCGCAACAGGCGACGCTGCTGCATCGACCCGTGCAACTGCAGGGCCAGTGGCTGGCCGAGCAGACCGTGTTTCTGGACAACCGGCAGATGCAGGGTCGAGCCGGCTTCTATGTGCTCACGCCTTTCAGACTGAGTGCGCCTCACGGGCACAGGGTCGTCGTCGTGCAGCGTGGCTGGGCACCACGCAACTTCATGGACCGCGCGCTCCTGCCCGAGGTGCAGACGCCTGCAGGCCTGGTCAGCATCGAGGGCAGGCTGGAGGCACCGCCGTCCAGGCTGATGGAGCTGGAAGCGGCCCATGGCGGGGCAGACCCTGATGAGCAAAAGTCGCGCATCCGACAGAATGCAGACATTGCCCTGTGGGCGCAGCAAAGCGGCTTGCCGCTGCTGGCGCTGAGCGTGGTGCAAAGCGGCAGCGCCAGCGAAGGCTTGCTGCGCGACTGGCCGCAGATCAATGCCGGTGTGCAAAAGCACTACGGCTATGCTTTTCAGTGGTTCGGACTCAGTGTCTTGGTGGTGTTGCTCTATGTCTGGTTTCAACTCGTCCGACGCTTTTACCCCGGCCGCCGCGCAGCGCAGCCCGAGGGATGAACCGCTGAGCTTTGCGGTCCACGGCCTGCCCGATCCCGCACAAAGCCGCACACAGCAGGAGCAGCTGGCGCGCAGCGGTCGCTGGAAGATGCTGGCCGTGCTGCTGGTCTGTGCGGCCCCGGTGCTGGCCTCCTACTTCACCTACTACGTGTTGCGTCCTTCGCAGCAGCGCAGCTATGGTGAGCTGATTGCCGAGCAGCCCGGTCTGCCCGAGGTACAGGCCAATACGCTGGACGGACGCAGCGTAAATCTGAGCAGCCTCAAGGGCCAGTGGTTGCTGCTCAGCACCAGTGCCGGGGACTGCGGGCAACGCTGTCAGGATCATCTCTATCTGCAGCGCCAGCTGCGTGAAACCCTGGGCCGTGAAAAAGACCGGCTGGACTGGGTCTGGCTCATCAGCGACCAGCAGCCTGTGCCTGAAAAAATCCTGCCGGCTGTCGAGCAAGCCATAACGGTACGTGTGCCCGCTGCAGTCATCGGCAACTGGCTCAAGCCCGAGGTCGGGCATGCACTGGACGAGCATCTGTATGTGGTCGATCCGCAGGGTCATTGGATGATGCGCTTTCCAGCAAGCATGGATAAAGCCACGGCCGGCAAGGCCAGGCGCGATCTGGAGCGGCTGCTGCGCGCCTCTGCCTCATGGGACGAGGCCGGGCGGGCTACGGTCGATGCAGCACAGAAATAGGTGTTGAAACCGGCTTTAGCCTGCTTTCGCAAGGCACTGCCAGCCATCTGAATCACAGTCAGCGAGGAGGGCCGCATGCAGGCAGAAATCTCGGATTTGAACGGCGCTGTTCCGGCTGCAGGAGCGGCTGCTTCGCGCTGGGTGCAGTACTACGCGCTGACCAAGCCCAAGGTGGTGCAGCTCATCGTCTTTTGCGCCTTCATCGGCATGGTGCTGGCCGTGCCGGGCGTTCCCGGCTGGCAGGATTGGGGCCGCATGCTGGCGGCCTGCGCGGGCATCTGGCTGGTTGCGGCAGCGGCAGCGGCCTTCAACTGCCTGGTCGAGCGCAGCATCGATGCGCGCATGAAGCGCACGGCCTGGCGGCCCACGGCGCGCGGCGAGCTCTCGCATTCCCAGGCCCTGCTGTTTTCGGCCTTGCTGTGCGCAGCAGGTTCCGCCATCTTGCTGCTGGCCGTGAATGCGCTCACGCTATGGCTGACGCTGGCCACCTTCATCGGCTACGCCGTGATCTACACGCTGGTGCTCAAACCCCTGACGCCGCAGAACATCGTCATCGGCGGGGCATCGGGTGCCATGCCGCCCGTTCTGGGCTGGGCGGCGATGACGGGGCAGGTTGGGCATGAAGCCCTGCTGCTTTTTCTCATCATCTTTCTCTGGACGCCGCCGCATTTCTGGGCGCTGGCGCTGTACCGAGTGGAGGATTACCGCCGCGCCGGTCTGCCCATGCTGCCGGTCACGCATGGCAATGCCTTCACGCGGCTGCAGGTGTTTCTCTATACCCTGGTGCTGTTTGCCGGCTGTCTGCTGCCTTTTGTGGTGGGCATGAGTGGCTATCTCTACCTTTTTGCCGCAGTGATTCTGGGGTTGGGCTTTTGCGGTTATGGTTGGGCACTGCTGCGCAACTACTCGGATGCGCTGGCACGCAAGACCTTCCGCTTTTCCCTGATCCATCTGAGCCTGCTGTTTGCTGCGCTGCTGGTGGATCACTACCTAGCCTGATCGACCATGGATAAACGAGCTGCGCTGCGCGTACTCGGCGCTTTAGGCGCCGCAACACTGGCCGGTGCGGCCACATTGACATTGACTGGCTGCAAGGACGATAGCAAGCCCAAGTTTCAGGGCGTGGATGTGACGGGCGCAGACTACGCCAAGGACATTCCGCTCACCGATGTCCACGGAAAAAAGCGCAGCCTCAAGGACTTCTCGGGCAAGGTGGTGGCCGTGTTCTTCGGTTACACCCAGTGTCCTGATGTCTGCCCCACCACGCTGCAGGAGTTGCTTGAAGTCAAGCAGGCGCTGGGCACCGATGGCGACAAGCTGCAGGCCGTGTTTGTGTCTCTGGATCCCGAGCGTGATACGCCTGAGGTGCTCAAGGCCTATCTGGCCAACTTCGACGAGAGCTTTGTAGGGCTCAGCGGTACGGCCGACGAGATTGCTGCCGTGGCCAAGGATTTCAAGATTTTCTTCAAGAAGGTGCCAGGCAAGGTTGACGGAACTTACACCCTCGATCATTCGGCCGGTACCTATCTTTTCGATCCCCAGGGCCGGTTGCGCGTGTACGAGCGCTACGGCGCGGGGCCGCAGTTGCTGACTCAGGACGTGAAGGCACTGCTGGGCTGAAGCTGTCGCGACCAGCAGCATTGGTCTCGAATTCTGAAAATTATTGTTACATGTTGGTGTTTGATATAGCGCAAGGAGAGCGTGCGATGTCGCGCGCATAGTGAGCGACTTCAAACACTTGGCAAGGCTCGATCCGACTTTTCTAGAGTTGGGCATGCAGGCCGTTGATGCAGCATGGGGAGTGGCTGCACGCAGGGACGCCAGAGTGGATATCTGGAGTCTGTGTATGGCCGAGTGCCCTTTTTCTTCAATGCTCAAACCGGTGTCTGAACCAGCGCTGGCGGACTGTCAGCGCCGGCTGCGACTGGCCATGTCGGCCTGGCAGGAGGGGGTGAGTCTTTCCGCCATGCTGAGCCGGCGTGAGCAGCAGGCGCTGGATGCCGCTCCGGACGGCATTTTGCTCGTGGATCGTGACGGGAACATCGTGACGGCCAATGCCGCCATGCAGGCCATTTCAGGCTACGGGCGCGGCGAGCTCGAAGGGCAGGCGCTGGACACGCTGCTGCCGCCCGAGTTTCAGGCCGGGCATGGCCATTACCTGCGCAGCTACTTCGCCCAGCCATCGCGCCGGCCCATGGGGCTGGGTGGCGTGCTGTGGCTGCAGCGCAAGCAGGGCAATGCCGTGCCGGTGGACATTGCTCTTGGCTATTTTGGCGATGACGACAAAGGTCTGGCCATAGCCTTTGTGCGCGATGTGACGGAGTTGCATCAGATGCAGCAACGCCTGAAGTTTCAGGCCACCAAGGACACCCTGACCGGACTCAATAATCGCTGGCAATTCGGCCAGGAGCTGCAGGAGCAACTCAAGCTCGCGCAAGCCGACGGCGAAGCACTGGCCCTGCTGCAACTTGATCTCGACAACTTCAAGGCCATCAATGACGGCTACGGCCATGCAGCAGGCGATCAACTGCTGCGGGAGGTCGCCAGGCGGCTGAAGTCCCAGCTGCGCAGCGAGGGCGTGCTGGCACGCCTGGGTGGCGACGAATTCATGGTGCTGCTGGTGGGTGAGAATGCGGCCCGGGCCCGTTTCTGGAGCGAGCAGATACTGGCGGCGCTCTCCATCCCCTTCAAGCATGACGGGCTGGCGCTGGATTTCGGTGCCAGCGTGGGCATTGCCCTTTATCCCGACGATGCGCAGACTGGCGACGACCTGATGCGCTTTGCCGATATGGCCATGTACAGCGCCAAGGGCCAGGGGCGCGGCCATGCGGTGTTTTTCGAACCCGCCATGGGCAAGGAAATGGCCGAACGCGTGCAACTGGCCGAGCGCTTGCGCATGGCGCTCAGCTATGGTGGCTTGCAACTGCACTACCAGCCTCAGGTCAAGGTCGAGAGCGCCGCTGTGGTGGCTGTGGAGGCCTTGCTGCGCTGGCATGATCCCTTGCTGGGCAATGTCAGTCCGGCGCGCTTTATTCCGGTGGCCGAGGCCTCGGGCCAGATCGTGGCTCTGGGCAACTATGTGCTCGACGCAGCCTGCAAGCAGATCGCTTTGTGGCTCAAGGCCGGTACGCCGTTGCGGGTAGCGGTCAATCTTTCTGCCTATCAACTGCGGCAGGTGAATCTGGTCGAGCAGGTCAGCAGCTGTCTGCAGCGCTATCAGGTCCCGCCGCAATGGCTGGAGCTGGAAGTGACCGAATCCCAGGCCATGATCAATCCCGCTCAGGGGAGCGAAGTGCTGCAGGGGCTGGCTCGGCTGGGAGTGACGATTGCGCTGGATGATTTCGGCACCGGCCATTCGTCATTGGCCTATCTTCAATATCTGCCGCTGCAGCGCGTCAAGCTGGGGCGGGAGTTCCTGTTTCCCTCGCCCTGCCGTGACAGGTTGATGGGCGGCATTGTGCATATGGCCCATGCACTGGATCTGGAGGTGGTGGCCGAAGGTGTCGAAGAACTCGATCAGCTGCAGCTGCTGCGCGACATCGGCTGCGAGTTTTTCCAGGGTTGGCTGCATTCGCGCGCCATGCCCGCCGAGCAGGTGCGGGACTGGCTGGCAGTGGTTTGACGGGATTAGTGTGGCTGCTGCTTCCAGTCAGGCTCGGGAAAATGCTCGTTGGATGCGGTGACGATCAGGTCCAGCTCCGGCTTGCCATCTTCGTTGAAGCGCACTCCGGGGCCCCAGCGCGCCTGTTGGCGCTGGCCCGAAAACCAGAACAGCTTGCGCTCCCAGCTGCCGGGCTTGGGCGCCTTGCGGTTGGCCTGAGTCAGATGTTCCTGTATGCGTTGCAGCCCCGCTGCGAGACGCCATGGTGCCAATTGCAGAAGCGCCGCTTGCAGCTCTTGCACCCAAGGCTCTGGTACGGGCGAGAAGCGCTGGAATGACTGACCTTCGGCCAGTCTTCGCACGCGTTCGTGCAGCTCGATGCCATACAGTGCGCAGGCCTCGCTGATCTTGCCCTGCGCCATCAGCCGGCGTGCCTTGCGCTCCAGCGCGGAGTCCTTGGGGGCGTCTGCTGACGACCACAGCCAGCGGGCATCGCTCCATTGATGGCGGCAGTTGTAGAGAAACTCGGACGATAGAAGCAATTGCCAGCCGGGCATTTTTGACTGCATCACCGATCGAACCATCAGGCAGGGCTGGCGCTTGCGTGTGGCGGGGCCATAGGCCGCGAGTATGGCGGTGGTGCGCGCCGCAAGTCGTCCGCGACCATCGCGTGGCCAGGATTGAAGCAGGCGCACGGGGTCGATGGCCGCCACATCGGCCTGCAGCTGTTCGAGCGCCGGCCCGGCATCGGCAAGCGTGTCCAGCATGCCGAGGTTCAGATCCTGATCCATCGCAGGTACACAGGCTTCAGTCTCGTCGGTATATGGACTGCGGGCCATGGCCTGGATGGTGACCTGTGCCGGCGCTGCATCAGGCGCTGTGCGCCACTCATGCAGCAGCTGTGCAAAGCGCCCGGGGTTGCAGCTGACTTCATGGTGTATGACTTCACCGGCAGCATCGCGCAGCGTGATCCAGGCATGCAGCCTGTGCTCGGCGCCCAACTGCATGGCCTCCTCATATCTGGTGGCCGAGAAAGCGCCGTTGCCACCGTGGTGCACAAAGAATTCGACATCCATGGAGCCGGCTGCTGCGCTGCTGCTGATGCGTGTTCTGGCAGCGTCCTTGTGTTCGGCCTGGCAATCCGGAAGCTGCAGCCATTGCTGCGAAATCTGGGCAATCAAGTCTTGCATGAAGAAGATGAAAAAGCGCCTGAGCTGCGTCAGTCGTCAAAAAGACCCATGTAGCTCAGTCCGTTGTAGAGCTTGTCTGGATCGGTGATCGTCTCGCAGGGGTCGGCATAGACAAACATGGCGTTGGCCGTGTGAATGTCTTGGGTCTCGCAGGCCTGCACGATGAGCGCGAGTGATGCGTCGGAGTCCAGTGTGCTTTGCCCCACTATGGTGGCGACAGGGACCGGCTCGGGCAGCCAGATCACCAGCAGCAGGTCTTCGTCGAACAGAAATTTTCTGCCCAGGTCCTGGCAGAAAGCGCAACCCGTGACATCTTCGCTGCTGCCCTCGATGTCTTCGACTTCCAGATCCCAGTAACTGTCTGCATGTTCAAAGTAGCGGGCAAATTCCGGCTCGCCCAGCGGCGTATTGCCTATCCAGAAATGCAGTGCAGAAAAAGGCGCAGGCGGCGGTGTCGGGCCCAGCTCATCGACCCAGTCGAACAGGGTGCCGGGCTTGAGGTGGTGGCGCTTTTCCAGCTCCGGAAACCCGCCGCCTGGTGTGCGATTCAGCGCTTCGTCCACCAGGGCTTTGCGAAATGCCAGCGAATAGGTCTTGCTGGATTTGTTTTCAGACTTCATTGGACGGGTCCGTAGTGCATGACCACCAGCTTGTTCAAAGGCTCCGGGTAGTCCCAGAAGGCTTCTTCCAGTTCCTGCAACTGCTCATGCTCGGCGTCCGTCAGCAGTGCAGGCAGATCGGAGAAGTCCACATTTTCTGACGTCTCCTCGAAGCGCTTGAGTACCGCAAACATGTCTTGCAGACATTGATGCGTGAGGGGAGCGCCTATGGCCTGCAGAGCCTGCAGGGTGAGCTGATGGTTCTCCACTCCCCAGTTGCCCAGAAACTGCAGAAAGCCGCCGTTGTTGATATCGGCTTCCATGCGCCACAGAGCCACCAGTTCACGCTGGACCGGAGATATCCGGGTGATGTCCCATTGGGCGGCGAGCAGCGCGCCCATAGCCTGGTTGTAGAGACTGTCCTGATCCAGGTCCCAGACGCTGACCATGCCTTCGGGAGATGGCTGCCACAGCGCCGGCCAGTTCAGACCGTGATCCTCGTCGCTCAGCACCCATGCCAGGCGTTGCTCGGGTGTGGCTTTTTCGAGGCGGATATGTCGTTTGATGGGCTCGGCCAGTTCACGTCCATCTGCTAGTGCCAGCCAGATGGTCTGCTCGTCGATGCGAACGCCTGTGATGCGGTTGCTCTGTGGGTCCATGGTTCAGCTTTGTGCGGCGGTCTGATCCATCACCGTCTCGGCGGCCCGGTGCATCTTGGCTAGCTCGCGCGCGGGAATGGGGTGCTCGCCGTTGGCCATGCGTGTCAGCAGCGAGTGCAGCATCTCGGTGGACAGGCCGTGCAGCACCAGGCGGTAGGCCGCATACAGGGTGGACAGCGGCACCATGGGATGCTTGTTGTTGAGCAGCACCAGATGCTCTGGCGAGGCCAGGATCTTGGCGCAGTAAATGGCAACGGTTTCGTCGAGCTGCAGCGAGTTGCTGGCGCGCCAGAAGTCGTTGTCGGTCAGCAGCAGCTGGTAGATGGGCGTGTACAGCTCGATGGCGCTTTGCAGGTCGATGACGTTGAAGCGCCCGCGCGGCATGTCTTCGAGCCTGAGATCGGGCTCGCGGATCATGGAAAAATCGGGCTCGGCCACGGGTACCAGTTCCTGCCCGTTCTCACGCAGTGCCTTGTTCAGGCGAATCACGAAGTTGAAGAGGTTGAGGTCGTGCTTGAGAAACAGCTCGTCCTTCACATCGTCGATTTCCATGGGCATCAAGGGCGCGGTGCTGACCTTGGTCGGGGCATTGGCGGCGACGAAGGCCAGTACCTGGGAGCCCAGATGAAAGTGGCGCATGATGAGCCAGTTGGCCTCTGGCGAGAGAAACTTCTTCATGCCGAAGGCCAGCAGGCGGTGCAGCAGCATGGAGTGCGACCAGCGCTTGGGCAGAAAGATCTTCAGCGCCTGAATGACGATCATGGACAGCCGCGCCAGCGGCCGCATGGCCGGCAGAAAGAACTGGCGCGAGCTGCTGCTGCAGTCGCGCAGCCAGGCGGCTTTGACGTCATCGGGCAAAGGTGTGCTCTGGTCGAGGTAGAGCGCCAGCCAGGGGCTGGGGTCGCGCTCGTCCCAGACATGGTCGTTGAACTCGTTCTTCATGAATCCTCCCGGTGCTTTTTGCTGCTTCTAGTTATCGCTCGGCCAGCACATGTTGGAACTGCATCAGGTACATGGCGGCCGTGTTGCGTGCGGTCTGCAGTATGGCCTGCTGGGCCGTGCCTTCACTGTCCAGCTCCAGCGCCATCTGCACGGCCAGCAGCCAGCGCTCCAGGTGGTTCTCGTCGTTGGCACCGTGGTATTCGAGAAAGCGGAAGGCATCGGGCGGCAGCGGCAGGCTCTGGCGTAGCAGGGGCAGCAGGCTCGGAACGATGCGCTGGCCCGTGCCTTCGATGATGTAGATGGCGCCCAGCAGGCCGATCGGGTTGGGCGTGGCAGCCAGGCTGTGCAGATAGGCATTGAGCGCTTCGCCGCCGGGGTTGCGGCGCAGGCGGTTGATGTCGGTCTCGGTGCCGCCGGCCTTCAGATAGTCGCTGTGCAGAATCTTGAAGTCGTTCTGCTCCTCACCTGCATGCAGGTCGATCAGCGAGGCCAGCGTGGCGTAGTCACCGGTCAGCGAGGCCGCGCCTTCGCGCATCCACAGACTGCCTTCGCGCACCTGGGGAATCCAGTGGCTCATCCAGCGCAGATAGTCGGTGATCTGCAACTGGCGTGTGCGCATGCGCTGGAGCAGGGGCGTGCGCCAGACATTGCTGCGGTAGTCCTGCCAGATGCTGGCGAGCTCGGTTAGCAGTGGCGCCAGCTGCGATGGCGCAGCGGCCGGGTCATGGGGAGCGGCGATGGTGGATACATCGGGAAGAGCATCATCCGGCAGCGCCGCTGACTGTGCAGATTTCCACGGGAAACTGGCCTCTGGAGCTTGCTCGGTAATCGCATCCAGCTCTACTTCCCATAGCATGTAGCCTGCGGTGAAGCGGCCCGACTCGGGGATGAAGCAGAGTACGGTGTCGCCTGCTTTCAGGCTCTGGCCCTGCTTTTGCAGAAACTCCGACAGCATGATGAAGATGGAGGCTGCACCCGTGTTGCCGCGCCAGGCCAGATTGCTCCACCAGCGCTCGCGTGGAATGCTGAGCTGGGCCTTGCCCAGCAGCTCGTCGACCACGGGAATGAAGCGCTCCGACGAATAGTGGCAGAGAAAGTGGTCTATGCCGCGCTCGGGCACCCAGCCCTGGTGGGCCAGGGCTGCATATTCGTGAATGCAGACATCGAACAGATGTGGCAGCAGGCGAATGTCCTGGCGCAGTGCCAGAGCGCCTGCGGCCTCGGCATCGCTCCAGGCAGGGAAGTCCAGATGGCTTTTGCCGCGATCGGCCGTCATGCCAAGCTGCATGCACACGGGGTAGTCGCCGGCAAAGCTGCGCTGGTGCGTCCACTTGAGCTTGAGGCGCAGTCCGTTGGCCTGGGGCAGGGCCTTGGGGCCGCCCAGCAACACGGCGCCCGCGCCGTCGGACAGCATCCAGCGCAGAAAGTGGGCGTCGAAATCGGTGTCATAGCCCTGGGCTGCAAAGCGCGAGCGCTTGAAAAGGCGCGAGGGCATTTCGCTGGCCACCGACAGGGCCAGTGCATGGGCGCCGCTCTCCACGGCCATGGCTGCGGCTTGCATGGCCCCCACACTGGCGGCGCAGACCCCATGCACGGAAAGCGTTTCCATGGGCGGGGCGGCCATTTCGCCCTGAATCATGCTGGCAAAGCCGGGCATCAGCGCATCGCCCCCCGAGGAGCCACTGGACAGAAAGCCGACATCGCCGAGCTTTTTGCCGGCCAGGGCCAGGGTCTCCTCGATGGCGCCGGCAGCCATGCGGGCGTTGCTGAACACCGTCTGGCCTTCGCCATCAATGGCGTAGTGGCGGGTCTGGATGCCGTTTTCGGCCAGGATGCGGCGCTTGATGCGCTCGGAGATGCGGTTCAGCGGTGCTACAAACGCATCCATGCCAGCGTTGTCCACCGGGGCACCAGGCAGAAACATGCCGGCAGATTGCAGATAGACCTTGGAATAGGCAACAGGCATAGATCCTCAACAGGTTTTTACTTCACAGCGTCGGGCGGCATCTGCGGCTGGGTTCTTGCCGCGGGCCAGACCAGACCCAATACAAACACGCGTCCCATATAAGGCAGCAGGCCACCTTCGTTCAATGCAGGTGTGACCCGTTGGCGGTAAATGTGCTCATGCAGCCCGCTCAGTTCGGACCAGTGGGCATGCGGGCATTCATGGTGCGCGGTGTGCAGGCCAATATTAAAAAGCAGGGGGTTGACCAGGCCTTCAAAGTTGCGCGCGTAGTTCAGCTCGATACCTGGAGTATTGCGCTGCGCTCTGGTCATCGGCCTTCCATCGGCGTGGGCATGCTGCAGATAGTTGGTAGCCAGCAGCCAGTGCAGGCCGTGCAACTGGGGAAGAATGATGAAGATCAACGCCTTTTGCCAGTCCAGCCAGAGAAAGAAGCTCCAGCTTCCCAGCCACAGCGTGTATTGCCCCATGCAGTAGCGAAAGGCGCCAGGCCAGTGACGGTGCAGATTGTTCAGCCAGCGAAAGAACAGCGGATACAGCACGAAAGCCGCCTGCACCGGGTGCATCAGATAGCCCCACAGATGATTGGTATCGCCGCCCCATTCTGGCCGGTAGGTGCGTGCCAGATCGCGCGGTCCGTGGCGAAAGCGGTGGTGATTGGCCACATGGGCGGGCCAGAACACAAAGGTGGGGTGGCCTTGAAGCAGGGTCAGCCAGTAATCGGTGAAGCGGTTGGTCCAGCGCCCCCACCACATGCGCACATGGGTGTGGTTGTGATGAATCACGCCTACTCCCAATGTCAGAAACAGCTCGATGCTGTAGAGAATGAAGCTGAAGCCATGCCTCCACTGCCACCACACGAGCAGCGGCAGCAGAATCATGTAGAAGACGGATTGCCAGTCCCGCCAGTGGCGCAGGACTGGATACCGGCGCTGGCCTGGGTGCCTGCTCATTCAGTGACTGGAGCTTTTGGGGGTGTTGTCTGCGACCCGCGTGCGCATGATCTGGTCCATGAAGGCCAGCGCAAAGCCATAGTTGCCTGCCGGGCGCGCGTGGTGCAGATGGTGACGGCGGCTGGCGGCCAGTGGATGGGTATCTGAGACTGAGGGGAAAAAATCGTAGTTGGAGTGGCCGATCAGATTCAGGATCAGACTCAGCACCGGCACCGAGGCCAGCGACCAGAAGTAGAAGTCATGCACCAGCATGGGCAGCAAGATGATGTTGCCCAGCATCAGCGCCTCGATGGGGTGAAAGCTGTAGGTGGACCAGGGCGTGGTCACCACGGAGCGATGATGGTCGCCGTGATAGCGCACCAGGCGGCGCGTGTGCAGCAGGCGGTGGTTGATCCAGAAGTGCACATCGTTCCAGATCAGCAGCGCAAAGATCTCCACAACGATGCGTCCAGCACTGGCTGTGGGCGAGAGCTGGGCCCAGCCCAGTTGCAGAAAGCCCCAGGGGACGATCATGCCTATGCCGAAGATCAGTATGGAATGAAAGGACTGGCGCCATTCACGTTGCAACTGGTCGGGCTTGAGCGGACGTATATCCAGTGGCCTACCAATACCGGCACGGGCAAGAGATGCCGTCAGAGCGCCCATGAGCAGGCCGCCCAGAAGATAAATAAGCCCGAAAAAAACCAGGCCCAATGCCATGACTTGCCAGGCATTGAGCTGCGTGAACCAGGTACCAGCGTCCATGAAGGCTCCAAAAGCGGTGGCGCTGCCCCAGATACAACAATGCGCCCGACGGCATAGCGTAAACCCATGCCTGTCGGGCGCATGATAAAGGACGCCGCAGTAGCTCTCGTTGATACCCGCAGTCGCTTCAGCGTGTGGGATGGAGGAAAACTGGCGCACGTCATCTGCGTGACAGCGAGCAAGCGCCGCCGCGCAGTGAGGCTGTCGTCCCCCCTCGGGGGAAGCCGCAAAGCGGCTCAGGGGGCGTGTTTACTGCGCCGTGATGCCCTGCTCGCGAATGATGGTGCCCAGCGCCTTCACATCCTGCTGGATGCGGTTGCTCAGGCCTTCGGGCGAGCTGCCCACGGCTTGCCAGCCTTGCATGGACAGCTTCTGGCGCATCTCGGGCGTACGCACGATCTCGCTGACGGCAGCCGCCAGTTTGTCCACATGGGCCTTGGGCATGGACCTGGGCGCAGCCACGGCGTTCCAGATTTCCAGATCAAAGTTGTTGACGCCGAGCTCTTTGAGGCTGGGAAGGCCGGGAGCCAGCGGGCTGCGTGCTGCAGAGGTTACGCCAATGCCGTGCAGCTTGCCGGCCTGAATCTGTGCCATGGCCAGTGCCGGAGGGAGCATGGACAGCTTCAAATCGCCGCCCTGAATGCCGTTGAACACTTGAGGATAGCCGGTATAGGGCACGTGCACGGCCTTGATGGCCGAGCGGCTCTTGAGCAGTTCCATGCCCAGATGGCCCACGGTACCGACACCGGGCGAGCCATAGCTCCATTTGTCGCCAGCCTTGGCGGCCGCTTCCATAAAGGCCTTGCCTTGTGGGGCCGACGCAGGGGCCACCAGTACCAGCGGAGCCACGCCGATCAGGCTCACGGGCTGCAGGTCCTTGATGGGGTCATAGCGCACGGCAGGGTTGAGCATCTTGGCAATGGTCATATTGCCGTTGATCATCACGCTGAAGGTGTAGCCATCAGCCTTGGCGACATATTCGCCGGCGATATTGCCGCCGGCTCCCACGCGGTTTTCCACGATGATGGTCTGACCCAGCTTCTTCTCCAATGGCTCGGCCAATGCACGGGCTGTCAGGTCGGGCGAGGAGCCTGCGGGGAAGCCCACGATCAGATGAAGGGGCTTGTCGGGCCAGTTGTCGGCTGCCAGGACGGCCGGAGCCATTGCTGTCGCCACCATGGCGACTCCTGCCGCAACCAGGTTGCGGCGGGACAGGTTCTTCAAGATGTGCGAAGTGCGAATAGGCATGGCAGGTCTCTTTTGAATTCTTGATAGGCGATCGGTGTGCATGAGAACATGCATCAATGCCGAAAAATAAAAAACCCGGAAATTATCCGGGTTTGAGGTTCAGCATTTCAGCCTTTTAAAGGCTTGGAGCGCAAGTTGGCGTTTACGCAAACTCGGCCAGCGCTTTTTTCATCTTTTTCATGGCAGCTACCTCAATTTGGCGAATGCGCTCGGCGCTCACACCGTATTCGGCAGCCAGCTCATGCAGCGTCATGCCGCCAGAGCCGTCGTCATTGACCTTGAGCCAGCGCTCTTCAACGATGCGGCGGCTGCGGTCATCCAGTCCCTCCAGGGCCATGACCAGACCATCGGTCGCCAGATGATCGCGCTGACGCGATTCAAGCATGGCGGTAGGCTCGTGGCTGGCATCAGCCAGGTAGGCGATGGGGCCGAAGGCCTGCTCTCCGTCGTCGCTGGGAGAAGGATCCAGCAGCACATCGCCGCCGGCCAGACGGGTTTCCATCTCGATGACTTCCTCGCGCTTGACGTTGAGCTTGGCAGCAACCGCGTCAATTTCGTTCGAGGTCAGCGTCTCGCGCAGGGCCAGCTCTTCGTCCGCCATGGCAGCATCGGACTTCAGGTCATGCTTCATCGAGCGCAGATTGAAGAACAGCTTGCGTTGGGCCTTGGTCGTGGCGACCTTGACCATGCGCCAGTTCTTCAGAATGTACTCGTGGATTTCCGCCTTGATCCAGTGCATGGCGTAGCTGACCAGACGCACGCCCTGATCGGGGTCGAATCGTTTGACAGCCTTCATCAGGCCCACATTGCCTTCCTGAATCAGGTCGCCGTGAGGCAGACCATAGCCCAGGTACTGGCGCGAGATGGAGACGACCAGACGCAGGTGGGACATCACCAGACGCCCGGCGGCGTCCAGATCATTGTGTTCTTTGAGCTTGCGAGCGTAGTCCTGCTCTTCCTCAAGGGTGAGCATTGGCATACGATTGACCGCCGAGATATAGGCATCCAGGTTGCCCAGCGGAGGTACCAGCGCCCAGGGGTTCGCGGGCGCCAAGGCAGTAGCAATGGAGCCGGAGGCAGTTTTCATTGCAGGTTTCCTTTCTTCCATGATCTTCATATTAGCACTCCGTTAGAGAGAGTGCTAAAGACAAAGTTCCCACAGCTTTTGTTGGTTTTTGACGGTTCAGGCGGCTCGTGTCGATTCGTGGAGAATTTTTTACATTCCCTTCGACCTCTCTCTTTTGCGGAATCTGCAGCAGTGCTCTAGCTTGAATGAGAGGCCAGGTTGTGCAGGCTCGCTCTGATTAACGCCTCCAATGCCTTGGCCGCCGAGCTTCGAGGTGCGTGGCGGCGCATCACCATGCCCAAGGGGCGTTGAATTCCAGGGGGCGACAAAGGAATCTGCACAAGGTGGCCAGCTTGCAACAGCGATACGGCTGTTTCAGGCAGTGCGCTGATGCCCAGACCAGCACTGACCAGGGCTCCGATGGTTGCAATATGGTCAACTTCAAAGACAGGAGCGAAATAAAGCCCTTTTGAGTGCAGATCCGCATCAATGTACTGCCGGACGCTGGCAGAACTGGGCATGGAGACATGCGGATAGTCCAAGGTGTTCTCGATCGCGACGGGACCTGCCTGCTTGGATAGAGGGTGGTCATCGGGACAGATGAGAAAGAACTGGTCCTCCATCAATTGCTCATAGGCGAGGTCTTCTTGCTTGGGATCTGCTGCAGTGAGTGCAAAGTCGACCTTGCCATCACGAACGAGATCAAACGCAGGGCCAGATAAGGTATCAAGCAAGGACAAGCGTACCCCGGGATGAATCCGCGTGAATTCGGCAAAGACCTTTGGCAGCAGCGAGGCGGCCAAAGAGGGGAGTGCGGCAACCGTCACCGATCCCGTTCTGAGCTGGACGGTGTCCGTCACGGCCTGTAGAGCTCGCTGCGTATCTCGCAAGATCTCCTGGGCATGGGCAATAAAAACATGCCCCGCATCGGTCAGCTCGACAGCGCGAGTGGTGCGCTCAAACAGTCTTGCTCCGATCTGGGCTTCTACACGCGCAATCAGGGCCGACAGCGCAGATTGGGAGAGGTGAACCAGGAGGGCGGCTTGACCAAAGCTCTTGGTCTGGCTCAGGGCTACTACCGCTCTCAGGTCTTTGGTTGATAGGTTGGCTTCCACCACCAGAGTATAGGTAGCGGAGCTGCAGCGTCCTGGAGCTCCGTTATCTTCGCTTATTCAGCCTTGATGTCGCTGTCTTTGATCAATCGGGCCCACTTGGCGTATTCGGCGTTGATGATCTTGGCCGACTCGTCCGGCGTGCTGTAGGTAGCAATAGTGCCCTGGGCGAGCATGGAGTCCTTGACATCCTGCTTGGACAGAATCACTTTCAGCGCTGAATTGATCTTCTGAATGACTGCACCTGGAGTTCCTGCAGGAGCCGAAAGTGCAAACATGGAGCTGACCTGCATGTCTGGAAATCCAGCTTCCACGACAGTAGCGATGTCTGGAATCGAGGCAACGCGTTCTTTGGTCGTGGTGGCCAGGGCCCGGAGCTTGCCTGCCTTGATCTGGCTTTGTGCGGCAGGAACGGTGTCAATCATGGCATTGACCTGACCGCCGAGCAGATCGGAAAGAGCGGGTCCGCTGCCTTTGTAGGGCACATGAACGACTTCAACCTGTGTCTGACGCTTGAACATCTCGATCGAGAGATGCTGAGGCGAGCCATTGCCTGCGGATGCAAACGTGACGCTGCCGGGGCTGGCCTTGGCAAGCACTACCAGTTCCTTGACGGACTTCGCCTGAACATTGGGGTTGACCACAAATACTAGCGGAACGGTACCTACGACCGAGATGTGAGAGAAGCTCTTATGGATGTCAAAAGGAGTCGCAGCAGGCGTCAGCGCTGCATTGATGGTGTGGCTTGTGAATGCACCCATCAGCAAGGTGTAGCCATCGGCAGGTGATTTGGCGACTTGACCTGCACCAAGGCTACCGCCAGCTCCGGCGCGATTGTCGACGACGAACTGCTGCCCGAGTGCGTCTGAAAGCTGCTTGGCAAGAACGCGGCCAATGACATCGGTCGCTCCACCCGGCGCATAGGGAACTACCAGCCTCACGGGTTTGGTGGGGTAGTCAGTTTGCGCACAGGCTGCTCCCGATGCACCAGATGCGACGAGGGCGGTTGCAACCAGGTTAATGAGCTTGCGGCGGCGCATGCCCGGATTAACGAGTTCTGTGGGTTTCATGAAGTCTCCTTTAGGGTTTTCAGGTATGCGCTTTCTTGTTTGAGCGCTCGATTTTTCTTTTAATCAATAATATTATTAATAATCAGTGCATCAACAATGGTTAACCCTCCCATGACGAACAAGCCAGGCCAGCAAGCCACGATTCATCCGGAAGCCGCTTCGAGCGGCATTTCCAAAGGACTCACCAACTACGGTGATCGCGGTTTCTCTCTCTTTTTGCGCAAGGCCTTTATCAAGGGAGCGGGCTATACCGACAAGGCGCTGGACAGGCCTGTGATCGGTATCTCGAACACAGGCAGCTCCTACAACCCTTGTCACGGAAACATGCCGCAATTGATTGAGGCAGTGAAGCGCGGCATCCTGATGGCCGGTGGTCTGCCCATGGACTTCCCGACCATCTCGCTGCACGAGAGCTTTTCCCAGCCGACCAGCATGTATCTGCGCAACCTCATGTCCATGGACACGGAGGAGATGCTGCGAGCGCAACCCATGGATGCGGTCGTGTTGATCGGGGGGTGTGACAAGACGGTGCCGGCTCAGCTGATGGGAGCTGCTTCGGTCGGACTGCCGGCAGTGCAACTGGTTACTGGCTCCATGCTCACGGGATCGCATCGAAGCGAAAGAGTGGGTGCGTGCACCGATTGCCGGCGCTACTGGGGAAAATTTCGTGCCGAAGAAATTGATGCTGAGGAAATTTCCGACGTCAACAATCAGCTCGTCGCCAGCGTGGGTACCTGCTCGGTGGCGGGCACTGCCAGCACGATGGCCTGCATTGCAGAGGCTCTGGGGATTGGCATTCCTGGCAGTGCAACTCCTCCAGCGGTTACTGCCGACCGCATTCGAATTGCGGAGCGATCCGGTGAGGTGGCCGTGTACATGGCGCGTGCTGGACTGAGCATTGACAAGATTCTCACGCCTGCTGCCTTCGAAAATGCCATGCGGGTGTTGTTGGCCATGGGAGGCTCGACCAATGCCATCGTGCATCTGGCCGCGATTGCGGGTCGCCTGGGCTACGAGCTGGATCTCAAGGCTTTGGACGCCATGAGCCGCAATACTCCCGTGTTGCTCGATCTCAAGCCTTCCGGCGACCACTACATGGAGGACTTTCATGCAGCCGGCGGCATGCATACCCTGCTTCGAGAGCTCAAGCCCCTGCTGCACCTGGATGCTCTGACCGTGACGGGGCGCACCCTGGGCGAGGAGCTGGAGGCGGCCGGCCCCGGCTTCAAGCAGCATGTGGTCAAGACTTTGGATGCCCCCTTGTATCCACAGGGAGGCATTGCTGTGCTGCACGGCAATCTTGCCCCGGCAGGCGCCATCATCAAGCAGTCCGCAGCGAACCCCGAGCTGATGGAGCATGAGGGCCGTGCCGTTGTTTTCGAGAATGCAGAGGATCTGGCCGCTCGTATCGACTCGCCCGAGCTTGATGTTCAGGCCGAGGATGTGCTGGTGCTCAAGAATATCGGTCCCAAAGCAGCGGCGATGCCGGAAGCGGGTTACCTGCCCATTCCCAAGAAACTCGCCGCCCAAGGCGTGAAAGACATGGTGCGTGTTTCCGATGGCCGTATGAGCGGTACCGCTTTCGGCACCATCGTCCTGCATGTGACGCCAGAGGCGGCGATTGGCGGACCATTGGCCTGGGTGCAAACCGGGGACAGAATTCGCCTGTCGGTGCGCGAGCGCAGTATTGAATGGCTGGTCAGCGATGAAGAGCTGGCTATGCGTCAGAATGCCAAGCCTGTTCAAGTTCCTGTGGCAGAGCGTGGTTACGCGCATCTGTTCAAGAAAACTGTTTTGCAGGCCGATCGTGGCGCAGACTTTGATTTCTTGACCGCGACGCAGCGCAAGGGTTCGATTCCAAGGAGTTAAGTTCATATGCCGACGGGCGCTTTTGCCAAGGAGCGCCGTCCATCCGAGGACGGTGCATCCGTGATTGCCGCGACATTGGAGGAAGACATTGTTCTGGGCCTCTTGGCTCCCAGAGTGCGTCTTGTCGAAGATGATCTGATGGAAAGGTTCGCAGCCAAACGCCATGTGGTGCGAGACGCATTGGCTCAGCTGGAAAGTGCTGGCCTGCTTGAGCGCAGGCGCAACATTGGCTCCATGGTGAAGGCTTTCAGCAGGGAGGAAGTCATTCATCTCTATGAAATGAGAGAGCTGCTTGAGCTGGAGGCGATGCGCAGAATTGCGCTGCCTCTGGACCATGATGCCCTGGAGCAGCTCAGGCGCATTCAGGCCGGGCACGACGCAGCTATCCAGCAACAGGACCCGCGCGGCATTTTTCGAACCAACCAGGAGTTTCATCGGCTTTTGTTTGCTCAATGCGGCAATGTTTTTCTGTCGCAGTCCATCGAAGACTTCGCGCGCCAAACGCATGCGATTCGATTTGGAACGCTGATGTCCAGAGAGCGTCAGCTGCAATCCCAAAAGGAGCATCACGAGCTGCTGGCGGTGCTGGCGCAGGGGGAGGGGTCGAGGGAGCGCCTGATCCGCCTGACGGCAGAGCATCTTGTGCCTCCAAGAGATCACTACTTGAAGACACAAGAGGCGCTGCTGCCTTGAAGTGCTGATCAGTTCTGGAACATGCCTCGAATATCGTGAGCCGTGGCCAGAGGACGGCCCAGCGCTGCGGCTCCCTCGCAAACCTGGGCGACCAAGGCTGCATTGCTTGCTGCCGGCTCGCCGCTCTTCAGGAACAGGTTGTTCTCGAAGCCGACGCGCGCATGGCCTCCGAGACTTGCAGCAGCCATCGCGCATGCATTTTCCTGAGGGCCGAAGGCACACATCGCCCATGGATGGGCATCGTCGTGGGCATTCAGGAACGGCAGCAGATCGATGGGCGAAGAGGTCTGACCGGCGGAGTAGCGGCCCAGTACAAAAAGCAGAAACCATTTGTTTGCCGGGATGACGCCGCTTGCAAGCAGGCGCTGCCAGGCCTGCACGTCCGCCACGTCATACAGGATGACCTGGGTCATCACATTGCTCTGCTTGAGCCATGTGAAGAAGGACCGGATATCCGCTTCGGGAACTTCAGGTTTGAGTATTTCGCGCAAGCCGACAGAGATCGCTTCCGGAGCCGTTTCGCGGGCGACCCGCATCTGCTCGTATGGCTGGTAGACCTGTGCCGCTTCAGTGGTGACCTGAACCACCAGTTCCCGGCCCACTGCTTTGCGCACTGCAGCAGTGGCTTCAATGTAGGCGCGGGCATCGAGTAAATGCTTGCCGTCAGGCTTGCGTACATGCATATGAATCATGGACGCCCCGGAGTCCAGGCATTCCTTGGCGGTCTTTGCCAGATCGGCGGCAGTCAGAGGAACCTCAGGGTGCTGCTCCCTGGTCTTGTAGGCTCCGTTGGGGGCAACGGTGATGATCAGAGGTGTATTCATCATGCGCTCCTCTTATTGCTCGGCAGCGTCGCCCACGGAAGGCAATTCGCTCTTGAGAAGTTCGAGACCTGCCAGCAGCGTCTTCTGGTAGCGCTGTTTCTCTTGCGCGATGCTCTCCGGGGTCCACTTGAAAAATCCTTCACCGGACTTCATGCCGAACTTGCCTTCAGCCACTCTTCGCGAAAGGCATGGGCTTGGCTCCTTGTTGTCCGCCAGAGACGGATACATAGTCGCTCCAGCGGCGCAGTGGACTTCCAGACCTGCATGGTCGCGCTGAAGCACGGGGCCCGCTGCAAGAAAGCGAAAGCCGAAGCCAAAGCGCACGGCTGCATCCACATCCTCGGCCGATGCAATGCCCGCTTCAATCAGTGCAAAAGCCTCGCGAGCCAGCGCGTGCTGAAGGCGGTTCGCCAAAAATCCTGGCAAATCTTTCTTGACCAGCACCGGCACCATGCCGCACTGGCGCATGAAGGCATGAAGGTTCTCTGCGCATTCCATGCGGGATGCCTCGCCGCACACCACTTCGACAAGAGGCGTCAGGTGCGCAGGCATGAAGAAATGCAGACCCAGCATGCGTTCCTGCGTTGCCAGGCCTTGTGCAATGGCTGTAATGGGGAAGCTAGAGCTATTGCTGGCCAGCAATGCATTCTTGCGGGCGCGCTGCTCGAGTTGCTTGAAAAGCGCTTGCTTGATGTCCAGGCGCTCCGGGATGCATTCGATCACAAGATCCACAGAGCTCCAGTCGAGGTCGTCCAATGACGAGACGACGGACAGGTGGGCAAGCTGCTGCGCCGCATCCAGTTGGGTCAAGCCGTGATGGACCAGCCCAGGGACTTTGGCAGCCCGGTCGGCATCGGGCTCGACAACAGTCGTTTTGCAAGCTCCTCGGCAAAGGACGACCGCGACATCGGCTCCCATAGTCCCGCCGCCAATAACAACAACATGTGACCGCGAGGGGCGGAAAAAGTGCCCAGGCGCACTGAAAGTCTTTTGCTCCAACAGATATCTCCAAGTTCTATGAGTCTTGAAGGGAGTCTGGATGGTTTCGATAAATTTGTTAAACAAATTTATTGGGATAAATATCCTGATTTTTAAATATATTGCGATGTGCCTCTTCTATCCGTGAGGAACCGTCGACACGATTCAGCAAATCGCAGGCGGTGCAAAAGTACGGCAGTCTTTGATCGACTTGGAGCGTGCTATGAATTTGCCACGGCAACGCATTGGGCCGCTATTCCGCTCACTGGCACCAGCGTGGACGCTACCTGGAGTGCTGCACTGACATTCACCAAAATTAGAAACAAGGTGCATGGTAGAGAGATGCACCAGAGCTGGAGAGGCAAGCAGTGGTACTTCCGCATGGGTGCTGATACTGGCCTGGTGCACACAGTACGTGACACGGCCGCCAATGTCGGCGAGCTTGTCGAGGCCAGCAGCTTGCTATGCAGGAAGGAAATCGATGCCCATGGAAATGCAGGCTGCCAAGTTGCAGATCAGCGAGCCGATTCTTGCCCATGTGCATGGAGCGCCATCAAAGTCAGCGGGCTGCCCTGCGACCCGAAAAGATCACAAAGCTGCCCAGTGCCAGCAGCCACACGGCGATGGCCGCATAGAGCATTACGCCGCCAAAGCTGTGCACCAATGCCTCGCGGGCAATGTCTGTCAGTGCCTGTGGCGAAGTGACGGCGCCAGCGCCTGCCTGTTGGGCGTACAGGGCTTGCAGGTTGCCAGAGGCAATGCCGTTGGCCATCTCGCGCAGCGCTGCAGCATCGACAGGGTCGCGCAATGCGGTTTGCAGGTGCTGCTGTACGCCATGCACCAGCAGGAAACCCATCAGCGCGATATTGATCGACAGCGTAATCATGCGGGCACTCATGTCGATGCCGGACGCCATGCCGGCGCGTGTGCTGGAGACCGCTGCCGTGGTGGTATTTGTCACCGGGGTGTTGGTGATACCCAGCCCTGCACCGGCAATCATGCAGCCCGGCAGCACGTAAAGCCAGTGGCTGTGGGCGAGCTGGCTGCCAGCGAGCATCAGCATGAATCCAAGGCCGATGGCGAATAACCCCAGCGGAATGGCGATACGCGGGCCATAGCGCATGGCGATGCGTTCTCCAACCACCGGGAACACCAGCGTGGGAAGGGTGTAGGCTAGCAGCGAGACGCCGGCGGCCGTGACATCCTGACCTAACGCACTTTGAAAATAGATGGGCAAGTAGATGATGAACGCCCAGAAGCTGAAGTTCATGCCCATGGAGCCCATCAGCGCACCGGAGAAATTGCGCACCCGAAAGACGGAGAAGTCGAACATGGGATTCTGGGCACGCAGTTCCACCCACACAAAGGTTGCAAAACTCAGCAGACCCACAGCCATGGCGGCCAGCGCAGACATGCTGCCAAAACCGGTATCGGAGCCCTGCGTCACAAAGAAGGCCAGGCCGAACACCGCGAGGGACAGAGTGACGATGCCCGCAAGATCCAGCGCGCCGGCCTTTGGGTCATGCGATTCCTGCACGGCGATGGCGGCCAGAAAGAAGGTCAGCGTGGCAATCAGCACGTGTACCCAGAATACCCAGCGCCAGTCCGATAGGGCGACGATCATGCCGCCAATCAGCGGGCCGAAGCCCAAGCCTATGCCGAGCATGACTCCCCAGGTGCTGAAGGCGCGGCTGCGCTCGGCGCCTTGCGGAAATTGATGCGAGAGGACGGCTACCAGGCAGATCAGCATGGCGCCGCCGCTGGCCCCCTGGAACACGCGGCTGGCAATCAGCATCGGTGTGTTCCATGCCAGGCCGCACAGCAGCGATGAAAACGCAAAGAGGGCTATGGAGATCAGAAAGATCCGCTTGCGGCCAAACCGGTCCGCCAGTGTCCCGGTGGCCATGAGCACCGAGACGCAGGCGATGGTGTAGGCATTCATGATCCACTGAATGTCTTTGAAGTCACTGTGCAGAACGGACTCCAGCGTGGGCAAGATGACAGGCACGCTGGATATTTCAAGGCTGAACATCAGTGCGGCCAGACAGACCGATAGCAGCGCAATGCGATTGCGCCGGGTCGGTGCAGGCTCCAGGCTGCTGGTGTTCAAGAGATCAACATCATTCGAGGACATGGTTGCGCACTCCAGAAAAGGGAAACGGCGTTCTGGCGCAGAACGTTCAACGCGAGTCTATGGGAATAAAATTCTTAAATTTACGCACTTATTTCCCATCATTGGGGAGTTGAAGGATCCAATTGACATGACTGTGCAAGACCCTCTGGAAGGAGTCTCCACCTTTGTGCTGGTGGTGGAAGCGGGCGGCTTCACTGCTGCTGCCAAGCGGCTTGGCGTGACGCGCTCTGCCGTGGGAAAGGCCGTTGCCAGGCTGGAGGCACGTCTGGGCTCGCGGCTACTGCAGCGCAATACGCGTACCCAGACCCTGACTGCGGAAGGACAGATCTACTACGAGCGCTGCACCCGTGCACTCAAGGAGCTGGATGCAGCCGAGGCGGATCTGGACAGTGGCCGCATGGAGCCCATCGGGCGCCTGCGGGTCAGCGTGCCAGAAGGCTTTGGGCAGCTGTGCGTGGCGCCAATACTGCTGAATCTGACGCGTCTGTATCCGCAGCTGAGCATCGATCTGTCGTTTGGCGACCGTACAGTCGATCTGATCGAGGAGGGGTTTGACCTGGCCATACGCATAGGCCCGATGCAAGACAGCGGCACTTTGTCTGCGCGCCTGCTGGGCACACAGCACATCAGCATCGGAGCTTCCCCGGCCTATCTGGCACGCCACGGCACGCCCGGCAAACTGGAAGAGCTCGATGGTCATGCGGTCATCAGTTACTCGCACTCGGGTGTTGTCGCTCCGTGGAATGTTTCGCCAGTTGCTGGGCGAGACGGCAGCTTGGACTACCGCCTGCAGGTGCGCACCCAGATCAGCATGGACGATATACAGGCCATTGCCGCTGCTGCTGTGGCGGGCTATGGCATTGCCTGGGTCCCCTGCTGGCTGCTGAGCAGCTATGCTAAGCGTGGCGAGCTGGTACACATCTTGCCCGCTTATCGAGCCCGCTCTTACGAGATCCATGCACTCTGGCCACAGGCACGGCAATTGCGTTGCAAGTTGCGGGTGGCCATTGACGCGCTGGTGGCCGAGATTCCGGCTTTGCTGAATCCTGAGGATGCGGTGGCAAAAAATGACAATTCAATCCGCTCTCGGTAAGGGCTGAATTTTCCCACTAGCGGAGCATGACCCGGGCGGATATGTTTGAGTTGCAGAAGGATCACAGTGAGTGAAATGCTTCGAAATGGTCCTCGCGACGAGACGCGGAATTTCGCTTGATTGATGCCAATATCCGTTTGACAACCAGGCTGTCGCATCCAGCTGCGCTCAATCGGCGGCGGAGTCTGCTGGAGGCAGGGATGGTTGGGCCGCTGCCTGCTCTGCATCCCAAAAAAGCCATTGAGCATGTTGTCCATGCATGGCATTCATCTCAATGGCTTGCTTCCACTTCTTGCTGGCTCACTGACCGGTCAGCGAGCGAGAAAGTCTTGAACCATATTGTTGAAGACTTCGGCGTGCTCCCACTGTGCCCAATGGCCGCACTGACTGAACACGTGGAATTCCGAGTTGGGAATGCCCCATAGCAGGCGCAGGCCGATGTCCAATGGCACAAAGCGGTCGTCACGGCCCCAGATGATCAAGGTCCTGGCCTTGATTTCATGCAGGCGTGCGCCGTAGTCGCTGAACTGCTTCGGGTTGATCTGGGCGCTCTTGACGAAGTTTTCGAGGTGATCGCGGCGGGCCAGGATATTGGCCAGACGCTGCTGATACAGCTCTTCGGTCAGGCTGCTGCTGTCGTACACAAACACATTCATCATGCGCTTGAGGTTCTCCACCGTGGGGTCGCGGTACAGCGCACCGATGAGCTTGATGCCTTCTGCGGGCATTGGCACGATGGCGCTGGGTCCGCCGGTGCCGCCGCCCATGAGGATGAGCTTGTCCACCATTTCGGGATTGGCCAGCGCAAAGCCCACGGCGCTATGACCGCCCATGGAGTTGCCGATGATGTGAACCTTGGCGATGTTCAGCGCGTCCAGCACCGCCTTAAGACAGCGTGCGTTCAGATCGGAACGCGAGCCTGTGCTGACAATGGTGTCGCTTTTGCTCCAGCCGGGGCAGTCCAGCAAAATGACACGGTATCCCGCATCCACCAGCGGTTCGATATTGCGGTGGAAGTTGGCCCAGCCGCTGGCGCCTGGGCCCGAGCCGTGCAGCATGACTACGACTTGCCCGCTCTGGCCGACGTCGTTGTAGTGCAGTTGCAGGGGTTGGCCGTTCTCGGTGATGGTGATGAAACGGCTTGTGGATTCTTCAGTAATGGATATAGCGGACATCTCATATCTCCTTAGCGCTTAAGCAGCTTCGCTCACAGTGGGGGGTTGATGTGTAAGCTCGTGCTCCTGTCGCTTGAGCAGGTCCAGCGCTACGTCAACAATCATGTCTTCCTGCCCCCCGACCATGCGGCGCTTGCCCAGTTCCACCAAGATATCCACGGCCTTGAGTCCGTATTTGGCGGCAGCCACTTCAGCGTGACGCAGGAACGAGCTGTAAACGCCTGCGTAACCCAGTGCCAGCGTCTCGCGGTCCACGCGCACCGGACGGT